>NZ_JBQQCK010000010.1:0-189197 GCF_052246695.1 Gracilibacillus sp. D59 | reverse complement strand
AATCTCTAGTCTACAGCACTATAGAAAGGTGCATGCCTAAATAAGTTGGAACCGCCGTATACGGATCCGTACGTACGGTGGTGTGAGAGGTCGGATAATCAATTAATGATTATCCTCCTACTCGATAAAGGGAAAGTTTGAAATGGTGCACAAAAAACATAAACTGCGGAATAACTCATATGTGATTTGCTTTCTCCCGTTCTGATTAGAGATGAGTGCTACCATTCGCTCCGGCAGAATACTGCGCTTTCCATGGGCACGGCCTCAGCCTCCTCGGAAAGCAAAGAACGCTTTCCTGCGGGGTCTTCAGACTCGTGCTGTTCCCATAGGAGTCTTCGTATTCTGCCTCCGCTAATTTTAATGTCCTGATTTTTGAAAATATAGAACTCATGGAACTATACTTTTTGAAATACCTGTCTTTTAACAGAACACTATTCTAAGCTGTGGAAAAATGCGACACTCCTGTGGGAACAGCGCGAGCTGAAGATCCACTTGGTAAAGTGCTTGTCTTTACCAAGTTAGCTGAAGCCGTGCCCACGGAAAGGGAGTATTTTTCCACAGCGTCGACTTAGCACTCATCATTAATCAGAATGGGAGGAAGTCTCTCTTTTTTATTTTTGCGAGTGTTCGCAGGATCGGGTGGTTGTGTGTGATCATTTTTTTGAACCGATAACATCTTGCTTGTGATTTTTGATAACTTTAACGCTAAATTAATAATGTTTGTCTGTGTTTATATGAATGTTAAAATCTATCAAAGGTTTATATGAGTGTATAAGTTATTAAAAGTTTAGCATAAAGTATAAATATTACTTATAAAAAATCAAAAAAAGTATTGACCGGCAAGCGTTTTCAAGTTATTATTAAGTTGTTGTTAACTTAACGTTAACTTAACGAAAAAGAAATTAGGGAAGGGGTCAAAAAACATGAGTAAAAAATTATTAGTGTTTTTTGCAAGTATGTTAATAGTTATAGGTATCATTGCAGGATGCTCATCAGATAGTAAAGATACTAGCAATGATAGTGGTGAAGACACAAGCTCTGATGCACCACTATATGAAACTTGGAAAGAGAAAGATCCCAAGGAAATTAAAGGTGATCTTACTGTCATTACACACAGAACGGATATTGTAGACACAGTCTATCAAGATTATAAAAAGGAATTTAATGAAAAGTATCCGAATGTAAATGTTGAGTTTGAAGCACTAACTGATTACGGCGGAGAAATCATGCCACGTATGAACACAGAAGACTATGGTGATGTACAGTACTTACCAGTAGAAGTACCTATCGCAGATATTCCAAAGTTCTTTGAACCGATGGGTAAATTAGATGAAATGAAAGAACGTTACTTAGGTGTAGAAGAACGTGCAGTTGACAACACTGTGTACGGTATTCCGATTGCCGTAACGTACACAGGTATTATTTATAACAAAGCAGTATTTGAAGAAGCTGGAGTGAAAGAAATTCCAGAAACTCAGGAAGAATTTATTAAAGCAATGCAAAAAATTAAAGACAATACAGATGCTATTCCACTTTATACTAACTATGCAGATGGTTGGCCGTTAACACAATGGGAAGGTGCGGTAACGACAACAGCTGGAAGTGTTGATTATTACAATGTGGACATGCTTGAAGATCCAACTCCATTTGATGAAGGGGATCCGCATTACGAACACTATAAATTAATGTATGACCTTGCAGAAAAAGGTTTGATTGAAGAAGATCCATTAACAACAGACTGGGAATCTTCTAAAGTAAGAATGAATAAAGGGGAAATTGCTACAATGGTATTAGGTTCCTGGGCACTTGAACAAATTCAAGGTGCTGGTGAAAATGGAGACGATATCGCAATTATGCCTTATCCTACAGACGCAGAAAAAACGATCTTCTCATTAGGTGCTGATTTGAATATTTCTATCAATAAGCACAGCGAAAATAAAGAAGCAGCTTTTGCTTGGGTAGATTGGTTTATTCATGAATCAGGATACTCTGTAGAGCAAGCTGGTGGAATTAGTGCATCTAAAGATGTTCCACTACCAGAAGCTTTAGCAGCTGGTGAAGAGAAGGGCTGGGAATTCTCGATGCTAACACCTGCTCCAGAAGGGAAAAAAGGCTTGTTAGATGAAATTGATAAAGAATCGGAAGTTGGGCTTTGGTTAGAGCCACGAAAACAAATTCTAATCGAAGCAGCAATCGGTAACCGTGATGAATCATTTGACGATTTAATGAATAAATGGAATGAAGATTGGTCTGCTGCTTACGAAAAAATAGTAAACGAAAAGTAAAATGTGTGTACACTATTCACCCAATAGTGGTGAATAGTGTTCCTTTTACACAATGAATCTATTTTTACTGTCTTAAAGAAAATAGTATCTACTCCTTACAAATAATAGATTAATAGAGAGAAAAGTGAAAATTAAATGAAATGTTGGAAGTAGATCGCTTCCAGTTTCATTTAGTTTTTACCAGGAGGTGCGACAATTAGATGTTTTCCAAATTATCATATAGAACACAACGAATCATTATTATTGTATCCTTTTTAATTGTGCCACTTACATTACTTGCTACATTTTCCTTTTTACCTGTTGCAAATATGTTCTGGTATAGTTTTACAGACTGGAATGGTTACAGTGAAAAAGAATTTATAGGGTTGGAAAATTATATCACTGTATTTACCGATCCACAGTATTTCCGAGTATTCGGTGTCAGTTTGTACTATTTCTTTGCAACATTCGTACAAATGGGAGTTGCCTTATACTTTGCAACCATTTTAAGTTTTAAGGTTCGATTAAAAAACTTTTTTAAAGGTGTTATTTTCTTCCCGTATTTACTTAATGGGGTAGCAATTGGTTTTATGTTCTTGTTTTTCTTCCGACCAGATGGTGCATTAGACACAGTACTACAAATGATCGGCCTTGGTGATTTTACAATGCATTGGCTCGGTAATCCAGATATTATCAATATTTCATTAGCTGGTACATCGATTTGGCGATACATGGGCTTTAACTTCATTATTTTCTTAGGTGCGATTTCTTCCATCTCTGGGGAAATTTATGAAGCGGCCGAAATTGATGGTGCGAACCGTTGGCAACAATTCCGGTATATTATTATGCCTAGTATCCGTATCATTATTTCTTTAAACCTTGTATTAGCAATTAGCGGTGCATTAAGCGCATTTGAAATTCCGTATATTATGACTGGTGGAGCAAATGGAAGTGCAACATTTGTTATTCAAACAGTAGACACAGCATTTAAATACGGAAAAATTGGTCTAGCATCAGCGATGGCAGTTATTCTTTTATTTATCGTTGTAATTGTAACTGTCCTACAAAAACGATTCTTTTCGGAGGAGGATTAAGATGAAAACAAAATATGCTGCGGGAAGCATTTTAAAGTATGGTTCATTAATTTTAGGAGTAATTGCTGCACTATTACCCATTTTAGTTGTATTTTTTGCCTCTTTTAAAACAGGTACTGAATATACAACAACAGGTCCACTAACTCCTCCGAGTGATTGGACGAATTTTGAAAACTATAAACGTGCCTTTGTGGAAGGGAATATGTTAAACGGCTTTAAAAATACCGTAATTATACTCGTGATCTCCATCATTGGTACAACTCTTATCGGTTCTATGGTTGCCTTTGTTTTGAATCGTTTCAAGTTTAAAGGAAGTAAATTAATTTTGGGTGCATTCTTACTTGCAACGTTAATACCTGGGGTAACCACACAAGTAGCAACATTCCAAATCGTAAATGCCCTTGGTTTATTTAATACGATGTGGGCGGCGATTGTGCTTTACTTAGGTACGGATATTATCGCTATCTATATTTTTCTGCAATTTATGAATTCGATCTCGGTTTCATTGGACGAATCAGCCATGTTGGATGGTGCATCGTATTTTACGATTTATACGAAAATTATTTTACCATTATTAAAACCAGCAATTGTTACGGTGATCATTGTAAGAGGTATTTTCGTTTATAACGATTTCTATACACCGTTCTTATATATGCCGAAAACGGAATTGCATGTTATCTCAACAGCATTGTTTAAATTCCAAGGACCATATGGGTCTGAATGGGAAGTTATCTGTGCTGGGATCATGCTTGCCATAATTCCAACATTTATTGCATTTATTTCCTTGCAAAAACATATATATAATGGCTTAACATCAGGATCAGTAAAATAACGGAGGTAATTATGGAGTATATTAAGGGGTTCACGTTTGGTTGGGGAGCTAAACGTGGAGATTTTACCAAACCAGAAGCAAAAGAATCTCTACAATTAATGAAAGAAAGAACAGCAAGTAATTATGTTATTTTTGCTTTAGCTGCAACACAAGAAACAGCATTTTCTACCGATGTTATCTATCAAGGTGAACATATGGTAACAGATGAAGAATTAAAAGATATGATTGATTATGCACGAAGCTTAGGTTTAAAGGTAATGATTAAACCTACTGTTAACCCTGCTGATGGGATTTGGCGGGCACATATCAATTTCTTTGATATCGATGTACCATGTGAACCGAAATGGAGAGAGTGGTTTAAAAGTTATACAGATTATCAGTTACACTATGCCAAAATAGCAGAAGAAAAAGAGGTAGAAATGTTTATTGTTGGCTGTGAAATGGTACAAACAGAGCGTCGAGAAAAAGAATGGCGCAGCTTAGTGAGAGATGTTCGTGAAGTATACACAGGTTTAATCACATATAACACAGATAAATACCAGGAAGCAAATGTAGCATGGTGGGATGAAGTAGATGTTATCTCATCGAGTGGCTATTATCCGTTAGGAGACTGGGATAACCAATTAGATAGAATTGAAAAAGTCATTAAGCGTTTTAATAAAGATTTTTTCTTTGCGGAGGCTGGTTGTCCAAGTAGAACGGGCTCTGCACAGATTCCAAATGACTGGGGACTGGAAGGTGACATTAACCAAGAGGAACAAAAAGCCTTTTATCAAGATATGTTTGAAAAAACAGCAAAACGTGATTGGGTAAGAGGCTTTGGACTTTGGGACTGGAAAGCAATCCTCTATTCAGAATCTAAAGCAGATCAAGACTCTGATTATGCTGTGTACGGTAAAACCGCAGAAAAAGTGATAAAGGATTTCTATCAATCAATGTAAAAAAACGAAGTCGTGCTATCAGATAGTACGGCTTCTCGTATATAAGACTCTAAATTAGGTGGGGTGCATGATGCTAAAAGTTAATTTTAATGACAATTGGACAATAAAAGATTTACAGACTGAAAAAGAATTTGATGTCAGATTGCCTGCATCTGTAATGAATGCTTTATTAGATGCGAATGAAATCGAAGACCCTTTTTATCGTGATAATGAAGACCAGGCATTAGAAGTTGCAAAGAAAGATTATCTATTCTACAAAACCTTTGAAGTAGATGAGACATTACTTGCACATGATGAAATCACAATTACTTTTCATGGTATCGATACCATTGCTGAAATTTCATTAAATGGTCAAAGAGTAGCAGCAACAGAAAATATGCACCACATTTATGAATGGAACGTAAAACCATTTTTAGTCGAGGGTGAAAATGTAATCAAGGTAATGTTATTCTCACCATTAAAATATATTGAGGAAAAACAAGCAATGGATCGTTTAGCTGGTGTCCATCATGCAGTCGATGGTTATCAACATGTCCGCAAAGCACACAGTATGTATGGCTGGGATTGGGGTCCGAAAATCCCTGACTTAGGTTTGTGGCGAGATGTAGAAATGAAAGCATGGAATGATAATCGTTTAGAGGATATACATATCCACCAAATTCATGAGAATAATCACGTTCAGGTTACGGTGGATGTAACAGTAGCAAATGAAAACAACAAATGCGAAACAACCGTTCTGTTGAAAGATCCCGCAGGCAAATTAGTAAGTCAGGAAGCTGGAACAGAGCAGTTTTCATTTAAGATCGATAACCCGCAACTATGGTGGCCATCAGGATACGGTGAGCAGTCACTTTATACAGTGGAAGTTTCGATGGAGAAAGACGGGAAACAAATCGACAAACTGACTAAAAGAATCGGACTAAGAACTATTGAAGTAAAGCATGAGGCAGATGAGTGGGGAAAATCATTCGAATTTATCATAAATGGTTATCCGATCTTTATGAAAGGTGCCAACTATATTCCCGAAGATAACTTGTTGCCAAGAACATCGGAGGAGCGAACAGAGCGCCTCATTCAAGATTCTGTCGCAGCCAATTTTAACATGATTCGTGTCTGGGGTGGTGGGCATTACCCGGAAGATTACTTTTATGATTTGTGTGATCAATACGGTATTGTTGTTTGGCAAGATTTTATGTATGCGTGTAGTGTCTATCGTTTAACAGATCAGTTTGAACAAAATGTACGTCAAGAAGCAATCGATCAAATTAAACGGATTCGCCATCATGCTAGTCTCGGTATCTGGTGTGGTAATAATGAAGTCGAGGAAGCGATGGAGCATTGGGGCTGGCCAAAGAAGGCGGATTGGCGCCGGGATTATATCAAATTGTTCGAAATTATCTTACCAGAAATTGTTGCCAAATATGATCCGCAAACCTTTTATTGGTCCTCATCACCATCATCAGGTGGCGGCTTTGATGCACCTCGTGATCCGAATATAGGTGATGTACATTATTGGGAAGTATGGCATGGTCAAAAACCATTTACCGCTTATCGTAACTATTATTTCCGTTTTTGTTCTGAATTTGGTTTTCAGTCATTCCCATCGATGAAAACCATTGAAAGTTTTACAGAACCGGAAGATCGCAATATTTTTTCTCGGGTAATGGAGAAACATCAAAAAAATGATGATGCAAATGGTATGATACTATACTATCTCTCTGAGAACTTCCTTTACCCGAAAAACTTTGATGCACTACTTTATACTTCACAGCTGTTACAAGCAGAAGCGATTAAATACGGTGTTGAGCATTGGAGACGGAATTTAGGCAGGTGTATGGGATCACTTTACTGGCAATTAAATGATTGCTGGCCAGTAGCATCGTGGTCAAGTCTAGATTATTACGGCCGTTGGAAGGCGCTACACTATTACGCCAAAAAATTCTATGACCCTATCCTATTATCGATTGAAGAGGGAGAAAAAGATGCTTCCATTTATGTTACGAATGATCATTTAGAAACGATTACTGGTCAAATTGAATGGAAATTGCGAGATAATCAGTCCAATATCATTCGAGAAGGTGGCCTAGATATCGATGTAGAAGCTTTATCAGCAAAAGCTTGTCAGTATTTAAATTTAACAGATGTAATTAACGATGAAACGAAGTACCAAACGTATTTAGAAGCAATTCTATATATCGATGGGCAATTATATAGCAGTACAACGGTTATTTTTGCAAAAACAAAACATTTTGAATTTTTGAATCCGCAACTGGATGTTAAGGTCGAAGAAAGTGACGAACAATTTATGATAAGCGTAAGTGCGATATCCTACACAAAATACGTGGAAATACAATTAAAGCAAGATGTTGTATTATCAGATAACTTCTTTGATTTATCAGCGAATGAGCCAAAAATCGTGACAATAGATAAAAAAAGTCTAACACAGTCTCTTACAAAGGAAGACATAGAAAAAACACTTAACGTAAGAAGTGTTTATCATATTACACATTGAGGATGAGTAACATGCAGGAAATTTTCGTAAAAGGTATGACTTATGGCTGGAATACGACAAGAGGAGCTTACCGTACAGAAGCAGCAGTTGATTCATTAAATAAATTAAAAGAAACAGGCAGTGAATGGATCGCATTGTCATTTTTCGCCTTGCAAGATACGTATCATTCAACAGCTATTCATTTTGATTATGGGCATACGATGACAGATAATGACATTATATTTGCGGTAAAACATGCGAAATCATTAGGTTTAAAAGTTTGTTTGAAACCCGTGGTGAATTGTCGTGACGGTATATGGCGAGCACGTATTGGTTTTCCTGAGGAAGCTGAGAATGACTGGAAGCAATGGTTCGGCTCTTATACCAATTTCTTATTACATTATGCTGAATTAGCACAAGAGCTTGAATGTGAAATGTTCTGTATCGGCTGTGAAATGATTAATACAGAATTCCAAGTGGACAGATGGCGACTTGTGATTGAACAAGTTCGTCGTCTCTACCAAGGTCCTATCATTTATAATGCGAATCATGGTAAAGAAGAAGGTGTGGAATGGTTTGATGCCGTTGATTTTATCGGTACAAGTGCTTACTATCCGGTAGCCGAAAAACCAGGTGATTCAGTAGAAAACATGGTAAAAAAGTGGGAACAGATAAGTGTTAAGTTAGAGAAGCTTTCCAAAAAGTATAACAAGCAGATCATTTTTATGGAAATTGGTTGTCGCAGTGCGTTAGGTTGTGCGACAATGCCTTGGGATTTTGAAAATACGCATTTACCTTTTAGTGAGGATGAACAAGCAAATTTTTATCAATCTGTATTTCAAGTATTTTGGGATAAACCATGGTTTGCTGGATTCTTTTGGTGGGATTGGAAGACGGAATTATATCCTGAAGAAGAGGCCAAAAATGATCTCGATTTTGATATCTATGGTAAAAAGGCTGAGCAAATTGTAAAAAAGTGGTATGATAAAAAGAAAACACTCGTTTGAAAAAGAAGGAGTATTACGATGGATATAGGCAAGCGAATTGTTTTTATCGGTGACAGTATAACAGAATGGGGAAGATATGAGGATCAAGAAGGAATAGGAACAGGATACGTACGACTTGTTCATGATTATTTACGCGTAACGATACCTGAGAAGAATTTTGAAATTTTAAATCGGGGTATTGGTGGCGATCGAATTATTAATTTAAAAGAACGTTGGCAACAAGATGTGATCGACCTGGAACCTGACGTTGTCTCGATCTCGATTGGTATAAATGATGTTTGGCGACAATTAGATCATCCGGAAATGGAACAAGTCACACCGGAAGTATTTGAAGCAACCTATCGTCATCTTTTAGAGCAAGTAAAGTCATGTCAATTGATTTTAATGGAACCAACCGTTATTGAAGAGGATTTGAATTCAGAAGGGAACAAATTGCTTAAAAATTATGTGAAAATTGTCCAACAACTAGCAAGAGAATACGACGCAGTATTAGTACCAACGCATAAAGCCTGTGTCTATTATTTAGAAAACAACAATGGATATGCCTTAACAACAGACGGCGTTCATATGAACAGTGCAGGAAACACGCTGATGGCAAAAGCATGGATGGAAGCTGTAAAATAACGAGAATTTACGAAGAGTATAAGTAGTTCAGCTTTGAAGTTCAATACAATTTATTGTACTTCAAGATGGACTACTTTTACATATCTAACCAAAATATAATTTTACTTCACGTATTCAAATTATCGTTTTAATAAAAAAACGATTGCAATTTTTAGATAATTATATAATAATTAACTTAATAGACTTTCCTAAATCATTTAAGTTAACGATAACTTTTGCGTGTGGTATAATGAAACCGGTATCCTAATGAAAGGAGGGTGATTATGCCATACATAGCAAATCAAGAAAGATATCAAAAAAATGACTTATAATCGTTGTGGTAACAGTGGGTTGATACTTCCAGCCATATCATTAGGCTTATATCGTAACTTCGGTGAAGATACACCGTATAAACAGGCTAAAGAAATTCTGTTTACTGCTTTTGATAATGGTATTACACATTTTGATTTAGCAAACAATTATGGTGAGCCTAATGGAAGTGCTGAATCTTTATTCGGCCAAATTTTATGAAAAGAGTTTTCATCTTATCGTGACGAGATGATTATATCTACTAAAGCTGGTTATGATATGTGGCATGGACCTTATGGTGATGGTGGCTCCGAAAATATATGCTAGCGAGCCTGGACCAGAGTTTAAATAGATTAGGATTAGAATATGTAGACATTTACTACTCTCATCGTTATGACCCTGACACACCATTAGAGGAAACAGTTTCGGCTCTAGACACAGCTGTTAAACAAGGTAAAGCATTGTATGTGGGTGTTTCCAAATATCCACCTGAAATCATGGAGGAGATCATTGCTTTATTCAAGCAGTACAGAACACCTTTTGTTGTACATCAAGCCCAATATTCAATGTTCTTAAGAGAACCGGAGGAGCATTTATTTCCTTTATTAGAAAAGGAAGGACTTGGAGCTATTGTTTATCAGCCATTATTTCAAGGACTGATAAGTGTGAAATACCAAGATGGAATCCCTGAAGGTTCCCGAATTGCTCAAAACGCGGACTCGATCTCAAGTGATCAGATTACTCCTGAACGAATTGCTAAAGTACAACAATTAAAACTAATCGCAGATAAAAGGGACCAATCGGTTCCTCAATTGGCCAATGCTTGGGTGTTAAAGAGGAAACCGGTTTCCTTTGCGTGTTGATTGGTGTTCGAAATGTAGAGCAACTCCTTGAAAATATGAAAACAGTAGAAAATCTCTCATTTACAGATAAAGAAGTAAAAGAGATTGAGAGAATTTTAGAATAGGTAAAAAAGGGGGGGACAACTATGCACATAGATATGCCACTCGAAGAGTTAGAGAACTATCATGGTACCAATCCGAAGCCCGAGGATTTTAATGATTATTGGAAGCGTGCTTTAGATGAATTAGAACAGTATTCATTAGAATATGATGTAGAGAAAGCCGATATCACACCGCATTTTGCAGATTGCTATCATTTATATTTTACAGGGGTTGGTGGAGCACGTGTTCATGCTAAATTGGTGAAGCCTAAAAATCCAACAGGCCAAGCAATCGCTATTTTTCACGGTTACTCAGTGGATAGTGGCGATTGGCTAGATAAACTTGCCTTTGCAGCTCAAGGAATCACTGTCCTTGCATTAGATTGTCGAGGACAGGGAGGCTTATCAGAAGACACGCTTAAAACAAAAGGTACCACATTAAGAGGCCATATTATTAGAGGTTTAGAAGATAACGACCCAGATCTTTTGTATTATCGGTATGTGTTTCTTGATACCGTACAAACCGTTAGAATCTTAAAGTCCTTAGAAGGTGTAGACGCAAACCGTATCGGTGTCTATGGTCAATCACAGGGCGGGGCATTAGCTACTGCTTGTGCAGCACTAGAGCCGACTGTCAAACATGTATATGCAGTCTATCCGTTTCTATCTGATTATGAAAGAGCATGGAATATGGATATCCAAAACGGTGCTTACGAAGAAATCGCTTATTTTTTCCGATGCTTTGATCCGACACATCAGAGGCATCAAGAAATCTTTACGAAATTAGGCTATATTGATATTCAACATTTGGCAGAACGAATTCACGCATCTGTAAATTGGATTACAGCAATGAGAGATCACATTTGTCCACCATCTACACAGTTCGCAACTTATAACAAGATTCGTTCTGAAAAACAGATAACGCTATACCATGAGTATGGACATGAGCATTTGCCAGCTCACGCAGATAAAGCATTTCAACAATTTTTAACGAAATTATAGATATTTGGAGGGGTTAACAATGGCAATAATACAGTTTCCGAAAGATATGAAATGGGGAACAGCAACAGCATCTTATCAAATCGAAGGTGCTGCCAATGAAGGTGGTCGAGGTGTTTCAATTTGGGATACATTTTCAAAAACACCTGGAAATGTCGTAAATGGGGATAATGGTGATGTTGCTTGTGACAGTTATCACCGTTATGAAGAAGACGTAGAGTTAATGAAAGACCTTGGCATTGATGTGTATCGATTTTCGGTAGCATGGCCGAGAATTTTTCCTAATGGTACAGGTGAAGTCAACCAAGAAGGGTTAGACTATTATCACCGTTTAGTTGATAAATTATTAGAAAATGGAATTGAACCGATGTGCACCTTGTATCACTGGGACCTGCCACAAGCATTACAGGATAAAGGTGGTTGGAATAACAGAGAAACTATTGATGCATTTGTAGAATATGCGGAATTAATGTTTAAAGAGTTTTCTGGGAAAATCAAAAAATGGCTAACATTAAATGAACCATGGTGTATCTCCTTTTTATCCAACTTCATCGGGGTTCATGCACCAGGTAATCAAGATCTGCAATTAGCAACGCAAATTTCTCACCACTTACTGGTAGCCCACGGAAAAACCGTACAAAAATTCCGTGAGCTTGGAAATGATGGCGAAATTGGCTTTGCGCCGAATACGACATGGCTGGAGCCTTATAGTAATCGTCAAGAAGATATTGATGCATGTAATCGTGAAATCGCTTGGTATATTGAATGGTTTATGGATCCAGTTTTTAAAGGAACTTATCCAGAATTTATGGTCAATTGGTTTAAGAAAAAAGGTGTCGAATTAGACATAGAGGATGGCGATATGGAAACGATCAATCAACCGGTTGATTTTCTCGGTATTAACTATTACACCGGACATGTTGCGCGTTATAAAGAAAATGAAGGATTATTAGATTGGGAAATGGTCGAAATGAATTATGACCGGACAGATATCGGCTGGCCGATCTTCCCTGAAGGTTTTTATCAAGTATTGATGCGTATTAAAGATAGCTATGGTGATATTCCGATTTATATTACCGAAAATGGTTCTTGTTATAACGATGAACCAGAAAACGGAAGTGTAGAAGATTCTGGACGTATTAATTATCTTGAGCAACATTTAACAGCGTTAAGTCGTGCAATCGCATCAGGCGTTAATATTAAAGGATACATTACATGGTCATTAATGGATAACTTCGAGTGGGCGGAAGGTTATACAATGCGTTTCGGGATCGTACACGTCAACTACCGTACATTAGAACGCACCAAGAAAGATAGCTTCTACTGGTATAAGCAGACTATTGCAAATAATTGGTTTGAGAATTAAGATGAGAAAGGACTGCCTTAGGGTAGTCCTTTTTTGAAAGCATAAAATACATAAATTGCGAAATAACGTGGACTCCAAAGAAAATCTACGCTGAGCGCGGACATCCGTTCCGCTATTTGTGACATAACCGTATATAGGGTGGTCGCGGATATCTATTCCGCTATTCATCGAAAATAGTGCTAATGGAAGCCGAAATGAACCAAATAAGGGATTCAATGTCCGCTAACATGAAAAAACAAGTGATTTTTATTCAAATAAGATACTAAATGTCCGCTCAATAAATGTTAGCACCTAGATAAATTTTCATTACTTCGCAGTTTGCCTCTATCGCGAATAAAGAGGGAAATTGAAAAGAATATTGTCTGGATAAAGTAAAAGAGCTGCTCGCGACGTATAAAGAAGTTAGTTATGATCATATTTGTAACTTATTATTAGGTAGAGAACTAGAAATGTTAGTGGGACCAATGGTTGTGAGATAGGGAAAAACAGTCAAATTTTTCGGTTTGGCTGTTTTTATATTGTGAACAAAAAATATAGACAGGGCACTTTATAACTATATCGAATCACAACCAGGCCTATTTCCCTAGATTTATATAATAAGTAAAAATAATAGTAAAAAAAGTAAATATATTGACAAAAAGTATAAGGTTAGTGTGAAATAATGTAAGCGCATCCATTATAGAAGGAGGGATATTGAGAGTGATATGTTTATTACATTGGCAGCATGATACATAGCATAATTAAAGGAAAAGCGTACGGTGTATGTAAGTCAATATTATCTATACTAACTTTGGAGGGAATGAGGGAATGTATGATTGTTAAGAATATTATCAAACGATCAATTGGATTAATAGCTATTACATTGATATTGCTAGGATTAGGAATGCTAATTGAAATGAATGTTTCCAAAGCCGAGGGAAATTCAAAAACGATTACGATCGATGGTAATGATATCGATGAATATCGTCGCTTTAAAGGATTTGGTACAGTATCTGGTAATAATACATCTCGGTTATTACTCGATTACAAAGAAGAGCATCCAAAAAAATACTGGGAAATTATGAATCAATTATTCAATAAAGAGACTGGAGCGGGATTATCGCATGTTAAAGTTGAATTAGGTGGAGATATTAATTCATCGTCTGGAACTGAACCAGCGACAATGCGTTATGAGGATGAACCTGCCAATGTATTAAGAGGAGCAGGGTTCCAGTTTGCAGCAGACGCGAAGTCTATTAATGAAGATATCACAACAGAAATTCTCAGATGGGGAGAACCTCGCTGGACATGGGAAGGTGCTGCTGACAAAGAATATGAGAATCGTTACCAATGGTATAAACAAACAATCGATGCTGTTTATGAAGAGTACGGATTTCGATTAGATTATATTGGGATATCTCAAAATGAGAGAGCGCAAAATGGAAATGGTAGAAATGAAGTGGAATGGTTAGAGTACTTTACTTCTAAAATAAAAGAAGAACCGAATTATGAAACAGACTATAAAGATATAAAACTAGTTGCGGCTGATGGGTATCGAGATACAGCGACGATTAGTCGAACTTTACTAGACAATCCACATTTAATGGACGAAATCGATGTGATTAGTACCCATTATGGTCTTACTGGTTCTAATGAACTTTCGGAGTTGCAAGACAAGTTAATTGCTGAAGGTAAACAACCTAAAGAGGTGTGGGTATCAGAAGGTATTTCCCCAATGATTAATGCCAGATACCGTGAGAACATGGAACCACATTATAATGGACTCGGGGGACGTGCTGGGATTATAGATGTTACTTCACGGATTATTTCTGTGTATTCCTGGGAAGGAGCAGGAAATCTGCCATTAAATGCAGTATCATTTGATTTTCAGCCATCTGTTGCTGCATTCTATCAAGGTGCACAATACAATCCGAAACATTTAATTAGTGCGTTTGATCCGTGGTCAGGTTTCTATGAAGTGGATGGTGGTCTTCAAGGTGTCAGACATGTAATGAATTTTGTTGGGTATGATGATCACACGACATCTGAAAATGAACGTTGGCAATATATAAAAAATGCAACCTATAGCGATGGTAACTTCTTTGATGGTGGTGTTGATGTTGATACCAGTACACATAATTATATGACATTGAAAGATCCGGAAACCGACGATTATACTACTATTTTTGCCAACAATACGAAAGAGACAAGAAAATATACGATTAATGCTCAAAATTTAAGTGGAAAGGAAAATGCAGAGGTCTTTGTTTGGGAGACTCGTGGACCTGATGAAGGACAAGATTATGATGAAAATTGGTTACAGCAGATAGATACTATTCAACCGGAAGACGGGACGTATGAGGTTGAGGTAAAACCTTATTCCATTGTAACCATTTCTACTTTAGATAAAAAGGCTGAAATAGAAGATTTTGAATATGAATCCGATCCAGTTGACTTATCAAAAGATACGATTATGCCTTTACCATATACAGACGATTTTGAGTATAATGAATATGGTGTTGACGAAAAAGGAAGAGATTATGTAGAACGTCGAGGCGGAACACCACGTTATACTACCGATCAAATCGGTGCGTTTGAAGTGGTGAAAGAAGCAACAAAACCTGCAAAAAGCGGAAGTTATGAAAGAATAAAACGTGACATCCCGGATGCAAAAAAACACGGCAATATGCTACAACAAAAAATCACCCCAGATATAATTGGTGCAGATTGGGCTGTATGGGGCGGTACAGACGGATCGGAAGCTAATGTTAACCCGAATACCAATATAGGTGATTTCCGTTGGGTGAATTATAAAGTGTCGTATGACTTTTTGTTGGACTCACATACTAAAAAAGCTGAAGGTAGAGAAAACTACGCACTAATCGGTGTTCGTCAAGTGAAAGCGGAATGGTCTGATTCTCAAGCACCCTATAATGCTAAGATTTATTTAGATGGGAAGTATGAGATTCTTAAGCTTGGAAAAGTAGTAGAAGAAGGAACAATAGAAGCGTTTGATAATACCGTTTGGCACAACTTAGCATTTGAAGCAAAAGGGAATGTCTTTACCCTTTATCTAGATGGTGAAGAAATTACTTCTTACACAGATGAAGATTCTACCGTAATGGCGGGAAGGGTGACATTAGGTTCAGGTTATTACGAAACGCTTGTTGATAATTTACGTATTGAACCAATTAATGGCTATTCATACGAGTCATTAAAGCTGGATAATGCGCAAGGTAAAATTTATGGAACAGAAGAAGAAGCATTAGCCAATGATGATCAATGGAATCCAATTGGATATGTCGGAGATTGGGAATTTATCCAGGCAGGTTACGCACACTTTAACCGTACACAAATGAGGGCATCAAGTGATTATCCAGTCTGGAACGGCATAACAGTGGAACATACAGATACAACTAATGAGCAAGGAACATTACACAAGGTTTATTACTCGGGAGATTGGAGTTCCAACAGTCGCAATGCATGGGGAAATGACGGTGATTCTTTTGAAATTACCTTTAAAGGAAATGCTATCAGATTGTTTGGTGAAACAAATTCATCAAATGGAACAGCAGATATTTATTTAGATGGAGAGCTTGTCGGTGAAGCTAATTATTTGAATAATAGTTCCGTTGTAAAAAAGGTTTGGGAAGCAACAGGCCTAGAAGAAGCAGAACACACACTCAAAGTTGTTGCAAAAGAAGCTTATACTAGTTTTGTTCGCGCAGAAATAGAGACGGATGATCCTGTTGATTTTGAAGCTGTTACAACATTAGCTCCAAATGACTTTACTGCAATAGCTGATGATTCAGAAATAGGAAATGAAGAAAATACGGTGTATGCTTACCGTGAGAATGGCAACACATGGGGAGCTAATAGCACAAATGCTTGGGCGAACTTTAATGATAATCCTTATATCTTCATTAATTTCACTGGTACGGGAATTGATTATCTTGCAGGTGTAGAAAATGAAACAACTTACCATGTGGAATTAGATGGAGAAAGCGTCGGTAATTTTGATGTGGACGCTGATGGTATAAGATATTCTGTCAGAGGATTAGAAGAAAAACAACATACGCTAAAAGTTTCATTAGGTGACAATGAAGTAAAAGAACAATATATGGATTATCGTGGTGTAAATATTTACAGCACACCGAAAGAAAATGAAGATACGATTCTCTTTGATTTTAAGGGAAGTGGCTTCAATTTATTTGGTGCAACTCCAGATGCGTTAATCGATGTGTATATTGATGAGCAGTTGGTTGAGGAGGACTACCGGGTATATGCAAAAGGAGATAGACAAACTTCCTATAACATTCGAGGTCTGAAAAAGCAGAAGCATACAGCAAAAATAGTAGTGAAAGCTGGTAGCTATGTGTTGGATGGTATTGATGTTATAACAGGTGCTAGTCCAGCTGAAAAAAATAAAGATAAGGACAAAAGTAAAAAAGACAAGAACAAAGACAAAGATTTAGTGAAAGAAGCGGTAGACCTGTTACAAGTTTATAATATTGATGATGTCCGTGGTAATTTGACATTACCAACAGAAGGGGAGAATAACACTACTATCTCTTGGACATCAGAAGATCCATCAATCATTACAACAACAGGTGAAGTAACACGTCCTGAACATGGAGAAGGTGACGTAGAAGTAACATTAACAGCGACTATTGAGCTCAATGGTAAAAAAGAAACTAAACAATTTGTTGCAAAAGTAAAAGAAATGCCAGAGTCAATGGATTATAAAGGTTATCTGTTTAGTTATTTTACAGGTGAAGGATCTGAAAATGGTGAGCAAATTTATTTCGCCTTGAGTGAAGGAAATGACCCACTTCACTGGCAGCAACTTAATGATGGTGAGCCTGTCATTACATCAGAATTAGGTGAACAAGGTTTAAGAGATCCCTTTATAATCCGTTCTCCAGAAGGCGATAAATTTTACATGATAGCGACCGACTTAAAAATACATGGTAATTGGGATTGGAGTAGAGCGCAAACAGATGGAAGCAGATCAATTATGGTTTGGGAGTCAACCGATCTAGTGAATTGGTCAAAACAACGATTAGTTGAAATAGCTCCTGAAGAAGCAGGCAACACGTGGGCTCCAGAGATTTTTTATGATGAAACGATCGGTAAATATGTTGTTTTCTGGGCATCCAAACTGTATGAAAGTGAAGAAGACAGAAATTCAGGAGATAGCTATCAACGTATGATGTATACGACAACAAGAGACTTCCATACTTTTAGTGAACCAGAAGTTTACTTGGATTATGGTTATTCAATAATTGATACAACAATGGTAGAGCATAATGATAAGATTTATCGATTTACAAAGGATGAGCGCGGATACAATGAAGAAACTACTCCAAACGGTAAATTTATCTTCCAAGAGGTAGGAGATTCTGTACTTGATCCTGATTTTGAAATGATTACTGAGGGAATCGGCAAAGGAACAATTAGCCAGGGGGAAGGACCAGCAATCTTTAAGTCCAATACGGAAGAAAAATGGTACTTATTTATTGACGAGTTTGGTGGTCAAGGCTATGTACCTTTTGAAACAACAGATTTAGATTCTGGGGAATGGACATTAGCCGAAGATTACGATTTACCTAGTCACCCCCGTCACGGTACCGTTTTACCAATTACACAGCAAGAATATGATGCATTACTTGAAAATGTACCTAGTGAATTAGAGGAATAGTTCTTATGTTGTGGAAGAGGTTACTGTCGATCAACATGAAGTAGCGTTAAAGGTTTAACATTTTGAATCTCCTGATGCTAAGAATCAGGAAGTATAGTTTAGCAGTAAAGCTCCTAAGGATTTTCCTTAGGAGCTTTCTTAAGAATTATATTTAAATGAAAGAAATACAAAAAAATCGCAATAAATTAAAAAAATATTATATTCCATTTTACTATCTTGCTACCCATAATGATAAATATAACAGCTGTAAAGGAGGGATTTTTCATTAGTGAGTGTAAGCGTTTGCCTCGAGAGTGGTGTTAAAGCGTTACCTTTAGAAACAATCCTAATATATAAACAATAGGAGGTAAAAATGATTAGAAAAAGAAGTTTAGTTGTAATGGTGAGTTTCCTTATGCTGTATAGCTTTATTGTGTCAGAAGTAGAAGTTAGTGGTAAAGAAGAGCTAACAGATAAGGAAATAGTAGAAAGAGTAAAAGCCAGTCTCGACATACCAAATGCAGATAATATTAGAGGAAATATTACCCTACCGACAAGTAGTGATGAAGGCGCGTCAATCACTTGGGAATCAGACAATCCAGAAGTTATCAATGTGAATGAAATAGTAAATAAAAATTATAATAATACTCCACCAGGTATAGTAACAAGACAGAAAAAAGATACTTCAGTTATGTTGATTGCAACGATTCAATACGGTGAAGTAACAGATAAGAAGAAAGTCCAAGTCACTGTCAAAGCAAAACCAAAGAATAAAAAATATAAAGCTTATCTTATGACACACTTTACTGGTGAACATGATATAGGGGAACAAATATATTTTGCTAGTAGTGAAGATGGATTGAACTGGGAAGATTTAAACGATGGTTCACCTGTTCTCACCTCAGAAATAGGGGAAAAAGGTGTTAGAGACCCATATATTATTCGTTCTCCAGAGGGCGATAAATTTTATTTAATTGCCACCGATTTACGAATAGCAAATGGAAAAGGATGGGGTGAGGCGCAAACAAATGGTAGTAAATCTCTTATTATATGGGAATCAACAGATTTAGTTAATTGGTCAGAGGAGCGTATGGTAGAAGTTGCACCATCTAATGCCGGTAATGCATGGGCACCTGAAGCTGTTTATGATGAAAAAACAGGAGAGTATGTTGTATTTTGGGCTTCTACTACAGAAGATGAAAATGGTAATTTTAGTCCTCCAGACATTTACTATGCAAAAACGAGGGATTTTTATACATTTACAGAGCCTGAAATTTACATTAATCGTCCTGGTGATCAGCATATTATTGATACGACGATTATAAAAGATGAGGATACCTTTTATCGTTATTCCGCAGATGGTCAAATTACGATTGAAAAAAGTAATAAAGTATTAGGAGAATGGTCAGAAGTTGGAAACCTTGAACCATTGGGTTTAACAAATGATGATGTAGAAGGTCCGTTAATTTTTAAATTTAATGACCGTGAAGAGTGGAACTTGATGGTTGACCAATATGCAACAGGTCAAGGATATCTTCCGTTGTTAACAAATGACTTATCCAGTGGTGAGTTCAAGCAAATAGAGTCAGATGGGTATTCTTTAGGTTCCAGCCGAAAACGTCATGGTTCAGTATTACCAATCACAAAAGAAGAATACCGAGCAATTAAAGATAAATGGACAAATGAAGTAGAAAAACCAAAAGAAAAAGAACAGGAAGCCCCGATTTTAGAATATACTTTTGAGGAAACAACAATAGAAAAAATAATTCAAGATCAGTCCGGAAATGATTATCATGGAGCACTACATGGAAATGCAACTTATCAAGAAGATGAGGTCAAAGAATCTCAAGTATTATATTTGGATGGTACAGATGATACGTTTGCAGCATTTCCAACCGGATTCTTTGAAGGGAGAGATACTGTTACGATTTCGATGGATATAAAAGCGGAAACTGTATCTGGCAACTTCTTCACATTTACGATAGGAAAAGACAATCAACGATACATGTTTTTTAGAACGAGGGAAAATGAACTGCGAAATGCAATTACAGTAGACAGTTGGTCTAATGAACAAGAGGTTAAAGCAAGTACAGCTTCTATTGAGAATACATGGATGACCATTGACTTAGTGATTACACCGACAAGTATGAAAATGTATAAAGATGGAGTTTTGTTAGCAGAAAACAATGACGTATCCATTTCTATGTCAGATTTAGGTACTGATCTTTTAGCGTATATAGGAAAGTCATTTTATTCTGGAGATCAGTACTTTAAAGGGGCTTTTGACAATGTCCAAGTATATAATCGCGCATTATCGGAGGAAGAAATTCAAGATAAGTCCTTGTTATCCACTGGTATAGCATCATTTGAATTACCAGGTCAGTTTGGTTTAACGAAGATTGATTCTGTTAATCAATCGATACAAGTGTCATTTAAAGACAAAGATGTTGATTTAACAAACTTAACTCCCAGTATATCTTTACACACAGATGCAGAAATAACTCCATCTGCTAATGAACCGCAAAATTTTACAGAAGTTGTAACATATACGGTTAAAGATAAAGATGGAAATACAAGTGAGTGGACGGTTGAGGTAGAAGTATACCCAACTGCAACATTGCCAGGACTTTATGCAGATCCACAAATCTTTGTCCATGACGATACATTCTATTTATATCCAACAACAGATGGATTTGAAGGTTGGTCAGGAACGCAATTTAAAGCCTTCTCATCCAAAGATTTAATTAATTGGGAAGATCATGGTGTCATAATTGATCTTGCAACAGACGATGTAGAGTGGGCTACAGGGAATGCATGGGCACCAGGTTTTGCTGAAAGGGACGGAACTTTCTATCATTATTTCTCGGCAAATCAACAAATTGGTGTCGCGAAATCATCTTCTCCTACAGAAGGATTTGAAGATGCCTTGGGTGAGCCGCTTGTTGCTAGAGATGAGTATTCCGGCCAAGCTATAGATCCATATGTTTTTATAGATGATGATGGACAGTCTTACTTCTACTGGGGAAATGGATCACTATGGGGAGCAAAACTAAATGACGATATGGTTTCATTTGCTGAAGAACCACGAGAGATGACACCTTCAAACTTTAGAGAAGGGGTTGCTGTATTCAAACGTAATGGAACTTACTACCTCATGTGGTCAGAAAATGATACGAGAGAAGAAGATTACCAGGTGGCATATGCGACAGGTGATTCGCCCATGGGGCCATGGACGAAACATGATGTTATTCTAAGCAAGGATTTATCCCAAGGAATTAAAGCAACAGGACATCACTCGGTTTTAAACATACCAGATACGGATGATTATTATATCGTTTATCACCGATTTGCCATTCCAAATGGAAATGGATATAACCGTGAAGTAATCATAGATAAAATGGAATTCAATGACGATGGTACAATTAAAGAAGTACAACCAACATTAGAAGGAATTACGGAACCAGTCTATTTAGACACTACCAATTCCAATCTCATCAGATGACGAAGGTAAAATATAATCAAAAATAATATATTAATGACTAAAAAAGCTAGCTGAACAACCGTTTGGCTAGCTTTTTTTAAAATGGTTGTATATTTCGGTTTTGTGAGTGCCCACGAGGGAGAAATGTTCTGTACCTGTAAGTATGATAAGTTACTCTGTGATTCCATTATCAACTATGCTCTGCTCTTTTCTTACTAAAAGAAACATTGTATGATAAAATCGGTTTCATAGGCAACGTTACTTTAAGATAAGGTGAGATAAAATGAAAAAAAATGTTACCATTTATGATATCGCAAATGAGGCTGGTGTTTCGCCATCAACTGTGTCTAGAGTACTTACTGGCAAGGAGCTAGTAAAACCAGATACAAAGAAAAAAGTATTATCAGTGATTGAAAAATATAACTTCCGTCCTAACAGCTTAGCGAGAAGTTTACTGTATAAGCAATCGAAAATGATTGGAATTGTGTTACCCGATATTAATCATCCGTTCTTTTCAACTTTAGTTTTAAAAATGGAGGCGCATGCCTTATCATTAGGATATACATCATTTTTGTGTAATTCCATGGACGATTATCAGGTTGAATCTAAATATTTGCAGAACTTAGTTGATAAACAAGTAGATGGGATTATTTTTTTAGGTGGCCGTATTAATCAGGTCGAAACTAATAAAGAATTAGCAGAAGAAATGAATAGGGTAAGGGAACGTGTACCGGTCGTGTTTGTCAATGGAGAAATGGAGGGCGTGGATGCTCATATAGTGCAAACTGATGAACATGATGGAATATCAAAAGTGATCGATTTACTTAAAAACTTCAATCATCAAAAAATCGCATTTCTTGGTGGGGAAAAGGGGATTACCTCAAGAGAAATGAAATTACATGCATATACAGAGGCGATGAAAGATAAGCAATTACCGATTCATCCCAATTGGATCATGGATGAAGGTTTTGATATAGCATCAGGAGAAGAGCTGGCGAACCGACTTCTTTATCAAAGTGAGCGCCCGACAGCAATTGTTTGCGTCAATGATTTCGTAGCGATCGGAGTGATTAAAACGTTACACAAATTTGGTGTAAGAGTACCTGAAGATATCTCTGTCGTAGGTTTTGATGATATTTATTTAGCGAAGGATTATCCTCCGGGTATAACATCTGTCAGTCAAAATTATGATTTGTTAGGTCGCATAGCTGTAGAAGTACTTGTAAAATTAATTAACGGTGAAGAAGCTGAAAAACGATCTACAGTTCCTACAAAAGTCATGTTAAGAAATTCATGCCAGCTATTAAAAAAAGGAGGAAGTTGACAAAACGGAAAACATAACTTAGTATTGGATTTGTAAAGGTTTCCAATATTCTGAAACCCATTTCATAATAACAATTATAAATAGATATTGCATGAGGGGTATTTTAGGATGTTAGTAGTCAGTAAGACTCCTGATGATCATAGTATCACATCATCATTACTGAAACCCATTTCATATACAACTTAATATATAAATAATTAAATAGGGGGATATATAATGTTAACAACAAAAGATGGACAGTTTTTTTTGGATAATAAAGCCTTTCAAATATTATCAGGTGGCATTCATTATTTTCGAGTAGTGCCTGAATATTGGGAAGATCGATTACAAAAATTAAAAGCTTTAGGATTAAACACCGTGGAAACGTACATCCCATGGAATTTGCATGAACCGAAAAAAGGAACCTTTGATTTTTCTGGCTTGGCTGACATTGAAAAATTTATAGAAACAGCACATCAATTGAATTTATACGTAATCTTGCGCCCTGCGCCATATATTTGCGCGGAATGGGAAATGGGAGGTTTACCTTCGTGGTTACTAAAGGAAAAAGATATCGTGTTAAGAAGCAGTCATCCTGGTTATTTACAACATGTCGAAGAATATTATAATGTGTTACTGCCAAAATTTAAAAAGTATTTGTATCAAAATGGTGGCCCTGTAATTGCGATGCAAATAGAAAACGAATATGGTGCATATGGAAATGATCTGAACTATTTAGAGTTTATTAAAAAGCAATATGAAAACCATGGTCTGGATACATTTTTATTTACGTCTGATGGACCAGAATTCATTGAACAGGGGTCCTTACCGGATGTCACTACCACACTTAATTTTGGTTCAAAGGTGGAAAGTGCCTTTGCTAAATTGGAAAGCTATAAACCGAATTCACCAAAAATGGTAGCAGAATTCTGGATAGGATGGTTTGATTATTGGTCTGGGAAACACCATACAAGAGATGCACAGGACGCAGCAGATGTCTTTCGAGAATTAATGGAAAGAAATAGTTCTGTTAACTTTTATATGTTTCAAGGAGGAACCAATTTTGGCTTTATGAATGGTGCCAACCATTATGATATTTATTACCCTACCATCACCAGCTATGATTACGATAGTTTGTTGACTGAAAATGGAGAAATAACGGAAAAGTATACTAAGGTAAAAGAATTCCTATCTGATTACATCGAAACTCCAGATGATTATGTAAGTAAGATAGTAACTAAGAATTATGGGGAAGTTAAATTACAAGAATCAGTAAGCTTATTTGATACACTTTCTTCGATTGGTCGTAAAGTGGAACATGTTGCACCTTTGAAAATGGAAGAAATCGATCAATCATATGGTTATATTCTATATAAAACAACGATCAATAGAAAAGGTGAATTAACGTTTAATGCGGATGCTATTCAAGATCGGGCATTTATCTATATCAATGGTGTTTATGTAGATACTGTGTATAAAAATGATAAGCAAATGGAAAAAACACTTCATTTTCCGCATGAAGAAAACGTATTGGAAATATTCGTAGAAAACATGGGAAGGGCTAATTATGGTGAACATTTAAGTGATCCAAAAGGTCTCGTCAAGAATTTATGGCTAGGTAATCAATATTGGTTTAATTGGGAAATGTATGCGATTGAATTAGATTCATTACCTAATGATTACACAGGAAACGATACTAGATATCCGCAATTCTTTCGTGGGAATGTAACAGTAGAAGAGCAAGCAGATACATTTGTTGATCTGGAAGGGTTCACGAAAGGAAATGTTTTTGTTAATGGGTTTAATCTGGGCAGATATTGGAATGCTGTTGGACCGCAACGAATATTGTATTTACCAGGACCATTATTGAACAAAGGTGATAACGAAATAATAATTTTGGAGCTGGAACATACTGCATCCAATTCAATTCAGTTAACGAGTGAACCTAAGTTATCTTAAGAACTCTACTCAAAAGCTGATGACGAATAGAGCTAGCTAAACTATCTGTTTAGCTAGCTCTATTACTGTTCGAGTACAATTTATTAAAAGGTCCCACAGTCTTATGTTGTTAAACAGGCGCTCTACACTTTGCTTATAAGTGTTTATGATGAAAGTTATCTTGTGCAAGCCACCAGCTGCGGCTGACCGTTTCGCTTTCCAAGGGGCATGCTCTTCAGCTAACTTTTGCAGGAGGAGTTCGCTCCTGCAAAAGTGGATCTTCAGATCATGCTATTCCCTTAGGAGTCGAAACGGTCGGCCTCCGCTGTATAGTTTGCTCTGCAATGGTAATGACCGTTATCTTTTTGAACAGACTAAAAGGATAGTACTATATATAGCAAGAATAAGCGTCGAACTGCTACCACTTGTATTCAATGTATGCATTTTATGTAGCGCAGGCGTCCACTTCGACTCCAAGGGGATCAGCGCGATCTGAAGATCCACTTTGCAAAGTGATCTTCTTTGCAAAGTTAGCTGAAGACGCGCCCCCCTGGAAAGCGAAGTGGGCAAGCCGTAGCGGTTGTAAAGCCTATTATTCGTTTCAAAATGACCACTTTGAATCACCATTATACATTTAGTGAGTATCATCCGCCTTATATATCAACAACTAATCTTTGTCTGCTAAAATGACCGGGCTTTCCAAGTTTTTCTTAAAAGTCAAATATCTATTGATAAAAGTAAAAATAGTGCTATTTTTACATAAATGAAAGCGTTTATAATTTTGGTAAGGAAAGGGGGAGACCAGATGCAGTTTGATACATCAAGTGGTATTTTCAAAATTTGTGAATGGCTTTATCGTCTTGCGCTGCTTAATATGCTAGCTATTGGTTTTACCTTACTAGGAGGGATTGTACTAGGGGTTTTCCCAGCAATCACTGCCATGTTTGCATTAAACGATAAATGGATGAAAGCCGAAGAGTTTCCTGTAATAAAAGAATATTGGAAAGTATATAAGCAACACTTCGTAAAAAGCAATGTACTTGGAGGTCTCATTTTAGTCACTGCAGTAGCATTGTATACTGATTTTGCATTAGTTCAAAACTTTAGCGGAATCCTTTATTATTTAATTCTTAGCAGTAGCGCAACCGTATTAGTATTAAGCTTTATTGTTTTATTATATGTGTTTAGTTTAATGATTAAATTTCCGGACGATGGACTGATGAAACAAATCAGAAGAGCAATACAAGTAAGCACACTTTTTCCATTACAAACAATTTGGATGGGGTTATCATTACTTAGTTTCTTATTTATCTGTTGGGTGATGCCAGGCATTGCCTTTTTGTTCTTGGGAAGCGGCTTAACCTTTATTGCCATGTATTTTAGTAAGTTCGCTTTGAAAAGATTGGACAAATATAATAGATTACCATTCGACGGAAGACTTATAGAAGAAAGAGGTGTTCTTCATGGCGAGTAAATCATTTACAACAGCAGAGGAACTGCAAAAATCACCAAGAACTATGAAAAAAACAAGAAAATCAAAAATTGAAAAAAGTGAAAATTTTGTCGGTTTTTTATTCGTTTCACCAATGCTATTAGGGATATCCGTTATTGTGTTATTCCCAATTGTAGCAACATTTATCTTAGCATTTGCAGATTGGAAATTTGTCACAGGAATTGATCAGTTACAATGGGTAGGGTTCGATAATTTTGTCGCATTAGCCAGTGATGAGAAATTTATTAAATCGGTGATCAATAATGCGATCTTTATTTTAACCGTCCCGATTACCATGATGTGCGCACTTTTTTTAGCGGTTATTATTGATAAAAATGTCTATTTGAAAAGTTATTTTAAAGTAGCTTTTTTTATGCCATATATATCTAGTGTTGTAGCAATAGCTGTTGTATGGCAGGTGCTATTTCATCCTTCTCAGGGGCCAATTAATCAAGTGTTAATGACATTTGGAATTGAGAATCCACCAACATGGATATCAGATCCAAATTTTGCTTTAATTTCGTTAATGATTATTCACATCTGGATTTCTATAGGTTTTAGTCTAATCGTCTATATTGCAGGTTTACAGTCAATACCTAAAGAATTATATGAAGCTGCAGATATTGACGGCGCTAATAGTTGGTATAAATTCAGAAATATAACGTTTCCTTTGATATCACCTACTTCCTTTTTTCTACTTATAACAGGGATAATTGCTTCATTTAAAGTATTTGACTTAATTGCTGTATTAACAAAAGGTGGTCCATTGAACTCAACTACTATGCTTGTTTGGCATCTATATGAAAGAGCATTTTTAGAACTTGATGTCGGATATGCCTCTGCGATAGCGGTCGTTTTATTCTTATTCGTATTTTCAATCACGATTATCCAATGGATCGGCCAGAAAAAATGGGTGAATTACTAAGAGAAAGGATGTGTTTTGATGGAAAAGCAAAGAAAATGGGATACCAAAAAAATCATTAGTACAATTATTTTATTCTTTTGCAGTTTGGCATTTTTACTACCATTTATTTGGATGATTTCAACGTCCTTAAAAATAGAAGCAGATGTTTTTAAATATCCAATAGAATGGATTCCTACACGATGGAATGCGATTTCCAATTACCAGGAAGTATGGTTTGGTGAACATCCATTTTATTTATATTACTGGAATTCGATAAAGGTTGCCGTATGTACTACCGCCATTTCAGTAGTTGTTTCTTCATTAGCTGCTTATGGATTTTCTAAAGTACGATTTCCGGCTGGAGCTTGGTTGTTTATTATAGTGTTAGCAACTTATATGGTTCCGCCACAAGCAAGCTTGGTACCGCAGTTTATCCTCTACCGTTATTTAGGCTTGTTTGATACACATATAGGTTTAATTTTATTAGGTAGTTTTAGTGTATTGGGAACATTTATGCTACGTCAATTCTTCATAGGTATTCATAATGATTTTATTGATGCAGCAAAAATCGATGGGGCAGGACATTGGCGGATCTTTTGGAAGATCGCGTTGCCCATTGTACGACCAGCAGTCGCTACTTATGCGATTCTTCGTTTCATATGGACATGGAATGATTATCAAAATCCATTAATTTTCTTACGTACTGATGCACTGTATACGATTCAATTGGCGATGCAAAAATTCACAACGATAAATGGTAGTTTCTATACCTTGATTATGGCAGCAGCCGTATCAGCTATATTGCCTCTTTTAATTGTCTTTATATTAGGTCAAAAACATGTTATCGATGGCATTGCTTTAGGCGGTGTAAAAGGATAAAGTAAAACTTGGCTAGCCGTCAAGTACTGGCGAAATCCTACGATCTCCTTTAATTGATTTTTCTTTCTAATAGTGAAAAGTAAAAATTGTGTTGTCATAGGTAAAAATAGTGCCATGTATTCATGTTATTAATCTGTTAGCATCAAATGTGTAAGGGTTTTCAATAATATTAGGGGGTATGAAAATGAAAAGTAAGATGTTGCTCTTATTATTAAGTATGACATTATTCCTTGGCTTGATGGTAGCTTGTAGCAGTGGTGATGATGAGACAGCTGCAGGTACTGATTCAGAAGAAGGAGATAACACGGAACAACAAGAAAGTGAAAATGAAGAAGAAGCGAGTTCTGAGGAGCCTGTTAAAATCAAATTCCATACGCACGGGAATGAAGCGTCTTATAACTGGTCTGAAACCATTCCAGCATTTGAAGAAGCATATCCAAACATCGATGTGGAAGTTGTTATTTTAAGTGAAAAAGGAGATACAAACGAAGCATTACAGAAGTTAGACCTTGCTGCTTCTTCTGGTGAACAATTAGACGTTTTAATGTTTAGTGACCCTGCTTCCTATGCACAACGTGTAGATCTAGGAATGGTTGCACCAATAGATGAGTTTATCGAAGAAGAAGGATATGATGTAACAGAAGAATATAAAGTGAATACACAGTTGGGTGATAAGTATTATGCACTTCCAGGTAAATTCAATCCATGGTATGTATTGGTCAATAAGGACCATCTAGAAGAGGCAGGATTAGAAATGCCTACAGACTGGACTTGGGATGAGTTTGCTGACTATGCTAAACAACTAACAACCGACGAGCATTATGGAACTTTCTTCCACGGACCACAAAATGGTGGCTGGATGGAATTCTTAAAGTTAGCATTAGCAAGTAAACCTGAAGGAACTGAATTATTAAAAGCAGATGGAAGCTCGAATTTTGAGGATCCTATGTTCAAGAAAACATTAGAGCTCCGCTGGCAAATGGAGAAAGAAGATAAATCAGCCACACCTTATACAGATATTATGTCACAACAATTACATTATCGTGATACGTTCTTTAATCAAGATGCAAGTCTTGTTATGATCGGAAGCTGGATGAATACAGAACTTGGTGGAACCGATCAATTCCCTCTAGAGTTTAATGTAGGTATTGCGCCATATCCGAAAAATAATTCGGATGATGAAGGCGGCTATACACCAGTTACAACAGACTATATGGCTGTAGCTTCTAATTCTGAACATAAAGAAGCAGCATACAAGTTCATTCGTTGGTATACAACAAAAGGGCAAGTAGTTCAAGGTAAAAATATACCATCCTGGAATGGTGTAGGTGATGATGAGTTAGAGAATATTGTTAATACTATTTTAAGTGATACTAATAATCCGGAAAAAGTAGATAAAGAAGCCTTAATTTCTGTACTGAAAAACTCCAAGGCATCTAAACTAATTGCACCAGCTCCATATCAAGCTGAGATTTATCAAATGGCAAATGATGAATATGAAAAATTAATTTATGAAGAACAGAATATCGATGAAACGATTAAAGCGATGCATGAGCAAGCGCAGGAAATTATCGCAAATAATCAATAAATCTTGAATTGATTTAGTTGAAGCGTTTACAATTACGATAAGGGACGTTAATTTCGTTATCCCCTGACATTCTTTAAATAAGGAGGATGATTATGTGGACTAAATACCGGAGATTAACGTCTCCTTCTTTTCGTTCAAAGGTATTCCTCGCATCTTTTATTTGTATTGGAGTCCCAGTATTACTGACATTATCTATATATAGCTACTTAACAAGGGATGCGGTAGAAGAACAGGCGATGCAGAATGCTAAGAAAGAACTAGATTTAACTGAAGAAAACGTTTCAAGAGTCATAGATGATGTGATCAATGCATCTAATTTTGTGCAGATTGACTCTGAACTAAATACGATACTGAAAAATAAATCGAATCTTACACTAGATGAAATCGATAATCAGAGTTATGCGGAATATTTAGAAGACCGTCAAGTTAGGAAAACAATTGAAAATATTACACTGTTAGGCGAAAAATCGTATGTAACGATATTGTTGAAAAATGGCCAGTATTATACGAATTATTCTACTGGTCAGTATGATCCTAATTCGCTTTATCAAGAGCAATGGTTTAAGGAATTGTATTCTTTAAACGGATTTGAATCTTACTGGTCTGGCGTGGAACCAACAATGCTGACATATGAACGAATCCAGAGTCCATACCAACTCTCTGTCGCAAGAACATTACGTGATAGCAATAGTGGAATTTACGGATATGTTATTGTCACATTACTGGAAACGAAAATTCGAAATATCTTAAACAATCGAAATCCATCAGAAGAAATTATGCTTGTAGATGATCAAAATCAGGTATTATCACACAAAGATCCTGAGCTAATTGGTGAGAAGGCACCTATTTTGGCCGATATAAATCTAACTGATAGTTCGCAAATTGCTGATTGGAATGGACAAAAATATGTGATTACTAATCAATCATTAAGCTTTAATGATTGGAAACTTGTGTCTGTTATCCCATATAAACAAGCTACTTCCAATATTAATTCGATCTTTTCCGAAGTGTTTTTGTTATTAGCTGTTTCTTTTGCAATATTTTTTGTTATCTTAGCTTATTTAATGAACAGAATCACTAGACCGTTAAGACATTTAGATAAAGTAGTGAAGAAGGTACAAACAGGAGATTTAAGTGTTCGATCGAAAGTAAATAGTAATGATGAAATAGGTCAGTTCTCTCATTCATTAAATCATATGCTCGATCGAGTTAACACGATGATTGATGAAGTAAATCAAACCCATAAAAGAAAGAGAAAAGCAGAATTGGCGATGCTTCAGGCTCAAATTAATCCACACTTTTTATTTAACGTGTTAAATTCGATAAGAATGAAAGTTTTTAAGTTTGGTGACAAGGAAAGTGCTGGCATGATTCAGTCACTTTCAAAGCTGTTACGGTGGACAATCGACTATAAAGAAGATCAAATCACTTTATTTGATGAAGTAAGCTTAATGAAAGATTATGTTAATTTGATGAATATGAGACAAAAAAATAAAGTGGTTTTAGAGGTAGATGTTACAGCAGAAGCCTATCAACAATTAGTGCCAAGATTTTTATTACAACCCTTGATTGAGAATTCGATCATTCATGGCCTGAACCAAGGAGAAGGTAATATTATCATAAAAGCAAATATTAATGATGAGGTGTTTCAACTTAGCATACGTGATAATGGAGAAGGTATCGGCAAGCAACAATTAGATAAGTTGAATGAGGCATTAAGTTCATCCAAAACGACTAAACGTTCCAATAAAGGGTTTTCCAGTATAGGTATGAACAATGTATACGAACGTTTACAGCTTTCTTATCAGGTTAGTCCGGAAATGATCATGGAAAGTAAGCCGAATGTAGGTACAATCATAACAATTAAGATTCCTTTAGGTGGTGAAGGTCATGTACAAAGTCATGTTAGTTGATGATGATTATCCAACGATTGAGTTTTTATCTGAAGCGATTCAGTGGGAGACACTAGGTTTAGAATTAGTGAGTACACATGAGAATGGACTACAAGCCTTTCATTATGCGAAAAAAGAGCTTCCAGACATCTTAATCACGGATATAGGTATGCCGAAAATGGATGGAATTGAACTAACAAAAGAAATCAAACAATTAAAACCAAATATACAAGTAGCGATTATCTCCTGTCATAACGAATTTTCGTATGCCCAGCAAGCTATTAAATTGGATGTAAAGGACTATATTTTAAAGGAGTCACTTAATCCAGAAGACTTAGAAAACATTCTAATGTCTTGTAAAAGGCGATTAGACAATGATACCTCCAAAGTGGTAGAAGTAAAACAATTAAGACATAAAGTAAAAATGAATTATGATATGGAAAATCAAAAGCTTTTACGTGAGTTTGTTCAAGGTTCATCCAATAAATTGTTGGATATTTTGGATCAGCGTGTACCTTATATTCCAGTTTATTTTTATATAAATAACTATTATAAAGTGAGGAAAAACTTTATATCTGATGATACTTTGCAATTCGCAATCTATAATATTATGAGAGAAATAATAGATAAGAAGGCAATTGACAAGCTTTTATGCATCCATTATGAACAAAATAAAGGTTTTCTTTTTTATCCTGATTACTTAACGATAAAATATGATATTTTTGGTGAATTACGTGCATTATTGAAAGAATTGCAACAATCATTGAATTATTATTTAAATATACAAGTAAGTTATTTGATAGGTGATAAAAGTGAGGTATCGTTGTTACATTCAGAAATTATGTCCTTACTTAATAGTGAAAAACAAACTTTTCTCACGCAAAATAATTCGATTAATGATCTAGAGAAAAAAACGTCAGCTTATCATGGACAAGAGATTTTTAATTATTATCAGGATGTGACAAACGAATTAAAAAAAGCGATGTTTCAACGTGATCTGTTATTGTTTAAGGTAAATCTGTCCAAATGGATAGACTTTTGTATTTCGAAGCAGTATGAGCCAAAGGTTGTTAAAGAATGGTTTCTTCGAATGATTTTAGATTTAAATATGCGATTACGGACGATTCCGTATTTTCAATCAAATTATCATGTCGAATCGATTCAAGAAGAGGTTTTTTTGTTAGATACCATATATGAACTGCAAGAATGGCTTAACAATTATGCGGAAAAATGTTTGGAAGAAACAACACAACAATTGAAAAACAATTATCATAAAGATGTCGTTAATGCATGTTACTATGTTGCGGATAATATCGAGAAAAAACTATCCTTAGATGAAGTGGCAGAATATTTATATTTAAATGCTAGTTATTTTAGCAGACTTTTTAAAAAGGAAATGCAGATAACTTTTGTAGAATATGTTAAGCAAAGAAAAGTAGAAAGAGCCAAAGAGTTATTAGAATTAACCAATGATTCCGTTGGTCATATATGTGAGCAGCTCGGATATGATAACCAAAGCTATTTTATTAAAATATTTAAAAAGCTGGAAGGATGTACACCCCTTGAATATAGGGGACTTAAATGGAATGGGGCAAATGCTAAATGAAGTCGAGTTGGAAATGTAAGGTCATAGCACAATTGGAGAAGGATGCGGAGCAGTTTCTCAACACACCCGCTATCAACATCAACTTCGATACTTACCGCGAATTTATGCGCAATGGTGATCGACAAGCATATGAAGCACAGTATTTTTTACGGCGAAAAAGATTAACGACATTTGGTTTGCTCCAACATCTTTATCCGTTAAAGAAATTGTATTTAGATGCGATAGAAAATGAAATATGGCATGTGTGTAATGAATTTACTTGGTGTCTACCTGCACATCTGGATCACCTATTCGAGGAGCAAGACTATAAAACTTACAAACAAACGAATCAACTGCAATATACTGTTGATCTTTTTGCTGCAGAGACAGCTTTTACTTTAGCTGAAATCATCCATTTGTTTGGTGAACAACTGGACGATTTTCTAGTGGAAAAAGTAAAAATCGAGATCGATCGACGAGTGTTCACACCTTTTTTAGAGCGTACTTTTCATTGGGAAACGGCGACACATAATTGGGCATCAGTGTGTGGCGGATCGATTGGATCAGCTGCATTATATTTATTAAATAAAGACAGGCAAAGTCAAATTATCGACAGAGTGATGCAGACAATGGGATATTATCTAGCAGGTTTTGAAGAAGACGGGGCTTGTACTGAAGGTTATGGTTACTGGAAATATGGTTTTGGTTATTTTGTTTATTTTGCTGATCTTTTAGAGCGTTACCGAAACATCAATTTATTCGAAGATCCGAAGATTAAAGCTGTTGCATTGTTCCAGCAAAAGGTCTTTTTAGCGGGTAATGATGTGGTGAATTTCTCTGATGCAGAACCAACTGCCACTCCGACGCTAGGATTTACACATTATTTGCATAAAAAATTCCCCGAAGTACATCTTCCATTGGAGAGGGTTGCTTCAGCGAAGATTGTCGATCACTGTGGCAGATGGGCACCCGCAATCCGCGAATTATGGTGGTATGATCAAGAGCTGAAGGGAAGAAATTGGCCGACAGATAGTTACTTTATGGAACATTCGTCTATCTTTCTATCCCGTATAGAGCAATATGCATTAGCTGTGAAAGCAGGACATAATGATGAACCACACAATCATAACGATGTTGGCCATTTTATTCTGTATGGTCGTGGAAATGTTTTCTTACGGGATTTAGGATCTGGCCAATATCATAAAGACTATTTTAATGACAAACGTTATCAGTTTATTTGCAATAGTGCAGAAGGTCATTCAGTGCCTGTTATTAATGAATCCTATCAGCAAGAAGGTAAGCAATATTCTGGTAAAATCACACAAGTGAACCAAAACAATGATCATGATGATATCGAATTAGATTTAAGCAGTGCATACTCGGAACAACTGGAGTACGTTCGAAGGCTTCAATGGTATAAGAAAGATAGACCGAAGTTAGTGTTGATCGATAATTTTGCATTTAATGAATCACCAACGTCCTTGGTTGAATCTTTTATTGCAGAGGATCTTCCTTTTGACTTGCAAGATAATAAGATTTGTTTAAATGGTGATGAGGAAACATTGGAAATATTATACGAAAAGGATAAAGTAATCCCTAGTGTGGAAAGAAAATGTTTCCGAAATCATCAGGGGGAAATCGAATATTATTTACATATTTTATGTGAAGTTGTTGGCGTCAATCAAAATTTTTCGCTAAGATTCGAATTTAATTTCGAGGAGGGACATGATGGAGCAGAATCCATTACAGACGAAGAAAGATATTGAGAGATTACTGATGGATATGTGGGAACCACTAGCACCTTACTATGATGAAACATGTTCACGCATTCGGGTTGGACAGACAGCTGCAGCTTATTCTGAAGATGTAGCTGGTTTGGAATGTTTTTCAAGAGTCTTATGGGGAGCGGCACCTTTATTAGCATCTAATGGCAGTACAGATTTATGGCCAAAACATTTGCAAGGAATCATTAATGGTACAGATCCACATAATGAAGGGTACTGGGGGGAAATCAAGGACTATGACCAACGAATTGTTGAAATGGCAGCTTTCGGGTACACCTTATGTTTAGCACCAGAACATGTTTGGGAGCCACTCACCAAAGTGCAAAAAGCAAATTTGCTTAACTGGTTATCGCAAATAAATAAACACCTTGCTCATGATTGTAACTGGTTATTTTTTGCTGTGATCGTTAATATCGGTTTGAAACAGGTTGGAGCACCATATGATCAGGCAACCATCGAACAAAACTTAAACAGGATAGAGGATTTTTACTTAGGTGATGGCTGGTATAAGGATGGCGAAGTAGCCCATGTAGATTATTACACTCCTTTTGCATTGCATTATTATGGACTCTTCTATGCTGCCATGATGGAAAAGGATGATCCACAACGTTCGAAAGTATATAAAGAAAGGGCAACTTTGTTTGCGAAAGATTTTCTTCACTGGTTTAGTGAAGATGGTCGTGCTCTTCCTTATGGTCGTAGTCTAACTTATCGCTTTGCTCAGTGTTCATTTTGGAGTGCTTATGTCTATGCAGGACTTGATGACATTCCTTTAGGTGTAATAAAAGGAATCATTCTCAGACATCTTCGCTATTGGTGTAAGCAGGATATTTTTCTGGCAGATGGCACATTGTCGATTGGCTATCAATATCCGAATCTATTAATGGCTGAAAACTATAACGCCCCAGGCTCCCCGTATTGGGCATTTAAGGCGTTTCTTATTCTAGCATTGCCAAACGAACATCCTTTTTGGCAAGTGGAAGAAGCCAGATTACCACCATTACCGTCGAAGGCTTTACAGGAAAAATCTTCACTTATATTGGAACGTGATCTAACGTCTGACCATGTGGTGGGTTTTACTCCAGGATATAAACACACAAATGGCCACACACACACCTCAGCTAAATATGAAAAGTTTGCTTATTCTAATCATTTCGGGTTTAGTGTTCCCAGAGCGGAATGGGGATTAGACCAAGGAGCATATGATAGTATGCTTGCCGTTAGTGAACAGGATGAACTTTATCGAGTGAAACGATCGGTGATTGATAAAGGATGGAATGATGATGTGATTTATTTTAAATGGAAGCCATGGCACGATGTTGTGATAAAAACATGGCTTATTCCTGGGGTTCCATGGCACATTCGTATTCACCAATTGGATACAACCAGACCATTGGATATTGCTGATGGAGGATTTGCGTTAGGTTTAGCAAACCAAGATCAGGACAATAAAATTACATTGAAAAATGCTCAAACCCCATTTGGAAATGTTGCTGCAAAGTCGTTAGCTGGAAAAGGAGAAGAGGTACAACTATTTCCGAACGCTAATACTAATTTGATGGCCAAAAGAACAGTGATCCCGACGATTAAAGCAAGAATCGGACCAGGTCAGCATCAGTTCATCCATGCGTTTTTTGGTTCACCTAATATATGGGATGAAAAATCACCTGTTTTAGAAAATGGTGTTATTCATTACAATAGTAAAAAATGGGTAGTAGAGGAATTGTTACAACAGCAGCCATAACTAACTGTGTGGTTGCTGTTTTTGATTGATTTGATAGAATGAAGGACAGAAATAGAGGGAAACAAGAAAAATTGTTCTTCATAAAGCCGATGAGGGACAAAAGAAGTGGAAAAAGAAAAAAACTGTCCTTCATAGAGTGAATGACGGACAAAAGTATCGGGAAATCACAAAATTTGTCTTTCAAAAAACAAATGCCAAAACTAATATGTTGATATTCTATTATTTAAACTGTTCGTAATGAACGATTTCTTCTCTTGGTATGTGCTTTTTGGGTGGTTTTGTCTCATCAGGGTATCCAAGGCCGATTATGGCAACTACTCGACGATCCTCAGGAATAGATAAGACTTTTCTGGCGTGGCTTTCACGTCTCTCTGATTCTTCTGCATCCTCTGCATGATATATTGCACCAAAAGCACCAACTAAACCTTTCTCCACTGCTTCAAGCCAGCAATATCCGGCTGCAATGGAACTATCCTGTAACCAATATTTGCTTATATCAGGTCGACCGGTAATAGCGATTGCTGCTTTTGCTTCGGCAATCCATGGCATAAATGGGGTTGTTTCTTTTAAAGTAACTAATTTTTCTGGGTCTGTCACAACGATAATATCTTTAGATGGTAGATTATTTCCTGTAGGTGCAAAATAAGTAGCATCAACAACTGCATCCAGCAATTCTTGTTCAATCTCACGATCTTTGTATCTTGTAATTTCTCTTCTGTTTTTAATTGCTTCTAATACATCCATGAAACCCCTCCTATTTCCATTTATTACATTTTATCAATAGGTTGATAGAATATCTATTCATCTGATTGAAATAGGAAGGAATTATTTATTCTTCATACGTTCCGATTAAATCGAGCACTTCTTCAACTAGAGACATATCTATAATTTTATCAAAATCTAAATCACCTTGAATTGCACCATTATCTTTATAAAATTGATACTGTTTTTTTACATCCTCTTCAAAAATGTAGCCATTTGGATTTAACCCGGTAACACCAACTTCTTTCCAAAGTTCCTCATCTTTTAGTGCCGTGTGATTGGCCATGATGGAGACAACTTCACCACCGTCATCTTTTCCTTTAACAAAGACATCATGGTAATCGCGCACTCCTCTTAAATATGCTGCCATGAAACGAACTGCTACATCTCGGCGTTCTGTTAAGAACTTTGGTGAACCTAAAACCATTGCTATTTGCGCTTCTGGAGCATAATCTGTTGCATCCAGGAAACGTTTGTGGATGCCTTTATTTTCCCCTTGTGTGATCAGAGGTTCAATTTGTAAAGCTAGATCAATTTGTTTATTGCCCATCGCTGCCATCATATTGGCAAAGTCACTCATTAAGACAAATTCCACTTCATCTGGGGAAACTCCACCATGTTTCAGCATTTCATTGTAAATATAGTGATCAACAGCATTTTTAGTTGATACGGCGATTTTTTTCCCCTTTACATCAGGATAGTCAGTAATTTCATCCTTTAAATCATCTCTTACGACAAAGGTGAAATAAGAGTTGCCTTTATTGTTATGTCCTTTATCTGCTATAAAACGTACATCAATACCTTGTGCGATAGAATTGAAGAAAGAAGCGGAAGATACCCCACCGGCTACATCAACTTCACCAGCTGCAACAGCAGGTAGCATTTCATCACTATTACCAAAAGTCGCAAATTCAACATCAATATTATATTCTTCAAAGTAACCTTTATCTTTTGCAATGTAAAAACCAGCTCCAGATGCAGATCCATCTTCTGCTATTACTACTTTTGCTGTTTCTTCTAGTGGAGATAGCGGATCGGTATTCTCGTTGTTACCTTGTTGACTTGATTCAGATGATTGACAACCACTTACAACCAAAAACGCAACAACTGTCATGATGATTAAAAATAAATACTTTTTCATCGTTATTCCTCCATTAAAATTACTCACTTTAACCTAGATTGCTTTACTTCACTTTGTAGATGCTCCCATACATCTAAGAAAATGTCAGTCATGGTTGAATCTGATCGAACTTTTTCAATGGACCGTGGTCGTTCCATCTCGATGGTAATGTCTTTGACAATTTTTCCGGGTTGCGAGCTCATCAGTAATATCCGATCACTCAGTAATAAGGCTTCGTCAATACTATGGGTAATGAATAAGACGGTTTTTTTCGTTTCCTGCCATATCGACAGTAATTCTTCCTGTAAAATAAATTTATTCTGTTCATCAAGGGCAGCAAACGGTTCATCCATTAATAAAATTTCCGGATCATTTGCGAAAGTACGCGCAATACTGACACGTTGTTTCATTCCGCCTGAGAGTTCTTTAGGGTAAAGGCGTTTGAAATTTGTTAGACCAACTTTGTGTAAATAATACGCTGTACGATCCTTAACATAAGAGCTTGGTAAATGTCTCATTTTTAGTCCGAAGGCAACATTTTCTTCAACAGTTAGCCACGGGATAATACCATTTTCCTGAAAAACCATGGATTGTAATGGTTTTTGTTTATCTGTTTGGTGAATGAATACATCTCCTGTACTCGGTCTTTCTAAATTAGCTAAAATTCTAAGTAAGGTTGTTTTTCCGCAGCCACTCGGACCTAATAAACAGACGAATTCTCCTTGTTGAATCGATAATGTGATATCTTGTAATGCTTCAATATACTTATTTCGTTTGATGAATTTTTTCGATAATTGATTAATCTCAATTTTAGACAACTTAATCCCTCTTTTCTACATTATTTCCAGGGCAATAATTTTCGTTCTATTCCTCTTAATAATAAGGAGAAAAAGTAACCAAAAAACGAAATAAGCAATAATCCAACATACATCTGCGGCAGTAAAAAAGCTTTGTAGTTCATCCAGATTAGATAGCCGATTCCTGAAGTAGCACCAATCATTTCTGCTGCCACTATTGTCAGTAATGCAATCGCCTGACCCATTTGAATACCTTCCAACATCACCGGTAATGAACCTGGAAGGGCAATTTTGAAAAAGAAGTCTTTTGCGTTGGCTTGATAATTTTTTGCAACGTCCAAGTAGATTTTATCGATATTGGCAACCCCTGCAGCAGTATTAATGGCTACTGGAAAAAAGACACTAATTGCAATTGTAATCATTTTCGAAAATTCTCCGATACCAAATAAAATCAGGATAATAGGAAGCATCGCTATTGTAGGAATTGGCATAAAAATCATAATTATAGGTGAGAAAAAATGTCGAAAATACCGATACATCCCCATTAACAGCCCAATACAGATCGCAGGAATAACCCCTAACAAGAACCCAAGTGCAATCCGAGTTAAACTAACAGTGATGTGTGTGAAAAGCTCCCCAGACTCTCCCATTTGTATAAGTGTTTGTATTATTAGAGTTGGTGCTGGAAAGAAACGTGGATCTAGTATTGCAAATTGAGATAAAATCTCCCATATTAAAAGTAAACACAATGGGGAGGAGACGGTAATCAATTGTGGTATAGATACTTTTTTTCGCATGACATCTCTTCCTCTCTTTATATGGCTATCATATGTATTCGCCCAGAAGGTGTGCAAAAAAAGTGTGTATGATAAACTGGCAAGAAAGAGGAGGGGGCCGATGAAAAAAGTAATAGTTTTTCTTATTACTATCGTGCTAACCGGTTGTCTTTCAAATGTGGAGCAAGGAGAGTTATATCTTAGTGAGCAAGTAGGTATAGATGGAGAAAGAGATATAGATGTTATTACAGATCAAGAGGTATTGAACGAAGTATGGGAAAAGGTAGAGTTTCAAAAATCTGTACCTACGATAAATGATGGTGAAGCTTTTATAATCGCTTATACAATGGAAAATTCTTGTGCGAAAAGTATTGATCACACTACTATAACAGAAGTGGAAATATTTCATATTGAAACGAAAAAGCGAGGTACCAATTGTAATGATATAGGTATCGAGAGGACTTTTGTCTTTGAAATAGACAAAGAAACGTTTACTAAATTAGAATCAATTGAATGGGAAGAGGAGCCATTTACTATACATTGAAAATTTAAGGCAATTGGGATACAGAATTCCCAATTGCCTGATAAGTTACTATTATTTAGTTATACAATGTGCTGATGGATTGTTGCTCATATAAGCGAATAATCGCTTCTGCAACAACAGGACCAACTGTTAATTGAGTGATTTTATCGATTTGTTTTTCTTCGGATAGCGGTATGGTATTGGTTACTATTAATTCTTTAATATCGGACTCAGCGATTTTATTGACGGCAATACCTGAAAGTACAGGGTGAGTAGTGCATGCATAAACCTGCTTTGTACCATGATTTTTTAACGCCTCTGCACTTGATGTAATACGACGTCCAGTATCAATAATATCATCAATAATAATGGCTGTTTTGTTTTCAACTTCTCCAACGATATTAATAGTGGAAGCATTATCTCTTGGACCACGGCGATCCACAATTGCTATCGGTGCTCTCAATTGATCAGCCAATTGTCTGGCACGTGATACACTACTGTGATCAGGCGCCACTACGACGATATCTTCTAAATGTTTTGCATCTAAATAGCTTCCGATGATCGGAACAGCTGTAATAGGGTCTACGGGAATATCGAAAAATCCTTGTGCCTGAGGTGCATGCAAATCGATGGAAATAATCCGGGTTGCACCAGCTTTTTGAATTAAATCAGCAATTAGCTTTGCTGTAATTGGTTCCCGAGCACGAGATTTTCGATCTTGCCGCGCATAACCATAATAAGGAATCACGACATTGATAGATGCTGCAGAAGCCCGTTTTAATGCATCAACCATAATTAATAATTCCATAATATGATCTTCTACAGGATCACAGGTGGATTGGATGACAAATACATCACAACCTCTGATACTTTCTTCTATATTAATTTGTATTTCTCCGTCACTAAATGTTTTAACAGATGACTTTCCTAAATCAATCCCAATATGATGTACAATCTCTTCAGCTAATGACAGGTTGGAGTTTAGGGAAAATACTTTCAATTTGCTATTATTGTATGTATCATTCAAGCAAAATACCTCCTAATAGATGTATGTTTCTTTTATTATCGCAAAAAGCGACAAGTGAAACAAGTTATCTATCTTTGTTCATTGTTTGAATCAGTGTCATAATTTGCATCGTTTGTTCTTTTAGAAGTGTAGAGGTATTGTCCATGCATTCAGCGAGACTTAATGGCTTGTTAACAATCGAAAAACAGCCTGCAAATTGTTCTCTTAATTTTGCAGTATTACCACCTAAACTACCGGATAACAAAATTGTCGGCGTATCGTATTTATTTGCTAATTCAGCAACGAATCCTGGTGCTTTTCCATACAATGTTTGTTCATCACTTTGACCTTCACCAGTGAAAATAAGTTCGGCTTCTTTAATATTTTGTTCGAGATTAATGGCATCTGCTATTAAAGAGGCCCCTGATTCCAGTTTTGCTCCAAGTGTCAAGAATGCGAACCCAAGACCGCCAGCAGCTCCGGCACCAGGTGTCTGTTGCCAACTGTTGTCTAAGTGTGTTTCGATCAGGTTAGCGAAATGGTGTAAAGCTTCATCATATAAACGAATTTGCTCAGGAGTTGCTCCTTTCTGTGGACCGTATATGGAACTTGCTCCAAGTTTCCCACATAAAGGGTTATCGACATCACAGGCAATTCGGAAATCAACATGTTTTAAACGTGGATCCAAATCATCGAGCTGAACAGAGTCGGTATGTAATAGGTCCTTGCCAAATTTATCTAATTGCTTGCCATTTTTATCAAATGCTTTTAGACCAAGTGCCTGTAGTAATCCTAAACCACCATCATTTGTGGCACTGCCACCGAGACCGATAATTATTTGCTGACACCCTTTATCTAAGGCATCTAAAATGGCCTGTCCCATCCCGTAAGTGGTAGTCAAATCAGGATTTTGTTTTTCATGAGGGACTTGATATAATCCTGCATGCATCGCTGTTTCAATTACTGCAGTTGTTTTATTAATTATGGCGTAGCTTGTTTCTATCGGATTACCTAATGGACCTAGTGTGGAAATTTCAACCTGTTCTCCTGAAGTAGCCGATAAAATGGCTTCTATCGTGCCTTCACCACCATCTGCCATAGGTTTTGTGATAACGTCGTGGTCTCCGCATGCCTGGATTGCTATCTTTATCGTATATGCCACTTCCGTAGCGGATAGACTTCCTTTATAAGAGTCAGGTGCAACAACAATTTTCATTATATTTCCTCCATTAAACAATATGCTTTTCTGTAAATTATAATGTAGATATCGCTTACATTCAATCAATAAACCGAACAAAACCTCCGGTATCCCTCTGTTGTCTGATTAAGTAGATAATGTGAACCAATGAATTCTAGTCTTTTTATAATCAGAACACTAAAATAAGCGGAGCATTCTGCCGGAGCGAATAGCAACACTCATCAAAATTCAGAATGGATGAAAGTAAATCTAACTGCTCAGTTTACGTGCATGATTATATGCTTTTTTTGTTCAAAAAAAAGACGATGTTCTAGTGACATCATCTTTTGACTAATTATTTTGTTCTACCATTGGTTGGCGTACTTTGATAGACTTTCGCATCTCTAGTAATACGATCGTAAAGGCAACATGACCGTATATCAGATTTGCGATGAAAAGCCCCCATAAATACATTTCTCCAGGTGCGATTCCTACTGTTACATATTTTACAAAGGTAAACCAGGCACCAATAACAAAAGGTATTTGACCAATTGCGGTTTTTTTCCAATTATCTCCCCAAAGTAGAAAGGGAGTGAAACTAAAAATCAACAAGAAAATTAATAATATATCCATACTGAGTCACCTCGAGTGTATAATTTATTCTGTAAGTGTTTTCAAGTGTAGTATAACATAATGTTCATATTTTTGTAACAATTAGTTCATATTTTAGACACAAAATTTTACCACGGTGCTAATCGTATGTAAAACCCCCACTTATGGAAGTCTCACTTTATATGACCAATTCTTTGATTATCCGAAGTTTTTTTATAAGGTAGGAAAGTATATAACCGTTGGTATCTTTTTGTATCTTGTTTACGGTTAAAAAGTGTAATAAATAAAGATTTACTTGACTAGTCATGTTGTTTATGATGAAAGTTAAAGTGTGCAAGCCACCCGCTGCGGCTGACCGTTTCGCTTTCCAAGGGGCATGCTCTTCAGCTAACTTTTGCAGGAGGAGTTCGCTCCTGCAAAAGTGGATCTTCAGATCATACTATTCCCTTAGGAGTCGAAACGGTCGGCCTCCGCTATACCTTTTTCTACAACGAATATCAGAAAAAGCATATTGGTTTTATAACCATATGAGTGATGCAAATGCCATATTTTTGCACTTTCACAGGGATAATCACCCAAGTTGCTAGATCTGACAAATGTTGTAGCGCAGGCATTAAACGAAGGCGCCCACTTCAACTCCTGTGGGACTCGTTTGCCCTGAAGATCCACTTTTTTGAGCGTTTTTTGCTCGAAAAAGTTAGCTGAAGGCAAACCTCACGGAAAGGGGAGTGGACAGCCGGAGTGGTGTCAAACGGTCGATATATTTCATAATGACTACTAATAACAATATCCACAGGCCTACTTAGCATATAATTATAAGACTGGGCGGGTTTTGCCCAGTTTTTCTTAACAATGTACTTACTATGCTTATACCTTGATCACTGGAATGGTAAACATCCGTCTAATGAAAAAAGCCTTTAAGCAGATGCTTAAAGGCTTTTCGATCATTTTATTAACCTGTATTACGTAAACCAGCAGCGACACCATTAATTGTAAGCAGAGCTTCCATTAACAGTTCGTTATATTGATCGCTTTCTTCTTCTTGGCTGCGTAATTGTGAAACAAGTTGAACTTGTAACAAATTTAACGGATCTACTATAGGGTTACGCAGTCTGACAGAATCTTTTATGTTTTGGCGGTTATCAAGTAATTCTTCTTGTCCTGTGATTTTTAAGACGATTTCTTTTGTATCCGTATATTCCTCTTTAATAGAGTTAAAAATACGGGAACTAATTTCGCTATCTTGCATCATATCGGCATATTCTTGAGCAGTTTGAATATCTGCTTTCGTTAAAGCCATTTGTAAGTTATTAATGGTTGCGTTAAAGAATGGCCACTTATTATACATTTTTTGCAATAATTCCAGCTTACCTGTTTCATCAAGATATTTCTTGAAGCCAGTACCTGCAGCATACCAAGCTGGTAGTAATTGACGACTTTGGGTCCAAGCGAATACCCAAGGGATCGCACGTAAATCCTCAAAGCGGTCACTACCTTTACGTTTCATAGGACGAGAACCAATGTTTAAGTCACCTAATTCATGTAAAGGAGTTGCCTGGTTAAAGTATTGGATAAATCCTGGATCTTCAAAGACTAATGATTGATATTTCTTCAAGGCATATTCAGAAATAACACTCATTGCATCGACTTCTTCTTGAGAAGGTTTCATATTGGTATTGTCATCATTTAATCCCATGATACCTGTAAGTAGGGTAGAAGTAGCTTGTTCTAAACTACGATATGCAATATCTTCTAATAGGTACCGAGAAGATAATACTTCTCCTTGCTCGGTAATTTTAACACCATCACCAAGCGTTACGGCAGGTTGTGATAGAAGACTTGAATACAATGGTCCACCACCACGGCCTAGCGATCCACCGCGTCCATGGAAGTATTTTAACTTTACACCATAGCTAGATGCAATGTCATGAATTTCTTGTTGTGCTTTATATAGCTCCCAATTTGCTGTGATGTTACCACCATCTTTACTACTGTCAGAGTATCCAAGCATAACTTCTTGTAGATCTCCGCGTGCTTCAAGATGCTTACGATATAATGGAATATCGAATAATTTTTTAATCATTTCTGGCCCGTTTTTCAAGTCATCAATGGTTTCCAGAAGTGGTGCCACATGGATTCGACTGACTACTTTTCCATCAGGATATACACGATACAGTCCAGCTTCTTTAGCTAGTACTAAAACTTCTAAAAGGTCACTTACGTTGTCCGTCATACTGATTAAGTAAACTTCAATCGCACGTAAACCGAATGTGTCCTGTGCACGCTTGATCATGCGGAACGTATCAATAACCTCTAACGTTTCAGGGCTGAACTCATCATAAATAGAAATCAGTGGACGAGGATTTTCTAGAACGGAAATAAGTGTTTCCACTTTTTCCTTTTCATCTAAAGATGTATAATCATCAGCTATACCTACTTCATGTAAAACTTCGGTAAGCGCAGATTCATGCTCACCACTATGATTTCGAATATCTAAAGATGCAAGGTGGAACCCGAATAAATCAACTTGGCGAATCACTTTACGTAAAAGCTTTACAGGATTATGATTTGGATGATGCACCTTCATGCTTTCGCGGATAATATTTAAGTCCTCTAATAATTCTTCCGCTTTCGCATAACCACGTTCATCATCTTGCTCCGTATATTCAAGTTTCTTAAGCATGAGTGAAAGTTTAACTCGATATACTTCATCTTCTTTATACCAGCCATTAATCGCTAATTCTTTACGATCTTTTTCAATAGATGATCTTAACTCTTCACTAACTTCTATTTTTGAATCAGAATGACTTAGACGGTCTTGTAATGTAGTAAGTGCTTCTTTATATTTTCTCAATACTAATTCTCGCTGGCGTTTTAGTGTTTCGTATGTTGTCGTAGCTTTGACATTTGGATTACCATCACGATCACCGCCGATCCAAGAACCAAAGCGTAAGAATGATGGAATCTGCCAACGTTGATTATAATTTTCAAATAATAAATCCTCAAGATCGTCATGGATTTTTGGTAAAACATCAAATAATACACGATCAAAGTAGTATAGTCCGTTAGAAACCTCTTTCATAACAGAAGGTTTTTTCTGTCTAATTTCTTGTGTTTGCCATAAGAAAGTGATTTCATTCGCAATCCGCTCTTTAATCATTTTCTTCTCATATCTTGTATAGGAATAATCCCACTGTGTTAATAAACGAGCGATTCTCTTATGAATTTGTAAGATGCTTCTTCGTGTTGCCTCTGTTGGGTGTGCTGTCATAATTAATTCTAATGATAGTTTCCCAAGTAAGTCTGTAATCTGATCTGGACTAACATTGTTATCAATTAATGTTTTTACTCCAGCCTCTAGTGAACCAGGTTGAATAATATTCGCATCTTGTGCTTGATACTCACGACGTCTTCTTGAACGGTAGTTTTGCTCGGCAATGTTTAATATGTGCAAGTGAATAGAGAACGCACGAATAACATTTTTCCGTAAGCCTGGCTCTAGCGCATTGATTTTTTGTTTGATTTTAGCCTGAGTGGATGCTTCTTGTGTCTCTCTAAATTCTGTGGAAAGAACTCGAATCTCTTTGACCGTATTTAACAGTGTATCGCCACCCTCGTGAAGCAATACATCGTCTAAGATTTTTGTTAAGTATTCGACATCTTTAAGCAATGATACATTGATTGTTTCCTCTGATGTTGTTGCCATATTGTCCCACTTCCTTTCAAGGTTTCATTTAAATAGGATGTTTTGAATTATAAGTATGCATTTAATAGTGTCGTACTTTGAATAGCTTGCAAAAATAGATAGTTTGGCTGGAATTGGTTAGAGGACTTAAACTGGACGAACGATTCTACACTGCCTTAGAATCGTCATAAATAAAAATGAAAAAAAGTACATAAAATAGACACACCTATAATCATAACATGAATTTGACAAAATGAATAATGATTTCGCTTTATTGTCGTAATTATCTGAAAATCTTACATAATATATGTAAAATAGTTGTGTCTATTTCTATTATAAGTTTATGCTAAATTCAAGATAATCGCAAATTATTCAGAAAAAGAGGGGAAAACATGAAACTAGAAGGGGTTCTACCAGCAGTACGAAATATGAAAGATTTTGATTATATCTTAAAAAGTGATCATGAATTATTTATTATATTAGAAACAAGAATTGCCCAACTACCGCAAATAGCTCAATACGCAAGAAAATTTAATAAGAGGGTTTTAGTCCATGCTGATTTAATAAATGGGTTAAAGGTCGATCAATATGGCATGGAATTTTTAGTGAGACATGTAAAAGTAGATGGTATTATTTCAACTAGAGCAAATGTCATTTCCATGGCAAAAAAGAGTAATATAGTAGCTATTCAACGATTATTTGCGATTGATAGTTCGGCAATAGATAAAAATATTGAGCTAATAGAAAAAACAAAGCCAGATTATATTGAAGTTCTTCCGGGCATTATTCCATCTGTGATTAGGAAAATTGCCGAACGGACCGGCATTCCTGTGATAGCTGGTGGCTTAATTAAAAAGGAGGAAGATATCAGAAATGCCTTAAATAATGGTGCGGTCGCAATTACAACATCAAATAAAGAACTTTTTGATTTGTAAATAGACAAGTTTGTTTAGACAAAAAGTGTGTTTTCTCGACAAAAATACAGTATTCAGTTACCTGTTTCCAAAAATTATCGTTGACAGCGTTTTAGTAATGGTATATTATTTAGCCATAAGTTAATACTATTATTGTGGAGAGATGGAGATCCAAACTATATTCGGTATAGCGTTAATGCTTTTTGAAAACGTGTACCTTATTTTAGTGATGGGTCTTTTTTTATTGCTTTGGAGGTGAATGAAGAAATTTCGACAATAATTAGTTTATTAAGTCATTTAATAAAGTTTTTGTGTGATAACAACAAGAAATCAATTAGGAGGATACATGATGAAAAAGTTTAAAATAGGGATTTTGTTTTTATTATTAGGAATACTAGTAGCATGTGGCAACAATGAATCGGGTGATAACGATTCTGCATCTAACAAAGAATCAAAAGAATTACGGTTAGCACACAACTTAAGTGAGGATCATCCAATCCATAAAGCGTTGACAACGTTTGTTGAAAGTGTTGAGAAAAAAACAGATGGTAATATTACCTTTGAAATCTTCCCAAATGGTGTATTAGGAAGTGAATCAGATGTATTGGAACAAGTTCAGAATGGTAGTGTTGATATGACTAAAGTTAGCGCTGGAGCGTTAGAGTCTTTCTCAAAAGAATATTCTGTATTTTCATTACCTTATATTTTCACAAGTGATAAACACTATAGAAATGTAATGGAATCTGATGTTGTAGATGAAATATATCAATCGACTGAAGATGAAGGATTTGTAGGTATTTCTTATTTTGATTCAGGTGCCCGCAGTTTCTACACTGTAGATAAGCCGATTGAAACTCCAGAAGATCTTGAAGGTTTAAATATTCGTGTGATGGACAGTCAAACAGCAATTGATATGGTGGATCTTCTAGGTGGTACTCCGACACCATTAGGCTACAATGAAATTTATACATCCTTACAGCAAGGGGTTATTGATGGTGCCGAGAGTAACCCAACAGCATTAACAACAGGACAGCACGGAGAAGTGGCTAAAAACTTCTCATATTCAGAACATACAAATATTCCGGATATCTTAGTTGTTAGTACAGATTTATGGGATAGTCTTTCAGATGAAGAGAAAGAAATCTTTAAAGAGGCTGCGCATGAAACAAGAAAAGAGCACACAGAGTTATGGAATCAAGCTATTGAAGACGCGGTAACAGAAGCAAAAGAGATGGGCGTAAAATTTAACAAAGTGGATAAAGAGCCATTCATTGAATTAGTACAACCATTACATGAAGAATATAAAAAAGACGAAAGATTAGCTGAGATTATTAACTCGATCAACGAACTTGACAAATAAATTTTAGTAATTGGCTGTCTCATAAGAAAATATAATACGCAAGCATTGAGGATATACTTGAATGTTGAGTGATATAGTGTAAATATCTTATGAGACTAGCCTTACTTATTCATACGTTAATAAATCATGATAAAGAAGGAGAAGTTACTTCATGATGGTAGATAAAATAAAAAAGATGTTGGACCGCAGCATTTTATTTGTAGCTTCCTCATTACTGATCATATTAGTATTAGGAGCCCTGTGGCAGGTTTTTACACGTTATGTATTAAACAATCCAAGTACTTTCACCAATGAATTATTAGGATTCTTATTAGTGTGGACTTCCTTATTAGGGGCAAGCTATGCTTTTGGTGCGAATAAGCATTTAGCATTAACTTTTATCACAAGTAAATTAACAGGAACGAAAGGAATGATTATTACTGTTATTAATGACATCTTTGTCATTTTTTTCGCCGTCGTTATTTTATTAAATGGTGGTATGGAAGCTGTTACTATGACAATGTCACAGACTACACCAATATTAGGTGTGCCAAAAGGGATTGTATATTCCATTTTGCCAATCAGTGGTGTGATTATTATTTTATATAAATTACTAGGCATTAAAGAGTATAAAAATATCAGTCAGGAAGAAGGTGTATAAGGTGGATGCGAATTTATTGGCAACAATTGTTTTATTTGGTTCCTTTTTATTACTATTAGTCATAGGTGTACCAATATCAATAGGAATTGGCATTTCTTCCGTATTAGCTGCATTAACCTTAGTTCCTTTAGATATGATTTCTTTTACGGCAGCCCAAAAGTTGTTTCAAGGTATTGATAGCTTTACATTACTAGCCATCATCTTTTTTATGTTATCTGGCAGTATCATGAATAATGGTGGAATTGCTATCCGGTTAATTAATTTAGCAAAGCTTTTTGTTGGTAGAATGCCTGGAGCCCTGGCACATACTAATGTTGTAGGGAACATGTTATTCGGTTCTATTTCCGGTTCAGCCGTTGCATCTGCAGCTGCTATAGGAAGTGTTATGAATCCATTGCAAAAGAAGGAAAAATATGACCCTTCTTTCTCTGCAGCAGTAAATATAGCTTCAGCACCTACTGGTTTATTAATTCCTCCTACCACTGCATTTATCGTTTATTCTTTAGTGAGTGGTGGTACGTCGATATCGGCCTTGTTTATGGCTGGTTATTTACCAGGTATTTTAATGGGTTTATCCATTATGGTTGTGGCATATTTTATTGCGAAAAAAGAAAATTATCCTATATCAGAAAAGGTTACATTTAATCAAGGAGTACGTGTTGTATTAGATGCTATTCCAAGTCTTTCATTAATAGTAGTTGTTATTGGCGGGATTGTAGCAGGGATTTTCACTGCTACAGAAGGTGCAGCAGTTGCGGTATTATATTCTGCAATACTGGCAGCTTTTTACCGTGAAATAAAGATTTCACAAATTCCGGGAATTTTAAAAGAGGCTATTGTGATGACAGGGATTGTATTGTTTTTAGTTGGAGCTTCTTCCATTATGTCATGGGTAATGGCATATGCAGGAATTCCACAGCAAATAACGAATATTTTATTATCAATCTCAGAGAATCCGATTATCATTCTTTTATTAATGAATATTATTTTACTAGCAGTGGGAATTTTTATGGATATTACACCTGCTATTCTAATCTTTACACCAATATTCCTTCCTATTGTTACAAACATAGGGGTAGATCCAGTTCACTTTGGGGTTATATTAATTTTTAATCTTTGTATCGGTATTACAACTCCACCGGTGGGAAGTGCATTATTTGTGGGTAGTAGTGTTGCCAACGTCTCGATTGAATCAATTATAAGACCATTGTTTAAGCTATATATACCACTAGTTATTGCATTGTTGTTAGTAACTTATTTTGAATGGATCAGTTTATTCATTCCTAGGTTATTTGGTTTGATGTAAATTTCAGAAGCGAGGTTTAGTTATGATAAAAGATATTTATTTCAATATGGATGCGGTTGAAAATAATACAATTATTTTACGTGGGGATGATACGGTCGCCCATGTGTATATTTTAGAAGAAGATGTTTTTAGAGTATTTATCCCAGAGGAACAACATCCATTATTAAACAAAACATGGACCATTACACCAGAAGCCGAAGATGTTGCTAAAGAAGGTAGAGAAAAATCAGATTTATCACCATTTACGCTACCTGATTTTCATCTTCATGAGTCAGAAAATGAAATAGAGATTTTTACAGACAAATTACGTGTTGTGATTGAATTAAACGGCTTGAAATTTCATTGGTTTGCAAAAGTTAATAAACAATGGATTAATATTGCCAACGACAGACAAACGCAAAATTATAACTTTAATAAGAGCTTAGGTACAGGTATTTATCATTATTTGGAAAGAAGCCCAAATGATTATTATTATGGACTAGGTGAAAAAGGCGGTCCTTTAAATAAAGTCGGTAAACGGTATCGAATGAAGACGATAGATGCGATGGGATATGATGCTGAGCATACAGACCCATTGTACAAACATATCCCTTATTATATAACCTATAATGACGATACAGAAATTGCTTACGGGTTATATTATGATAATTACAGTGACGCCATTTTCGACTTAGGAAATGAACTGGATAATTACCATGGTTTATATAGATATTACCATGCAACTAAAGGTAATTTAGATTATTACTTTATGTTAGGTCCACGAATAAAAGATGTCGTGGAGACTTTTTCAAGATTAACTGGAAAGACAATCATGCCACCTAAATGGAGCTTAGGTTATTCAGGTTCTACGATGACATATACTGATGCTCCAGACGCACAAGAGCAGTTGAAAAAATTTGTGGAGTCCTGCAGAGAATATGATATACCTTGTGATTCGTTTCAACTGTCATCTGGTTATACAAGTATAGGGGATAAGCGTTACGTTTTTAATTGGGATTATTCCAAAATTCCATCACCCGAAGAAATGATAGAAAACTTCCAGGATAATGGTATTAAACTATGTGCAAATATTAAACCAGTATTATTAAAAGACCATCCATTATATAACGAATTAGCAGAGAACAATTATTTTATTATGTCTAAAGATCTTGATGAACCTGAAATTTCGCAATTCTGGGATGACATAGGATCTTACTTGGATTTTACTAACGATCAAACCTTTAACTGGTGGAAAGATAAAATAAAAACGCAGCTACTGTCATATGGCATCGATTCGACATGGAATGATAACAATGAATATGAAATATGGGATGAGAATGCGAATGCCTTTGGATTTGGAGATCATATTCCGGTTAGTTATATTAAACCGATTCAAACGATGTTAATGATGAAAGCTTCTTATGAAGCACAACGTGAATTTTATCCTGATGTAAGACCTTATTTAATCTCTCGATCCGGAGCAGCTGGTATGCAGAAATATGTGCAAACATGGTCTGGCGACAATTTCACAGAATGGAAGACAATCCGTTTCAATATTAAGATGGGGTTAAGTCTAAGTATGAGTGGTGTCTATAACTTTGGACATGATGTTGGAGGTTTTTCAGGTAAAGCTCCTGATCCGGAATTATTAATTCGCTGGATTCAAAATGGCATCTTCCATCCGCGATTTACGATTCACTCTTGGAATGAAGATAAAACAGTAAATGTTCCTTGGATGTACCCTGAATACCTAGATCTTATCAGAGGGTTAATGAAAGAGCGTGTTAAATGGATTCCATTCCTATACCAAGCAATGCATAAGGCACATGAATATTACAAGCCTATTTTAACTCCTACATTCTATCAGTTTGATCATGATAAAAATACTTTCAAAGAAAATGATGATTTTATTGTAGGTGATCAATTGTTAATTTGTAATGTAGTAGAAGAAGGGGCACGTCACCGGGAAGTTTATTTACCTGATAACAAACATGGCTGGTACGATATTAATTCAGACACATTTTATCCAGGTGGAACAAACTTAACGACTGACGCACCACTGGATACGATTCCTATGTATGCTCAAGCAGGATCTATCCTACCGATTAGAGATGGAGAAATAAGTTTCCATGATAATGAGGAAGAGAGAGGCGTGCTACTTTTCCCGTATAAAGATAATGGAGTAACAGAAGAATATATCTATGAAGATGATGGGCATACAATCCATTATAAAGATGGAGAATATACGTATATCAAGATTAAGATGGTATGTACTGATGAAACTATTGATATTAACACGAAAGTAGAGGGAGAATACAAACTCCCATACGACAAATTGACCTTTTACTTACCAAAATTAGAACAAAGAAAAGTAAAAGTTAATGGTGAAATCATCACTAACCATCAACAATTTGTATTGAATATTTAATCATATCTGAAATCAGTCGATATTGACATGATAATTGGTAAATATTACAATATTATTAAAAAGTTAACACAAGTGAGGAGATCTGGAGTCCACTCAACTATGTATATATTCTTCAAAGAGAAGGGTGTAATTAGTTGTGTGGACTTTTTTATACACTGTTTTAGTTTAAGGTGTAACATGGAAGTGTTAAGAAAAAGAGGAGGGGTCTCATGGAGAAGTTTATATTATCGATCGATCAGGGCACTACTAGTTCACGAGCAATTATCTTTAATCAACAGGGTGAAATTGTAGAGGTGGCGCAAAGAGAATTTGAACAGTTCTTTCCGAAATCAGGTTGGGTAGAGCATGATGCTAATGAAATCTGGACGTCTGTTTTAGCGTGTATTGCAGAAGCTCTAAGAAAAGCTGATATAGAAGCGTCTCAAATCGCAGGAATTGGTATTACTAATCAACGGGAAACGGCAGTAGTCTGGGATAAAGAAACGGGAAAACCGATATATAAAGCAATTGTTTGGCAGTCAAGACAGACAGAAGATATTTGCAGAGAATTACGAGACGCAGGTTATCAAGATACATTTCGAAATAAAACTGGCTTGTTAATTGATGCATACTTTTCGGGAACAAAAGTGAAATGGATTTTAGACAATGTGGAAGGTGCTAGAGAAAAAGCAGATCAAGGTAAACTATTATTCGGTACGATTGATTCGTGGTTAATATACAAACTGACAGGTGGTAAAGTCCATGTAACAGACTTCTCCAATGCATCAAGAACCTTAATGTATAACATCTATGACTTAAAATGGGACGAAGAACTATTAGATATTCTAGGTGTACCGAGGAGTATGCTGCCAGAAGTTAAATCATCATCAGAAGTATATGGTAAAACAGTTGATTATCATTTCTTTGGGCAAAATGTGCCAATTGCTGGAGCTGCAGGGGATCAGCAAGCAGCATTGTTCGGGCAGGCATGTTTTGAGAAAGGAATGGTTAAAAATACTTATGGTACAGGATGTTTTATGTTAATGCACACTGGTGAAGAAGCTGTTAGATCTGATCATGGACTGCTTACTACATTAGCTTGTGGTGTTGATGGAAAGGTGGAATATGCATTAGAAGGAAGTATTTTCGTTGCAGGTTCTGCGGTACAGTGGCTAAGAGACGGTTTACGAATGTTTCAAAGTGCCAGTGAATCCGAACAATATGCATCCAAAGTAGAATCTGCAGACGGTGTATATCTGGTACCAGCATTTGTAGGTTTAGGTACGCCATACTGGGATAGTGATGCACGTGGAGCAGTATTCGGTTTAACACGTGGAACGACAAAAGAGCATTTCATCCGCGCTACATTGGAATCCATTGCTTATCAAACAAAAGATGTACTTGGTGCTATGATTGAAGATTCCGGGATTGAAGTTAAATCATTAAGAGTGGATGGCGGCGCAGTAGCGAATAGTCTATTAATGCAATTCCAAAGTGACTTATTGGATGTACCTGTTGAAAGACCAGAAGTAATCGAAACAACGGCATCAGGTGCAGCATATTTAGCAGGCTTAGCTGTTGGCTATTGGGATAATAGAGAAGAGATAACAAATCAATGGAAAGTGAATAAACGTTTTGAAAGTGAAATGGACGAAATAACCAGAAAAGAATTATATGTAGGCTGGAAAAAAGCAGTAGAAGCAACCAGAGTATTTAAGTAAAAATATGGGGGACTAATCGATGACATTCTCAAGTAAAAAACGTACAGAGACATATCAACAAATGAAAAAGGATCCTTTAGATATGGTTATTATCGGTGGTGGCATTACAGGTGCAGGTATTGCTCTTGATGCTGTCTTAAGAGGACTAAAAGTTGCCGTTATTGAAATGCAGGATTTTGCAGCAGGTACGTCAAGCAGATCCACCAAGCTTGTTCACGGTGGTTTACGCTATTTAAAACAATTTGAAGTGAAAATGGTCGCTGAGGTAGGGAAGGAAAGAGAAATTGTTTATGAGAATGGTCCTCATGTGACAACACCTGAATGGATGATGTTGCCGTTTTATCAGGAGGGCACATTTGGTCCTTTTTCAACTAACATCGGATTACGCGTGTATGATTTCCTCGCAGGAGTTAAAAAATCAGAGCGTCGCAAAATGCTTGATCGTGAAGAGGCTTTAAGACGTGAACCTTTATTGAAAGGTGAAGGATTAAAAGGTGCTGGGTATTATGTTGAATACCGTACTGATGATGCTCGCCTAACGATGGAAGTAATGAAAAAAGCGGTTGAACAAGGAGCACTTGCTTTAAACTATGCAAAAGTTTCAGATCTTCTTTATGAAAACGGTCGTGTCAATGGTGTGGAAGTAGTCGATCAATTGACAGATGAAGTCCACGAAATCACGGCAAAATATATTGTTAATGCAGCAGGACCTTGGGTAGATACAATCCGGGAAAAAGATAACTCGAAAAAGGGAAAAACATTGCAACTGACCAAAGGAATTCATCTTGTTTTTGATCAATCTCGTTTTCCTTTAAAACAAGCGATCTATTTTGATACACCTGATGGTCGAATGGTATTTGCCATTCCTAGAGAAGGTAAGACGTACGTAGGCACAACAGATACGGTCTATCAAGGAAATATCGCACACCCAACCATGACGGAATCTGACCGGGATTATGTGTTACAAGCGATTGAGTTTATGTTTCCAGATCAGAAAATTACAGCGGATGACGTTGAATCTAGTTGGGCAGGCTTACGGCCATTAATTCATGAAGATGGAAAGGACCCTTCCGAAATTTCACGAAAAGATGAAATTTTCGAATCAGATTCTGGTCTTATTTCGATTGCCGGTGGTAAATTAACAGGTTACCGAAAAATGGCGGAACATGTTGTTAATGTAATTCGCGATAAAATGGTGCAGGCAGAGCAAAAAGTCTTTTATCCGAGTGATACGAAACATTTACCAATTTCAGGCGGTGATGTTGGTGGATCAAAAGGCTTTAAAGCATATAAAAAAGAACAAATCATGAAAGGGATAGAATTGGGATTATCGGAAGAAGAGGCAGCAATCCTTGTTCAGCGTTATGGCTCTAATATTCCGGTTGTCTATAATTACTACCAGCAAGCATTAGATAATGGAAATTCCCTTACGCCAATAACATATGCTATGCTTTATTACAGTATAGAGCATGAAGCTGCCTGTAAACCGGTTGACTTTTTCATTCGCAGAACAGGTGCACTATTCTTTGATATTCAGTGGGTAAAACAAGAGCAAGATGCTGTCATTCAGGAAATGGCACAACTGTTCCAATGGTCTAATGAAGAAACAGAACAATATAAAGAGGAATTAGAGCAATTGATGTATGAAGCAGTACATCCAACTAAAAAATAGAATTTTAATCAAAAAATGGACTCTGCCTAACAGGTTGAGTCCATCTTTAGTAAAAACACACTAATTTTCTGTTTAGTTATACCTAAAAAGTGGAATTATCAAATAAAGTTCGGTAGTATGAAAGTAAATGAAGCAGAGGTGATAGGTAGATGAAAAAAGTGATAAATGATGCCAATCATGTGGTTCATGAAATGTTAGACGGATTAGTAGCTGCTTATCCAACGTTTTTGAAAAGGCTTCCAGATACAACTGTCATTACAAGAAGTGATGCACCAATACAAGGGAAAGTAGGTATCGTCAGTGGTGGTGGAAGTGGTCATGAACCCGCTCATGCAGGATATATAGGCAGAGGTATGTTAGATGCAGCTGTAGTAGGTGAAGTATTTACCTCTCCAACCCCTGATCAAATTTTAGAAGCGATTAAAGCGGTGGACAGTGGAAAAGGTGTTCTTTTAATCATTAAGAATTATACTGGCGATGTAATGAATTTTGAAATGGCACAAGAGATGGCAGAAATGGAAGGTATTAAAGTAGAGGGTGTCATTGTCAATGATGATGTTGCAGTAGAAGACAGTACGTTTACTGTTGGGAGAAGAGGCATAGCTGGCACTCTTTTTGTTCACAAAATAGCAGGAGCTAAGGCAGATACAGGGGCATCGCTTGAAGAAGTCAAAGCCGCTGCAGAGAAAACGATCGCAAATGTTCGATCCATGGGTGTAGCATTATCCTCTTGTACTCTACCTGCTGCTGGAAAACCAAGCTTTACATTAGCGGATAACGAAATGGAAATTGGCATTGGTATCCATGGTGAGCCAGGCATAGAACGGGTTCCATTGGAGGAAGCTGATAAGATTACGACAATTCTAGTCAACAAGATTTTGGCAGATATTGATTATAATCAAAATGAAGTCGCAGTAATGATAAACGGTTTGGGGTCAACACCAGAAATGGAATTACATATTGTGAATAGAAAGGTTTCTGAAATTTTACAGAAAAAAGGGATTACACTATACAAAACCTGGGTAGGGGAATATATGACTTCTCTTGATATGGCAGGATTCTCCGTATCATTATTAAAATTGGATAGTGAAATAAAGAGTTTGTTAGTTGAAGATGTTAAAACAATTGCATTTCAAGTGTAGAAGGAGAATTTGATGATTATATTAACGGTTGATAAAGCAAAAGATTGGATGAAAGAAATCCAAAAAAGATTGTCTGAAAATAAAGATCAATTAACTGCACTGGATCAAGCGATCGGAGATGGCGACCACGGGATTAATATGGAACGTGGATTCCATGAAGTGGTAGCAAAAATAAATCATGTAACATATGATTCCGCCTCCGATGTCCTAAAAAGTGCAGCAATGACTTTAATGGCAAAAGTAGGTGGGGCTTCAGGTCCATTGTATGGAACTGCTTTTCTAAAAATGTCTTTAGCTATGCAAGGAAAAGAAGTAGATCAAGTCGTCTTTAAACAATCGATAAACGATGCAGTGGAAGGTCTTCAGGATCGTGGTAAAGCAGATTTTGGTGAAAAAACATTGTATGATGTTTGGAAGCAAGTAGCGGATTTCTTAGAAGCAGAAGACGTAGAAGATTGGCAAGGTATGCTTGAGGTTTGTCAGGCAACCATTGAAGATACACGTGAATTGACTGCCACGAAAGGTCGCGCTTCCTATCTTAAGGAACGTTCTAAGGGACATGTTGATCCAGGATCGATGTCGTCATTCTATATTTTTGAAGCATTAACCGAAGTTCTTGATTTGGAGGAGTGAAAAATGCCACAAAAAGTAGGAATCATTATCGTTTCTCATAGTCCAGAAATAGGCCAAGGAGTTAATGCGCTGATTAATCAGGTTATCGAAGATGTGCCAGTTTCGCTTGCTTGTGGAACGGATGAAAATGAAATTGGTACAAGTATTGAAAAAATTCAAGAAGCAATCACACAAACTGACGGTAATAGTGGTGCTCTGTTGTTTTATGATTTAGGAAGTGCAAAAATGAATGCAGAAATGGCGATAGAGCTATTGGACACTAATCATATACGGATAGCTGAGAATATTCCAATTGTTGAGGGCTCCTATATTGCAGCAGTTGAATCAAATATAGGTAAGTCTTTAGATGAGATTACGGAAAGTTTATCGAAAATCAAGATTAATATGTAGAATGGTTACTCAAATAAAAAGTAATACTGCAAAAATCCCCCTTTCATGCATGACAGGGGGATTTTTGATATTAAATTACATATAGTTATACAATCATTTTAATGGATTTACTGTAACGTCATCAATATAAAATGAATCATCCGGGTCGGAAGTTTCTATATATAATTTTATGGAAGAAATATCCTGGTTGATTACATAGTTTCCTTGTAGTTGGAACCATTCACTGTTATTGGTTTCTATCTCCTCAAGTGGTAAATAAGTAGTTCCCCCAAAATCGGTTAACTCAAGCATTAATTTGACCGTGCTTGGAGTTTCTGGCGCATCAAGGAAACGAAAATAGGATGAGAACTCATACTCTTCTCCTTTTACAACCATATCCGTAATATCAATAGAAGGTCCGTGCCAAAAAGAAGTTCGATTAGTAATTTTTAAACTATATTCACCTGATTGCTTCACTTCGTGTGTAGCTTCTAAAATTTCTGCCCCGCCTCTTCCTTTCCAACCTTCTGTTGTGCCATCTTCAAAACCAAATAGAAGCTTTTTTAATTCGATAGGTTCATCGATGCCGTCACTGAATGTAAATTTATCTACAGCAAAAAGTTTTTCTCTGTCATTTCCTTTAAATACCAGATACATATCATGAAAACCATACGCGCCTTGGGACGGATTCGTATCAATCATGGTAGAAACTGTTTCCCATCCACTAGCGTTTTCGCTAGAAACGATCATTTCTCCTACTACTGGACCGTTTACAGGATCATCGAGATGTATTTCAATGGAACCTCCGTTTATTGGCTTCACAGTAGCAGTCATAGATAAAATGTGTTCCATTCCAGGTTGTCCATTAGCTGTACCATCTGCAAAATTAACATTTTCATACTTGATATAGTCGCCGTTTCTTACATGTTTAATGTATGTTTTTTCTTTGCTTACTGTATTTTTTGAAATACCATTCGATTGACCGTCATTTTCTTCCGCCTCATAACTTGAAAATACATCCTTCATATCTTCGAACGCGGGTAATTCATATTCTTTTGGAATAAAGGTGGTTACACTATTGCTTCGTAAATTTACTGTAATAGAATTGCCATTATTAGTGACCTTTAAATCGTCTAATTTTTTTAAATTCTCATTACCAGAGGTTCGGTATGGGACTAGTTCTTTTATTTTGTTAGGGAACTGATCCAGTTTTAAAGTAATTTCTTGATTGGAATCATTATTATTGATAGCAACGATACTAAAATTATTTGTTTCAGGATCTTTATATGCAGTGATCTTTACATCTTCAACAGGGGATGTGTCTGACCCAATCATGATATAGCCAGGACGAATAAATCGACTATAATTTCCAAATGCATAATACCTTTTGAAAACTCTAAACATTCCATTTACCTCACTGTCATCATCAGTGGTCAAACGTATTAAATCAGAACCATCTGCACCATTAACAGCAGCTGGCCACCACCAGAAGTATGCACTAATGCCAGTTACATCAAACATATCTCCAATCAAATTAGCATGACGAAGTCCATCTTTTATCGTATTGAATTCATAGGGTTGTTTGGATTCCCCTTGGTTCATATATTCAGTCTGCCAAATCGTTTTACCTTTTTCTGTGGATACCGGAAATTCTGGTACATCTGTTCCAATACCATAGGCGTGTGAAGCAACGACATCAATATAATCCGCCGTAACAGGATCATTTAATGCTGGAAGTGCATACTCTTCAGTAAAATGCATATGTTCAGGCATTACAATTTTAGCAGGAACATTCTTTTCTTCGAAGGTTGGTCCCAAATAATCTCGAATAAATATATTCATTTCTTCTGGTGTCCAAACTGCTCCAGAATAACTCGGACCATAATGTGGTTCGTTAGCAATCGAAATATAAGATATATCAAGATCAAAATGTTCCTTATAGCCAAGCACATACTCAGCTAGATAATTGGCGAAATCCTGGTAATTTTCTCGCTTTAATTTTCCTTCTCCGGTTCCATTTACACTATCGTTTGTCTTCATCCAAGCAGGGGGACTCCAAACGGAACTAAAAAATGTGGTAACTCCTCGTTTTTTGGCCTCTCTCATAAACCAAATTTGATCCTTATCAAAATCATCTTTCTTTGATTCCCAATCTGGTTCATCCCACACAAATTTCCCGGGCTCCGGTTGAATCGTTGAAGCAGCTACACCATCACCAACTAAGTTACGAACCATGGATAATCCAATGCCATTCTCCTGAGAAAAAATCATGTCTAAAATTTTCGTTCTTTGAGGTTCGGGAAGTTCCATAATATAAGCTGGTTTCTGAAAAGCTCCTGATCCACCAAACCCGTCTATATGCTGTCGATTTTCATTCCATTCAATAACACTAGTTGGTGAATCAGCTTTTAATTGCGGTACCCAAAGATTAGTTGAAACGAGACTAATTGTTAATACTAAAATGGAAAAAAGATAAAGCCCTTTTCTGCTCATGATAGACACATCCTTGTTATTTATTTTAAGTTAGCGCTTTCAAAAGACGTTATTAAATACCTCCTTTCACATTCAAATTGCATGGAGATATTCTAGGATGTCTAGTATGGTAATACACATTAACATTATTATCATCAAAACAATTAAAAATCAAGCATTTGTAAAAAGAAAACACTCACAGCAAATTTTGAAATAAAATTTGCCACTACTAGTTATTTTCCTCCAGTTTATAATACACTAAAATAAAACTAAATAGCTTAGGAGTGAGAATAATAGTGGACAAATTGTTCTCCGTAAAGTACCAATTAAGTGGAAATCCGGATCATCAAAAACTACATTCCCATGAAGATTTTGAAATTTTTATGTTTCACAAAGGCGTTTGTCGTTACCTTATTAATAATCAAATCTATGATTTACTACCTGGTGATATTTTGTTAATGGATGGACTTGCCCTTCATAAACCAAATATCCCCGAAGAGAGTGAATACATTAGAAGTCATATCCATTTCATGCCAGAAGTGATGGAACCAGTATTACATTCCATGAAGGCAATAGAATTACTAAATGTCTTTCATAATTCTCATCATTATCTGATTCGTACAAATAACACGCAAAGCATTAAACAGATAGAAGAGATTTTTAAAAAGCTGGATCATGTCGATCGATGTAAGAGTAGAATGTACTCCGAGAAGGAATGGGAGATGAAACTTTTATTAGGCCAATTGCTGGTACTGATTAATTCTCTTTTTAGAGAGGATTGTTCACATGTAAATAAGGAATCAAGCTGTAAAACAGAACATGCTGAAAAAATCGCATCCTATATTCAGCACCATTTTCAAGATAAAATTACTATTTCAGAAATAGCATACAACCTTTGCTTAAATAAATCATATGTATCACACGTATTTAAAGAAATGACAGGATATACGATCATGGAATATGTAATGGCGTGTAGGTTGAAACAAGTTAAATATTTATTAGAAGCAGAAGAAAAGAAACCAGTGCAGGAAATCGCGTACGAGAGTGGTTTTGAAAACATTTCACACTTTAGTCGATATTTTAAAGAAAAGATTGGCATGCCCCCTAGAGAATACCGAAAAAAACGACTTGCAATTTATCATAATGCGAATGATTATAATTCTTTTAATTTATAAATGTGATTAATCTTACTTAGAAAGGTTTTTTTCACCGAGGATCCAGTAAATCTCATTGTAAATCTTGTGAAAGGAGTTTTAGCGAAATGAACTTGTTGAGGTTGGGGATTGTTGGCTGGAATCAGGAAGTTAATGACTATATCTCTTTTATCAACGATGGTCTTATCGAAAACATAGATGTAGTTGCAATCTTTGATAAAGACATCTCAATGAAAAGAATAGTCAACTACCATTATCCAGATATTCCATTCTACCATAACTACAAAGAAATGATGGATTGTGAAAACATAGAAGCGGTTTTAAGCTTTCATCCTTCACTTCTCCATTCCAGATAAGTTTAAAGCCATGGTGTAATTTACACCATGGCTTTAAAGGCGAGCATCTGAAAGTTTTCACATTAAAACTTTACAATGTTTCCTGGATTGCTCCATTCGACACCTAAATCATTTGGCAGACAAAATTGTTGATAGCATTGTTTTAATGTCTCATCTAATCCTTGAACAGTTGTCAATTTTCTTTCTTCCTCATAAGCAATCCAATGTTTTGGGAATTTTGGTATATCTTTAACAGACTGGTGTATTCCGTAAATAGCGTGAACGTGTGCACTTGCAGCTTCAGGGCCACATAATATACTCTGGTTTTCATTACGTAACGCTTCGATCATTACTTCTAATTTAACTACATGAATATTTTCCGGATCTTCATACACTTTTTCCCGTCCATCATGCCATTTTGCTACGATATCACCGCAATCGCCTTCAGGGTGATAAGTGATCGTCGCCTCTTCGAATTCTAATGTATACTTAGGTCGATGTTCATCAGCGATTGCATGTGAAGCGAGATAGATCATTTCAACATCATTCTTTGTATGGAGATGAATCGCACAAGTATCAAATGTCTCTATCGGATTTGCCCGGTATAATTCAGCCGAAACTTGGTCAATTTCCGCACTTGTTTCGATGGAATCTCCGGATAGATAGAGAAGATTATGCAGGAAGTGTGCCGTTGCATTATTGGCTACACTATCAAAAATCATTTCGCCATCCGGGCTATATTTTTTGCCAGCCCATCCAGTCCGGTTAAAATAATCAGCATTTCTTGGCCACAGTACAAGACTTTTCATTCTGATTGGACGACCGAACTCCCCAGCTAAAATATCCTTTTTTAACGATTGAATAGAATCAGTAAACGACCAGTTAAAGCCAATTGCTAGTTTTTTATTGGTACGATCTTTTGTTTCAATCATTTGCTGCAAATGCTCTAGGTTAGCTGTAGCTGGCTTTTCACAAAGTACATGACTGCCCTTTTCCATTGCAAGACATGTTTGTTCTTTATGTAGGTGTATAGGTGTTGATATAATCGCAAGGTCAGCTTGCTGCTCTTGATAGAATTGGTCCAGTGTATCATAGATTGGTATATTTTTATCCTTAATTTCCTGATAATAATTAGAGCGTTCAGGTGCAACATCAACCGCACCTTTTACGAATACGTTTTCATAATTTCCTTGGAAAATATTTCTTAAATAAACGTTACCATAACCACCAATACCAACTAATACAATGGAAATCTGTTTATCCATAAGATAAATCTCCTCACTTTTTGCTTTTTTTTAAATCGATACTATATAATAGCAATATATCATAACTTCCATCTTTTCGCAGTAGATGATTATGAATTACTGGAAAACTGAACAAAAAAATCTGAAATGTGGAGGAAGTTTCATGCTAAAAGATATTCGGATCGATCCATTTGGTATACAACTATATGAAAGTAAGCATCATGCTGGTGACCGTATTGAAGAACATCATCACCAAGTTTATCAACTTCTTTATGCACTTGAAGGGACAGGCAAAATTATCTTAGATGGTAAAGAATATCTTCTTGAACAAGATCATTTAACTTTTATTACACCACTGACACCACATGCCATTATCTCAGATCACAAATTAACTGTCTTGGTGCTTGCCTTTGACAGGCGGATTAAGGATGGAACGAATACAGACTTATTTGAGAAAACATTATATGAATCTAAATTTATAGGTTTAAATCCTTTTAATAGTAGTGAAGTTCGTCAGTTGCTACGTACAATACTCTATGAACAAGCTCATCAAAGCCTTCATCAGGAGACAGCCTTACGAACATATTTATCTCAACTTCTACTATTAATAGCACGTGGTGAAAAAAATAATGAAAAGGTCGATGCGAATAGCCTGAGGGCAGAGAGATTAAAGGATTATATTGATTCACACTATTTTGACTGGATCCATGCAGAAGACTTGGCATCACGGCTGGGAATAAGCACGAGACATATGAATACTATTTTCAAAGATACATACAAAATGACACCGATGCAATACTTAACCGAAGTACGAATAGGTTTGGCTAAGAAAATGTTAGTCGAGACAGATAAAGACATTGCCTCGATCTGTTTTGAGGTAGGATTTGAATCAATCTCCACTTTTTATCGATCTTTTAAAAATAGTACGGAAATATCCCCCCACAAATATCGAACAAAACAACAACACATTGATAAGCTTCCGGAAAAAGGATGAAGTTGATAGAGAAACCACTGAAGTTGATAGAGAGCTTACTATAGTTGATAGAGAAGTTGTCAAAGTTGATAGAGAACATACCAAAGTTGATAGAGAATCCACTGTAGTTGATAGAGAACATGCCAAAGTTGATAGAGAATCCATCGAAGTTGATCAGCTCATTCCAAATTCATTTCCGATTTTAAGAAATTCGTTCTTAGATTAATAAGACGAATTTTTTTTATTGCGCTAAACTAAGGGTAATTAAGCAACTGAAAGGGGAAAAGAGAATGGCAGAACATAAAATTGGAATTATTATGAATGGAGTAACAGGAAGGATGGGAACGAATCAGCACTTAATTCGTTCTATTAAAGCAATCAGAGAACAAGGTGGCGTTCTATTAAAAAATGAAGATACATTGATGCCTGACCCAATTTTAGTTGGTCGTAATGAAAAGAAATTGAAAGCGTTGGCAGAAGCACATGGAATTGAGCGTTATTCAACAGATTTAGAAGCAGAACTTGCGAATGATTACAATGAAATCTATTTTGACTCGCAAACTACCGTAAGACGTGCAGAAAGCATTAAAAAAGCAATAGCAGCTGGGAAACATATCTATTGTGAAAAGCCAACTGCTACTAATTTAGAAGGTTCAATCGAATTAGCAAAATTAGCGAATGAAGCAGGCGTAAAAAATGGTGTCGTACAAGATAAATTATTTTTGCCTGGTCTATTAAAATTAAAGCGCCTTATCGATTCCGGATTCTTTGGAAAAATGTTATCAGTAAGAATGGAATTCGGTTATTGGGTATTTGAAGGCGACTGGCAAGAAGGTCAACGTCCATCATGGAACTACCGTAAAGAAGATGGTGGTGGTATTATCGTTGATATGTTTGCTCACTGGCGCTATGTTATTGATAACCTGTTTGGTAATGTCAAATCAGTATCATGTTTAGGTGCTACTCATATCCCAGAGCGTGTCGATGAAAATGGTGAAACCTACAAAGCAACTGCAGATGATGCAGCATATGGAACATTTGAGTTAGATAATGGTGTTATTGTTCAAGCAAACTCTTCTTGGGCAGTACGTGTGAACCGTGATGACTTACTAACGATTCAGGTTGATGGTACAGAAGGTAGTGCGGTTGCAGGACTTCGTGATTGTAAAGTACAGCACCGTGTAAATACGCCTAAACCAACATGGAATCCGGATATTGAAAACCCGTTTGATTTCCAGTCTCAATGGCAGGAAGTACCAACGAATGATGTGTTTGACAATGGTTTCAAAGTACAATGGGAGTTATTCCTGAAGCATGTATTTGCAGATGAGGAATTTCCTTGGGATCTACTTGAAGGAGCGAAAGGTACACAGCTTTCTGATCTTGGTTTACAATCTTGGGAAGAAAGACGCTGGGTAGAGGTACCAGATATCAAATTGTAAGGAGGTACACAAATGACAAAGTTAATTTTGCCGAATAAGCAACGTAAACTATATACTTATGAACCTAGTAATTTTACACCTTTTGATATTCCAACGGATAAACCTTTTGAAAAAAGAACTGCATTTTCAGCTGCCCATGTGGTTGCTGATCCATTAGCAGATGCTGATCCAACTCTTAATTCTCAGATTGATTGGGATAAAACAATGGAATATCGCCATTATTTATGGTCACTCGGACTATCCGTTGCAGAAGCAATGGATACCGCACAACGTGGAATGGGGTTAAGCTGGGAAGGTGCAAAAGAATTAATTTCACGCTCGATGAAAGAAGCAAAATCGGTTGGTGGTAATATCGCGAGTGGTGTTGGAACAGACCATTTAGAACCATCTCCTTCCGTAACACTAGAAGACGTGGAAAGAGCATATGAAGAGCAGGTTTCATTTGTCGAGGGTGAAGGTGGAAAAATAATTTTAATGGCGAGCCGGGCACTTGCTGCTTGTGCAAAAGGGCCTGAGGATTATCAGCGTGTGTACAATAAGATTTTGCAAAATGTATCACAACCGGTTATTTTACACTGGTTAGGTGATATGTTCGACCCAGCACTAAATGGGTACTGGGGACATGAAGATTTGGATGAAGCGATGAAAGTTTGTCTACAAATTATCCGTGATAATGAAGCAAAAGTAGATGGAATTAAGATTTCCCTTTTAGATGATCAAAAAGAAATCGAGATGCGTCGCCTCCTACCAGAAAGTGTAAGAATGTATACTGGGGATGACTTTAATTATCCAGAGTTAATCAAGGGTGATGAACAAGGATACAGTCATGCTTTGTTAGGAATTTTTGATGCGATAGCTCCGGCAGCAGCGGCAGCTATGCATGCTTTAGACGCAGGTGATATCGCAAAATATGATCAATTGTTAGAAAAAACAGTACCATTATCCCGTCATATTTTCCAAGCACCAACTTTTTCTTATAAAACAGGTGTTGTCTTTATGGCATATCTAAATGGTCATCAAGACCATTTCCGAATGATAGGTGGCAAAGAAAGTGCGCGGTCGATCATTCATTTATCTGATTTGTTTGTTATGGCAGATGAAGCTGGCTTATTAAGAAATCCGGAGTTAGCGACAGAAAGAATGCGTCTGACGTTAGAATTAGCAGGTGTCAAGCAGGAGGGTACACGATGACAGATGAGAAATTAATGAGTCGTCTCAGTTTGAATCAAATCACAACGGAACAGTGGAATTTACAGGAAGCGATAGAAGGTTGTGTTCGTCATGATGTCCCTTGGATCTCTGTTTGGCGTCATAAAATAGAGGAAATCGGATTGAAAAAATCTAAGCGATTGATTAAGGATGCTGGTTTACAAGTATCCAGTGTATGCCGAGGCGGTATGTTTCCGGCAGCAACTGCAAAAGAAAGAGCAGAAAGAATTGATGACAATAAACGAGCAGTAGAAGAGGCAGCTGAATTAGGAACGGATACTCTAGTATTAGTCTGCGGGCCAAGTGCCGACAAAGATATTGATATGGCAAGAGAACAAGTAGCAGAGGGGATTGACACATTAGTACCTTTTGCAAAAGATCACGGTGTGAAACTTGCAATTGAACCATTACATCCGATGTTTGCGGCAGACAGATCAGTGATCAACACGATGAATCAAGCAACTACTATCGCTGAAAAATATCATCCAAGTGAAGTAGGAGTAATTGTTGATGTCTACCATGTTTGGTGGGATCCTAATCTCTATGTTGAAATCGAACGGGCAAAAGGAAGGATTTTAGGATTTCATGTATCTGACTGGAAAGTACCGATGGATGATATGTTTAAAGGCCGTTTCATGATGGGAGACGGTGTGATCGAAATCAACAGAATGAGAAAAGCAGTAGAAGAGGCAGGGTACCATGGTCCGATTGAGGTTGAGATCATTAATCAATCATTATGGGATCGCGATGGGAATGACGTATTAAAAGAGGTCAAGCAAAGCTTTGCAAAACATGTGTAAAAACAGATAAGGATGGGGAGAAGGAGTGTATCTTTTATAAAGGTACACTCCTTCATTGTAATACAGAGATTATGATTGGTTCTACCAATATAAAGATCGAATATTACAATTGACCTAGAAGTGAAAAATATTTTTGTACAGGTCTTCATTAGATTTATTTACATTTTTATCTTTCAATGGTAATTTAGTAGTATGAATGATGTAACGTTTGGAGGGGAGAGCCCTGAGAAATAGTCAAGATTCAATGGCCGTATACATTACAATTGCACTAGGAATTACCTTACTAATTGGTATAGGATGGTTTGTTAAAAGTTATTTTGATGGCAAAACAGTTTTTAATAACAATTCTATTCAGCAGCATGATTATACTCTTCATCAATCAAAAACTTCCAATTTAATGAATATGTCTTTACCAAATAAATTAGAAATAATAAGTCAGGAAGAGAATGAAAGTGAAGAAGATGAAGAGGTGGAAGATGAGGAAGAAATTGATGATACAGCTGAACAAGAAAATGAAGACGAGCAATTTGAAGGAACCGAGCAAGTAGAACTAGGCGATAATAATAATTACAATTATCAAGATAATGATGAAAGCTCCGACAGCAATGAAAATAACACCGATACTGTTCGTCACGATGTATATGGTGGATAATAATAGCAAAAGGCAAGAACTTCGCAAAAATGAAGCTCTTGCCTTTTATCTTTTGTCATCTCGCTAGTGGATGAGTTTCTGAAACAATATCTAAATCAGCTGCTTTCGCGTTAGAAATCACTTGATCTGGATTTTTGCATCCAGGGATAACAGTAGTCACTGCATCGTGTTTTAAACACCATGCAAGTGCCCAACTTGCCATATTTACATTATCAGGAACTTCATACCGAGCTATTTCTTCTACCATTCTTAATAAACGGTCTGTTTTTTCACGATCATGTCTGGAACGTACGTCATTTTTATCAAATGTAGAGCCTGGTTTATATTTACCACTTAAGTAACCACTGGCTAAAGGAACTCGCGCTAAAACTCCTAAATCCTGCTTGATGGCAGAAGGATATATCTTTTCTTCTGGAGAACGGTCTAGACGGTTATAAACAACTTGAATCGCTTCAGCTCCGACCTCTGTTGCTTTATCAGTCTGATAGTTATCTTCATTTCCAGCTAATGAAACGGCCAAGTGTCTTATTTTACCTGCCTGTTTCTGTTTATCCAGCATTGTCCATAGTTCATCATTATTAAATTCTTCGTCAGTACAAGAATGTGCTTGATAAACATCAATGTAATCTGTTTTTAATGATTTCAAGGAATCATCTAATTGTTTCAACACTTCTTCAGCAGACCAATGGCGTGTACGTTCAAAATTACGATGAAAATGGTGACCGAATTTTGTTGCAACAATCCATTGTTCACGATTGCTTCGACTTAAATAATCACCGATAAATTGTTCAGATAAATGATCTCCATAGCATTCTGCAGTGTCAATCAGGTTGATCCCTTCTTGTTTTGCTTGGTCAAGAATAAGATCAACTTCCGTTTGAGTAAAGTCTTTTCCCCATTCACCACCGAATTGCCATGTGCCGATACCGACTACAGAAACATCTAAACCTGTTTTTCCAAGCCTGCGATATTTCATTTTCTAACACCTCATCTCTCTTTCGTTATAAATGATAGTTTATCCCTTGATAATGAAAGCATGTATCTTTAGCATAACCGAAAAAGGAATCAATGTCACAAGTCTGACACAAAAATTTGACCAAAATGTGAAATGGTGAACAATATTGTTGAATAGGGTTAAGAAAATGATATGATGTAAGTGTAATAAAGATAAACAACACATCAAATAATGTGAATCATTGAACAAAAAGGAGTGGGAAAAATGTTTTTGGAATTCTTAAGAAACAATCGTTATGTCTCAGCTTTTCTAGCAATTATTCGTATTTATTTAGGGTACACTTGGATGACATCTGGTTGGGGTAAAATAACAGGAGGTTTTGATGCATCTGGTTTTTTACAAGGAGCAGTTGCCAAAGCAGGTGGTGATCATCCTGCAGTCCAAGGCTGGTGGGCAACATTTCTCGAAAATGTGGCAATACCGGGAGCAAATGTATTTAGCTTCTTAGTTATGTGGGGAGAATTCTTAGTAGGTGTAGCACTTATTCTTGGAATCTTCACAAATTTCGCTGCAATGTTGGGAATTGTGATGAACTTTGCATTTGTATTTAGTGGTACAGTCAGCACAAATGCTCAAATGATTTTATTGACAGCATTTTTATTAGCAGCAGGCTTTAACGCAGCTAGATTTGGTTTAGATCGTTTTGTAATTCCGTTTATTCGTCAAATGGCACAGAAAAAAAGAAATCAAATGAAGCAAGTAGTAACAAATTAAATTTATTTATGTGAAGTATTGAACAATAAAAAGGAGTGTTGAAAATGTTTGTAAACTTATTAAGAAATAACAAAGTCGTTGCTGGACTGTTAACTTTTATCAGAATGTATTTAGGGTATAACTGGATGACAGGTGGATGGGGTAAAATTACAGGTGGAGAATTTGATGCAAGTGAATTTTTACATGGTGCTGTTGCAAATGCTACTGGTGAGCATCCAGCTGTTCAAGGCTGGTGGGCAGCATTTTTAGAAACAGTCGCGATTCCAGGAGCAGACATATTTACATTCCTCGTAATGTGGGGAGAATTTCTAGTAGGTATCGCGCTTATACTTGGTTTATTTACTAATTTTGCTGCATTAATGGGAATCATGATGAACTTTGCATTCTTATTCAGTGGTACAGTCAGCACAAATGCTCAAATGATCTTACTTACTTTATTCTTACTTGTAGCTGGCTATAACGCAGGTAGATTTGGATTAGACAGATATGTTATTCCATTTATTAAAGAAAAAGTTTTCCACCAAAATGATGAAAGATTTATTAAACCAGTAGAAGCACACTAAGAATAACTCAGGATCACTTGCTTGAAAACGTAGTTCTGTTTAGGTGTTTAAACATTAACAATGTTATAGGAACGGAGCATTGAATTTTACAGAATTTGATGCTCTTTTTTGTTATAATATAGATAAAAACTATGAATATACAAGAGATAAATAGTGAAAGGAACGAAAACTTCTTATTTTACAACGCAAGATTGCTTAAAAAGGTCTAAAGTTCTTTTTATAAGGTAAGGGGGGTTTAAATGATAAAAAGAATATTATTCCTTTTTGTATTCATCATTTCTGTTCTTGGTGCTTGTAGTCAACATGAAGCAGAAGAACCATCTGTCGTCAAAACTTCTGAAATAACGTTAGATGAGGTTAAAACTGCTATAACTGAGCAAGGCTTAGAATTAGCAGCAGGAGATTTGCCAAGTGTGAATGCTTTTATTCAAGAATTAAATGGCGTGTCACCAAAAGCATATTTTATTGATGGCACAACTCTATCTATTTAACAATTTCCAACAGTCAATGCAAGAGAAAAGGGTATGGATGATTTTGAAGAAAAGACAGCTAAAGTATCGTTAGAACAACACAAATGTTTCCTATTCAAAACGTGTTAGTCTTTTATGTAGAAGGTAGTGAAGAAAACAATAACAAATTGGTTAAGGCAATGGAAACGTTAAAATAAGTCATTTAATTTAAGAGTTAAACATGGCGATTATCAAATGATCGTCTTTTTTTATGACTTACTTGTGCAATTTGTAAGGTTAGTTTAATATAGTTATGGAAAAATCAAGAAAAAATGGAGGAGAAAATGGATAATCGCAAGTTTGATGAGTTTATTAAAATTGCAAAAAAACTAAATGATATTGAAATTATTCCATTGTTAATGGGTTCGGTTGGATTGGAGGTCATTACAGGAAAGAACTGGGATGCCCAAGACTTAGATATTCATGTACCTGGTAATAAAAAAGGGTGGGAAGTGCCACCTGAATTATCTATACATAACTGGATTGATATTGTGACAATCATGAATTCAATGCAATATAAACTAATTGATTTACATGAACATGAGTTTTCTAGAGAGGGGTTATCTGTAGAGTTTGGTATTATTGATACTTTACCAAATTTCGCAGGAGTACAATTAGAGGATTTAGAAATGCATCATGAGGGTGGCGTAAAGTATTACTTATTAAATTCTGAGCAATACTTAAGTGTTTACCAGTCTTCTTCTAAGGATAGTTATCGAGCAGATAAAAATAATAATAAAGATATTAAAAAAATAGATTTTTTAAAAAGTTTAAGTAGTAAATACAGTTCTTAATATATACTAACGAATGACTTTGCTTCAAGAAACATAAGAATGCCGATCTATAAAAATTAATACCAACACAATTCAGTAGTAAAGCCTTATATGAAATGTTTTAAGGTAAAATGGTGATGAATTTGAATGAGGTCGATCATTACATGTTTAACAGTTAGAAAGTTGGATAACATATTAAGTGCATTTATTTACTCAAAGGGGTGGAAAGCTTTGAATGAATTAGATTTACATCATATATTTGAACTTGGTCTTATTTTAGTTATGATTGCTGCTGGAATTACGGCTATAGCTAAGAAATTTAAAAAACCTTACCCAATTGCACTAGTAATTGTTGGAGCTATCATTGGTCTTGCAAAAATTCCTGTTTTAGAACCTCTCAAGGAATTTATAACGGAAGGGGAAATTTTTAATTTTGTCATTATTACGCTTTTCTTACCAGCATTGCTAGGAGAAGCTGCGTTAAAACTTCCGTTCTCACATTTGAAGGAAAATAAGGAGCCTATTTTAGCGCTCGCATTTGGTGGAACTTTTTTGTCTACTCTTATCATTGGTTTTTCCACTATGTGGCTGTTTGATTTCTCACTGCCCACTGCTTTCGTTTTTGCAGCGCTTATGAGTGCAACCGATCCGGTAAGTGTTTTATCAATCTTTAAAAGTGTAGGCGTTAAGAAAAGGCTTGCTACGGTTATTGAAGGGGAAAGTTTATTTAATGATGGATTGGCAGTTGTTCTATTTAATATATCTGCTTTTTATTTACTATCATATATCGATCAAGGGTTTGCAGGATTAGGCCATGGGATATGGGAGTTCATCACAGTTGTATCACTCGGTCTTATGATAGGTGGAGCACTTGGTTATGGATTTTCGCTATTAACGAAATACTTTGATGACTATCCTTTGGAAATAATTTTTAGTATTATCCTTTTTTACGGTGCCTTCTTACTTGCTGAGAGTGTCCATGCTTCTGGTGTCATCGCTGTTGTTGTTGCAGCACTTATTTTTGGAAACTATGGAGCAAAAATCGGGATGAGTCCAACGACAAAATTAAATATTAATAACTTTTGGGATGTAGCGGCATTATTAGCCAATTCTCTCGTGTTTTTAATGGTAGGATTAGAAATTACAAGAATTAACTTTTTTGATAAATGGGGATTAATAATTATCGCTATTATCCTAGTATTAATCGCGAGAAGTGTAGCGGTATATACAAGCTTATTATTCATTAAGAATTTTCCAACTCCATGGAAGCATATCATCAATTGGGGTGGTTTAAAAGGCTCTTTATCAATTGCACTAGTTCTAAGTTTACCTAGAGATTTTCCGGGTCGCGAGGAGATTTTGATTTTAGCTTTTAGTGTTGTCTTGTTCTCCTTGGTCGTCCAAGGACTTTCCATTAAACCACTGTTATCTTTATTAGGTGTTAATAAAAAAGAAGAAGGAAATCAGGAATATGAAGAATTAATAGCAGAAAGATATCGATTCGAGACTGCTATAATGGAAATAAATAAAGTGAAAAAGAACTTACTTATAACTGATACAGTATCAAAGGACATCGTAAATCAATATGAACAGAAGCTGGCAGATTTAAAAAATGAAATAACAAGGCTTCTGCATAAATATCCTGACCTTAAAGACAAGCAGCAATCCATTCTTCAAAAACATTCCTTATATGCAGAATACGAAGCTATCGATAATTTGCTTAAAGAAGAGATTATTTCAAGTGAAGTGGCAGAAAAAGAACAAGAACGGATAACTAACCAACTGGTTAATTTAAAAGATTAGAGACCAAAAGAGTTAACAAGGCAATCATTCATTTGATTGTCTTTTTTATAATACAAGAAAATTTGGGCGGATGTCTAGCTCCGAGCGCCCAAAAACTAGGCGACTTCACGAATTGCCCTACGATAAGTCATCATCGGTTCGCAAGCTCACCGTGATTCCTTTATCTCAGTTGATTAGCTCCAGTCGCTACGTTTCTAGGCGGGCGCTCTACGCTTTTCTTATAAGGTAGGAAAGCATATAAACGTTGGTATCACAGCATTTTGATCTCTATTCACGGTTAAAAAGTGTCATAAATAAAGATATCGTTGACTAGTGATGTTGTTTATCACGGTGCTAATCGTCCGTAAAACCCCCATTGATGGAAGTCTCACTTTATGATGAAAGTTATCGTATGTAAGGAAATCGCTTCGGCTGCCTCCGCTATAGCTTTTTCTATAACTATTATCAGAAGAAGCATATAGGTATTACAACCATATGAGTGATTCAAATGCGTTATTTATACACTTACACAGGGATAATAACCCAAGTTGATTAACAAAAAAAAGGCACCCTATATGTATAGGATGCAAAGGGGGACAATCTATTTTGAATCAAAATACTGTACATGTATCCACACCTCAGAAAGATGTGAACAGTATATGTACACAACAACAATTAATGTAACCGATTTCATTATATAAAATTTAGTAAGCGATTACAATAGGTCTTAAGTACTATTTTAAGTCAAATAATGTTGATACTAAATTTTACAGTACCGAATATGCTTAACTAAAGGCTTTTTTAACGGATTATAATTTGAAAAATGGGTGATTAAATGAAATTTCGTCGTTCTAATTTTCGAAGGAACAGTAAAATAATATGGTTGTTAGGCGCAATATTTTCTTTAGTTTTTGTTACGTTCATTATTTATGCCATTACTTATTTCTTTTCTACAGAACGAGAAGTCGAAAAAGTCGCGACACAGTTTTACGAATACGAACAGAAGGGAGATTTTTCAAACTCCTGGGAGATGTTCCATTCGTCAATGAAGAATAGGTTTGACAAAAGTGATTATATTCAGGACCGTGCCCACGTATTTCTTAATCACTTTGGTGTTGATACGTTTGACTTTACGTTAAGTGAACCGGTAAAAATAGAAAATTACCAATTAAACACTAATCTTGCGAATACCCAAACAGTTTACCGACTTACGGCAACTTATATTTATCAGAGTAAATATGGTTATTTAGAAATTGATCAAACCGTTCTTTTGGCGGAAGAGGATCAAGAATGGAGAATATTATGGAAATATGAGGAATAAGTAAGCTTCAATGTTGAAATTTAGTAATAATAAGCGTATAATACAAACTACCATACTAGTATAAAGAAGGTGTAGAAATGGTCCCACAAAGTCAAAGAACAAGAGGATCGTCACGAGATTATGTGTATAACACGATCAAAACACAAATTATGAATGGGGAAATTGCCCCGGGAACAAAGTTGTCTGAAAAGGAAATATCAGATAAGTTAAATGTTAGCAGAACTCCAGTAAGAGAAGCTTTTCTACAATTAAACCAAGAAGAATTGTTAGGTGTTTATCCGCAAATTGGTACGATCGTGACCAAAATAAATTTAGCATTAGTTGAAGAAGGACGTTTTGTAAGGGAAAATATTGAAAAAGCAATTGTTAGAGAAGCAGCTGAAACTATTAAAAAAGAAGATTTACTACAAATGGAATCAAACTTAACGCTACAGGAGTTTTCATTAGAGAAAGGGTCTTATCAACGTTTGTTTGAACTGGATGATGAATTTCATCAGTTAATGTATAAAGGTTGTGGCAAACATAGAACATGGCATATGGTAAAACGAATGAATGTTCAATTTGACCGTTTGCGTTTGTTACGTCTTTCTGTAAATCATGATTGGAAAATCATCGTAGCCCAGCATCGCAATATTTTTGAAGCAATATCTGATAGAGATACGGAAAGAGCCGAAAAAGCAGCGATGGAACATTTGCAGCTAGTGGAAATAGAAAAAGATCAGCTCAAAGACCAAAATCCCGAATACTTTGTATAAAAAGAGAAGGAGAGTAGCTATGAATAGCAAAAAATATAATATGTGGCTGCAATATCAGCCAATAACAGACAGCAAATTAAAAGAGCAATATCAACATTTCTTTATGCAACTCAGTGTGTTAAGTGATGGTCTGCAGGTACAAGCTGCTCAGGAGGAATTACAAGCAGCTGTGCCACAAATGCTTGACATGGAGTTAACGATTTCTGAAGATGTTTTTACAAGTAACATTGTAATCGGTAACAAAAATGATATGACACAACTTTTAGATAACTATCAGCAATCGAAATTAACAGATATGAATGATGAAGCTTATATGATTATTTCTAGTGAAAAGCAACTAATCATTACTGGTAATTCAGATGTTGCAGTCCTGTATGGTGTACACCACTTGTTAAGATTAATGCAACAAAATGAAGATATCAGACAATTAAGTGTAGTGGAACAGCCGAAAAATCAATTTCGCATGTTGAATCAATGGGATAACTTTGACGGTAGTATTGAGAGAGGTTATTCTGGACAATCGATTTTCTATCAAAATAATCAATTTGTCGAAGATAAAACGAGAATCAAAGACTATGCGAGATTTTTATCTTCTGTCGGTATCAATGCAATTTCGATAAACAATGTAAATGTTTGGAAAGAGGAAACCTTTTTTATTACGAAAAAATATCTTCCTGAAATACAAGAGATTGCTAGTATTTTCCGTTCCTATGGTGTCACGCTTTATCTCAGTATTAATTTTGCTAGTCCAATGGCAATTGGAGATCTTGGTACGGCAGATCCGCTTGATAGAGACGTGAAAAATTGGTGGAAGCAAAAAGTAAAAGAAATCTATGATTACATTCCTGATTTTGGTGGATTTGTGGTTAAAGCGGATTCAGAAAACAGACCTGGTCCTTTTACATATGATCGTGACCATGCTGATGGTTCGAATATGTTAGCGGAAGCTCTAGAACCATTTCAAGGTAAAGTTATCTGGCGCTGCTTTGTGTATAACCACCTACAAGACTGGCGTGATCGATCTACGGATCGGGCAAGAGCTGCTTATGATCACTTTAAGCCATTGGATGGACGTTTTCATGAAAATGTTATTTTACAAGTGAAGAACGGCCCTATGGATTTTCAAGTACGAGAGCCTGTATCACCTTTAATTGGGGCAATGCCGAATACGAATCAAATGATTGAGTTTCAAGTAGCCCAAGAATATACCGGGCAACAAATAGATTTATGCTTTTTAATACCGCAGTGGAAGGAAGTTTTTGCTTTTGATACGTATATAAAAGGAGAAGGCACAACGGTTGAAGAAATCGTTGCTGGGAATATTCATCACTATAAATACAGTGGGGTAGCTGCTGTTTCTAACATAGGTGATGATGAAAACTGGACAGGTAATACATTAGCGCAAGCAAATCTTTATGGGTATGGGCGTTTGATCTGGGATCCATCGTTATCTTCAGAACAAATAGCGCGGGAGTGGATTAAGCAGACATTTGGTACGTACGAAATAGTCTTAAACACAATCGAAGATATGCTATTAAGCTCTTGGGAAATCTATGAAAATTACACTGCACCGCTTGGAGTAGGTTGGATGGTAACACCTGGCGTACATTACGGACCTAACATTGATGGTTATGAGTATTCCAAATGGGGAACCTACCACTTCGCTGATCGTGATGGAATTGGCGTTGATCGTACGAAAGAGACAGGAACCGGTTATACCGAACAATATCAAGAACCACATCAAACAGTTTATAACGATTTAGAGCAAGTTCCAGACGAACTTCTTTTATTTTTTCACCATGTACCATACAAGTATACGTTGAAAAGTGGAAAGACGGTTATTCAACATATTTATGACACTCATTTCCAAGGTTTTAAACAAGTGGAAGGGTTAATTGATCAATGGAATGGTTTAAGCAAACATGTTGATATTGATCGTTTTGAAAATGTAAAGAGTCGTTTAGAGCGACAGTTGGAGAATGCTAAAGAATGGCGTGATCAGATCAATACTTATTTTTACCGGAAATCAGGTATCGCTGATCAACATGCACGAACCATCTACTAAAGAAGGGATGTGACAACATGCGAATGGTTTTTCGATGGTTTGGTGAAGGAAATGATAGTGTAACCTTACCTCAAATTAAACAAATTCCGGGTGTGGAAGGTGTTGTTTGGGCATTGCATGATATTCCCCCAGGTGAAATCTGGCCAAAGGCGCGGATACAAGAAATCAAAAAGCAAGTAGAGCGATACGGATTGCATCTAGATGTAGTGGAAAGTGTCAATATTCACGAATCTATTAAACTAGGTCGCGCTGATCGCGATCAATATATTACTAATTATATAGAAACAATCAAAAATTTAGCTTCAGTAGATGTAAAAGTAATTTGTTATAATTTCATGCCTGTTTTTGATTGGGTAAGAACTGATTTATTTGGTTCTTTACCTGATCAATCAACAGCACTATTCTATGAAAAGGCAAAAGTAACAGATATGGATCCACTAGAATTAGTCGAAAAAATTGCTGCAAATCCCGATTATACAATGCCAGGATGGGAACCGGAACGTTTAGAGACTCTGAAGGATTTATTTGCAGCATATCTAGATGTGACAGAAGATGATTTAATCGATCATTTACGATACTTTTTAGAAAAAGTAATTCCGGTTTGTGAGGAATATGATATCAAATTAGCGATTCATCCGGATGATCCGCCGTGGGAAATCTTTGGGCTTCCACGGATTGTAACTACACAGCAGCGTCTTCGTGAGATTTTGAATTTAGTTCCTAGTAAATATAATGGTATTACCTTATGTTCAGGGGCATTAGGGGTACGAAGGGATAACGATATTATCTCGATGATTCGTGAATTTCAGGATCACATTCATTTTGCTCATATTCGTAATGTGAAATTATATGAAAACGGTGATTTTATTGAAACATCTCATCGTGCCAATGATGGCTCAATTGATATTAATAGAATTGTCAGAGCCTATCATGATATAGGCTTTGATGGCTACACGAGACCTGATCATGGTCGTCATATTTGGAATGAACAATCCAGGCCAGGTTATGGATTATACGACCGGGCGCTAGGCATTATGTACTTATGGGGGTTATGGGATGCCTATCAATTAGTCAAAGGAAAGGATGAATCAAATGTTACCAATCCATACGAATTTGAAAGATAAAGTAGCAGTAGTTACCGGTGGCGGCGGTGTATTGTGTGGCGCAATGGCCAAGGAATTAGCACGCCAAGGGATGAAGGTAGCGATATTGAATCGTACCTATGAAAAAGCAGAAAAAGTTGTGAGTGATATTAAAGAACAGGGTGGAGAAGCACTGGCAATTGGCTGTGATGTACTGGATCGTGATGCGGTAATCGCTGCTGAAGAGAAAGTATTTCAGCAATACGGTGCATGTGATGTACTGATTAATGGTGCAGGCGGTAATCACCCTGATGGAACTACCGCAAATGAAAAATTCGAAAAAGAAGAAATGTCAGATCCTTCGATACGGACGTTCTTTGATATGACGACAGAAGGTTTTTCATCTGTTTTTAATTTGAATTTTATCGGATCGTTAATTCCGACACAGATCTTTTCTGCACGGATGGTGGAACGAAAAACAACCGTTATCAACATTTCGTCGATGAGTGCACCAAGTCCAATGACAAAAGTACCAGCCTATAGTGCTGCCAAAGCAGCGATCAACAACTTTACGCAATGGCTAGCTGTTCATATGGCGGAAGCGAATGTTCGTGTCAATGCGATTGCTCCTGGGTTCTTTCTAACAGATCAAAACAGACCGCTTCTAACCAATCAAGATGGTTCCCCGACACCACGTATGCAGAAAATAATTGATCACACACCAATGAGACGCCTAGGCTCACCGGAGGATTTATTAGGAACTTTGCTGTGGCTTGTTGATGAAGAAGCAAGCGGCTTTGTTACCGGTACTTGTATTCCGGTTGATGGCGGGTTCATGGCATATAGTGGGGTGTAGTCATGCAAGATGTCATAACTGTTGGCGAATCAATGGTCGTTTTTACACCGGTATCCAGTCCAATGATGCGCTTTGCCGAAACTTTTACTAAAAATGTGGGTGGAGCTGAGACTAATGTCGCAATTGGTCTGGCTCGCCTTGGTCATAATGTAGGTTGGATCAGTAAGCTTGGACAAGATGAATTTGGTACGTATATTTTAAATACGGTGCGTGGAGAAGGAATTGATGTCAGCCATGTAAAGCGAGATCCTGACTTTCCAACTGGTCTTTATTTTAAAGAGATTCGTAATCCTGAGGATATCCGCGTCAGTTATTATCGCAAAGGATCTGCAGCAAGTACTATCCAGACAGATGATATTGATGAAAATTATATAAAGAAGGCAAAGTATCTTCATGTCACCGGGATAACTCCAGCTTTAAGTGATTCTGCCTATCAAACGGTGATTAACATGATGAAACTGGCTCGCAAGAATCAGGTCCAAGTGGTATTTGACCCTAATTTACGCCGTAAGCTGTGGTCAGAAGAAAAAGCAAGAATCATTTTAACGGAAATGGTGGCGTTATCAGATATTGTTTTACCAGGTTTAGAAGAAGCAGCTTTTTTATTTGATGAAACTGACCCACAACAAGCAGCTGATCATTTTTTAGCTCGTGGTTGTGAAACGGTTATCATTAAGCTTGGAGAAAAAGGTGCATACCTTCAGACCAAAAATGAAAGTGGATATATCGAAGGCTTTCCAGTTAAACAAGTAGTTGATCCAGTTGGTGCTGGTGATGGTTTTGTGGCAGGTTTTTTATCCGGTATGCTAGATCACCTTTCGTTATCCGATGCTGTAAAGCGGGCAAATGCTGTAGGAGCCATGCAAACACAAGTGAAGGGTGATTACGAAGGTTTGCCAGATAACGAAGAATTACATCAGTTTATGTTCCAGCAAAATAATGTCGATGTCAAAAGGTAGGTGGAATACAATGAATGTATTACAAAGAATGCTAGACACTGGTGTAGTGGCAGTAATGCGTAAAACAACACCAGAAACGATTATTCCAATTGCTAAAGCATTGCGCGATGGTGGAGTAACATCGCTTGAAATTACAGTGGAAACACCAAAAGTGTTAACACTTATCGAGAAAGTAAAAGATGAACTAGGTGACGAGGTGATGGTAGGAGCAGGCACTGTACTTGATGCAGAGACAGCACGTGCAGCCTTAATGGCCGGTGCATCGTTTATTTTCTCGCCGACAGTAAGAGAAGAAACGATTGAAATGACGAAACGGTATGGTGCTGTATCTGTTGCAGGTGCTTTTACGCCAACCGAAATTTTAACTGCATATGAAAAAGGTGCTGATATGATTAAAGTTTTTCCTGCCAGTGTAGTTGGACCAAGATTTTTCAAGGATATTAAAGGTCCGTTACCTCACATTCCGTTAATGCCGACAGGTGGTGTGGATGTCAATAATACTAGTGATTATATCGAGGCAGGAGCAGTTGCAGTTGGAGCAGGAAGTACACTAGTAAAGCATGCGAACCAGATGACAGACAACTATTTGGCCAGTTTAACCAATAAAGCAAAAGAATTTGTCCAAGCGGTGGAAAAAGGGAGGAATCGGGTTTGACCACAATTCAGGTGAATAAAGAAAGTGATGGGATATTTCCGGATAATTGGAAAAAGTGTATCGGGACAGGTCGCTTAGGGTTAGCTTTGCAACAGGAATATCTGGAGCATTTAAAAACGGTACAACAAGAAATTGGCTTTTCCTATATAAGAGGTCACGGACTCTTACATGATGATATCGGTATTTATCGAGAAGTTGAAGTAGACGGTGAGAAGAAGCCTTTTTATAACTTTACATATATAGATCGGATTTTTGATTCTTTCTTAGAACTTAACTTAAAGCCATTTATTGAAATTGGATTTATGCCGAAATTATTAGCTTCTGACGATCAAACCATTTTTGCCTGGGAAGGTAATGTCACACCGCCTAATGATTATCATAAATGGGAATCCTTAATCAAAGCAGTGACACAGCATTTTATTGATCGTTACGGGTTAGAAGAGGTGCTCACATGGCCTTTCGAAATCTGGAATGAACCGAACCTCGTTAACTTTTGGAAGGATGCTGACAAAGAAGAATACTTTAGATTATATCAAGTGACAGTAAATGCCATTAAGTCTGTGGATCCTGCTATCGAAGTCGGAGGACCTGCTATTTGTGGTGGCTCAGATGAATGGATTAAAGACTTTCTGACATTTTGTAAAAATGAAAATGTGCCTGTTGATTTTGTTTCACGTCATGCTTATACATCAAGACCGCCGCATAAAGTAACAGCGGATTATTATTATCAGGAGCTAGCAGAACCAGATAAGATGTTGCATGAGTTTAAAAATGTTAGACAGATGATTAAAGAGTCCGAATATTCGGATCTTCCTTTTCATATCACGGAATACAACACATCATACAGCCCAATAAATCCAGTCCATGATACAACATTAAATGCGGCTTACTTAGCGAAAATACTAAGTGAGGGCGGAGATTATGTTGATTCATTCTCGTACTGGACATTCAGTGATGTTTTTGAGGAATTGGATGTACCGAAAGCACAATTCCATGGTGGTTTTGGTTTAATGGGATTAGGGCATGTACGTAAACCAACCTATCATTTATTTGCCTTTTTTAATCGTTTGGGCAGTAAACTGCTATATCGAGATGACCAAGTGATTGTAACTGAAAAAGAAGATGGAAGTATGGTATTGATTGCCTGGAATTTAGTAATGGAAAAAGGGGAAGAGTTTAACCGTTCAGTAGATATTCATTTACCACTTGGTGAAGGGAAGTATTTTGCTTCTAGTCAAACGATTAGTGAAACGTATGCGAATCCATGGAAAGTGTGGCAGCAGATGGGACGTCCACGCTTCCCGACCAAGGCACAAGTTGAAACATTAAAGCAAAGTGCAATACCTTTATTTGAATCGGCTCAATATGACGTAATGGGTGAAGGATTAACTCTAGATCTTTCGTTAACAAAAAATGAAGTAAAGCTGATTGAAATAGAAGCAGTAAAGGATGAATCAGAAACATATCCAGGCCTAGATGATAGCTTGATAGATTCGTATTAATAAATGGGAGAAGTTACTTTTTAGATTTGCTTTCTTCCGTTCTTTTTGTAGAAAGTGTTATGTCACCGCTTCGGCAGAATACTGCGCTTATCGTGAGTTCGGCTTCAGCTAACTTTGCAAAGTTAGCTGAAGCTAAAACCCCACGGAAAGGAAAGCGGGCAGCCGGAGCGGATGTTTAGCGGTTCCCACCATTTCAAAATTGGCACCAAAGTTCCGAAACATTATCTTCCTATTATGCAATTGGAAAATCCGAACGATAACAATTTCTAATCGTAGAAAATCGCATAATCGTTCGGATATTATTTTTTATAAAATCACTTTTTTTGTTAGAATAACTGCCATTTAAGATTTTTTGCTTTATTAAATCTTTCATTTACATTATCCCAATTCACTACATTCCACCAATTCTTTATATAAGATGCTTTGTCATTATAGTGCTGTAGGTAATATGCATGTTCCCAAACGTCTAATACTAATAAAGGAATGGTATCCGGTACTTGAAATAGCTGATGCTTTTCAAATGATTGGATGGCTAGTTTGCCACTTCTCGGTGACCACAACAATACAGCCCAACCATTACCTTCAACTGATTCTGCAACCTTCGTAAATAACGTCTTAAAACTGTTCCATGAACCAAAATCTTTTTCGATTTGCTTGAGTAGAGGACCAGATGGCTTTTTCTTACTGTTCGGTGTCATGTTATACCAGAAGATTGTATGCAAATAATGGCCTGAACCGTGAAATGCTTGCTCTCGTAGCCAATGTTTGATCGGTTCTTTACCTTTTTTGCCGGTATATAATGCTTCTTCGGCTTTATTTAATCCATCTACATATGACTGATGATGTTTCGTATGATGTAACCACATAATTTGTTCACTAATATAAGGTTCCAGCGCATTATATGCATAAGGCAATGGAGGTAATTTGTGCTTTCCGTATGGCACACTCTCCCTATTGGACGAACCTTGGATTTCGTGTATAAGACTTTCACCTTCTGCTCTTAGATCTAACATTCTTTCTTGACTAGCTTCACCTTGCTCTTCGTCAAATAATTGATAAATACTTTCTTGCCATTTCTCAACCTGTTGTATTGCATGTGTTTTTTCATTTTCTGAAAGCCCAGTTTCATAGACAGTTTGTTTCAGTTTTTCTCCCCAATTCAACAAGCTTTCAAGATATTCCTTGTATTCTTTATTCATGACATCACCCCATGTAGCATATGTGAAAAGCCTAAATGGGGTGATGATATAAGTGAAATGGAAAATGTAATGTAACGAGATAGAAGAGGATACCTAACTCTGGAGTTTTTGATAAGCAGCTTGAATATGTGACCTGTGTAGCCCACGAATGAAAGGGAGCTACCAAGATGGTCCCAGCTGCGTATACAAGCATAAAAATGTAAACAAATTAATTCACTACAGGTTCATTGCCAGTTTCTTTAAAAAACTTCTCGATATTAAAGGCAGCCATCCCCATTACGGTTGAATGTTTCTTCAGTTTAGCTACGTTTAACACCACATCATTCTTGTTAAAACCAATGGCATTTTTCTCGATTCGTTTTTCTATAGCAGGCATGATATACCTTTCTGCTTGACGTAATGTGTTGCCAACAACAACTTGCTCAGGATTAAAAATATGAATAATATTAGTAATACCAACACCTAAATAATCGCCAACACTTTCTAATAATTGTATTGCTAGGCTGTCACCTTGATCAGCAGCATCAATCAATTTTTCAAGCGTTGCGTCGTCAAAACCATTTATTTCTGCTTGGTCCAACAAGGCTTGTTCTGAAGCGTAAAGCTCCCAACAGCCTTTGTTACCACAACGGCAATCTTCTCCGTCTTTTTCAATTGTCATATGACCGAGCTCACCAGAGAAGCCTCTTAATCCTTTATACAATTTTCCTTCTAAAATCAAGCCAACACCAATACCGACACTGATACTAGTATAAACTAGTTCATCAGACTTTTGTCCGACTCCGTAAACTTTTTCACCATATGCCCCAGCATTTGCTTCATTTTCTACAGTAACGGGGACATTGTAGTGATCAATAAGAATTTGCTGAAGAGGGACCTTTTTCCAACCTAAGTTTGGTGCCAATAAGATTTCACCTTCCATTGTAACTACACCTGGTACACCGACACCAATACCAACAATTCCGTATACAGACTCTGGCACATCATTTTTTAATTCATCAATTAATTGATATAACAATGCCAATACTTTATCAAGATCTTCATTTTTGAAACGGATTTTTTTCTCCGATAGAATGTTACCACGAAGATCCGTCAACACACCTAAAATACTTTTAACACCAAGATCAACAGAAATAGTAAATCCAGCAGTTTCATTCAAAAGTAACATCACTGGTCGTCTGCCACCGCTCGATTTCCCTGTACCAGATTCATGGATTAATTTTTCATCGATTAGTTCACTTACAAGTGACGAAACAGTTCCTTTATTTAAACCAGTTACATTTGCGATTGTTGCTCGTGAGATAGGTGCTCTTTCTTGAATTGTTTTAAGAACTAGTGCTTTATTCTCTTTCTTTACGACATGCTGGTTCCACGTTTGACTCAATCTTCTCACTCTTTTCCTTAACGAATTAAATTATTACCATTTTAACACAATCAAAAAAATAATTCTATAATCTTTGTTTATTCGCTAGACAAACTTAGAACGAGTTGCTATAATAATCACGAAAACAAAATCCTAAATGGATATAACTTGGAGGTATGAATATATGACATGGTTTGAAAACGTTGACAAGATTAAATATGAAGGACCGAAGTCAAGTAATCCGCTTGCATTTAAATTTTATAACCCAGAAGAGAAAATTAACGGGAAATCAATGGAAGAATTTCTTCGTTTTGGTGTAGCTTACTGGCACACATTTACTGAGGATTTATCAGATCCATTTGGTACAGGTACAGCGATTCGCAACTGGGACAAATATGATGGAATGGATCGTGCCAAAGCAAGAGTGGAAGCTGCATTTGAATTCTTCGAAAAAATCGGTGCTAAATATTTCTGTTTCCACGATGTAGATATTGCTCCTGAAGGTAATACACTACGTGAAACATATCAAAACCTGGATACCATTGTTGCGCTGATTAAAGATCACATGAAAGATAGTGATGTGAAACTTCTTTGGAACACGGCTAACAATTTCACAAATCCACGTTTTGTTCATGGTGCAGCATCTTCTAGCAATGCAGATGTTTTTGCATATGCAGCAGCTAAAGTGAAGAAGCAGTTAGAAATTGGTAAAGAGCTTGGTGGAGAAAACTATGTATTCTGGGGTGGCCGTGAAGGTTATGAAACATTACTTAACACTGATCTTGGATTAGAGCAAGATAACCTTGGTCGATTCTTCCATATGGCAGTAGATTATGCGAAAGAAATCGGCTTTGATGCACAGTTCTTAATTGAGCCAAAACCAAAAGAGCCAACAACTCACCAATATGATTTTGATTCTCAATCTGCACATGCTTTCTTATTAAAATATGGATTGCAGGATCACTTCAAATTAAATATCGAAGCAAACCATGCAACACTTGCTGGTCATACATTCGAACACGAGCTTCGTTATGCACGTGTTAATGGATTATTAGGTTCTGTTGATGCGAACCAAGGTGACCCGTTATTAGGATGGGATACTGATGAATTCCCTGCAGATATTTACTCTATCACTTTAGCTATGTATGAAATCATCAAAAATGGTGGACTTGGGTCAGGTGGTCTAAACTTTGATGCCAAAGTACGTCGTGGTTCATTTGAACAAAACGACCTGTTCCATGCACATATTGCAGGTATGGATCACTTTGCGGTTGGTTACAAAGTAGCTAGCAAATTAGTAGAAGATCAAGTATTCGAAAAAATCATTGATGACCGCTATGCAAGCTATAAAGAAGGTATCGGTAAAGATATCGTAGAGGGTAAAGCAGACTTCAAATCACTTGAAGAACATGCATTAAACCTTAAAGAAATCAAGAACAAATCAGGTCGCTTAGAATCAATTAAAGCAACCATCAACCAATACCTATTAAACGCATACGCTGGTAAATAAGAAATGACGGTAAGGGGAGACTTAGCTAAGCTGATGCATAGCTAAGTCTTCACTGCGATTATTAGGAATGAAAGTGGTTACGAATTTTGATAACCAAAAAGTTATGGAGAGAGGTGTCGCTTTGAGTTATGTGATCGGTGTCGATCTCGGCACAAGTGCAGTTAAGCTGTTATTAGTTAATAAAGCAGGTGAAGTAGTTCAGGAAGTTTCAAAGGACTACCCATTAATTCAAGAAAAAACTGGTTATTCCGAGCAAAAGCCGGAAGACTGGGTAGAACAAACTGTAGCTGGCCTAAAAGAACTTGTCCAACAATTTGACGGAGATGTTTCTGACATTGAAGGCTTAAGTTTTTCGGGACAAATGCACGGTTTAGTTTTACTAGATGAAAATAATCAAGTACTACGTAATGCGATTCTCTGGAATGATACGCGTACGACAGCGCAATGTTCAGAAATTTATCAAAAAGTTGGAAAAGAGCAGTTTATTGATATTACCAAAAACTTAGCATTGGAAGGCTTCACATTACCAAAAATTTTGTGGGTAAAAGAGCAGGAACCAGAAATCTTTGCGAAAGCAAAAACCTTTGTTTTACCAAAAGATTATGTGCGCTATCGCTTAACAGAACAAGTGCATATGGATTACTCTGATGCAGCAGGTACAAGTTTATTAGACGTTGCAAAAAAAGAGTGGAGCAAAGAAATTTGTGATCTGCTTGACTTAGATGTTTCGATTTGCCCGCCATTAGTTGATTCACATGATAATGTTGGGAAGATTACTTCAGCTATTGCAGACGAGACAGGATTATCAGCGGATACGGATGTATTTGCTGGTGGAGCGGATAATGCTTGTGGTGCGATCGGGTCAGGTATTTTATCTGAAGGGAAGACATTCGCAAGTATTGGTACATCAGGTGTTGTGCTTTCTTATGAACCTACCGGAGATAAAGACTATAAAGGGAAAGTACACTACTTCAATCATGGTGAACAAGATGCCTACTATGCCATGGGTGTTACGTTAGCCGCTGGCCATAGTTTGAATTGGTTTAAGCAAACATTCGCAGCTGAAAAAAGTTTTGAAGAGCTGTTAGATGGCGTAGGCGATGTGCCTGCAGGTGCTAATGGTTTATTATTTACTCCTTATCTTGTAGGTGAGCGTACACCACATGCGGATTCTCAAATTCGCGGAAGCTTTATTGGCATGGACAGTTCCCATACATTGAAGGATTTCGCTCGTGCGGTATTAGAAGGAATTACCTTCTCTCTTAATGAATCGATTGCAATCTTTAGAGAAAATGGAAAGCAAATCGATACAATCTATTCTATCGGTGGTGGTGCGAAAAATCCGGACTGGCTTCAAATGCAAGCTGATATTTTTGATGCCAAAATTGTGAAATTAAAGAGTGAACAAGGGCCTGGAATGGGTGCAGCGATGCTTGCAGCCTATGGATCTGGATGGTATTCGTCATTAAAAGAATGTGCAGATGCAATCTTAGAAGATGCCGAAACATATCAGCCGAATCCAGAAAATGCAGAAAAATATAAGCAGTTATTTAAACTGTATAAAGATGTGTATCAACAAACAAAACATCTAAACCAAGAATTAATGGACTTTAGAAAATAACCTCATAAGAAGATAGTGCTAGTCTGTCAGTGATTAGATAAAGCCAAGGATAGGATCCTTGGCTTTATTTCTTTTAAAGGTTGGAAAGTTTATAACCGTTGGTATCACAGCATATTGGAATCCTGTTCACGTTTAAAATGTGTAATCAATAAAGAGATAGTTGACTAGTCATGCGGTTTATCAAGGAGTTAATCGTCCGTAAAACCCCCATTGATGGAAGTCTCACTTTATGAAGAAAGTTATCGTGTGCAAGGAAATTTGAACTACGAGATGTCAGTGCCTGATTTTACTGTTTATTCCGGAAACCAGATTTTGAAGTTTCCACTTAATGCTAAGAGACTGAAAAAGTAAAGACAATTGTCATAGTATCTTCTCTTCCCGGTTCTAACAGGAGTATTCCAAAATAGATCAATACATTTCTTGGCATTATCACCACTTGTCGCTAGTGATGCCATTGCATTAGTGGCAATCAGACCAACAGGGTGAAGAGCTTTTTCTTCAAATGGTTCACCATCAATTTTATACCTTCTATAATCATCAGGATCTTTATCAGCAAAAAAAGCTTGAATCTTTTCATTAACAACGACAGGACAAGCATTATCTCTAAACCATTCATAATCTAGAGCAACATTACAGGCAACACGGTAAGAATCACTAAAGAAATGCCCAAATCCACGAATGTGATTAGGCGTACCATCATAGAAAGCATATTCAGGTGCTAAACCAGTCACTGGATGTGCTGATGTCGCAATATATTGTCTGCTGGCAATGGCAGCATCCTTCCATAAAGCGCGATCTTCCTCATAACTCCATAATGCAAACAACTCATAAAAATGAGGTAAGTGATAGGAAGGGTCAGAAAATTCTACGCTTGGGACGAATTTAATTAATTTATTATCTGGATTCCACATTGGATAACCGTCATTGTTTTCTCCTTTATGGATGCAACGATGTAATAAATCCTTTGCATGTTTGCTATATTGAAAGATTCCATCTCCATCTCCCCAGCGATGCGAAGCAAAGAACAATGCCAAAGCAAAATATTCTTCACCATCTGGTGCAGGGCCATAGGCATTCTTTGTTCCATCTGGTGCACATGACCACGCGAAATATCCTGCATTTTCCCCCTCTTCCATATACATATAGGTCATGGACCATTTCCATAACCTGTCAAATATATCTTTATCATTCATTTGTACGGCCATCATCATTCCATAGGACATTCCTTCTGTGCGGACATCGTCATTTCCTGTATCAAGCATATAGCCTAAGTCATCGTCAACAGAAAAATATATTTGTGTTTCCGGATGAGAGGAATCAAATAATTGCTTCCACATATTTTCCACTTTACAAGTAATCAATTCCTCATCATAACCATATTCTTCAAGTACGTTTCGATAGTTTCTGCTTGTGAATGCAGCTTCGTAACTCATGCTACTCCTCCTTTAACTATTTTGATTGATAATACCACCATATAATGGATAGTAGATTTAGTTTAGTGGGTAAAATAAAGTCCATATATGGAATACCCACTTTCCTTTTAAGATATATTGTACTATAATAAGTATGTCTATCGAATAAACAAAGTATATTTTTTTCTTTGATAATTAAAGCGTTTTCAACTAAAGGGGGGTATCTTATGGCAAAAACAGTGAATTCGTACGGTTTTTATCGATTCTTAGAATGGATTATGTGGATCATGTATTTAAATCTGTTGTGGCTAATGATGTCACTAGTTGGATTAGTTATACTAGGTATATTTCCAGCAACAATGGCATTAGTAACTACAATGAGGGAGTGGTGTGTTCAAAAGGATAATATTGCGTTTAACAAAACATTTTTCAAAGCATATAAGCATACTTTTATCAAATCCAATGTGATGGGCTATCTATTGACAGCTCTTGGATATATTTTATTTGTCGATTATCAGTGGATCATGCAACATTCAACAACCTTTCAATCATTATTTTTAGTCTTATTAATCGTCATCGGGGTAATTTTCACAATTACGATATTATATATTTTTCCAACCTTTGCCCATTTTGATTTAACGATAGGGCAAACATTTAAGCATGCAATAGTATTAGGATTATTCAGTCCATTCGTCACGATCGGAATGTTTGTTGCATTATTTTTACTGCAATATCTATGGAGGTTTATTCCCGGTCTACTTCCTGTAGTTGGTATCAGCTTCACTTTTTATATTGTCACTCGGTTAGCCATTTTTGCATTTGAAAACTTTGAAAGCAGGCAGAAAAATATGTTAGCGAAAGAAAATGTGAAAGGGGAGAAGAAACATGCATAAAGTTTATTTGGTCGATGATGATGTCTTTGTACGCAAAGGAATCAAAACGTTGATCGATTGGGAATCCTATGGCTTTACTGTCTGCGGTGAAGCGGATAATGGAGAAGATGCACTAACAGAGATTAGGAAACTTGAACCAGACCTTGTGTTGACTGATATACGGATGCCGGTCTTAGATGGATTGGATTTAATTAAACATTTGAAGGAAACTTTATCCCATTCCCCTTATTTTATTGTAATCAGTGGATATAACGACTTTAAATATGCGCAACGGGCACTTCGATATGGAGTAAAAGATTTTATTTTGAAGCCTGTTGATCAAGATGAAATCCACCAAACATTACACAAAATATCCAGAGCGATTGAAGCTGAAAATGAAACAAAACAAATGGAAGATAAAATGGAAGCGATATCAGAGTTGAAGACACTTCTCTTATGTGACAAGGAATGTCATCTGTCAAATGAAAGGGAACACCCTTTTTTCGAAGGGGCAGAGTATAGATTTATAAAGGTTGAAATAAACGGATTGAATATGGATTATCAACAATGCTTTGAGAAATTAGAAAGCGTATTGTTGACGTTTAATGCACAAAATCATTTTATGTGTTTTGAAGACAATATCAATTGTTTTGGCTTAATAATCAATGATAAATTTCTGACTACAAATCATCTAAATATAGATGAGTTTTTAGGCAATTGGTATGATCAAGTAGCAATAAATATGCATATTTACTGTGGCACAACCGTACAAAAGATTGAGGAATTACCTGCTTCGTATAAGACAGCAAAAAAGTGTGTCCAATTCAAGTATTTATTTGATGAGCCTATTATTACGGCTTCAATGATAGAAGAAAAAGATGTGTTTTTTATTGATCTGGATCAAGCCTACTATGATGAGATGATGGAATTTATTGAAGAAAATAATCAGGAGAAATTCGAAACACAATTAAATAAAATGATACAGGCATGCAAGGAAATGAATTTTGCAAAGGATGCATGGCGAACAATGGTAAATCGTCTTAATCATAAAATATTAAAATCAATAAAGGACTCAGAAGGAAATGAACAAGAAATCACTAATTTAAAAGACATGTTAGAGTGGGATCAATATTCTTTAAGTCTTGATCAATTAGAAGTATTATGGGTCGATTTTATTAAGGATGCAGCCAACATTCTGGCAAAATTAAATCAAAACAGCATCAAAGGTACGATTTATCAAATAAAGAAATATATCCATTCACATTATGATCAATCGATAACTTTAAAGTCTATTGCGAATAAATTTTACATGAATCCAGTTTATATGGGGCAATTATTTAAAAAAACATATGGTGTGTATTTTAAAGATTATATTTTAACTGTAAGAATGGACGAAGCTAAAAAGCTACTTCGAACTACCGATTTAAAAGTGTATGAAGTGGCGGAAAAAGTAGGTTTTAATAATCCAGATTATTTTGTTACTCAATTTGAAAAAATTGGGGGAACTACCCCGTCACAATATCGGAAAAAATTAATGGATCGAATCAGTTAGAAGGGTTTCTATGAAAAAAATTCACTTAAATGATATACGAATTAGAAATAAATTATTACTAATCTATATGTTTTCAGTATTTTTACCGATCGTATTAACGAATGTAATCTTTTATAATGTGACATCAGAAAATGTCCGTACACAAAAATTACATGATAATCAACTTGCATTAAGGCAAGTTGCGAATAGTTTTAAGCAAGGAATCGAGGATGCTGTCGGAGTAGCATCCGTTCTTTATTCTGATGCCTTTGTTTATCAATTATTGGATAAAAGATATGAATCACCTGTTGATTTTATTTTAGCCTATAATAATAATTTTCGTGATATTAATAAGTATACCCCTGTCTACTCTTCGATTCGGTCGATTGATTTATTTACCGATAACCCAACAGTGATTACAGCAGGTGGAATCTTTGCAATCGACGAAGAAGTAAAGCAGTCGCACTGGTATCAAACAACGCTCGACACTAGAAAAAAATACCCGGTTGTAACTAGAGTTGCAGCAGAAAACGGTGATTTAAGCCGGTTTACCGTCGTAAGAGCCTTGGATTCTCATGATCATTCATCAAATGAAAAGGTTATCATGATTAATCTAAATCAACGTTTTATTCATCAACTGTTTGCTAACGAAACGTTTGAAGGAGATATTTATTTATTAAATGAGGAAAACAATATTGAGTATTCTACCAAAAAATCCATTTCATGGCAGTCCGATTATATCTCCTTTGAATCAATACAAGTTCCTGATAGCTCAACAGTTCTGGAAGAATCCTATATGATGCAATATATGTCTGGTTGGAAAGTTGTTGGAGTAATGGCCGAAGATCAATTGTTGGCTGAAGTAAGAAAGTCGATTCCGTCTATGTTGTATTTAGCATTATGGAATTTTGTTATCCCGACTTTATTCATTGTTTATATTGCTGGTAATATTCATTTTCGGTTAAATACCATTGTGAAAAAAATGAGAAAAGTGAAAGATCAAAACTTCGAGCTCATACCTGGAAAAACATATAAAGATGAAATTGGTGTATTAACAACTGAATTTAATCGAATGTCCAAGAAGATTAAGGATTTAATCAATGACGTATACATTGCAAGAATTCAAAAAAAAGACTTGGAAATACAAAAGAAAGAAACACAGTTAAAAGCGTTACAAAGTCAGATTAATCCGCACTTTTTATTTAATGTACTGGAGACCATTAGAATGAGAAGTTTATTGAAAAAAGAGCATGAAACTGCTGATATCATTCGTAATATGGCACAGCTTTTAAGAAACTCGATTACATGGGATAAAGATTTTGTAACGGTTAAAGAAGAAGTGCAATTAATACAAGCGTTTTTAGAGATACAAAAATACCGATTTGATGATAAGATGACGTATCATATTCAACTGGAAGAGTCAGCCGAGCATATTTTAATTCCGAATATGACGATTATACCTTTTATCGAAAATGCAAGTATTCACGGAATTGAACCATTAAAAACAAATGGGAAGATCAACTTAAAAATAGAAATGGATAATAACTATCTCACTTGTATGATAGAAGATAATGGTGTAGGCATTGATAAAAATACATACAATGAGATTGTTGCTTCATTTGAAGAAGATGAAATTGCAGGTGAGAGTATTGGTATAAGCAATGTATATCAAAGGTTGAAGATGTATTATCAAGATCAATTCGAATTAAAGATTGAAACAGAACAAGATCAGGGTACAACGGTTTATTTTAAAATAGCTGTTCACGGGCAAGCAGAAGGCGTTGACTGGTAAAGCTACTTATCTAATAAATAACCAATCGACATAAGGATATTTTAGCTTTGTAAGTATTGGCTATCCCATAGGTATAGCCTCTTTTTTGTGAGGAAGAAAGCATAAAATTTGGGTAACTATCCACTAGAGCGCCTATAAGATTTTCTTGCGATTAATGGAAATTATGTAATTGTGCACTTTAAATATAAACTGCGAAGTAACGTGTACATGGATTTGCTTTTTTCCATTCTGAATAGAGATGAGTGCTGTCATACGCTCCGGCAGAATACTGCGCTTTCCGTGGGCACGGCTTCAGCTAACTTGGTAAAGAAAACCACTTTACCAAGTGGATCTTCAGCTCGTGCTGTTCCCACAGGAGTCTTCGTATTCTGCCTGCGCTAATAACATTATTCTATTTTTTTTAAGTGGAAATACTCGGAAACCAATTCCCTTGTATTACTTCTTTCAAAAACCTGAACACTACGCAAAGCGAAGTATCTTGCCGTAGCGTGTGCCAGCACTTATCAAAAATTAAGATGAAAGGAAGCCATTATAAATATTCATAAGTTCGCAGTTTGTATCGAATGCGGATAAGGCGGGTGGTTTGACCGTTTTTTCTGATTGCAAAGTTACAAATGCTTTCATAATTAAAGTGTATCAAGTTTAGTTTTCAAAGGTTCAACTAAACTTTGATGGGTAACAATGGACAGCGCGATGAGCTACAATGAAAGTGCTTACAGAATAAAGCAACAAAGAGAAAATGATAAAAAAAGAAAGGGGAATTAGTTTATGGCTTGGAAAAAGAATGTATGGCTACTAAGCTTACTTGCTGCACTATTACTAGTATTAGCAGCATGTAGCGACGATAGCGAGGAAACAGGCTCTACAGATAGTGGAAATGACACCTCTGATGAATCAAGTAACGAGGAAAGTGATGGAGAAGTATACACATATGATTTCTTTGATGCATCAGGTCCCGGAGAAGATATAAATACATCAGAGACAAAATTAGGGAAGATGTTTGAAGAGGAAACAGGAGTGAATTTCGACATTGAGCACATTGTTGGTGACGTAAACCAAAAAATTGGAACAATGATTGCTAGTGGGGAATATCCAACATTACTGAATGCAGAACAATCAACAGATGCAGTAATTGATGCAGGTGGTTTTATTCCATTGAATGATTTGATAAAAGAACATGCACCGAACTTATATAAAATGTATGAGCAATATTGGGAATTAATGAAACGTGATGATGGGAATATTTATGTTATTTCATCTGGTGCACCTCACGGTTACCGAAAACCAGCAAACTTGAATCAAGGAGCATGGTGGATAAAACGTGATGTACTGAAAGAATTAGGATATCCAGAACCAAAAACACTAGAAGAATATTTCAACATTATTGAAGAGTATACAGCTTCAAATCCGCAAATTGACGGTGCCGATACGATCGGATTTACTGCACTTACACACGACTGGAGATTTTTCGCACTTTCCAACCAGCCGATGCATTTAGCAGGCTATCCAAATGATGGTGGGGCTTTAATTGATATGGAAACGCGTGAAGCAGAAGTATACGGCGACAAAGAAATTACGCAACGTTGGTTGAAAAAATTAAATGAAGTGAATGACAAAGGTTTATTTGATCAAGAAGCATTTACTCAAAACTATGATGAGTACCTAGCAAAAATCACTTCTGGAAGAGTGGTTGGCTTCTTCGACTATCGTTGGCAAGCAGCTCAAGCTTTAAACACATTAGAAGAAGATGATGATCCATATAACGATTATATGGGCTTTCCGGTAGTTTTTGATGAAGACACGAAAGACCAATATCTTGATCCAATCGGTTTTACTGCTTCACCCGGTATGGGTATTACAGTCGGTACGCCTGAAGAGGATCAAATACGTATTATAAAATACCTTGATCATATCGCTAAAGAAGAAACGCAAAAATTAATCACATGGGGTATTGAAGGAGAGACATACGAGGTCGACGATAATGGTCGTTATTATCGTACAAAAGAACAAATTGATGAAACATCTAAAACAGAATTTCGTGATGAATTTGGCTTCTCATATTTTGAATGGGGCTGGCCGCGTATGAATGGTGAGTATGAAGACGGAAATGCAGTTGAACCTCCAAAACAAGAGGAAGTGGCTAGTCTAATGTATGATGAAGGCGATAAAGAGTTCTTGGAATCATATGAGATTAAAACCTTTACAGGATTATTCTCAGAACCTGATGCACGTCCTTGGTACCCGGCATATGATGCACCTATTGAAACAGGATCTGAGGCCCAGTTGTATGAACAACAGTTAGATGACTTGATGAAACGTAAATTCCCTGAGATTATATTTGCTGACCCTGGTGAATTTGATGCTCAATGGAAAGCATATAAAGATGAGTTTTCAGGTCTACCATCTGATGCGTATGAAAAAGTAATTACCGAATTCGTTCAAAATAAAGCTGAACTAGTAGAAGGCAGTGCAGAATAAAAAAAGTATGGGAGGCTGTAGCAGTATCAGCCTTCCGCTTTTTACAAAACAGTGTCTTGTGTTTTCGGACCATTCTTTAATAGAATGCATTAATTTGTAGTAAAAGAATTGATCATTAGGCGAATCATACAGATTTGCCTAATGGTCCGAAAATTTACAGAGTAATTTTCACTACAAGTAAGGGGGAACAACTATGCCAGTTGAATCAAATACAATGGACGGAAATACCAAGTCAGTTCCAACTGAACAGAAAGATAAAGGCATTAAGGGATTTATGAAAAAGTGTAAAGACCAACAAGCTTTGTTATGGATGACAGTACCGTTTGTCATCTGGGTTTTTATTTTTAAATATTTACCTGTATGGGGCTGGACGATGGCTTTTCAAGACTTTAAACCAGCACTAAGTTTTTCTGAACAAGAATGGGTAGGGTTTAAACACTTCCTATTCTTATTTACTGATGACCGATTTCTCGGTGTACTTCGAAATACGTTAGCACAAAGTATTATCAATCTTGTTTTAGGTTTCGTAACAGCAATCACACTTGCGGTCTTGATTAATGAACTTTCCAACATGAAATTTAAACGAGTAGTGCAAACTATCAGTTATCTGCCACACTTCTTATCCTGGGTAGTAGCTGCTGCGTTAGTTTCATCAGTGCTTTCCATTGACGGTATTATTAATGATATTTTAATGGGATTAGGACTCATTGATGAAGAAATTTTGTGGTTAGGTATTGGAGAATATTTCTGGGGTATTTTAGGTGCTGCCGAAACATGGAAAAATGTCGGATGGAATGCAATTATCTATCTTGCAGCAATTTCTATGATTGACCAGGAACAATATGAAGCAGCTAAAATAGATGGTGCTTCCCGAGTTCAAAGAATCTTACATATTACAATTCCTGGAATGAAGTCTGTTATCATTGTCCTTTTAATTATGAATATTGGTTATATTTTAGAAGCTGGTTTTGAACCGCAATACTTACTGGGAAATGGACAAAATGTTGAATACTCTGAAAATATCGATGTATTTGTTATTAAATACGGTATTTCAATGTTTAACTTTTCGTTAGCCACCGCAGCAGGTATGTTCAAGACAGTTATTAGTTTTATATTCTTAATAACAGCCAATTCATTATCAAAGAAAATGGGTCAAGGCGGACTTTACTAGGAGGTATACAATATGTTTAAACGTAAAAAAGCGAGTTTTATGCGAACAAGAGAAGACATCTTCTTTGATACAGGTAATATCATTTTTATGATCATACTAAGTGTACTTATGTTATATCCATTCATAAATCAGGTGGCCATCTCCTTGAATGATGCAACAGACTCCGTTCGTGGTGGTATCTATTTATGGCCGAGAGAATTTACGTGGCATAACTATGAACACGTATTTGAGAAAGCCTCTATCTATCAAGCTATCTTTATCTCCATATTAAGAACGATTATTGGGGCAGGTGTCGGGTTATTTTGTACCGCGATGGTAGCTTACGCAATTGCTCAGCCTAATTTCGTCTTTAAAAAATCAATTACAATTATATTTATTATGACGATGTATTTTAATGGTGGGATCATTCCAACATTCCTATTAATGAGAGATTTACAGTTAATTGGATCTTTCTGGGTTTATATTTTACCAACGTTAATTAGTGCATTTAATTTGATTATTATGCGTTCATTTATCGAAGGCTTGCCAAATAGTATCTTTGAATCTGCAAAAATTGATGGAGCCGGTGATTTTCGAATTTTCTTCCAAATAGTATTACCATTATCATTGCCAGTATTAGCGACCGTTGCATTATTCGTTGCTGTCTTTCAATGGAATCAGTGGTTTGATGTCTTCTTATATAATTCAAGTCAGGAGCATCTTACCACACTACAGTATGAGCTAATGAAAATATTACAAAATTCAAGTACAACATCAAGTGGTGATATGGCATCTGCCTTTGCAAATTCAGCCGACGGTAGTTCCAATATGGTAACACCAAAGTCTATTCAAGCTACGATGACGATTGTTGCAAGTTTACCAATTATTATGGTTTATCCATTCTTACAACGTTACTTTGTTAAAGGGATGACACTTGGAGCGGTAAAATAGGAAATAAAGGAGTTTTTTTATGACGGAACAACTACTAAGTCTTTATCAGCAGTTTGAAAAAGATTTCAAAATTGGAGCAGCGATTAATCGACGTACGATGCAATCATCAGAGGAAGTAATCAAAAAACATTTTAATAGCTTAACAGCAGAAAATGAAATGAAGTTTGAGAGTGTTCATCCGTATGAAGATGAATACACTTTTGAAATAAGTGACAAAATGGTAGCATTTGCTGAAAAACATCAAAAAGCAATGAGAGGTCACACGTTAGTATGGCATAATCAAACAAGTGATTGGATTTTTGAACAAAATGGTGGACTTGTAGAAGCTGAAACCTTGTTAAAAAGAATGAAAGATCATATCGATACCGTTGTTGGAAGATATAAAGGTAGGATTTACAGCTGGGATGTTGTAAATGAAGTAATTGCCGACGAAGAGGACAAATTTTATCGTGACTCCAAATGGTATCAAATACTTGGGGCATCATTTATTGAAAAAGCATTTGAATATGCACATTTGGCAGATCCAGATGCAACATTATTATACAATGATTACAATGAATCCAATCCAGCAAAACGAGATAAAATCTATCAACTAGTGAAACAGTTAAAAGAGAAAGGTGTTCCGGTTCATGGAATCGGCATGCAAGCTCATTGGAATATTTATGACCCGTCCCTTGATAACATTCGCAAAGCAATTGAAAAGTACGCATCTTTAGGTGTGGAAGTGCAAATTACCGAGATGGATGTATCGATGTTTGCGTTTAATGACAAGCGGACAGATCTAACCGAACCAACAGAAAAAATGAAGGAATTGCAATCGGAGCGATATCAACAATTTTTCGAAGTCTTTAAAGAATATAAGGAGCATATCGGTGCTGTGACCTTCTGGGGAGTAGCGGATGATTATACTTGGTTACATGACTTCCCGGTAAAAGGGCGTAAAAACTGGCCATTCTTATTCGATACAAACCAGCAGCCGAAAGAAGTATTGAAGAAAATTATTGCGAAATAAACATTAATATTCAGTGATTTTTGCTAGATATCACTATCAAAAAATGTATAAACTTGTTTCTTGGCTTATGAAACGAGTTTATACATTTTCTATGCGTAATATAAGTAGTCATCTTTTCTTCTTTACTAGTTAACCAACAATAAATCGATTTCAAATTTCCTAGACACCGTGACATTAGCAACCAAGTTTCACTCTTACTGACCCTTTTCCAATACCAACCACAAAACAAAAAACCTTAAGAAAAGTTAACCATTATTTCTGTTAGATTAGAAAATGAATAAATGTTATAAAAAATTGTAATTTTATAATAAAGTATTCTATTAAATATTTTCATTTAACATGAAATAATATACATGAGGTTTGATAGATTAGTTTTATTTTTCTAAAGTGATATTTTTAAAAAGGGGGGATTAAGTGAAACTTAGGATTTGATAGAAAATAAATGGAGGCAATCGAGTCTATACGGATGAATGGAAATTATTTGAAGTAGAGAAAGAGGAGTGATGAGATAAAATGAAAAATAAACTTTTTGTATTAATGATAACGCTTACTCTAATAAATTGTTATATTCCCTATACTGGTGCATTAGCACAGGAAACAAATGATAACGTAGCTAAAAATCCGGTTATTTGGGCAGATGTACCAGACCCAAGTGTTATCCGTGTTGAAGATACTTATTACATGTCAAGTACAACCATGCATATGAACCCTGGTGTACCTATTATGAAATCAAAGGATTTAGTTAATTGGGAAATTGTAAACTATGCATATGATATTCTTCATAGAGGAGATAAGCAAGCGCTTAGAAAAGGTCAAAATGAATATGGTCAAGGATCATGGGCTAGTAGCCTAAGATATCATGAAGGTACATTTTATTTAGCATTTGCGTCTAACAGCACTGGTAAAACATATATATTTCAAACTGATGATATCGAAAATGGTGAATGGGACAAAACTACATTAGATAATCTATATCATGATATGTCATTGTTGTTCGATGATGATGGACGTGTTTACATGGTATATGGTGGGACAGATATTAGAATAATCGAGCTCACATCCGATGCAACAGCAATTAAAGAAGGTGGGCTTGACAAAGTGCTTATCCCTGATGCAGGTTCGATTGCTGGTACTGAACATATACTCAATGCAGAAGGTGCTCATTTTCAAAAAATTAATGGTAATTACTATGTTTCTCTGATATCGTGGCCGCAAAACGGAGGACGAACACAATTAGTGTACCGTTCAGATACGATAGACGGTGAATATGAAGGAAAAGTTGTATTACAAGATGATGGTATCGCACAAGGAGGAATGGTCGATACTCCTGATGGCGAATGGTACGGTTTCTTATTCGGTGATCGAGGATCGGTTGGAAGAATTCCTTATTTAGTACCTGTCACTTGGGAAGATGAATGGCCGGTATTCGGAGTAGAAGGAGAGGTACCTGAACAACTGTCGATTACACCACAAGGAGATAGCTCAATAAGCAATATTGTCCAATCAGATGAATTTTATCAAGCTTCTGAAAATACTAATACAGCGAGTGAACTAGCTACTGGTGATACGTCATCTGCAGGTACTAGTGAAGCATCTGAGGAAAAGGATGTGATGTTGGCAGCAGAGGAATTACTCGCTGCAGAAAATGGCACAGAATTACTTGAAAATGGTGGTTTTGAAGATGGACAAGAACCATGGATTGTAAATGGGGGGGGAACAGTTCAGGTTACAGATCAAGAGCATAATAGTGGCTCCAACAGTTTAATGGTTACAGAACGAGTAGCAACAGGTGATGGTCCGAAACAAGTTATTACCGATGAAGTACAAGCAGGAAATACGTACGAATTCTCTGCAAGGGTAAAATATTCGAAAGGTCCCGATCAGAAGCAATTTAATTTTAACATTCAACTTGGTCAAAGCTGGGAAGGTATTGATGTTATTGGATCAGGAACAGTTAACAAAGGTGAGTGGGGAACAGTTGAAGGTACCTACACGATGCCAGAAGATGTCGACTTCTCGGAAACATCTATTTTTATTGAAACGTCTTGGGCTTCTGAGCCAGATCCAGAAGTAGATTTGATGAATTTTTATGTGGATGATGTATCGTTTGTAGATATTACTCCAGATTCAAATCTAATCGTTAATGGTGGGTTTGAAGATGGCGTAGAACCATGGACGGAATACCGTAACGCGAATATTGAGATTACGGATGAGCAAGTGAGCAGTGGAACCAACAGTTTATTAGTTTTTGACCGTCAGGCAACTGTTGATGGTCCACAACAAGATTTAACGGATAAAGTGGTAGCTGGTGGAACTTACGAATTTTCAGCTAAAATAAAATATACAGAAGGTCCTGACCAAAAAGGCTTTAATTTTAATATACAAAATGGGCCGTCTTGGGAAACAATTGAAGTTATAGGATCGAGTTCTATAACGAAAGGTGAATGGGGTACAATCAAAGGTACGTACACCATTCCATCTGATGCGGATATGTCTGAGTCGTTCATTTTCATTGAAACCTCTTATGCAAATCCAGCGGATCCAGACAATGATTTAATGGATTTCTATGTGGACGATGTTTCCTTTATACAAAAATCGGAACCAGAACCTGATACAGAAAAAGGTGGAGAATATGAAGATAATGGTTCTAATCTGGGTTTAACGTGGCAATGGAACCATAATCCCGATAACAATTTCTGGTCACTTACAGATCGTTCCGGCTATTTAAGATTAACGAACGGAAGAACGAGTTCAAGTATTCACGATACGAGAAATACGCTGACGCAAAGAACATTCGGACCGGAAAGTTTAGGAGAAATAGCAATTGATGTGAGCAATATGAAAAATGGAGATGTTAGTGGACTTGCAGCATTCCAAGAAAACTATGGTTTTGTTGGAGTGAAGATGAGTGGTGGTTCTAAATCTATTGTGATGGTAAATGGTAATTCAGAATCAGAAGAGGAAGTAGAAACAGTGGAGATAGACCAAAATAAAGTATACTTAAAAGTGGAGTTTGATTTTAAGAATCAAACAGATCAAGCATATTTTTATTACAGCCTTGATGGTGTAATTTGGTCAAAAATAGGGGCTACACTACAAATGGAGTACACGTTACCTCATTTCATGGGTTATCGTTTTGCCCTATTTAATTTTGCAACACAAGATACTGGCGGATTTGTAGATTTTGATTATTTCAGAGTAGATGATAAAATCACAGATCCTGATTCTTCGCAAACCTTATTAAATGCGGATTTAGGAGATGCCACTGACGTTGTCGGGGCTCCTAATATTGAATTTGAAGTCCCACTGGAAATGGATTCTCTCCCAGAGGGTGACTATTCATCGATAGCTGCTTCCATCGATATTCCGGATGGTTTAACTGTATCAGGAGTAGATTTTAACACCGATAGTATTGATGGAGAAAGTACCTTTAGTTATGAAAATAATCAATTAAAGCTCAATGTAACTGGAGACAATGTTTCTTTCAGTAACAATTCATCTAATTTATTTGCGACATTGAACTTAAAAGTGGATGATTTTGTTACCGAGGATCGAACAGAACAACTAAAAATCAATTATATCGATGTAGTAGGTAATCAAGATGTAGCTTACAATGTACATGATGCTATAGCGAGTATTGAATTAAGACAATTAGATACAGAGGCAATTGCGAAAATACCTGGATATAATAACCCATTAATAAGCCATAAATATGGTGCAGACCCTAATGCATTGGTTTATGAGGACAGAGTTTATATTTATTTGACAAATGATCAGGTTGAAGTTGATGAAAACGGAAATATTATAGAAAACAATTATGGAAGTATTAATACAATAACCGTTATTTCTTCTGATGATATGGTCAATTGGACAGATCATGGTACAATTCCAGTTGCTGGACCAGATGGTGCAGCAACTTGGGCGACCAATTCATGGGCTGTAGCTGTAGGACAGAAGAAAATCGATGGTGAAAATAAATTTTTCTTATACTTCTCAAACAATGGATCAGGAGTGGGTGTATTAACAGCGGATTCTCCTCTAGGACCTTGGGAAGATCCGATTGGAAAGCCATTAATTGATGGAAATACGCCTGGTACTGAAGGTGTTGTATGGATATTTGACCCTGATGTATTAATTGACGATGATGGTGAAGGTTATCTCTATTATGGTGGAGGAGTTCCTGGCGGTGGAAATCCTACGCAAGAGCAAGCGAAACATCCTCAAACAGCACGAGTAATTAAATTGAGTTATGATATGGTTCATACAGTAGGGGAAGCACAAGTAATAGATTCGCCATTTCATTTTGAGTCAAGTGGTATCCATAAGCATGATGGACAATATTATTACTCATATAGCACAAACTTTTCTGGAATACGTCAGGGAGATGATCCTAAGTATGCAGAGATTTCTTACATGGTAAGTGATGACGCTATGGGTCCATTTACTTATGTGAATGCTGTTTTGAAGAATGGTTCTGAATTCTTTGATGTCGGTGGAAACAATCATCAAGATTTCTTTGAGTTTAAAGATCAATGGTATATAACCTATCATGCACAAACATTAGGAAAGGCTATAGATTCAGTCAACGGTTACCGATCCCCGCACATAAATAAGGTTGAATATGATGAAAATGGGGATATAAAAGAGATTACAGCAGATATGGAAGGAGTCTCTCAACGTCAGAATTTAAATCCATACCAAAGAACTGAAGCTGAGACAATCGCATGGAACGCTGGTATAAATACTAAAGAATCAGAAGCACCAGGTAACATAGTTGAAGATGTTAATTTAAATGTTACAGATATACATGATGGTGACTGGCTTGCAGTATCCAATATAGATTTTGGACAAAATGGTGCTGAATCTTTTGAAGCTAATGTTGCCTCAACTGAAGGTGGTAAAATCGAACTTCGCATAGACAGTCCAATTGGTAAGGTAATTGGTACGTTAGAAGTAGATGCTACTGGTGGTGAGCAAGAGTGGAATTTAATTGAAACAGATGTTTCCAATGTTTCAGGAGTACACAATGTATTCTTTATGTTTAAGGGTGATAGTGAAGACGAGTTATTCAATTTTGATTACTGGAAGTTTACAGAAGTAGCTGAAGAAGATGATGCTACACCTGATGACGAAGTAACAGAGCTTGAATTAGATCGGGAAGAAGGTCAAGAAGTCGTTGCGGGTAAAACATATAGTGTTATTAATACCAATGCTAAGGTTACTATGCCAACTGACTTACCTGAAGGCACAAAAGTAATTGTCACAATAAAAGATGTGGAAGAAACAAATTATGATGGCTTAATCCCTGCTGGAGAAGCACTAACTTTTATATTCGAATATCCTGATGGATCCACGTTACCATCTAATGAATTTACACTAATCTTAGGTTATGATGAGGATGCTGAGACATCCACCCTATCAATCTACCATTATAATGAAGAAGCGGAAGTTTGGGAAGAACGTGGGGGAGTAGTTAATGAGGAAGATCAAGTAATTTTATTAAACGTTCAACATTTCTCTACGTATGGTGTTTTTTCAGATAGTACCCCAAATGGAGAAGACGGCCAAAATGGAGAAGACGGCCAAAATGGAGAAGATGGCCAAAATGGAGAAGATGGCCAAAATGGGGAAGATGGCCAAAATGGAGAAGATGGCCAAAATGGAGAAGACAGTCAAGATGGAAAAGACGGCCAAGACGGGGCAGCCGATCAAGACGGAGCGGTTGATCAAACTGGAGAAAAAGGTCAAAATGATCAAGAACTACCTTCTACAGCAACTAATTTATTTAACTATTTAATTATTGGATTATTGCTTTTCATTCTAGGTGGTATCACACTGTTCGTAAAAAAAAGAACTATAAGTAAAAACAAGTAAATAACAAAAGGGAGTGAGCTCGAAATCACTCCCTTTTATTAAAAGAAAAGAAAGTAATAAAATCTGCGCGGATGTCTAGCTTCAATCGCCCAGAAACTAGGCGACTTCAATTTTGCAGTTGAGTAAGAAATGAGAAAGGTGAGGAAATTATGATTACTGTACAGGATGTTATCGATCAGCTTGAAGAGGGGGTTATGCTTGACTCGTCAACTGTTGACGGGTTGATGTATGGGGATAGTAAAGATGAAATAAAGGGGATAACAGTTAGCTTTATGCCCAGTATTGACGTGATTAAAAAAAACGTTGATCTCAAAGCGAATTTATTGATCACACATGAAGCCCTTTTTTATCAACACCATTCTAATCAAGCGTTAGAAAAAAATAATAGCTTAGTAGAAGAAAAGAAATCAATCATTGAACAAACGAACCTAGCTATCTATCGCAACCATGATGCGATTCACCGCTACCAACCGGACGGAATCACACATGGCTTAATAGCAGAACTGGATTGGCAACAGTATGTAAACGAGCAAGAGTCAGCCTACAGTATTCTTCATATACCGAATTCAACACTTGCTAAGGTTGCCACCCAAGTAAAACAGAAATTAGGTATTAATTATCTGCGCTTTGTTGGCAACAAAGACATGAAGTGTGAAAAAATAGCTGTACTAGTGGGTTACCGTGGGAACGGACCGACAACTATTCCTTTGTTAGAAAAGGTTGACCTTGTTATCTACGGAGAAGGTCCGGAATGGGAAACTCCTGAATTTGTCTGGGATGCAAGCCAGCTAGGTGTTCCTAAAGGATTAATTCAACTTGGACATGCAGAGAGTGAGGATCCAGGTATGAAATGGTTGGCTAACCAATTAAAAGATAGATTCCCATCGATTCCAGTTACCTTTTTACCAACGGTAAGAAGATTTCAATTAATCTAAAAAGAATCACGAATAACGCTATTTTTATGTCAAATCATATCCAATGACAAATGGTATTCCAATTATGGAATGTCATTTGTCATTGCTTTTTTAAATTAATTTATTTATAATAAACGTAATTTAATATTAAGTTCACATAACTTTATAGGAAAAAGGGAAACCGTTTTCCTATTTGTAAGACCTCCAAATCTTAGAAAAGGTGTGATTTTTTGAGTATAGTAGAAAAGATTCAATCACCATCTTTATCGGTAGAAAAACGTTTATCGACATTAATGAAAGCGCTAACGGATGATGAAAAAATATCTCTGCTGAGTACACAACAAAGCGAGATACCAAGATTAGGTATTAATGCTTATGCTGTCGGAGGAGAAGCAGCACATGGTGTAGTTGATCGAAAAGGAGGAAAGGCGACAGTTTTTCCACAGCCAATCGGATTATCAAGCACTTGGAATAAGGCATTGATGCATCAGGTAGGTAGTGTGATAGGAGATGAAGCAAGAGTTTTCTATCAGCTACAAAACGAGAAAACAGGCCTTACGTTATGGGCACCGACGATTGATATGGAACGTGATCCTCGTTGGGGACGGACAGAAGAAGCGTATGGGGAAGACCCATATTTAACAGGTCAACTGTCTAAAGAATTGATTAAAGGAATGCAAGGGGAAGATCCTTTTTATGTAAAACTCGTCGCCGCACCGAAGCATTTTTATGGTAATAACCATGAAAAAGGACGCGAAGATACATCGAATAGTATGGATTTACGTAATAGAAAAGAATATTATTTAAAAGCGTTTGAACCGGCCTTTAAAGAAGCGAATGCATTATCGATGATGACTGCCTATAATGGTGTCAACGGAATTCCGTGCATGCAAATACATGAAATAGAAGAAATTGTCCGCGAGCAATGGGGGATGGATGGTTTTATTGTTAGTGATGGCGGTGCATTGACGTTAAATGTGGAAGAGTATCAGTATTATGATACATTTGAAGAGGCCTTAGCAGATGCTTTGAAAAAAGGAATTGATTGTTTCGTAGATCGTAAGGAAATCGTCGAGGAAGCAGCAAAGAGGGCACTGGAAAAACAATTAATCGAGCAGGAAGATATCGACCGTGCTATTCGACGTATGTTAAAAGTACGCTTTCGTTTAGGTCACTTTGATCAGGATCCTAGTAAAAATCCTTATCATAACCTACCGTTAGATCTAATGTGCAGTGAGGAGCATAGTAAGCTTGCTCGTAAAGTTACCGATGAATCGATCGTATTATTAAAAAATGACGAGGGATTTTTACCTTTACGTAAGAATAAATTGGATAAGCTTGCTGTTATTGGGCCGACAGCTAACGATGTTTTTCGTGATTGGTATACGGGTTATCCCCCTTATAAGATAACACCATTAGCAGGTATCAAAAAACAACTCCCAGGTGCAGATATTTCCTATCATGATGGGTTTGATCGCATTGTTTGGAAACCAGAGTTATCAACCAATCATTTAGGAATTAATGATAAAAATCAATGGATCGTTAAGCAAGACGATGAAAGTCATGCTGTTTTAGTTGATGAAGACTGGGGAAATGGCTGGCATGTCTTTAAAAATGTGAAGACGAATCATTATTTGACACAATCGGAAAAAGTAGATACCTTTTCAGCCACAAAAGAAGAAATTTTTGATTGGTTTAACCGCGAAAAAATAAGTGTTACAGCTAATGACCAGGATTTATATACATTAAGAAGTTGGAACGGTTATCCATTAACAGTAGAACAAGATAAAGTGGTGGTACGTGAAAAAGATGCTGGCCTTTTTGAAAAAAAGATTATCGAAAATGGTATTAAAGCAGCTGCAGCACGTGCCAAGGAAAGTGACGTCGCCATTGTTTGTGTAGGAAATCATCCGATGATTAATGGGAAAGAAACAGAGGATCGAGAAGATATTAAACTGGCAGACTATCAACAGCGCTTAGTTCAGGCGGTTTATCATGCAAATCCAAATATGGTTCTAGTTGTAATAGGAAGTTATCCATTTGCAATAAACTGGGAACAAGACCATATCCCTGCCATTATATATAGTTCGCACGGATCACAAGAGCTTGGTAATAGCCTTGCTGCCACCATTTTTGGTGACAACAATCCTTCTGGCAAACTGAGCATGACATGGTACAAGGATGCCAATCGATTACCTGATATTACAGATTATGATATTCGTAAGGGAAAACGAACCTATCAATATGCTGATACTAATATTTTGTATCCGTTTGGACATGGTTTAAGTTATGGTTCTGTTACTTACCAGAATGTTGAGATCGATAAAACGGAAATAGCGGCAAATGAAAAAGTATCCATTACATTTACTATCAAAAATGAAAGTGATTTTAATAGGTTGGAAGTTGTCCAAGTATATGCTTGTGTAACTGGAGGCTACTATCCGAGAGCAAATAAACAATTGGTTACATTTGAAAAAGTCTTCTTATTACCAGATGAGGAAAAACGCATCACATTATCGATTGATGCCAATCAATTAACAGTTTTTGATGTGAGAACGAATCAGTTTGTACTGGAACAAGGTACCGTTCGCTTTCACATTGGTCAGTCAAGTGAGCAAGTTGTTTACACTTCCGCTCCGATAACGATTAAAGGAGAAGTGATCACTGGACGTTCTCTCGAGCAACTTACACCAGCAGAGAACTATGATGATTACGAAAATATTACCTTAACAAAAGGAGAAATGGAAAGACCTTGTGTGACAGCTGATCAGAAAGGTTGGATTTTGTTTCGAAATGTACGACATCAGCCAAGTTCAAAATTGAAGGTAAGAGTAAAAGGCGAGGATGGACTATTAAGTGTTTATGTAAATGACCGTGAAAAGTTACCAGTCACCACGCAAAAAATCGCTGTTAATCAATGGACAGATCAAATAATAGATTTGCATGCACAAAATAGTAAGTCAATCGATATCATTCTGGAAGTTAATCAGCTATCGATCCAATCAATTCAATTAATGGAAGGATGAGTGTCATGCTGCATCAATTACCTAAACGTGGAACCTGGACAGATCAGCCTGCTTCTAAATGGGAGGATGCTTTAGTAAGCGGGAATGGCAGCCAAGGAGTGATGGTATTCGGTAATCCTGTTCATGATACAATCATCGGCAACCATTGCCGACTTTATTTACCACAAGGCAATAGTTACGATTTACCTAATATGGCACCGTATTTAGAAGAAATGCGAAAGATAATCAGGGAACAAGGCTATGAAAAAGCTATATCCTTTTATTATCAAAAGGCAAAAGAACACGGTTATCAAGGATTAACGATGAGTGATCCATCACATCCAGGTTTCCATTTACATATAGAAACCGATCATCAATACTATTCAGATTACAAGCGAAGCATCAATTACGAGACAGGGGAGCTTAGCGTCTCCTATAAGGTGAACGACCAACCATACATGAGAAAAACCTTTGTATCACAAGACTGTAATCAAATCATCCATTATCTAAGTCCAGGTTGTTACACGATAAAATTAGCAGACTATCAACATCCAAAAATGAGTCAAACAAGTATGATCGACGGGGCAACGATTCATACCCATTTTGATTATCGTTATAGCGATGCTGGATATGATGTGTTGATTAATCTGATTGCTGAAGGGGTAAAACCTCTTTCCGATTCGGATGGTTTTGAGGTGAACAGTGAAAAGTCAATCTTGATTCGAATGGAGATTACACCATACAAAAATAGAGCAGAGCGCAAGATTATCAGAAAGCCACTAAGCTATCCAAAAGATTATGCTACCCTTTTTGCTAAACATGTGTCGATACATCAGGAAATGTTTGAACGAGTCAAACTGAGCCTGGCGACAGATCAAGAACGTCAACAATCAATCTGGTCATTAGTAGAGTACGCAAAACAACAGGGGCAGATCACACCTGTTTTGCTGGAAAAAATGTATGATGCCGGCCGCTATATGTATATTTGCAGTGCCGGAGAGTTAACACCGAATTTACAAGGAATCTGGACAGGTACGTTTGATCCGGCATGGAGCGGGGATTTTACTTTTGATACAAATGTCGAGTTGTCGATTGCTGCTGCCCTTTCAAGTAATCTATTAGAGGGATTGCAAGGATATTTCCGTTTAATCAAAGAGTTAATGCCGGGCTTTCGTGAAAATGCACAGAAATATTACGGCGCACGAGGTGTCATGGCAGCGATCCACTCCAGTAACAGTGGAAAACACGTTCATTGGAATGAAGAATGGCCACTACATTTATGGACATGTGGTGCCGGCTGGCTGGCACATTGGTATTATCAATATTACCATTTTACTGGTGATAAGCTGTTTTTACAACATGAAGTTGTGCCGTTTTTAGAAGATATTGTCCTGTTTTACGAAGATTTTCTGACTGAAGATCCTGATGGGACCTATCGTTTTACCCCTTCTTATTCAGCAGAAAATGGAGCGGCCGATAATGCAACACAGGATGTAGCAGTAGCGAAGGAAGTATTAACTAACTTAAGTGAGGCCTATCAGATCTTATGTTATCCGCAAGAAAAGATAAAGAAATGCCATGACATGCGAGATAAAATGCCAGCTTATCAAGTTAATGAAGATGGTGCATTGAAAGAATGGCTAACACCAAAAAAAGGAGAAAATTATAACCATCGTCATTTTTCACACTTGTATCCAGTATTTCAAAGCAGGGAGTTCAATAATGAAACAGACCCAGCAATGTGGCAAGCGGCACAAACTGCATTTGATAAACGTTTGGAAGCATGGCTGTTAAATGAAGAGGCAGACACATCCTCCACACATGGTCGAATGCACTCTGCATTGTGTGCCACCCAATTCCATATGCCAGCGTTAATTGATGACATTTTCCGCTTGCTGATCGATCATAATTGCTTTTATTCTTCTTTAATGATGTCCCATTATAATGAACAGGAGATCTTCAATGTTGATGGCAATGGAGCGTTACCACAAGTCGTTCATGAGATGTTAGTAGATTTTAATAATGGCAGATTAACAGTGTTAGGCGCACTCCCACCTTCCTTGCCAAAAGGGGAAATCAATGGTGTCTGTCTGCCAAATCAAATAATAGTTAAAAGATTGAAGTGGAATATAGAGACAAAACAACTCGAACTACAACTAGTAAGTAAAATCGATCAGGTGGTAAAGCTGTATTTTCCGCTTTATCCAGAGGTAGAGAAAAACAATCAACACATAACATTACAGCAAAATAAACAAGTTTCATTCACAATGAATCTGTACAAGGAGAGTTAACTACAGATTACGGACGGTGTCGTTTTAAATCGGTTATTGCGCCTGTTTATTAGCTGGCTGAATGGATTACTAGAATGATCGGAGTCAAGAAGAAAAAGGTCTGGCAAGTATGCCGAAGAAAAGCTACCATAGATAATAAGAATCTGTTTGAAACGAATAGTGATAATCTTACTAGTGAAATAAGTTGTAAATAGTTGTGACAGGAGGGGTAGCAAATGTATTTAAAGAAAAGAATCATGTCTATGTTTGACCATTTAAAAGTAAAGCATAAATTGTTAGGCATTTACCTGATTGTCACAGCTATACCTATTCTGCTAGTTGGTGCTTATTTGAACTATAGCACGAGAGATATTGTATTGAATCATTCATTAAGTGAAGCAGAATCGAATGTCGATAAACTGGAATTGCGATTGCAAACCATCTTTAACCGTGTAACCAGTATTGCAGATATGGTTTATATTAATCAGAATTTGAAAGAGTTGTTAGAAAATGAGTACGAGTCGACATTAGATATTTATAATGCCTATAATCGTTATCCAGTGTTCGATGATTTTTTGAAATATTATGATGAAATTGAGACCATTCAATTTTACATGAATAAAGATATGATAACAGATTCACATTTTATTTATGCGAACTCATTAGTAAAGCAGCAAGGTTGGTATCAAGAAGCCGTTTCTAAAAGTGGTCGTTTGTCATGGGTCTATATAGAAGATTACTGGACGTCTCAAAAATTATTAGCCTTAACAAGAGCGGTCTATGGACAAAGTAATGAGTTATTAGGGGTATTAGCGATATTTGTTTCTCCAGACATGTTGAAGTCAGTGGTAGAAGGGGAACCATATCAAGCATTTATTACATTAGATCGAGAAACCATTATATATGACACAGAGCGTGAATATATTGGAAAAAAAGCAACATTTTTTGAACAGGAACAGCATGAATTAGGTAATTACGTTCTTGATACAGAGTTCCAAGAAGAACATGTCAAAATAAATGTGCACGACTTTCAACCTGATAAATCATTAGATAATAGTTTTCAAGTATCTTCTGTTATTCCCGTTAATGAAGTGATGAAGGATCCAAATGCCATTTATGCGCGAGGTTTTTTTGTGATTATTGGTGCATTATCGGTATCGATTTTTTTAATAGGTATCTTCATAAGAAGCTTCCATAAACGAATTCAGCAATTAAGACAAACAATGTATCAAGTAGCAAAAGGTAATTTCCAAGTTAAAAAGGTTATAAAAGGACACGACGAAATAAGTGAAGTGTTCCATGATTTAGCAACAACTTCTCAAAGTGTTCAAAAAATCATTGATGAAGTCTACATTCATAAAATCAAAGAAGAAACGTGGAAGCGCAAACAAAAGGAAATGGATTTTAAAATGCTTGCAAGCCAGATTAATCCGCATTTCCTTTACAATACATTAGAAATGATTCGGATGAAAGCGATTTTAAATAAAGATCCGGAAGTCGCAAAAATCGTAAAAATGCTAAGTAAAATGATGCGTTCTGCATTAGAAAGAACAGATCGCCCAGTACCGATTACGGATGAAATAAAACTAATGAATCATTATCTTGAAATTCAAACATTACGTTTTGGTGAGAAATTCAGTTATCAGTTAGAAGTGGAAGATTCAGTGAAAGACTTTTATATTTTTCCGTTATTGATCCAACCTATTGTTGAAAATGCCATTATCCACGGTCTAGAGCCGAAAGAAGATGATGGGTTTATTAAGATAATGATAGAAGAAGAAGATAAGTATATTCAAGTTGAAGTGAAAGATAATGGTGTCGGGATATCAAAAGATAAGGTTATCGAAATCAGAGAGCGCCTAGATGATGAAGATTATTTTTTAGATGGCAATCGTATCGGTTTACACAACGTACATCAGCGGCTAAGACTCTATTACGGTGACAAATACGGGATTGAAATGGAAAGTATTGAAGGTTTAGGAACGACGATGTCTCTCAAGATTCCCAAAATAAAAAATAATCAACATGAGAAGGGGGCAGGTTGAATGTTAAAAGTATTGTTGGTAGACGATGAACCGTTGATAAGAGAGGGACTTTCTTCTGTTATTGATTGGAATGAATACGGATATCAAGTAGTAGGGACAGCGGAAAATGGTAAAGTAGGGTTAGAAAAAATTAGAGAACTAAGACCAGATGTCGTTTTTGTCGATATTCGAATGCCGGGCTTAAGCGGGATTGATATGGTGAAACAAGTGAAAAAAGAAGGCTATCCTTGTAAGTTTGTCGTGCTATCTGGTTATTCCAATTTTACATATGCACAGCAATCGATTCGACTTGGAATGGAATCTTATTTGTTGAAACCAGTTGATGAGGAAGAGTTAATTCCCTTGATTCAACATCTTCAAAAAAAGTGCATAAGTGAAAATCTCCTTCATTCACAAATACACGAATATGAGACAATGACAGAGAAAGAAGAGTGGAAGGAGTTTTTACAAGGGAGAAAAATGAATAACAGTTTGTTGAAACTCTATCAGAATGATACCTTCCATATTGCGAGTATCACATTTATCGACCGCCCGGATAAAAAATGGGTGGAAGAAAAGATAGCTAAAGATCAACTTTATAAATATTTTTGGATCGATCAAGTTATGTATCTTCTATTTAGAGATTGTGAGATTGCTACTATTAAGCGGCTATTTCAATCAGCAAACCGGTTAATGGCAGTCAGACAGCACCAATTTCAGCTGGTGGAAGAAGGTACAACAATTGAAAAATTACCAGAAATCGTCAATCAGCTTAAACAATTGCAACGTTTACACTTCAGTTATGGAAGTAGAACGATTCTTTCTAACGAGGAACTTCTTCCGGAGGATCATTGTTTAGCAAATGATTGGATCGAGGCAGTATGTCGTTCGATTGAGTTTGAAGAAAATAATAAACTTGATTGTTATTTTGTTGAACTAGAAAAGTATTACCAGGCGAACCAGTACCAGTCGCAGCGAATTGTTGCAGAATTAATTGAATTTACAAAAGATATCTACACGAAATTATCTAAAGCCAACACAGATATCCATATACCGTCAAATGAAGAAATGGCAATTATTATTTGTGAGTCTCGAACATTAAAGGAACTACTGTCTTCATTAAAGGATCAGCTAAATCAGACCGCTTCTGAAATTAATGGGTTTGCTTGTAATGCAGAGAATACCATTGAAAAAATCATTGAATATGTCGAAATGTTTTATTATAAAGACTTAAATTTAAAAGTTATTGCTGATTTGTTCAATTACAACCGTTCTTATTTAGGGAAAAAATTCAAGAAGCAAACCGGGAATTATTTTCATCATTATTTGGACATTGTCAGAATGGAAAAAGCCAAACTTTTCTTAATAGAGGAAGATCTGAAAGTATATGAGGTCTCCGAAAAAGTGGGTTATTCCAATAATGATTATTTCTATAAGAAGTTTAAAAAATATGTAGGTGTTAGTCCGAAAGAGTTTCAGAAAAAACATCGGAAACAACACGTTTAAAGGGGAATGTCGATGGCACACACAGTTACAGAAAGACCATTATATATAGCTGTTCAATATTTTTATTATTTTCTTATTACCAATATTCATTTTATGCTGGCAAATGTGTTATTTTTACTAGCTTTTGTTTTTGTTGAAATGTCAGTACAGAATATCATTCTTTTTTATATTGCGTTACTGCCGGCAGGGCCTTCATGGGCTGCATTATACGCATCAATGGGAAAAATGATTCGCGAACGTGATCTAAGTCCGACGAAGGATTTTTGGAAGTATTACAAGAATAACTTTAGAATTGCGACGAAATATTGGCTAATACAGTGGACGATTATGACAATTTTAATTGTAGATATGTATTATGCTAGTCATTATTTAGCGATACTATCTCCGGTTTTTTTGATTTTACTCATTTTTATGTTGTTTCTTATGTTATATGCTTTTCCTATCCTGACAAGGTTTGAGGTGAAATTAAAGAACTTATTTATTGTGTCTATATATGCGATCTTCCGTTACTTTAAAACGACATTATTTCATATATCGACATTGGTATCACTGGCGATTATCTATTATTTTGCTCCGGGTATTACAGTTTGGTTTTGTATGAGTGTAGCAGCGTTTTTTATTATGATTAACATGAAAAAACCGTTTAAATTGATGGAACAAGAATTGGCACAAAGTGAGAGGGATGAATATGAAGAAAACTAGAACATTAATATATGTGATCATAAGTATCATTGTTTTGTCTGCATTGTTATTTATATTGGTAAATGTTAATCAAAATAAAAAAGAAGCAGATGGAACATCAGAACAAATCATTGAAAGCTTTGAACAGGTAACAGATATCCAAGTGTTCGCAAGTGAGAATGTTACTCTAACGAAAAAGAAACAAGGTTGGCAAGTCGTTGATGCGGAGAATGAAGTAGATACGGACAAAATGGAAAGCTTTTTATTAGCAATGGAAGAAATGACTGGGGAAGCAGTTGAAGTGGATAAAAAGAATGTCAATTTAGATTTCCCAAAAGTGACTGTTTCTTTTGCAGATACGGAAGGTAATACACAAAAAATTTCTGTCGGTCAAATGAATGGACAAGGTGATCGATATTATGTCGAGCAATTAGAAAAAGAAAAGATTTACTTGGTAGATCGTTCATCAATTGAAACGATCCCACTAAAACGTACAGCGTTATTAGATACTAAAATTTTAACGATATCAGCTGAAGACGTTACAGGAATGGAGATAGATAACGGAACCGAAGTGATTCAGTTGAGTAAAGAATCCCCTTATTCCGAAAAAGAATCGTTGGCCCATTTAAGTGGCTGGTATATGCATGAACCATATCAAAATGTGTATAGTGTTGCTTTTTCCAAGATGCAGGAAATGGTAGTCGGTATAGATAAACTTGAACAAGTAGAAACAGTTAATGGGGAAGGGGACTATGGCTTTACGGATTCAGACTTCTCGATTGAATTTTCGAATGGTCAAAAGCAAGAAAAACTTATTGTTGGTGATCCAGCGGCGAATAATCAGTATTATGTTCAGATTGATGGAAAACAAGAAGTGTATAAGTTACCGACAAAATTATTAGATCCATACAGTCACCAGGCCTATGATATGATTGATCGTTTTGTTCATATTGTTTCCTTGAATGTAATCGACGAATTATCAATTAAGACTCCAGAAGATAAGGTAACATATACGATGGAGCATGAAGAGACTAATGCAGAAGAGGTCAAAACTACCGTCTTTCATGAAGGAGAAGAGCTGAATACCGAATCATTCAGAGATGGGTATAAACAGTTAGCTGGGCTAACCTTTGATGAAGCATATAATGGGGAAGCGGTGGAAGAAGAACCGGAAGTAACGATAACCTATCTGATTACTGACGAGAACAACGAAATCACTAAAAACACAATCGAATTCAGCTCCATCTCAGACACACACTATGCGATAATGAAAAATAACAATAACCAAATCGACTTCACCGTCCAAAAAGACAAACTGCACCAAGCATTAGAATGGATGATACAAGCTGAATCTTAATGTTTTTTTGTTTTGTATGACTGATAAATATAGATTTGTTGAAAATGTTAGTTTAAATAACAAATCTAAGCTGGTATAAAAAAGATTTGTTGTTTATCTCTATTGAAGATCCTCTGACAGTGGGCTTCTGTCAATTAAGCTATATTTTTAATTTTTGATTTACTTAAACAAGGAACTCGTTTTGAGAAAAGAAACGGGTTCTTTGATTTGAAATTGGATATTTATTCTCATCTCTCTTTTTTACTGGTTTTTATGTCTCGTTTGTTATGTTTTTTAAGAAAGCGGTTTCTAATATAATAAAAATAACTAAAAAAACGCTTTCAATAAAGGGTTGACAGGTTAGGAGAGAGAAAAAATGAGTCGAATCAACAATGCGGCAGAAACACAACCGAATCTACCTGAGTCACACTCACCTTTGCAAACACCAGTGAAGCCAGGTTTTCCTCCCAAAAAAGGAAAAAAACAGTCACCGCAACCAAGTAATAAAGGCTTCTTTAAAAGGATGAGTAAACAAAAGGCGTTATTGTTAATGTCCTTTCCTTTTGTTATCTGGTTAATTATTTTTAAATACATTCCAGTTGCAGGATGGGTGATGGCTTTTCAAGACTATAAGCCACAATTTAGTATTTTTGAACAGGAATGGGTAGGGTTAAAACAATTTAAAGACCTCTTCAATGAACCGATGTTTTACCGAGCATTAGAAAATACATTGGGAATGGGGATCTTAGGACTAGTATTTGGTACATTATCAGCTATTGGATTTGCACTACTCCTCAATGAAGTTAGATTTCTAACATTAAAAAAATGGACTCAGACGATTTCATATTTACCTCACTTCGTCTCTTGGGTAATTGTAGCGAACATTGTTATTACCATGCTATCACCTGAAGGAATCGTCAACAATCTGTTAGTGAGTACAGGAATTCTGGACAAACCGATTAACTTTATGGCACAACCTGATATGTTTTGGGGCGTTGTAACCGTTGCAGATGTCTGGAAAGAGACAGGATGGAATGCAATCATTTATTTAGCAGCAATGGCTGGTGTCGATCCTCAGTTATATGAAGCAGCAAAAGTTGATGGAGCAAGTAGATGGCGTCAAATGTGGCATATTACATTGCCGAGTATTCGCCCTGTTATCATCGTTTTACTTATCTTAAATATTGGCAACTTAATCAATATCGGTTTTGAAAAACAAATGCTATTAGGTAACAATATAGTCGCTGAAAAGGCCTTAGTTATTGATCTATATGCATTAGATTATGGTATTGGAATGTTTCGTTATTCATTCGGTACCGCAATCGGGATATTTAAGTCCGTTATCAGTATTATTCTCATTTTAATTTGTAACGGCTTTGCGAAACGAATAGGTGAAGGGCGTGTATTTTAACAGAAAGGAGATTCTCAGCCAATGAAAAAAAGAAAATGGACGACATTTGATATAGTGCTGACGGTTTTTATGTTATTCATGGTAGTGATAACGTTATATCCGTTTCTTAACATATTAGCAATATCTTTAAATAATGCAGTAGATACAGCTAAGGGTGGAATTCATATATGGCCCCGTGACTTTACATTTGCTAATTATCAAGAGATATTTGGCAGTAATGACCGGTTGCTTCAGGCATTCTTTATGTCAATTTTAAGAACAATAGTTGGAACAATTGCAGGTATTATAGCAAGTACAATGCTTGCTTACGTATTAAGCAGAAGAGATTTTGTATTTAATAGTTTGGTTGGTTTCTTACTTGTTTTAACCATGTTTATAAGTGGTGGCCTCATCCCAGAATATATGCTAATTCGTCAACTGGGATTAATCAATGACTTTGGTGTATATATATGGCCGATGCTTATTTCAGCGTTTAATGTAATCATTATTCGATCATTTATGGATAATTTGCCTACCGCATTAGAAGAATCAGCCAAAATGGATGGTGCCAATGATTTTGTTATCTTTACAAAAATTATAATTCCATTATGTTTACCAGTTATCGCTACGATTGCTCTATTCCTAGCTGTCATGCAATGGAACAGCTGGTTTGATACATATTTATATGCAAGAAGTAGTGAAACTTTAACGACATTACAGTTCGAATTAATGAAGATATTAGATAATGCTAATATCTCAAGTGGAGATATTACATCACAAAATGCCGAAGTAATTGCAGGTCAGACCAATCCGCAATCAATAAAAATGGCAATTACGATTATCGCAACTGTTCCTATCTTAATGGTCTATCCATTCCTGCAAAAATACTTTGTAACAGGGTTAACGTTAGGTGCAGTGAAAAGCTAGGTATTAATGAAAATTAATATATAAATTTATTAAAAATGGGGGTGGAAAATATGAAGAGAAAGCTATCAATTTTTTTATTGTTTTTATTATTCATGGTTGCTGTACTTTCTTTAGTGGCTTGTAGTGATAATTCTGATACAGATACAAGCAGTAACAATGATGGTACAGAAGAAAATAACAGCGATGAGCCACTTACACTAACATTCTTTAACGCTGATGGGGAAGAGAAGTCATTTGACGATCCAGTCGCTCAAAAAATTACAGAACAAACGGGAATTAAATTGGAAATGGATTACCCTGTTGGTGGGAATGATGAAGCGATCCCATTAATGATAGCAAGTGGTGATTATCCAGATTTAATTTTTGCTAAAGGTGATCTTGGTAAATTAATTGAAGCTGGTGGTGTTATTAAGTTAGATGATTTAATTGAAGAAAAAGGTGACAATCTTAAAGCAATGTACGGTGATCAACTTGATCGTCTACGTAGATCACCTGAAGATCCGAGCATTTATACAGTTGGTACTTATGGTGTAACAAATTCAGTTTGGGAATTAGGTGGAACATTTCAAGTTCAATTAGATGTATTACGTGAACTCGGTTACCCGGAAATCCGTACATTGGATGATTTCGAAGCAGCGATTACAGAATACTATGAAAAGTATCCGGAAATTGATGGACAAAAAACAATCCCGTTATCACTATTAGGTAGTGACTGGCGCTGGTTAATTACAGTGGGGGATAAAACATCACAGGCTGCTGGAATCCCAGGTGATGGTCAATGGTCTATTAATGATGAAACGGGAGAAGCCTTATATAAATTCCTCGATCCTGATGTTAAAGAATACTTTAGATGGTTAAATGGAATGAATGCAAAAGGGTTACTTGATCCAGAATCATTCACACACACATACGACACGTATATTTCCAAAATCTCATCAGGTCGAGTGCTAAGTCTTTCGGATGAACCCTGGAATTATGGTGACGCTGAAAAAGCACTCTTACAAAGCGGAATGGAAAACAGAACTTATGCTCCATTACCAGTTACTGTTAGGCCTGACAATGTACATCAAGGCCTAAAAGACTATGGTTTTTCTGGTGGTTATGGTATTGCAATTTCTTCTACTAGTGAACACCAAGAAAGAGCATTTGAATTCTTAGATTGGATGGCATCGGAAGAAGCTCAAATCTTAGTTAACTGGGGTATTGAAGGTGAAAACTATGACATCGTTGATGGTAAACGTGTAATGCAAGAAGATGATAGAGATCGAATGAACACTGATTCAGATTATGGTAAAGAAACTGGTGTTGGTTACTATGTATATCCATTCCCACAATGGGGCAATGGTGCCGTAGATACTACCGGACAACCGATCACACCAAATACTGAGCAAGTTATTATTGATAATTTCCATAAAACTGAAAAAGAAGTTCTCGCTGAATATGGTATAGAAAACTGGATTGATTGGTTCCCACCACCAGAAGAACTAGGTGTTTCTAACCATGGTCAAGCATGGAACTATACAATTGAAACTGGTAGTGATTTAGAAATTATCCAACAAAAAGCCGATGATTTGACTGAGCAAAGAATTACGCAAGCAATCTTAGGAGATCCTGAAGACTTTGATGCAGCATGGGATTCCATGATTGAAGAACTGGATGCCATGGATATTGAAAAAGCAAATGAAGAAATGACTGAAATGACACAAAGCATAATGGAACTTTGGGGTACGAAATAATTATAACTATCTTATTACAGGTTCTTTTTTACTAGTTTTTATAACTCTTTAATCATGTTTTAAAAAAAGTGGTTTCTAATATAATGAATTTATTATAAACACACTCTTAAGGATGGGGTGACAGATTAGAAGAGTGAAAATTGACTCGAATCAACTTATGGTAGATAAATTTATTAAAAACGGAGGGGAAAACATGAAGAGAAAGCTATCAATTTTATCTTTATCCTTATTATTTATGTTTGCAGCACTATTCTTAGCCGCTTGTAGTGATGATTCAGATACAAATACAAGCAGTGAAGATGAAGGTGCAACAGAAGGGAATGAAGGTGATTCATCAAGTGATGAACCACTAACATTGACATTTTTTAGTGCTGATGGTGAGGAAAAAGCTTTTGATGATCCAGTTGCACAAAAAATAACAGAGGAAACAGGTGTAAAATTAGAAATAGACTATCCAGTCGGAGGAAATGACGAAGCGATTCCATTAATGATCGCAAGTGGTGATTACCCTGATTTGATCTATGCAAAAGGTGACATTGGGAAATTAATCGAGGCTGGTGGCGTAATCAAGCTGGACGATTTAATTGAAGAAAAAGGTGAAAATCTAAAAGCGATGTATGGTGATCAACTCGATCGTTTACGTAATTCTCGTGAAGACCCTAGCATTTATACTGTAGGTACTTATGGTGTGGAAAACGCATATTGGCAAACAAGTGGTACGTTCCAAATCCAATTAGATGTATTACGTGAGTTAGGATATCCTGAAATTAATACATTAGAAGATTTCGAGGAAGCTATTACAAAATACTATAAAATGTATCCAGAAATTGATGGACAAAAAACAATTCCATTATCACTTTTAGGTAGTGATTGGCGTTGGTTAATTACAGTTGGGAACCCAGCTGGTTTTGCAGCAGGTCTTCCTGACGATGGTCAATGGGCTGTAAACGACGAGACAGGGGAAACCAAATATAAATTCCTATTACCAGAATTTAAAGAATATTTTAAATGGCTAAATGGTATGAATGCTAAAGGTTTATTGGATCCTGAGTCATTTACACATACGTATGATACGTATATTTCCAAACTTTCTTCAGGACGTGTTTTAAGTATAGCGGATCAGGATTGGAACATTGGTGATGCAGATGCTGCACTTGTTGCTGATGGTAAAGAGTGGAGAACATACGCACCATTACCTGTTACATTAGGTGAAGAATACAAGTCACAAGGTCTGAAAGATTACGGTTTTGCTGGTGGCTGGGGTATTGCCATTTCCTCTACTAGTGAACACCAAGAAGAAGCATTCGAATTTTTAGACTGGATGGCGTCAGAAGAAGCACAGATCCTAGTAAACTGGGGTATAGAGGGAGAAAATTATGATATCGTTGATGGTAAACGGGTGATGCAGGAAGATGATCGTGAGCGTATGAATACGGATAGTGATTACGCTAAAGAAACAGGTGTAGGCTATTATGTCTATCCATTCCCACAATGGGGGAATGGTGCAGTTGACTCGAGTGGTCAGCCTATCACGCCTAACTCTGAGCAACAAATCATTGACAATTTTAACAAAGCAGAAAAAGAAGTAGTTGCTGAATATGGTATGGAAAACTGGACTGAGTGGTTCCCGCCTACTGAGGAGTTAGGCATCTCTAACCATGGTACAGTTGCTAACTATACCATCGAATCGGGTAGTGAATTAGAGATCATCCAGCAAAAAGCAGATGACTTAACCGAACAACGAATTACACAAGCTGTTCTAGGTGATCCAGCAGATTTTGATGCAGCATGGGATTCTATGATTGAAGAGCTGGAAGCAATGAATATTGATAAAGCAAATGAATTGATGACACAAAAAACATTAGATGTAATGGAACTTTGGGGTACGAAATAAAGGGAGGCTTCTAATACCTCACAGATGGTTAGCGTCCGTTAGCTGTTTGTTAATGGACGATTGATCACCGGAGATAATCGTATCTGATGGGCCTGATACCACACAAGTGGCATCAGGCTTCATCTGTTACATATTACTTGCAGGAAGGATCAGTTTTGAATAGGGAAAATGTACCTTTGTTTTAAATAGGGGTGGCAAAAATATAAAATAGGGTGTCTTCAAAAAGATGCTAACTTTCTATTTCAGGATAAGTTTCCGACTAAACGAAATAAGGTAAAGGAATTTAATACCGACTTGTCGAATACAGTAACTGTGATAATTGCTCTAGTTATTAGCCATTAGTGTCCTAACAGGCCATGTACTAAAATGATAGAAAACCTTTCGACTATTCCGCCATGGCCTGATATTGAAGTAGAACTCGCACCATGTAAACACCATAATGATGCAGGTATGCTTGGTGCACTTAATAGATGCTTAGAGGAGGAAACGACATGATACATGAAAACTTACCAAAAATATGGTATGGAGGAGACTATAATCCAGAACAATGGGATGAGGGAACAGTTACGGAAGACATGCGCATGTTTAAGCTTGCAGGTATTGATGTGGCTACCGTTAATGTATTCTCATGGGCGCTAAATCAACCTGATGAGACTACATATAATTTTGAATGGCTAGATGAAACAATTGATCGTTTATATCAAAACGGAGTATATGTCTGTCTGGCAACAAGTACAGGAGCACAACCAGCGTGGATGGCGAAGCGTTATCCGGATGTACGTCGAGTCGATTTTGAAGGTCGAAAAAGACAGTTTGGTGGACGACACAACTCTTGTCCAAATAGCCCGACCTATCGCAAATATGCAGAACGAATCGCGGATAAATTGGCCGAACGCTACAAGAATCACCCTGCTGTATTAATATGGCATGTTTCCAATGAATATGGCGGTTATTGTTATTGTGAAAACTGTCAAAAAGCATTTCGAGTCTGGTTGAAAGAAAAGTATAGAACACTGGAAGAAGTTAATAAGGCATGGAATACGCGCTTTTGGGGTCACACTTTTTATGAATGGGATGAGATTGTTGCACCGAATGGCTTAAGTGAGGAATGGCAAGGTGGACAAAATACTAACTTCCAAGGTATTTCCCTTGATTATCGCAGGTTCCAGTCTGACAGTTTACTGGATGTGTTTAAACTAGAACGTGATGCATTGAGAAATCATACACCTAATCTTCCGATAACAACCAATCTAATGGGTCTGTACCCAGAGCTTGATTATTTCAAATGGGGAAAAGAAATGGATGTCGTGTCGTGGGATAATTATCCTTCAATTGATACACCAGTAAGTATGACAGCGATGACGCATGATTTAATGCGCGGACTCCGCAGTGGCCAACCTTTTATGTTGATGGAACAAACACCGAGCCAACAAAACTGGCAGCCGTACAATGCCTTAAAACGTCCTGGTGTCATGCGTTTATGGAGTTATCAAGCGGTGGCTCACGGTGCCGATACAGTGATGTTTTTTCAACTGAGACGTTCAAAGGGTGCCACAGAAAAATATCATGGTGCGGTTATTGAGCATGTCGGACATGAACATACGAGAGTGTTTCGTGAGTCAGCAGAGTTAGGTCAAGAATTAATCCAATTAGAGGATAAAATTATCGATAGTCGTGTCAATGCCCGTGTAGCAATAGTCTTTGACTGGGAAAATCGTTGGGCAATTCAATTATCGAGTGGACCTTCGATTTCCCTTGATTATGTGAAGGAAGTGCATAAATACTATGATGCTTTCTATCAACGTAATATTCCGGTTGATATGATAAGCGTTGAAGAAGATTTAAGTAAATATGATATGGTGATTGCACCAGTATTGTATATGGTGAAAGAAGGACATGCTGACAGATTGAAACAATTTGTAAAAGATGGAGGGACCTTTGTAACAACATTCTTCAGTGGAATCGTCAATGAAAATGATCTTGTTACACTAGGTGGTTATCCAGGTGAATTACGCGAGTTAGTTGGGGTTTGGGCAGAAGAAATCGATGCTTTAGAGCCTTCCCATACTAATGAAATCTTAATGAACAATACAGTCGGTTCCCTTTCGGGAGAGTATAAATGCAATCTTTTATTTGATCTGATCCATGCAGAAAGTGCAGAAGTTCTGGCAACTTATGATTCCGACTTTTACAAAGGCATGCCAGTGTTAACGAAAAATAATTACGGAAATGGTAAAGCTTACTATGTTGCTTCCAGTCCAGATCAAGCTTTTGTACAAGACTTTATCGATACGATTAGTGCAGATAGTGGTATCGAAGGAGAGCTAAAATCAGCCAAAGGTGTTGAAGTGATCGCTCGTGAGAAAAACGGAGAGAAAATTCTTTTCGTTATGAATCATAACAGCGAAACCGTAACCTTTGACACAGGCGAGACGACATGGACCAACACTTTAACTAGTGAAACTTACCAAGGAAAAACCAAAATTAGAGCAAAAGATACACTCATCTTAACAAATTAAATCAGGACATATCGACAATGTACCGCATGGAGGGGGAATACAAAGATGAAGTTTACAGATGGTAATTGGTTAGTAAGAGAAGGGTATGAAATACATTTTCCAAAATTAATTCATGAAGTGGAAGAGACAGATGGTTCGGTAACGTTATATGCACCTTGTAAATATCTTAATCATCGAGGTGATACGTTAGATGGTCCACTATTAACGATTAAAATTTCTGCCCCTGTTGATGAGGTGATTCGTGTTGAGACATGGCATTTCAAAGGTGGTACAACAAATTACCCAAGCTTTGATGTCATGGATCATACAAAGGCGATCCAACTGGAAGAAACAGATGATTATGTTACCTTTACAAGTGGCACACTTAATCTAGGAATCTCGAAACAGAATTTTGCTTTAACATTTGAGAATGACAACGGAAGGTTAACCGATTCTGATGGTAAAGGACTTGCGTGGATCGACGGCCCAGCAGATAAAACGTATATGCGAGGTCAGTTACGCCTTGGTGTTGGCGAGCATTTATATGGTTTGGGTGAACGCTTTACCCCGTTTGTAAAAAATGGTCAATCGGTAGATATATGGAACAAAGATGGTGGCACTAGCTCGGAACAATCTTATAAAAATATTCCGTTTTATTTAAGTAGTAAAGGCTATGGTATTTTTGTCAATCATCCAGAGGAAGTTAGTTTTGAGTTGGGATCTGAAACTGTATCTCGTTCCCAGTTCAGTGTCGAAGGTGAATACCTTGATTATTATTTTATTAACGGTCCATCGCCAAAAGAGGTGGTTAGCCGTTACACAGAGCTAACCGGCAAGCCAGCTTTACCTCCAGCATGGTCATTCGGACTCTGGTTATCGACTTCCTTCACTACCGATTATAATGAAGAAACCGTGAATCATTTTGTCGATGGTATGGCGGAACGTGGCATTCCACTAAGTGTCTTCCACTTTGACTGCTTCTGGATGAAAGAATTCGAATGGAGTAACTTTATCTGGGATCGCCGTAACTTCCCAGACCCAGAAGGAATGTTAAAGCGACTGAAAGATAAAGGGCTTAAAATTTGTGTGTGGATTAACCCGTATATCGCACAGAAATCAGTTCTTTTTGATGAAGGTATGAAAAAAGGATACCTGTTAAAAAAGCCAAACGGAGATGTATGGCAATGGGACTTATGGCAAGCAGGTATGGGTATTGTTGATTTCACTAATCCAAATGCATGTCGCTGGTTTCAGGATAAACTGAAAGCATTACTTGATATGGGGGTTGATTCGTTTAAAACAGATTTCGGGGAACGTATCCCGACGGATGTAATCTATCATGATGGATCCAATCCACAGAAAATGCACAATTACTATGCTTATCTTTACAATAAAGTAGTATTTGATTTACTGAAAGAAGAAAAAGGAGAAGAAGAAGCAGTCGTATTCGCTCGTTCAGCGACAACTGGCGGACAACAATTCCCGGTTCACTGGGGAGGAGACTGTGATTCCACGTATGATGCGATGGCAGAAAGTTTACGCGGAGGCTTGTCACTAACAACCACAGGTTTTGGCTACTGGAGCCATGATATTGGTGGCTTTGAAAATACCGCAACACCAGATGTGTTCAAGCGTTGGACGGCATTCGGTTTACTTTCAAGCCACAGTCGTTTTCACGGCAGCTCATCTTACCGTGTTCCATGGAATTTTGATGAAGAAGCCGTTGATGTCGCACGTCACTTTACCAAGTTGAAAAATAGTTTAATGCCTTACCTGTATGGGCAAGCAGTAGAAAATAGTCAAACAGGTGTCCCGGTGATGCGTTCGATGCTGTTAGAATTCTCAGACGATCCATTATGCGAAACATTAGATCGCCAATATATGCTGGGCGATTCAATACTTGTGGCACCAATTTTCAATGAAGAAGGGATCGGCTCTTATTATTTACCAAAAGGTAGATGGACACACCTACTTTCGGGAGAAGTCGTTGAAGGCGGAACATGGATTAAAGAACGATATGATTACTTTAGCCTACCACTTTTCGTGCGACCAAACACGATCTTGCCAGTAGGGACAAGTGAAGAAAACCCGGTTTATGATTATACAGAAGGTGTCACTTTTAAAATCTATCAACTATTAAACAATCAAAATACAGAACGAACACTTGTTAATGCAAAAGGCGAAGTGGTTGGGTCTGTCGTAGTAGAACGAAAAGCTAATAAAGTTCACGTACAGACAACTGGAATGGAGAAGCCCTATCATATTGAAATCGTTGGTTACAAGAAAGTATCCGTAAATGCTGGCAAACAAAACGTTACAATTGAATTATAAAGCTAATGTCTGATTGTTCGTGAGATATATTTATCTCGTAAATGGAGACACTTATCTCACGAACAGACTAACTTTTAATCAAATTGCTAGCATCTCCAAAATGAATCCGCTATCATGAAGTGGTAAAGGAGTGAGTTTATGACAAAACACCACATTATAGTTGCAGGTTGTGGAGATATGGCTAATGTTTGGTTAGACTATGTAGAACAACGGGAGAATGCTGAAATTGTCGGGTTAGTAGATCTCAATATCGAAGCAGCTCAAATGAAAGCTGATCAACGAAAGTTACAAGTACCTATATTTACAGATCTAGCAACAGCTATTGAGGAAACAAAAGCAAACCTAGTCTTTGATGTTACTATTCCGGCTGCACATAAACAAATTGTTACGACTGCACTTGAAGCGGGATGCCATGTATTCGGTGAAAAGCCGATGGCGGAATCATTAGAAGATGCGCTAGAGATAACAAAAATCACAGAACGAACAAGCAAAACATACAGTGTCATGCAAAATCGCCGTTATTTAAAAGAAATTCGATCTCTGCGCCATGTCATTGAAAACAATGTGTTAGGAAATGTTCATACATTAAATGTAGATTTCTACTTAGGACCTCATTTTGGCGGTTTTAGGGAGCAAATGGAACATCCATTAATTGTTGATATGGCAATACATACATTTGATCAGGCGAGATATATTTCGAATAGTAATGCTTTATCAGTTTATTGTCATGAATACAATCCATCAGGTTCATGGTATAACGGCAATGCATCTGCCATTTGTATTTTTGAAATGGAGGATGGTTCTGTTTTTACATTCCGTGGTTCATGGGCAGCAGAGGGGTTGCAAACTTCTTGGAATGGTGATTGGCGTATTACTGGAACAAAAGGAACGGCTAGATGGGATGGTTTTGATCATCTCATCACAGAGACAATAACGGATCCGAATCAGACAGCTTTTTTCAAAGAAACAGAAAAAAGCACTATTTCAAACATATGGACTGGACACCAACAACATGCTGGCTGCTTAGACGAGATGTTCTCAGCTCTTGAGGAAAATCGCCCTGCTGAAACAGATTGTCATGACAACATTCATAGTATGAAAATGGTTTTCGGAGCAATTGAAAGTGCAAAAAAAGGTGAAAAAATATACTTGTAGAAGAGTAAAATAATAATACGATCATTATCATGTATCAAGTCTATCAAACTAACGGTTGAACTAGTTTTTCTAGTAATGCCGTTAGTTTTTTGCAAGGAAAGAAAGCTTTGGATTTCCTGTCACTTTTCCAAAACACTATTCTAAGTTGCGGAAAAATGCGACACTCCAAGAGGAAGAGCACGAGCCGAAGATCCACTTGGTAAAGTGGTTTTCTTTACCAAGTTAGCTGAGGCCGTGCCCCTGAAAAGGGAGTATTTTTCCGCAGCGATGATCAAGCACTCATTATCAAATTAGAAAGAGAGAAAGTTAACCTTATACAACTTCGCAGTTTGTATCATTTGCGAATAAGGACCAGCAGTTTTTAGTTTTTTAGCTGGGGGTTCATAACATAATTTTTGTATTTGATGAAAACCATAAGGGTAAGGCACGACAAGTTTCAAAAAATATTATACTACCATTCTAGTATATTGACAAAACCAATTAGGCATTATATAATAAGTCTAACAGTTAAACAAAGTGAATTGTAAGCGTTAACGTATTTGTTTGTTATTTCTACCATACTAGTTATACTAGAAAATACTAATGTAGAAGTTGTTTTTAGCATGATTATGTAAGCCTTTTCTTTGTTGAGGAGGAGAATTAGAAACCTTTTCTTCTAGATAATTATTCCAAAAAAATGCAGAAGGGGGAAGTAGTTAATGGAAGCAACTAAAAAGGCAAAAGAACTTAAAATTCCCAAAAATGAATTATGGACTAGTATAAAAAAAGATTGGCAACTGTATTCTCTGATTTTATTACCGGTAATGTATTTGATCATTTTTAAATATGGTCCGATGTTTGGTAACATTATCGCTTTTAGAAGGTTTATTCCTGGTGGAAGCATTATTGGGGAAGAATGGGTCGGATTACAGTACTTTCAAATGTTTCTGAATGATCCAACCTTTTATAAAGTTTTTGCTAATACATTTATTTTAGCTTTTTTATTATTAGTGATTACTTTTCCAGCACCAATCATTTTTGCCTTGCTATTAAATGAACTGAAAAATCAATTGTTTAAGCGATTTGTACAGACGGCATCTTACCTGCCACACTTTTTCTCGGTAGTTGTGGTAGCAGGTATGGTATTCGAAGTATTAGCTCTTAACGGTCCTGTTAACAGTTTGTTAGCAAGTTGGGGCTTTGAAAAAATCAGTTTCATGCAACTACCAGAGTGGTTTAGAACGATATTTGTAGGTGTTGACTTATGGCAAACGTTAGGTTGGGGGGCTATCCTTTATCTTGCAGCGCTAACAGGTATTAACGAAGAACTGTATGAAGCAGCAAGAATAGATGGAGCAAATAGATGGAAACAAACGATCCATATTACTCTCCCGGGGATTTTACCCACTATCGTCGTATTATTGATTTTAAACATTGGTAACTTCTTGCAAATTGGCTTTGAGAAAGTTTTATTACTTTACAACCCGTTAACATATGAAACAGCTGACGTAATTGCTACTTATGTATACCGGGTCGGTCTTCAATCAGGTAGTTTCAGTTACGGTACAGCTATTGGGCTATTTGAATCTGTCATTGGGTTAATATTAGTGTTAGGTGCAAATTATCTTTCTAAAAGAATTACAGATAACAGCTTATGGTAGGAGGGATAAATCATGAAGGAATCATGGCAATATAAAGTCTTTAGAGTTTTTAATATCAGTTTTTTAATATTTATTGTTTTTGTAACGTTGTTTCCTTTCTTTAACATCGTTGCACAATCCTTTAGTTCAGAAGCATATATAAATTCTGGTCAAGTTAGTTTATGGCCAAAAGGTTTTAATATCGAAACATATAAAGTGATTATGTCCGATACCATGTTCTGGATTAACTATAAAAATACAGTAATTTATACGGTTGTTGGGACAATAATTTCATTAATATTATCGACAATGATCGCTTATCCATTAGCTAAAACTAGATTAAGAGGTAGAAGATTTTTAACTTTATTCTTCGTATTTACCATGTTTTTTAACGGTGGTTTAATTCCTAACTATGTGCTTGTCACATCTTTAGGATTTGGGAATAGTATTTGGGCGATCGTCATTCCGAATGCGATTAGTGTATTCAATATGTTGATTATGAGAACCTTCTTCCAAAACATCCCGGATGAATTAGAAGAAGCAGCAATTATGGATGGTTCGAGTACTTTCGGAATTCTATTCAAAATTGTGTTACCGTTGTCAAAACCTATTTTAGCAACTATGATGCTATTTTATGCAGTTACACACTGGAATTCTTGGTTCCCCGCATTTATTTTCTTTACAGAAAAAGAATTATTTCCTGTTTCTATTTATTTAAGAAACATGATTAAAGGTGCGGAAGCGACAGTGGGAACTGGTGCAACAGCAGCAGATAACATGGTTCAAATTTCAGCAAATATAAAATCTGTAACAATGGTATTGACGGTTTTACCTATCTTAATGGTATATCCGTATATTCAAAAATATTTTGTGTCAGGTGTTATGTTAGGTTCAGTCAAAGGATAATAGAATGATAGGCATTTTAAGGAGGTGGTGGCTAAACAAAATAATTGGCCAAAACTGATAAAGTGCGATTATTTTACTTATGTTCAAATACGAATAGAGGGGGAAGTACCATGACAGAACAATGGAAAAAAGTGATGTTAGCAATCATGCTAGTATTTGTAGTTGGTGTATTAGCAGCTTGTAATGACTCTAGTTCATCTGATGACGTTGAAGAAGGTGATGATTCATCAAGTGAAGGTGCATCAGGAGTAGCAATGGAAGATTATAGTGTAGGTGATACATTTAAAGCAAAAGAACCTGTTACATTCTCTACGCTTTTCAGTGATCACCCGAACTATCCTTTGAAAGAAGATTGGATGTTTTTTGAAAAATTAAAAGAGAAGACGAACGTAACGTTAGATATTACATCAGTACCAATGAGTGATTATACGGATAAACGAAGCTTATTAATTAGTAGTGGTGATGCTCCATATATTATTCCGAAAACATACCCGGGTGAAGAAACACAATTCGTGTCTTCAGGTGCGATTTTACCAATTAGTGAGTACGTAGACATGATGCCGCACTATCAACAAAAAGTAAAAGAATGGGGAATTGAACCATTTTTAGAAGGTTTACGTCAACGTGACGGTAAATACTATGTACTACCAGGTATTCATGAAAAGGTATGGCCAGATTATAGTTTAGCAGTCAGAACTGATATTTTAGAAGAGCTTGGCCTTGAAGAACCAACTACTTGGAAAGAAGTAGAAGAAATGCTTGTAGCAATGAAAGAAGCATATCCTGATAAATATCCATTCTCTGATCGATTCAAGTTTAAAAGTACGTTAAATATTGCAGCAACTGGGTTTGGCACAAGAGCTGGTTGGGGACTAGGAAATATGTTGGAATATCAAAAAGATTCCGATGAATTTATTTTCGCACCTGCGACAGATGAATATCGTTCGATGGTTGAATATTTTAATGGTTTAATTGAACAAGAATTATTAGATCCTGAAAGTGTTACACAAGAAGATGATCCAGCAATTGAAAAGTTCACTTCTGGCGAATCTTTTGTTATTAATACTAATGGTCAAACGTTAACACAATATCGTAAGACAATGGATGAAACATTAGGCAAAGATAACTACTCTATCAAGAAAATTGTTGTTCCAGGCGGTCCTGCTGGACAATTAATGAATGGTTCTAAATTAGAAAACGGTATCATGTTCTCTGCGAAAGCAGCAGAAGACCCTAATTTTGAAGCAATGCTACAATTCATTGACTGGTTATTATACAGTGATGAAGGCTTAGAGTATGCTAAATGGGGTGTCGAAGGAGAAACATATACTAAAGAAGATGGAGAGCGTAAGTTAGCGGAAGATATTACATTCCGTGGAATGAATACAGGCGCTGACAATCACCTCCAAATTGATTACGGTTTCTCTCAAGGTAACTGGTCTTACGGAGGTTCAACTGAATTACTTCACTCCATGTTTTCTGAGGAAGAAATTCAGTTCCAAAACAAAATGCATGAAACTAAAGAACTAGTATTACCAGATCCACCAATTCGTTATGATGCAACACAGTTAGAGCGAGCTTCATTAATAAGCACTCCATTAAAAGACACAGTTGAACAAAACACATTGAAATTCATTGTCGGTGACAGAGATATGTCAGAATGGGATGCTTATATAAAAGAACTAGAAGCCAAAAATATGCAAGGGTATGTAGATCTTGCTAATGAAGTTTATCAAAACAATAAATAATTGAATAGTAGACATATAACACGGGGACTAAATTTCTCCGTGTTATGTTGCTTTTCTTTATCACGGTGGTTAATAAGTGTAAGAAAGACAAAATGGAAAACGTCAGGATATCCAAAATCAGCATATATAGAGGGGAAGCATTTAGAAGGCTCTTGCTAAATCTGCCTACCTCATTTCTTTCATCAGAAAAATAATATAGAAGAATTTGCGTATAACTTACCAATTCGAATAGGAATCATAGTAAAATGGGTGTAAATAGACAGAGAAAGGGTTTTTTGATGGATTACAATCAAGGTGGATTTTATCGTTTTTCAAATTATGTTTATTGGTTATTAATTTTAAATTTTTTGTTTGTTATCACCAATATTCTTTTATTTGCTGCGTTTATTTTGTTAATACCTAGCATCTCTAATGCTATCCTTTATTATATAGCAATTATTCCTTCTGGTCCGGCTTTTGCTGCTTTGCTTCACAGTTTGAGTGTATTGGCAAGAAACAACGAAGTCGCTCCAGTTGAAGAGTTTTTCAAAGCATATAAAACAAATTTCTGGGATGTATTAAAAGTGTGGTTACCAATTATAACTGGCTTTTTTATTCTAATTATCGATATTCAATATTTTAATCAAAATCCAACTGTATTGTATCAAATTTTAAATGGTATTTTTCTAGTGATATTGTTTGTTATGGTCATTTTTGCATTCTATGCTTTAGTTATTACCACTCACTATAAATTCAGATTAAGAGATATTTACCGGTTGTCACTATATTATTTTTTTACATGGATAAAAAGAACAACAGGAAACATGGGGATTCTGTTTCTGACGATTGTACTGATGTTTTTTACCTCTGATTTTATTATTTTGTTTATTAGTAGCTTGGTTGCTTGGTTATTAATACTAAATACAAAACCGATTATACAAGATATAAAAACAAGCTTTGTAAAAGATGGAAGTGGTCAGGATGACAGTATACATAATTAAATTTTCAAGGAAGTGACGGTGGAATCAAGATGATCAATCGAACGGAATTATTTAACGACAATTGGTTGTTTGCCAAAGGCGACTTAGATACAAAAACAAGTGTACAACTTGATTTTCGACCAGTGGAAATTCCACATGATTGGCTTATTTATAATACGAAACAACTCTATGAGAACAGTATCGGTTGGTATAAAAAAACAATAAATTACCAATCGATCCCTGAGCTTGATGTATTGTTATGTTTCGATGGTGTTTACATGGATTCGCAGTTATATGTGAACAATCAATTTGCTGGTGAGTGGAAATATGGATATTCGAAGTTTGAACACAATATTACGAAGTTCCTTCTCGAAGGGAAAAATGAGATATTACTAAAAGTTACTTATCAAAGTCCAAACAGCAGATGGTATACGGGTGCAGGTATATATCGTAATGTGTGGTTGAAAGAGCGAAGTCCTAATTTTATAGAAACAGATGGCATTTACGTATCTACCTTTAAGCAAAGCGATCATTGGAGAGTTGAACTAGAGACGAAGCTACAAGTGACTGAGTCATTACTAATAACACATTCTCTTGAAAGAGAGGGAGAAGAGGTTTCTACCGTTTCCGATCTAATTGAACAAGGGCAATCTTTCAGCGAATTATCGTTAAAGATAGACAATCCAGATTTATGGAATACCGATTCACCTCATTTATATAAGTTAATTACTACTTTACAGAAAAAAGATAGCTATGAAATAGTAGAGTCCCATACTCAGGATATTGGCTTTAAAGAGGTAACACTTGACCCAGATAAAGGTTTTTTCCTAAATGGGAAGCATATGAAATTATATGGTGTCAATGAACACCATGATTTGGGAGCATTAGGGGCAGCCTTTAATGTTCAAGCTTTAAGAAGAAGAATGCAAATTTTAAAAGATATGGGAGTTAATGCGATACGTACGGCGCATAATATGCCGGCAAAAGAGCTGATGGAGCTTGCGGATGAAATGGGATTTCTTGTCGTGACAGAGGCATTTGATATGTGGGAAAGATCAAAAACCTCTTACGATTATGCCAGATTTTTCAAACAATGGTACAACAAAGATATTGAGTCATGGGTAAAACGTGACCGAAATCATGTTAGTCTTTTGATGTGGAGTATCGGAAATGAAATCTACGATACCCACGCCGATAAACGAGGACAACAGCTAACACGGGATTTAATGGAAGCGGTTTATAGATTTGATCCAAAGCAAAATGCGGTGGTTACCATTGGTTCCAATTATATGCCTTGGGAAAATGCACAAAAATGTGCAGATATTATCAAAGTGGCCGGCTATAACTACGGCGAAAAATATTATGAGAAGCATCATCAAGAGCACCCTGATTGGGTGATTTACGGTAGTGAAACGATGGCCATTGTACAAAGTAGAGGTGTTTATCACTTTCCGTATGATCAGCCAATTTTAGCAGATGATGACCAACATTGTTCATCTCTTGGGAATAGTGCTACAAGCTGGGGAGCGAAGTCTGTTGAATCAGCATTAATAAAAGAACGAGATACGCCATTCTCTTTAGGTCAATTTATTTGGACTGGTTTTGATTATATTGGTGAACCGACACCATACCATACTAAAAATGCTTACTTTGGCCAAATTGATACAGCTACGTTCAAAAAAGATTCGTACTTTATTTATCAATCAGCATGGACGAATTATAAAAAGGCACCAATGGTTCATATTTTCCCATACTGGGATTTTAATGAGGGTCAAATAATTGATGTAAGAGTGGCAACAAATGCACCAAAAGTCGAACTGCTTTTAAATGGTACATCACTTGGCACACAAGAATTAGACCATCAAAAGGGGAATACCATTTCGGGTTGGTGGAAAGTTCCTTATCAACCTGGAAAATTAGAAGCGTATGCACATGACGAAAATGATGAGGTAATTAGCTATGATCAAAGACAGTCTTTCGAGGATCCAGCTGAAATTACATTAGGTACTGATCTAGAAGTACTACGAGCAAATGGTACAGACTTAGCTTTTGTTAAAATCGGCATGAAAGATAAGCAGGGCAATCCGGTCGAAAACGCAAACAACAGAGTTTACGTCGATGTATGTGGTGCGGGGAGATTGTTAGGTTTAGATAATGGCGATCAAACTGATTATGACCAATACAAAGGAGTAAGCAGACGATTATTTAATGGGAAATTAATGGCCATTATTGGATCTACATTGGAAGCTGGCCCGATTACCATTAAAGTATCTTCGCCTGGATTAGCCACTGCTTCTATACAATTGTTCGCACATGAAACGTCTAAGAATAACAAACAATCGATCATAGCTTGTAACGAACCAACAGAAGTAATAACAGGAAAAAGTGAAGAGATTCCTGTTCGGAAAATTGAGATTAGTTCAGATAGTGGTCAAACTTTAAATGAAGAGAAGCAACAGCTCAACGTGATTGCGACATTATATCCAGCCAACCCCGATTATACCGATGTGGAATGGAGTGTTGTAAATGACGTTGGAATAGCATCGAATATTGCGACGATTGAACCCAATGGCAAGAGAGCAAAAGTTACTGCATTTGGAGATGGTGATTTTAGAGTCCGTTGTACAAGTAAAAATGGAACAGACAAGATCAACTTAATTTCCGAATTAGAATTTAAGGCAGAAGGATTAGGTACTGCCTACAAAGATCCTTATTCCTTTATTTCAGCAGGCTTGTATGATGATAGTAAAGGAGAAGTGACAAACGGTAACGAGCGTGGGATAGCAACCAGCCGAGACGGTGAAACACAAGTAGGGTTTCGTAATGTTGATTTCGGTAAAGAAGGGTCAGACATTATTACCATTCCCATTTTTGCACTTTCAAGTGAATCATATGACCTCCAGATTTGGGAAGGAATGCCAGGTGAGCCAAAAAGTGAACTGTTAGCGGATACCATTTATCAGAAAGAATCGAAATGGAATGTTTATCAATCGGAAACATTTAAACTTTCCAAAAAACTAAAAGGCGTTACATCTATCTCTTTTGTAACAAATAAAAAGATGCATATTAAAGGATTTTCTTTTGAAAAACATAACCGTGCCTTTTCAAAAAATTACGTAGCAGACGCAGATAAAATTTATGGTGATACGTTCAAGAAGTTATCAGACAGAGTTGAACAGATTGGAAATAATGTATCTTTTGAGTTTGATAACTTTGACTTTGGAGACAAAGGTGCTAGCCAGTTAGTCATTAACGGGCATTCGCCAATTGATAAAAATTCAATTCATGTTCGTTTCTTTGATGGAGAAGAGGAAAGAGCTGAAATGGTTGAGTTTACACATACAGATAGTTATGAAGAAAAAAGATTTGAACTAGAAAAGATCAAAGGTGTGCAAAAGGTATCAATCATCTTTTTACCAGGATCTCATTTTAACTTTAGCTGGTTCCAATTTAAATAAGAAAAAGGAGAGAAGTGTCATGCTAAAAGTAGCAATTATAGGTACAGGAGCAATCTGTCCCTCCCATGTGAAAGGTTATTTGCAATTTCCAAGAAAGTGTAAAATCGTTGCATTATGTGATATTTATCAGGAAAAAGCTGAAAAAATGAAAGAGGATTTTAACCTTGATGCGAATATCTATGACAATTATCAGGATTTAATTGCCAAGGAAGAAATTGATTTAGTATCTATTTGTACACCACCGTATACACATGCAAATATTGCGATTGATAGTTTGGATGCAGAAAAACATGTACTCGTAGAGAAGCCGATGGCGTCTTCTTTGGAAGAATGTGACGCGATGGTGGATGCTGCAAAACGGAATAACAAAATTCTATCGGTTGTGGCTCAGAATCGTTTTACTACCCCAATGATGAAGTTGAAGCATGTGCTAGAAACAGAATTAATGGGACCTATCTTGCATACCCAAGTTGATTCATTCTGGTGGAGGGGACATAGCTATTATGACTTATGGTGGCGAGGGACGTGGGAAAAAGAAGGTGGTGGATGTACGTTAAATCATGCGGTACACCACATTGATATTTTCCAATGGATGCGGGGGATGCCTGCAGAAATTACCGCTGTAACTAGTAATACGGCCCATGATAACGCCGAAGTGGAAGATATCTCAGTTGCGATTGGTCGTTACCAAGATGGCAGTTTAGCACAGATCACAAGTTCTGTCGTCCATCATGGAGAAGAACAACAGTTAATTTTCCAAGGTAAGAAAGCCCGTGTTTCTGTGCCATGGAAGGTAAAAGCATCGACATCAAAGGAAAACGGCTTTCCAAACGAAGATCCGCAACTGGAACAGCGGTTGACAGAAGCTTTTGAAAGTAAGCCCGATTTAGAGCATGAAGGACATCAAGGTCAAATCGAAAATGTACTCGATGCGATTATCGAAAATAAACCAGTGTTAGTCGATGGGGTACAAGGGCGTCAAACGTTGGAGCTGATTACAGCAATCTATGAATCTGCCAATTACCAACGTACGGTGAAATTACCGTTGACGAAAGAGAGTCCTTTTTACTCGAGAGAAGGAATCTTAAAAAACGCGAAACACTTCTATGAGAAAGGTGCATCGATAGAGAATTTCTCTGATACAGAAATTACAACAGGTGGGAAATACGAATAAATTATTATTATAGTTAATAATAAAGAGTGTATGAAAGAAGGAAAGTCAATTAAAGTAGCACAGGTAAAAAGCGATGAAAATTGAAGAACATGTGTAAGTCCCTTGGAAAATACTATTTCTCCAAGGGTTATTTTTTATAAGACAAAAAAGTATATAATCGTTGGTATCACAGCCTATTCACTTTCACAGGGATAATAACCCAAGCTGACAAATGTTGTAGCGCATGCATGAAGCGCAGGGACAAAACCCCACAGAAAGGGGAGTGGGCAGCCGGAGTGGTGGTCAAACTGTCGATATATTACTTAATGGCTACTAATAGCACTCACCTTAGCATAAGTTGAGCTGGGTGGGTTTTGCCCGTTTTTTGTAACTTAGAGAAACATAGATAATTGGACAAACTATATCATCAAAACAATATTGGATTAATAAGGTTATTATGCTACTATCATATTATGTAAGCGTTTTGTTCTTTGCATTCCATGTTAGTTAGGTGGTGATAAAAATGGATCAAAAAGCAGCTCAACTTCAAACAATTGAAGCCTTAACAAAGGCAGGATTAGTGTTAACAGAAGATGAAAAGCAACGAGTCGAAATTGCTGATTTCGGACTGGACCGATTAGAGCAAGAAGGATTACAGCTGATTACATATGAAAATAATCATCATTATTGTGCAAAAGAACTTGTCTTGTTTCCAAATCAAACATGTCCAGAGCATAAGCATCCACCGATAGGTAAAACAGAGGGCAAGCAAGAAACATTCCGTTGCAGAGTGGGGAAGGTATATTTATATATAGAAGGAGAACCTACAGAGTCGATCAAAGCAACAATTCCGAAAGAAAGTGCAGCATACTATACCGTATTTCACGAAATCGAATTGAACCCGGGTGAACAATACACAATCCCACCAAATACGTTACATTGGTTCCAAGCGGATGATCAAGGAGCAATTGTTTCCGAGTTTTCAACGACCAGTCGTGATGAGTATGATATTTTTACCAATCCTGAGATCAATCGGGTACCATAAAAATGTCAAAGATTACATTTGGCTAATACCCAATAATTCATAACGGGAGGACAAAAAATGAAGCTGGAAAAAAATCAAAAATTGTTGTTCATAGGAGATTCCGTAACAGATTGTGATCGAGCAAAACCAGAGGGGGAAGGGTTATTTCAAGCATTAGGTACCGGGTATGTATCAATCGTCGATGCATTCTTACAATCGACATACCCTGAATTAGGAATTCGTGTGGTAAACAAAGGTATATCCGGAAATAACGTAACAGACTTAAAAGCGCGTTGGCAAGAAGATGTACTTGACCAAAAGCCGGACTGGTTAGTCATTATGATCGGCATTAATGATGTCTGGCGTCAGTTCGACTCACCGTTTATTCCAGATCGCCATGTTTATATTGATGAATATGAGAAGACTTACCGAGAGTTAGTGGAGCAAACACAATCAAAAGTAAAGCAGTTAGTCCTGATGACACCATATTATATTGAACCAAACCCAAATGATTCCATGCGTAATAAGATGGATCAATACGGGAAAGTCGTCGAGCAAATTGCTAATGAACATCATACATTATTTATTGATACGCAGGAAGCATTTAATATAGTTACAAAGGATCTTTATCCGGCAGCAATTGCCTGGGATCGAGTTCATCCGAATCAAACCGGACATACGTTGTTAGCGAAAGCATTCTTAAACGAAATTGGATTTGACTGGAGAAAATAAGAAAACCCAAGCACGGCTCTGATAGCTGATTAAAAGTACTGCGATTCCCTCCATAATATGGGTTAGGGACCACTCAGTAAGAATGCTATGCGGACATTTGTTCCGTTATTTGGTAAGATAACACCCTTTTTTAGAGGTTGGCGGACATCTAATCCCTTATTTGGCCACTTATGGTAAATTTTATCCGAATTTTGGGTGAATAGTGGAATAGATGTCCGCAAACCTCATCAAAACGACCATTTTGTCACAAATAGCGGAACAAATGTCCATCTTCGCTCTGATTACACAAACAAAGTATCTTGCAGGAGCGTATAAAGCTCGTATACCCATTTCACGTTACTTCGTATATTGTGTTTTTTATGTGTACTATTTTCAACTTCTTTATAAACGATGATCAATCCATTTTACGATATCGGATATTGTTGTTTCGTGATAATCGGGATGTAATAGGTGATGAAAACCGTCGTTAAATGATAACCATTTTTTATCCAATACATCTAACTTGTCCAAAAAATCTTGAATGATGACAGGCTGCACAATCGGATCCTTTTGGTCATAGACACAAAGCACCGGGTAGCGGAATGACGTTGCATCCGTTAGCGCAGTGATCCCGTTTTGTAGCAATTCTACCAGCCATTTAGGTGTAATCTCAGCAGTCATATGAGGGTCATATCTTAATGATTTTTCTTGTGGTAAGTATGGCGCTAACTGGCCCATTCGGCTAATAATTGGTTTCCATTTCATAGGATTAATTGATAATGTTGGTAAAATTCTTGAGGAAATTTCTAATACTTTTTTACCGATCATAGGTATTTTAAAACGCAATGCCAATGCAGGTGCGGATAAAATTACACCTTTTGTCTCATACGCATATAGTTGACTGTATCGGATCACAATTAAACCACCTAAACTGTGGCCGAATAAAAAGATGGGAAAATGTTCGAACCTTTTAGATACCAACTCGATTAATTGATGGAGGTCGTCTACATAATCCCGAAACGAATTAACGTGCCCCCGCACACCTTCTGATTGCCCAAATCCCCGTAAGTCAGGAGCAACTACAGCAATATCTTGTTTTACACATTGTTCACTAATTGGTTGATATCTGCCGGAATGTTCACCGGCACCATGAACAATGATAATTACCGCTTTCGGTTTGGGAGGAATCCATGTTTGATAAAAAAGGTTGATGCCATCTTTTGATTGGATAAAATTGCTCGAATGCATGATATACCTCCCCTTTAGATTATAAGATATATGTCATCACACCATATAAAACAGCAGAAATAACTAGTGCGATTAAAGCGGGAACTAATTTATATCTTGCGTATTGCATCGCATTAATATTCAACAATCCAGCAATCGTATTATTATTGTCACTTAATGGTGAAGCGATGGAACCAAATGATCCACTAGCAAATACCGCACCAATTACTAATGGTAAGGATGCATCTGCAGCTTGTGCTAAAGAAATACCAAGTGGCATCAGGATACCCCATGTTCCCCAGGAGGACCCAACAAAATAGGACACAAATGCACCGATTAAAAACATAACAGGAGGAATAAACATGGCAGGTACCCAATCTACGTTATTCGTAACAAACGTCGAAAAACCAAGGTCTTCTGTAACAGAAGATAACGCCCACACTACGGATAATAATAGGATAACTGACATTAAATTATTTCCAGCTTCAATAAATTCATGAATAATGGTTTTTAATGAATTTTTCTGGATGATTTGCATGACAATCGTTATTAATAAAGTGATAAATAATGCAACAACCATCGCCTGTAAGACATCGGCCTCAATAAATGCTTGGAAAAATCCATATCCTTGTTGGTTTCCATCCCACCAGGTAAGGAACAAAGTCAACAAAATCACCAATGAAACAGGGATGATTAAATTCCACGGCTTCGGAGATATATCATCATCAGGTTCGGCGTTGTTATTTTCATCTTCAATTTGCTCCGGATCTCGTTCACGTTGGTCAACCTCTTTTTGATGACGAAATATGACAAACAATGTACCAATCACAATCATCGAAATCGCAAAAAAGTTAAATGGAATACTGCGGATAAACAATGAATAAGGATCTGCTTCAATTCCTTGATTTTGTAATCCCATTTCGATGACGGAAACCATATAACCGACAAAAGCAGTAGCAATCGGAATTAAGACAATGACAGGTTGTGTACTTGTCTCAATCATAAAGGCAAGCTCTTTGCGAGTCATGTTAATTTTTTGTAATAATGCCTTCATAATTGGTGCTACCGTTACAATTCGAAAACTAGGAGCACTGAATGTACCTAAAGTGGACGCCCAGGTTAATAACAATGCTTCCCTTTTGGAGTTAATTTTGTTGGAAGTTAATTCGACAAAACCTTTAATGCCTCCAGAAGCTTTCATAATACCGACTAAACCTGAAAACATATATAAGAAAATGATAATTTTTAAGTTGTTGATATCTGTTAGGCTATTAACAATATATTGCGTCGCTTGTTCAATACCTCCAATTAAGGATGGTTCAACAATGTAAGCTCCAACGACTAATCCAAGCGTCAATCCTGGAAATACTTGCTTTGTTTTCATTGCTGTAACAATGACAACAAGAAAAGGGATAATTGCAAGCCAACTACCTTCCATATATAATTATCTCCTTTATCGAAATAGTATTGCCATTAGCTTGCTTTAAAGAAGAAAAAGTATACTTCATGTTTTTTAGCCATAACATATCATATCGATGATAAAAGGGGTATAATGAAATATAGAACGGAGGTAATAATAAATAATGAGTAATCAAAGACAGAACCCCAACATGGAACAATACAAGGTGGACAAACCAGCAGAACTCCTTCCTTTCTTACTCGCTATCATGTCCCAACGAAGCCGAAATTCTGTAAAATCAATCCTTACCCGTGGACAAGTATATGTAAATAATCAGGAAGTGACCAAACATGATTTTAAACTCGAACCTGGTTATACGGTCACGATTCAAAAAAATAAAGCAGCAAAAGCTGCCACTTTTGAAAAAATGAATATTCTCTATGAAGATGATTCGATTATTGTTATCGAAAAGGATACAGGTTTGTTATCGGTGGCAACCGAAAATGAAAAATCAGTTACTGCTTATAAGCAATTGATGACGTATGTTCGTAAAATCAATCCTAATAACCGTATTTATGTTGTACATCGACTAGATCGAGAAACTTCAGGAGTAATGTTGTTTGCCAAAAGTGAAAAGGTAAAGGAAACATTACAAAATGGATGGAAGGATATGGTGAAGGAGCGTTCCTACGTAGCTCTGGTTGAGGGCGTATTGAACAAACGAGAAGACACGATCACTTCTTGGTTATTGGAAAGTAAAACGTTTAAAATGTTCTCAAGTGACAAACCGAATGATGGAAAAAAGGCGATTACACATTACAAGGTAATTAAATCCAACAACAACTTGTCGCTGCTTTCTGTTTATCTAGAAACAGGGAGGAAAAATCAAATTCGAGTTCATATGTCTGACATCGGTCATCCGATAGTTGGTGATAAAAAATATGGCTCGAGAATAAATCCAATTGGCAGACTTGGCTTGCATGCAATCGTCTTAGCGATTAAACATCCAGTTACAGGAGAGTTATTGCGTTTTAAATCAGATATTCCAAAAGTGTTTTTGAAAAGAAGATAGATTAGTTTTTTCGATAAACGTAAACCAGCAGTCTCGGGGGAAGAGAACTGCTGGTTTTCTATGTTTCGAAAAATAAATATAGTTTGAATAATCGTAATTGTTTTCAGTATTAAAATTACTGTTGTTGTTGTAATCTTTTTTGTACTTCCTGACCAATGTCATTTGCACTTAGTCCTTGTGCGCTAATAACAGCACCTTGAATAGCTGTGTTTTGCATTCCCATTACATTTTCGTCTTGACCGGAAATGATGCAGCAATCACAGCCATTGGCATCTTCTTCTTGTCGTAACGGTATAACTTCATGACCATCTTCTTGTAATTTTTGTTGAACATCAGTTAAGGACTCTTCTACTCCAATACGTGCCATTTTTTGACCTCCTTGAATTATCGTCACTTCATACACAGTTTATTTTTAACTGAAACATAAATACTATTCCTAATTGGAAGCAATTTTTGTGTAACTTCTGCATGAAAACAGTCGGAAAGTAAAAGATAAAAGAGAGGTGATTATAATGAAAAAAGAAAGAAAAAAGAGCTTTCACATGCCCAATCAAGCAAATCAGGTTGGTGAAATTGGAATCAGAGTAGACATAGATCCAGCACATCTTGAAGATACAGTTGAGCGTTATGCAGGGGACTCCGTCAATGAGCATAAACAATTGGAAGAAGCAAACGAATATCTTGCTAAAAAAGAGATAGAACAAGTAAGAAATAACTCGTAATCAAGGGGATGTGCTTATAAGAAATTGATTTGATTGCAAAGGCCTAGTTTCACCTCGATAACTAAATCTGAAGTGTTAAGGGGGATATATAAATGAACGATAAGGAAAGAAAAAAAGTCGAAATTGAACAAGAGACAATACGTGAAATCAATCATGAAACACACCATCCTGATAGGGAAGAAACCAGACTTCAACAAACATCAATTGAACCTGGGAATGATTATCAAAATTTGGATACGGGTGTTCAAGATGAAAGATAAAGGACGATCAAAAAAAATAAAAAACAAGAAAGAGCATGAATTCGCTGAAGAACTTTCAGATGGCGGAGAAAGAGATATAATGGTGAGAAGACAAACTGGCAGAACTTGCGGTGGTTTATAAAAAGAGAATTCCTCCCGTCAAGTAAAAATATTTTAGGCCGACTTTTAATAATGAAGGTTGGCCGATTTTTTTAGATTCAAAAACTAACTTAACATTTTTTATTTTTTAAAAGAACAAAAATCGTATATAATAGAATTATATTTAAAACGTTTTCATACTACGTATATATTTAGCTAAGTTACTAAAAGGAGTTGGACATATGAATCAATTGGATCGATTGTTTAACCAATTTTATGACAATGCATTAGAAGAAACTGTTAAAGCGGTAGGCCCGGTCGAAAGAAAACTTACACTAAAAAGTAGTTTACTAGAGCTATTAGGTGACTTCTCTTATTTAGATGAAACGAGAGTGGAGATGAAACCTACTGTTATCGAAACAAAAGAATTTGAAGACTATACAAGGGAATTGATATCTCTCCCGGTGACAGATTTAATCTACATACCTGTCTACGTGTTAACACCTAAACAGGAACAACATACATATCCATCTGTATTAGCACTTCACGGTCATGGTTATGGTGTGAAAGAAGCGGTTGGACTGACTAAAGGTGGAGAAGAAGAGCAAGGAGAACCAGGTATCCACAATCAATTTGCAGTAGAGCTGGTCAAACGTGGTTTAAAAGTGTTCGCACCAGAAGTAATTGGATTTGGGGAGCGTCGTCTTACACGCGACAAGGAAGCTGGAAATCTTAATTCTTGTGAAGCGATGGCAACCAACCTTTTAATGGAAGGGAAAACATTAGCAGGACTACGAATTTGGGAAGCTCGCCGGTTATTAGATTATATGGAAGCCTGTTCAGATGTCAATACGGCAAGGATAGGTATGATGGGTTTTTCCGGAGGTGCTGTAATTACGACTTATACCGCAGCATTGGATCTTCGCGTTAGTGCAACTGTGTTAACAGGTTTTACGAATACTTTTAAGGGAAGTATTATGGCGATGCACCATTGTATTGATAATTATATACCAGGTATTTTAAATTACGCAGAATTACCGGAATGGATATCATTAATCTCACCGAGAAGTTTGTTTGTTGAATCAGGTGAAAAAGATCCAATATTTCCGAATAAGTTTGTTAAAGAAGCAATTGCACAATTAGAAAGGTATTACCACAACCGTCCGGAAAAATTTGCTTTTGATATATTTCCGGGAGTTCATGAAATAAGTGGAAGAAAGTCATATGATTGGTTGAAGCAGCAATTGCTACCCTCATAGAGGAGTTGGAGACCAGACATTAATGGAAACTTTGTGTAAATTATATGTTTGCGATTTCAGTTTCTCATGAATATGATATACTCATGAATAAAGACAGATTTGTAGCAGGGGGAGTAGTTGCGCGATGAAAAAATTATGGGAAACTTTGAAAACGATGTCTTTTAAGGAAGCAGTAGATTATATCTGGGAATATTATAAATTACACATTATTGGTATTGTGTTAGGAGTAACTTTTCTTGTATCTATTTTAACTACAATTTTTGAGGACAAACCAGAAACTTATGAAGTCATGGTTGTTAGTCAAATACCATATGAAGTTACAGAACAATTCTCTAATCAGGTAAATGAGAAGTATTTTGATGATTTTCAAGTATCCGTAAATAACCTCATGTCTGGTGGGGATTCTATTAAAGATTTGTCCTATGCTGATGTACAAAAGCTATGGGCGAATATTGGTGCTAATATGGTTGATATCATAGTAACCGATAAAACATTTGCTAAGCAATTAGTGGAACGAGAAGGGATTCTCAAAATAGAAGAAGCTATTGATTTGTCATTATTGGAGAAAAAGGGAGTAGAATTATATAAATTTGGAACTAAAGCTGCATATGGAATTGATACTAATCAATTAGATGTTTTCGATGATATCGAACTCTTCCAGGACAGAGTGTTAATTATACCTATTAACTCCAAAAACCAGGATAAAACCACACAATTTTTAGAAACATTATTAGGATCCTAAAAAGAAAATCGACAAGAAAAACTTGTCGATTTCTCATTTAAAAGTGAATATTGTGCACAAAATACATAAGCTGCGAAATAACTCTTAAGGATTTGTTTTCTTCCGTTCTTTCACAGGGAGTGCTGGAATACCGCTTCGGCAGAATACTGCGCTTTCCGAGGGCACGGCTTCAGCTAACTTGGTAAAGAAAAAACACTTTACCAAGTGGATCTTCAGCTCGTGCTGTTCCCACAGGAGTCTCCGTATTCTGCCTACGCCTATAATATTATTCTTTCTTTTTAAAGTGGAAATACTCGGAATCTAATTCCGGTGTATTACTTCTTTCAAAAACTAGAGCACTACCCACAGCGAAGTATCTTGCCGTAGCGTATTTAAGCACTCAACATACATCAGGATGGAAGGAATTTAAAGTATTCAATTGTTCAAAGTTTTGATCAAATACGATTCAGATTAGCTAACAGTGGCAAGAGGGTTTTGCCTGATTTCATGAAGTATGTGATTGAAAAATCTTTAATAGAAAGGTGTTAACTATGAAAAAGGCAATGTATGTAATGGATCAGCGTTCATTTGATTTAGTATATCCAAAGTTTGTTAGAGAAGAGATCGGGGAATTAGTTGATATAGAAGTGGAGCCTATGAACAAGGAGCAATTGTTGAATGATTTATCGATACTTGAAGAAGTCGAGATTTTACTAACTGGCTGGGGTGGACCTACGTTAGATGAGAGATTGCTAGAACATGCACCAAATCTGAAAGCAGTTTTATATGCAGCAGGATCGATCAAATCGATTGCAACAGACGCAGCTTGGGAGAGAGGTATCCTTTTTACCACTGCAGTTACAGCTAATGGGCGTCCAGTGGCAGAGTTTACCTTATCGCAAATTTTATTCTGTTTGAAAAATGGTTGGCAATTTGTACGTGATATTCGATCGCTAGAACGATATCCAGCAAAACCTTTTGAAATAAAAGGTGCTTACCGAAGTACGGTCGGATTAATATCTTTAAGTACAGTCGGAAGGCATACGTTAGAACTGCTAAAACCATTCGATATGGATGTATTAGCCTTCGATCCGTTTGTTACCGAGGAAGAAGCAAATAGATTAGGTGTTACAATGTGTTCATTGGAAGATATTTTCCGAAAGGCAGACATTGTTTCCCTGCACACACCGTTATTGAAGGAAACCATTGGCATGATTACCGGTGACCATTTTTCTTTAATGAAAAATGGTGCCAGTTTTATCAATACCGCCAGAGGGGCGATTGTTCGGGAGAAGGAAATGATAGAGGTTTTACGAGATAGAATAGATATCACAGCTGTATTGGATGTAACAGATCCCGAACCACCAGAGCAAGGATCAGAGTTATATCAAATGGCTAATGTTGTGTTAACACCACACTTGGCAGGAAGCGAAGGAGAAGAGTGTGGAAGAATGGGTGCCTATATGTTAGAGGAATTAAAGAGATATATCAACGAAGAACCACTTCAATGGTCTGTATCTAAAGAACAATTTCAAAAAATGGCCTGAGAAAGGAGATTAAGCATGAAAATTGGATTATGCTCGGTAACATTTCGAGATAAAAACCCGGAACAAATAGTAGATTTAGCAATGGAAGTTTCGTTAGATGGCATTGAATGGGGAGGAGATGTCCATGTTCCCCCGGGAGATTACGAGAATGCAAAAAAAGTAGGAGAAATAACAAGATCACGCGGATTAGAGGTAAGTTCTTACGGATCTTACTATCGATTGGCAGATCATACCGGTAATGAATATGACTTCACGACCATTCTTGAAACGGTAAAGAAATTACAAGCACCAGCAATTCGTGTTTGGGCAGGCATGAAAGGAAGTAAAGAAGCGGATCAGTGCTATCGCAAAAAAGTAGTTGAGGATGCCAGAAGGATAGCAGATTTAGCTTTAGATGAAGGTATAAGTGTTCATTTAGAATATCATGATAATACGCTTACGGACACAAAAGAAAGTGCCAGACAGCTGATGGAGGAAATCAACCATGATAATCTCTTCTTATATTGGCAACCATCAAATGGTGTTTCTGTCGAAGAGCGATTAGCAAGTATCGATTTAGTGAAGGCATGGATTACCAATGTTCATATTTTTCATTGGCATTCGTTCGACGACCGCTTGGAATTGATAAGTGGTGAAGGGGAATGGCAACATTATTTAGAAGCGATCCAGAAGGATGGTCGTGACCGATATGTATTAATGGAATTTGTCAAAGATGATGATGAAAGACAATTCTTGAAAGATGCACAAACACTGCATATATTAAAAGATACAGTAACAAATCAAACAACCTGATAACAAATATCAGGTTGTTTCTCGTTTTATTAAGCTAGTATCAATGTAAACTTTCTTGCAAATTTGCCGATCATCTCGTAAACGTTCCATGATGAGATCTACTGCTGTTTTTCCCATTAACTCTTTTTCAATACGAACACTAGTTAATGCAGGATAAACATACTTCGATACACTGATATCATTAATCCCGATTAAACTGATATGGTCAGGTATCTTAATGTTAGCCTCATTTATCGCTTTTAGTGCTCCAATGGCAAGTGGATCATTTGCAGCGATAAAACCTGTGTTGTTTGCCAGAGGCTTTTCCAGAAATTGATGCATTAACTCATAACCACTGTCAACATTAAAATGATCTAATAAGATCAGGTCTTCATTTAATAATGCCTTCTCTGTTAAACATTCGCGGAAATAGTATTCTCGAATATCCTTAGCAGGAGTAGCTGTTCCTTGTAACCTTTCTTTCCCACCAATAAATCCAATTCTCGTAATATCCTGATCTAAGAGATGATCAACAGCCTGCTTAATGACGGTTTTAAAATCTGTTAATACTGCATCACACCCGTCATGTTCAATGTCTGAATCGACTAGAACAACATGCTGTGTCAGTTGTTTGAATTGCTCTATTTGTTTTTTACTAAAACGTCCGACAGCAAGGATCCCATCTATATCATTCGGTATATCATGCAGTTCATGTATCGTATATTTTAATAAGTGCAGATGATGTTGGTCAGCTTGTTCTTCAATTCCGTGCCGAATCCCCATGTAATATAAATCGGTAAGTTCTTCTCTTTCGGTAACCCAGTGTACAAAAGCTATTCTCCTCGTCAATTTTTTCCGAGGAGCCTTTTTTTGATAGGACAGGGATTCTGCGATTTCAAAGATTCTTTTTTTCGTTTCATCACCTACAGATAGTTTCGGATCGTAATTTAAAACACGGGAGACCGTTGCAATCGAAACACCTGCTTTTTCAGCAATTTCTTTAATCGTTGCCATAACATTCACTACCTTTAAGTAAAATAAGTAAAATTTAACTTGACTAGTTTTACTAATTATTTTATTATACTACCTAAGAAAACTCAATATTTTAGTACGAAATGTATCCGATTTCAAACCGAGGAGGGGCTTTTTCATGTTAAACAAATCAAAATTAAGCTACACACCACCGGAAAATGGTTATCCGGAATGGAATAACAATCCTGAAATATTTCAATTAAACCGAATGCCACAGCATGCTTTAGCAATTGCCTATCAAAATCGTGAGCAAGCTTTGTCACAACGGAAAGAAAAGTCACCGTATTACAAAAACCTTAATGGTAAATGGCATTTTCACTTTTCGGAAAATCCTGATACAAAAGTGAAAGACTTTTACCAAACAGATTATGATGTGTCTGATTGGGACAAAATTCAGGTGCCGGCTCACTGGCAATTAGAAGGGTATGATTACCCTCAATATGTCAATACACGATATCCTTGGATTGAACATGAAGACATTGAAGCACCATTTGCTCCAACCAATTATAATCCGGTTGGTCAATATGTGACAACCTTTACGTTACCAGATGACTGGACTGATCAGCCGGTCGTATTACATTTTGCCGGAGTCGAAGTGGCTTTTTACGTATGGTTAAATGGGGAACTTGTCGGATATAGCGAAGACACATTTACACCTGCTGAATTTAACCTGACTCCATATTTACAAAGTGGAGAAAATAAATTAGCAGTAGAAGTCTATCGCTGGGCAGATGCAAGCTGGTTAGAGGATCAAGATTTCTGGCGTATGAGCGGGATTTTCCGTGATGTTTACTTATATGCTTTACCAGACATTCATCTATATGACCATCGTGTTCGAACTACTTTTGATCAAAACTATGAAAATGCAGAATTGGAAGTACAAGCAAAACTGCTCAACTATAATCAAAAGTCATTCTCTGCCAGTCGTTTGGAAGTAGAATTATTGACGGATAACAATGAGGTCGTATCAAAACAGTCGGTGGAACTTGATATCACTAAAAAAGACAAAGCAGAAGTAACTACTAAGACTACAATACGAAATCCTAGAAAATGGAGTGCAGAGGATCCGTATTTATATACGCTCATTTTTACATTAACAGGTGACAATGATGAGGTGCTTGAAGTTTTTGCAACAAAAGTTGGTTTCCGTCAATTTGAGTTGATCGACAATATCATGCATATTAATGGAAAACGAATTATTTTCAAAGGCGTCAATCGACATGAGTTTACAGCAGACAGAGGACGATCCGTAACAGAGCAGGATATGATCGATGACATTGTCCTCATGAAACAATACAATATTAATGCAGTTCGAACATCACATTATCCAAACCATCCGAAATGGTATGATTTATGTGATCAGTACGGATTGTACGTAATTGACGAAACGAATCTTGAAACACATGGTACTTGGCGATATGGACAAGAAACATTGGAAGATTCACTACCAGGCAGTAAACCAGAATGGACAGCTAATGTGTTAGATCGTTGTCAATCGATGTATGAACGAGATAAAAATCATCCATCTGTTATTATTTGGTCACTTGGCAATGAATCATTTGGTGGAGATAACTTCTTGAAAATGTATGACTATTTTAAAGAGGTAGATCCGACACGTCTTGTTCATTATGAAGGGGTATTTCATTACCGTCCGTCTGATGGTGCATCTGATATGGAAACGACGATGTATCGCAGTCCACAGGAATTAGAATTTTATGCGAATCAACCTGGTGATAAAAAGCCGTATATCTTGTGTGAATACAGTCATTCCATGGGGAACTCAACAGGTAATCTGCACAAATATACAGAGCTATTTGATAAGTATCCTTCTTTGCAAGGTGGGTTTATTTGGGACTGGAAGGATCAAGCTCTAAGACATCAAACAAAGGATGGTACGGAATTTCTCGCTTATGGCGGTGACTTTGGTGAATCACCACATGATGGTAACTTTGCCGGAGATGGTTTAATATTTGCTGATGGTACTGTTTCTCCAAAACTGATAGAGACTAAAGCATGCTACCGCAATATTGACTTTGCAACAGTCAATTTGAAGACAGGTGAATTTAAAGTTATTAATAAAAATCTTTTCCAAAGTTTAAAAGAATATAAATTAGTTTGGACGGTGGAAGAGAACGGAGAAGTACTAGAGTCTGGTATTCATCCATTAGATGCAGATGCCGGAAGTGAGCAAATTGTAAAATTATCTTATCAAAGTGAACAATTTCAACCAACAAAAGAACATATAGTAACATTGCAGGTAATTTATGATCATGCACCATTCTGGGCAGAAACGGATCATGAAGTTGCTTTTGAACAATTTGTTATCCCTGCTGCTTCAGTTAAGGAACCGGTCGATGGTAAGGTGAATATTGAAGAAGATGCTAATGTCTATCGTATTACTGGTGAACAATTTGCGGTTACATTTGAAAAGGAATCAGGATTATTATCCTCCTATCAAGTGAATGATATCGAGTTTATTAAACAGCCACTTGTACCTAATTATTGGCGAGCAATGACAGATAATGATCGAGGTGCAAAAGTTGATCAAACTAGTCAACAATGGCGATCAGCAAGTATGGAAAGGCAATTAATTCATTTCAAAGTCAATAATGGTGAAAGAAATGTAACGGTAGAAGCAAGTTATCGCCTGCCAACTTCTAGCATTTCAATGGTGAAAATAACATACTCAGTTAATCCGACAGGTACAATTGAAGTAGAACAACAATTACTACCTGGAGAAGGATTAGCAGATATACCAGAGATAGGTATGCGTTTTGAGACCGATGCTACTTTTGAAAATATCACATGGTATGGAAAAGGCCCTCATGAAACATATTGGGATCGACAAAAAAGCGGAAAGGTTGCTATTCATAATGGAAAAGTAGCAGATCAACTACAGCCTTATTTAAAGCCACAGGAAAGTGGAAATAAGTGTGGTGTCCGCTGGTTAGAGCTTTTCGATGAGCAAGGAAATGGTTTGAAGATAACAGGAGATCCAACAGTTGAAGTAAATGCTCTATCCTATACGCCGTTTGAACTGGAGGAAGCTAGTCACCATTATAAACTCCCTGAGTCTGATAAAGTTTCTGTTCGTGTAAACGGCTGGCAAATGGGCGTTGGAGGCGATGATAGTTGGGGACAACAGGTTCATCCAGAATATCGTTTACATGCCAATCGTTCTTACAATTATCGCTTCACTTTGAAAGGTTTTTCCGGATAACTTTGTATTTATGGATAAATAAGCGTATAATAGAGGTATAACCCACGAAAGGGAGTGCCCTATGGCTTATTTTAATAACCAGAAAGAACCCGTACAAAAAGTCGAGACTAATGTTTGGTCTTGTGTAAGTGATGATTGTCAAGGCTGGATGCGTGAGAATTATTCATTTGAAGAAGAACCAGCATGTCCAATATGTAAATCAGAAATGAAGAAGGAAGTAAGAGTAATTCCAGAAATGAAATAATAGATGAGAAGCTACTCTCTGATAAGGGAGTAGCTTCTTCATTATCCTAGTATGAAGAAGCATTTGCTTAGGAAGTATTCCTTGGATGCATGATGTTAACATGTGGTCACGTTGCTTGGCATAGGAAAAGCTTCTACTTATACGGTCAGGTTGTGTTAGGTAGATTAACGGAAAATAATCTATCGAATATGTTGAATACCGTACCATTAATCATTATTATTGTATGATTATTTACTTTCTAGCTTGACAGAAGGGGCAGTAAAAAGCTAAAAATAGAGTAGGAAATGTTTTGATTGTTCGGACATTTAACTAGATAAAGAGGCAGAGGGATAAAATCATGAAGTTGACGATAAGAGAAATTGCAAAAATGGCAGGGGTTTCACCAGGAACTGTTTCAAAAGTAATCAACCAAACTGGCAGCATTAGCCCTAAGACGATTCAAAAAGTAAAGAAAGTTATAGAAGATACAGGTTATCAACCAAGTTTTTCAGCAAAAGCTCTAGCAACGAAAAAATCGAATATGATTGGTCTTATATATGCAGGGGAAGTACATGTAGAATTCAATCATCCTTTTTTTAACCAAGTTATTAATGCCTTTAAAAATGCGGTAGGGCAGCTCGGTTACGATATTCTCATTTTTTCGAACCAAGCGTTTAATATTGGGAAAGAAGACTATGTTGCACGAGCAAAACACTATCAATTAGATGGTTGTTTAATCATTGCAGGGGAACATATCGAAGAAGCGATCTATCAATTAGATCAAAGTGATATTCCAACAGTTGCTGTCGATTTAGAATTGTCTGGAGAGCGTTCCAGTTATGTAATGACAGATAATGATAAGATATCAAGACAGGTTGTCGAATATTTTTATTTGAATGGCATCCGAAAAATGGCGTTTATTGGTGGACAAAAAGATTCGACTATATCTAATGTGCGTAAAGTGTCGTTTGTTCAATCGATGCAAGATTTTGGAATGGACCTCCGAGATGAATGGATTAAATACGGTAACTATTTTGAAGAAAGTGGCTATGAAAAAATGAAAGAAATTCTACAGGGAAAAAGTATACCGGATGCAGTCTATGCAGTGTCTGATATGATGGCGTTAGGAGCTATGAAAGCGGTTAAAGAAGCGGGGTTATCGGTTCCGGAGGACATAAAAATAATTGGCTGTGATGATATTGAGGCATGCAGATATAGTGACCCAGCATTGGCAACCGTCAAACAGGATCAAGTTAAAATCGGCAGGCTGGCAGCCAATATCCTGCACGATATAATTAACGAAAGAAAAGTACAAAAATCTGTATATGTTGACCCTGAATTAATTATTAGAGATTCCGGTGAAATTTAATCAGCTAATTCTCATAAGGTACGTTTATTATTTTAGAAAACGGCTATAATGTTAACAAAATAATTCATAGAAAAACTTGACTTATCGTTAGCGCGAAAGCTTTAGTTTTTCTTATACTACAAACTACATTATAGTGTAAAATAATAAATGAGAAATGGGTGATGGGATGAACCAGGCTGAAACAATGCTGTTTCGTATTTTACATGTGTTTGCTTCATTTTTGGCATTACAGTTGTTATGGTTTTTCTTTTCATTAGGAATTGTTACGGTGATTCCCGCAACTGTTGCTATGTATGCTGTCGTCTTGGAATGGTCGAAAAATGGAGTAGATATTATTGGGGTATGGAAGACATTTTTTCAAGCTTTTAAAATGAATTTTAGAAATACGCTATTTCTTGGAATTAATGTAGGTGTGATTGCGATTATCATAGCTGTAAATGTAAGCATTATCCCGACATTTAACGGATTTATACACGTTTTAATGCAAGTGATTTGGTTGTTTGCAGTAAGTATCTTCATTTCTATCTTAATAGCGATGCTCCCATTAACCGTAACGTCTCATTTAAAAGGGTTAAAGTTATGGAAACATGCTTGGATTGCGTCGATTACCATATTACCAGATATTTTGTTAATAGGAGCTATAGGAGCTATATTTGCAATTGTCGGTTTGTATTTCCCAATGTTAATTATTGCAGTTGTAAGTCTTTTTGCATTTGTTCATATTAATATATGGCAAAGAGCTGTCAAAAAACTGCCGCAAGATTTTTTAGACCAGTGTTTATTAAAATATCGTTATCGATAGGGGCAGGGTCAAATTAATTGTTTCCACTCCAAAGGCGAATAATGAAATAAATTAAAATGAACATAAAAAGGATTATGCGCAGTAACTGATGAGGTGTAACTATTGATCAAAGTGGGTGCCTGCTTTCACTCCTGTGGGAATGTTTTGTTTTCTTTGAAGATAAAACCCCACGGAAAGGGGAAGCTGGCACCAGAGTTACTAGACGTTATCTTCCTATTATGCAATTGAAAAATCTGAACGATTATGCGAATTTCTAATTGTAGAAATTCACATAATCGTTCGGATTTTATTTTTATCAAATAACTTTTGTCACAGCCTATTTACTTATTTTAGAGTAAATAGAGTTAGTTAGAGTACTAAAGAAGTCTTGGAGAGGGGTGGAGGAGGTGGGTTAGTCGACAAAAGCTTAGAGGTTCAGATGTTAAATTTCTTATTAACTTGTTACCATATCTTAATTGTTAATCAGAACTATAAAATTCATCGGAAAGGAAACCGATTTCTTTATAAGAATAATTTACAAAGAAATATTACAAGAAAACTATTGATTTTGTAATGTTGTAGTAATATAATGAACTGAGAAAGCGGATTCAATATGCTGCAGCGTAATTATTAAGTTATTTTTTTCGCTTTTAAGGAAACCGATTTCTTTTTCTAGCAAAATACAACACTGTATTCTACAAAAAAAGTAAGTAGAGGTAGGAAGTCTTAGTAAAATTCTTTATTGTTGTTAGGCTTTTATAAATTATACAAATACGGGGGTTAGTAATCATGAAAAAATGGTTAATGTTAGTTGTATTTTCTTCACTATTAGTCGCTTTAGTTGCTTGTAGTGATGACAATGAGAGTGCAGGAAGTGATGATAGCGGTGGTAGTGATGGTAGTGGTGGCGGTGAAAAAGTATCGTTAGATTTTTGGATCTTTGGTAGTACAGGTTATGGTGAATTAGTAGACGAATACATGGAAGAACATCCTAACGTTGAAATCACGATTAACGAAGGTGAAATGAATGATATGCACAATAACTTGTTTACATCTATTTCAGCTGGAAGCGGTGCACCAGACATTGCACAGATTGAAATTAGCCAGATTGAAAAATTCTTAGAAGCATCAGATCAATTCTACAATTTAAACGACTATGGTGCTGAAGATGTTTCTGGAAATTTCCTTGATTGGAAGTGGGCTCAGGCTCAAAATGTTGACGGATCTTTCCAAATCGGTTTACCAACTGATATTGGACCAACAACAATGTTCTATCGTACGGATGTAATGGAAGCAGCTGGACTTCCAACGGATCGTGAAGAACTTGCTGCAGAGATTGATACATGGGATGCGTATTATGAGGCAGCTAAAAAAGTAAAAGCTGAAACAGGTAAACCTATGGCAGACGCTCCACAGCTTGTGTTCAATGCAATTAGAGATCAACAAGATCAACAATATTTTAATAAAGACGGTGAATTGATCATCGAAGATACTGTTAAAGAAGCTTATGATTATACTACTAAAATGATTGAAGAAGGTTTAATCGGTCAAAATGAACTTTGGACTCCTGAATGGGGAAGTGCAATGGCGGAAGGAAGTTACGCTACAATGCCTGGTGCTCCTGGTTGGATGGTAGCTAATGTGAAAGGTAATGCACCAGACGCAGGTGGGAAATGGGATATTGCATCTATTCCTGAAGGAGCTGGTAACTGGGGAGGTTCTTTCTTAACCATCCCGGCAGAATCTGAATACCCACAAGAAGCATTTGATTTCATTTCTTGGTTAACAGCACCAGAGCAACAATTGAGATCATTTGAAATTGCTGGATTATTCCCTTCTACACCTGATGTATATGAAAATGAAGAATTCCTAGCAACTACTGATGAATACTTCAATGGTGCTCCGACTGCGAAAATCTTTGCAGAGGCTGCTCAATCAGTGAAAACGGTTTATATGGGTGTTAATTATTCAATAGTTGACACAGAACTGAATACAGCTCTTACAAATGTTGCTGTCGAAGGTACAGATCCTCAGGAAGAATGGGATGCCGCTGTCGAACGTATTAACACACAATTAGAGAGACAATAAGGATGATTATCAAACGGTCTATGGTCTTCATTCATAGACCGTTTGAAATCAGTGAAAGGAGAGAATGAAATGTCTCGAACAGACGTATCAATAAAAACGCACAAAAAAAAATCATCCTTGAGTGAGAAAACAAAAGAAGCTATCTCAGGCTACTTATATGTTTCCCCTTTCTTTATATTGTTTGCTATTTTTGGACTATTTCCAATTCTTTTTAGTTTTTACCTAGGGTTTCAAAAGTGGAACGGTCTAGGAGAAATGGAATATATCGGTTTGCAAAACTTTAAATGGGTGCTTACTGATGAAATATTTTGGACTTCTTTAACTAATACGTTAATTATGTGGATATTAGGAACACTCCCACAATTGTTAATAGGTATTATTTTGGCATATGCGTTAAATTCAGCATTAATAAAAATGAAAAGCTTTTTCCGAGTGTCCATATTTATGCCTTATGTAACGTCGACAGTTGCAGTTGCAATCGTTTTTGGAATTATGTTTAATAGTCAGGAGTTTGGCTTATTTAACGTAATCCTTAGTTGGTTCGGAGTGGATCCTGTTAATTGGGGAACGTCGTGGTGGGGGGTAAAAATAGCAATCTCCACAATGGTCTTTTGGCGTTGGGTTGGTTACAACACCATTATTTATCTTGCGGGTCTTCAAGCTATTCCGAATGAACTTTATGAAGCCGCTCAAATTGATGGGGCTACAATTAGACAGAAAATACAGTATATTACTATTCCTATGTTACGACCAATTATTATTTTAACTGTGTTTACTTCAACAATTGGTGCATTGCAACTATTTACCGAGCCTTTAATTTACATTGGTCGATCTTTCAGAGAAGAAGGAATAACCGTAGTGCTCTATTTATATCGTGAAGCATTTACTAATTTATCATTCGGTCCAGCTTCAGCAGCTGCGATTATCTTATTTATTATTATTATTATCATATCCTCAATTAACGTATTTATTGCAAATCGGATTGGGCGATAAGGAGGGTTAGTCAATGAGTGAAAAAGTCGGATCTAATAAGGTTTCAATTTCGAAGATGTTTGTGTATGCACTACTTGCCATTGCTACCTTTCTATCCATATTTCCGTTGTATTGGATGTTTGTAATGGCAACAAACCATAATAGTGCGATTAATAGTGTTCCGCCGGCGTTTATTCCAGGAGCAGAATTAGTGACAAACTTTAAAAAAGTAATAGATACCATTGATTTCTTTGGTGCTATTTGGAACTCGCTTATTGTATCAACTGTTACAACAATAGGTGTATTGTTTCTATGTTCTCTTGCAGGTTTTGCGTTCGCTAAATTTGCTTTTAAGGGTAAAGATGTCTTGTTTATTTTTATCCTAGTAACGATGATGATACCACCACAGCTTGGCTTAATTCCACAATATTTCATCATTACAAAACTAGATTGGTTGAACGATTTAAAAGCAATTATTGTACCGGGATTAATTGATGCGTTTGGTATATTTTGGATGAGGCAGTATATTAGTAGTAATGTTCCGTATGAACTGGTAGATGCTGCTAAGATTGATGGTTGCTCTAACTTTAGAGTATATTGGAACATTGCCGTGCCAGTTATCATTCCGGCGTTTGCAACCTTAGCGATTATTAAGTTTATGTATATCTGGAATGACTTTCTATGGCCACTTGTTGTCCTGCGAGAAGAATCATCGTTCACCATCCAAGTTGCTTTACGTGGTTTAATCGATAACTACGTTCGTGATAATGGTATGATCTTGTCTGGAACTTTTTGGGCTACTGTACCGTTGATTATCGTGTTCTTGTTATTAAATAGACTATTTATTCAAAGTCTAACTGAAGGTGCGGTGAAAAGTTAAGATAGTACATCCAATATAAAAAATAGAGGGATTCACATGAAACTAACAATTAGAGAGATAGCCATTATGGCAGGAGTGTCACCAGGTACCGTATCAAAAGTAATCAATAAAACCGGTAGTATTAGTCCGAAAACGATAAAAAAAGTCAATAAAGTAATTGAAGAAACGGGATATCAACCTAGTTTTTCAGCGAAGTCATTGGCGACAAAAAAGTCAAATCTTATTGGTTTGATTTATGCTGGAGAAGTTCATGTGGAATTTAGTCATCCTTTTTTTAATGAAGTGGTCAATGCTTTTAAGAATGCAATAGGAAAACTAGGATATGATATTCTAGTTTTTTCTAATGACAAATTTAGTAGGATGAAAGAGGATTATGTATCCAGATGTAAACATTTCCAACTGGACGGCTGTGTCATTATTGCTGGGGAACAATTAGAGGAAGCTGTTGATGAATTAGATCAAAGTAATGTACCTTGCGTAGGAGTCGATATTGAACTGAAGGGACCAAGATCAAGCTATGTGTCTACAGATAATGGAAAGGTATCCGCGAAAGTCGTAGAATATCTTTACTTAAACTCTATCAAAGAGGTGGCGTTTATTGCAGGTCCGGAGGATTCGATCATATCTAATCTTCGTAAAGAGGCTTTTACTCACTTTATGAATCTTTTCGGAATGTCTATTAGACCAAATTGGATTCAATATGGTAATTACTTTGAAGATAGTGGTTATCAAGCGATGAAACGAATACTAGCTGAGAGACCATATCCAGAGGCGGTTTACGCAGCTTCTGACATGATGGCGCTAGGTGCATTAAAAGCGTTGAAAGAAGAGGAATTGCATGTACCTAACGATATAAAGCTAGTAGGTTGTGATGGTATCGAAGCTTGTCGTTATAGTGATCCTCCACTTTCTACTGTAAAGCAGGATAAGGATAAAATGGGAAAGTTAGCAGCTTATATGCTGCATGATTTAATAAATGGAAATACTGATCCATGTTCAGTATTAGTAGATCCTAAATTAGTAGTCCGAGATTCCTCTTTAAGCAGTAAAAATATAACTATGTACAAATGAGGGTAATGATATGAACAAATCAGAAAACATTTTCTTCCGCATACTTGATATTTTCGCCTACTTTGTATTACTCAATGCAATTTGGATTATTTGTTGTGTACCAATTTTAACTATTTTTCCCGCGACAACAGCTTTGTTTGGCGTTGTTCGTAAATGGCATTCAGAAGGTACAGATGCCGGATCGATTCGATTGTTTTTTTCACTATTTAGGGAAAACTTTAAAAGAAGCTTTATTATTGGCGTCTTATGGACGATTGCGGGGGTGATTTTATTTGTTGATTGGTCCATTCTGCAACAAGTAGAGTTTACTGGAAAGATTGTAGTATTTGCCTTGTTGATATTTTCCATTATGCTATTTATTTTTATGACCATTTATATCTTTTTTGTTTTAGTGCATTATGAACTTTCAATTTTACAAACACTTAAGAATGCTTTATTTCTATCGTTAGGTTACTTTATTCATACACTATTGCTGTTAGTAACAATAGTTGGAGCAATCACGATTACTATCTTTGCACCGATTTTTATCATGATCTTCGGGAGTATTCTAGCATTTTCGATGTATTTTATCTTTCATAAATTATCTATCAAAGTTCAACAGCAACTTGTATGAAATTGAGAACCCTTAAGTAAAATTCACTAATGAGTCTGGGACATAAACATTATTCTCCACTCCAAAAGCGAATGATGCATACATGTTGATGCACACAAGGAGAATTTTGTTCATAAACATGTGCGGTCATTTTGATATGATGTTTGGTGCTGAGCAAGCGATCCGGTTGTCCGCTCCCCTTTTCACGGGATTTCTCCTAAGCTAACTTTGGAGAAAATCATCCCATAGGAGTTGAAAGCGAACGACCTTCGCTATATGGATGTTCTACACCTTTAGCATGAAAAAATTGATGATGGCAATGACATCCAATAATCCAAACGATATCGAATACTATTCGATTAATCGTTTGGATTTCTAATTTTAAAACACTTATGTCACAGCCTCTGTATATATAATAAAATCACTTTTGAATGCTATTAATCTCTATCGTTTCGGTATATTCTTTTTCATTAACTGTCTTGCCATTGATTAATTCAGATAATCGTTTGACGATGAGTTCTCCCCATTTTCCTTGGTTTTGTGAAATAGTGCTTGTAATTTGTCCATTCTTCACTCCTTCCAAAATAATGGGTAAATCATCAAACGTAACAGCTGTTTTATCAAAACCGTGAGCTTTCCATACCGTAATGGCAGCAGGACCAGCCAGCGAATCAATGCCAACAAAACCATCGAAATTAGGATGAGTATCTACCATTTTTTCAATATTTGTCAGTGTATCAGGGGCTGTTCCGTTACTGTAGGCAATGGTTTTTATTGATAAATCAGGGTATCGATCGATGACAGCTTTCAGCCCTTCTATTCGAAGACGCAAATTTTCCATTGTTGGTAATCCGCTACTTACAATTAATTCACCTTTATACTCTAAATGCTTAGCTACTGTTTCGCCTAAATGCAGGCCTGCTAAATAATTATCCGTTCCTATATAGGCATAACGATTACTTTTTGGTGCATCCGTATCAAAACAAACAATAGGTATTCCACGTCCTACTGCTTTATTGATAATAGGAGTTATCGTTTTCGGATCTGTTGCACCTATTGCAATTCCATCAACCTCTTGTTCGATATATGCTTGTAGAATTTTCGCCTGGTCTTCAGCTGAAGCGATTTTCGGTGCATCGATAATAATGTTAATACCTATATTAGAGGCGTGTTCACGAGCTGTTTCTGTTACCTTTTCGAAAAAAGGATGTGCGACCGGATAAATAATTGCAAATGTATAATTTGAGGATATTTGTTCCTCCTCCTGTGTCAGTTCCTCTTGTATCACAGGCCGGTTTGTTCCAGAAAATAAAATGAAAATACTACTGCAAATGCTAATTCCGATTAAAATAAAAATCCACTTTCGCATGTCTATCCCTCATTTTAAGTGATACTAGTTGTTGAAAGAGTTTTAGCTAGTTGATTTTTGTATTCCTTGGTCGTCATGCCTGTTACTTTTTTGAATATATGACAAAAGTAATGGGAATCATTAAAGCCCACCTTATATGCAATTTCATATGTTTTGTTGTTTGTTGTTTGTAACAATTCTTTCGCATGGTCCATTCTTGTCTTGGTTAAATATTCTGTAATCGTCTGGTCCATCTCTTTACTAAAAATATTACTAAGATAGGAAGCACTAATATTAACATTCTTCGCAATCTCCTGCAGTGACAGACCAGGTTCATGATATCGTGTAGTAATTACTTGTTTCACTTGTTTTATCACCTTTCCATATTTACTGGAATGGTGATCATGATGAACTAATAAAGGATGTAATATTTCTTTCATGAAGTGGATCATTTCTTCCTTCGTTCGAACTTGGTGGATCTTATTCTCTAATGGTTTGATCATTTCTTTACAATCGTTGTCAAACTGATTGGATTCGTCAAGATGATGTCGGATTGTAATTGTAAAATCTAGCAAAAAATAATAGAGAAATACATTGGATAGATCCTGTTTTTGGTGAATAAAACTAGCATAGGATTGAATAAATGTATCAAGTTGATGGAGTTGCCCGAATTTTAAAAAATGAATGAGTTTTCTTCTGTCAAAGGACTGCATTAATTCTCGATGCACATCTTGATGAGCTTGCAAAAAGGTATAAGATTGTATCGCACGACTGTAACTAAAAGCTTCTACTGCATTTTCATAAGCTATCGTAATATGTTCAGTTCTTGTTTCGATGGAACCCAACCCGAATAATAGCGGTTGATGATGTGATGTTAAAAAATGTTTTATCTCTTTTAATTGCTTTAGTAGCATATGCTCTAAATCATGTTTTAAAATGAGGACCCATTTGGTTTCTTTTACAAAGAGTAAAGGTTGATAGCTAGATAATGTTTGTTTGATCATTTCCTCACTTTTTTCAATTACAAGGACCGTGTAATAACTAGCCATTAAATCAACTTGCAGATTTTTGGCTTGATGAATAATTTCTTCTGTTGATAAGGAGCCTTTGCAAAGCTGCTCATATAGCTCTTCCTTTGTTTCGATATTAGTAAAAAGTGTTCTATTATTCTCCATTTCTGTTTTTACTTTTCGCAAAATAGTTATTAGATCCTGACTGCTGACAGGTTTTAGACAATACTCTTCTACTTGTATTCGTATTGCTTGCCTAGCATACTCAAACTCATCATGACCACTTAAAATAATGATTTTAACATGTGGCATTTTTTCTTTGACTATTTTTGATAATGTTAACCCATCCATGAAAGGCATTTTAATATCCGTAATCACAATATCTGGTTGGTGTTTTTCAATTAATGGTAAGGCCATTTCTCCATCAGATGCATCACCACAATAGATAAATCCCTCGTTTTCCCAATCAATTTTTTGTGCAATCCCCCGTCTAATTACAGCTTCATCATCAACTAAAAATACTTTTTTCAACTTTATTCGCCCCTTTTTGGAATTGTAATCGTTATTCTTGTACCAGAGCCTTTCCAGCTATTTATCGTTAATCCATACTTTTTGCCGTAATATAACTGTATTCGTTGTTGTACGTTAATAAGTCCAAATCCATTTTTGGAATCTGGAACTACTTCGCCAGAGATTAAGTGATTTCGCAACTTTTGTAATCGCACTTCATCCATTCCAATGCCATTATCGATAACTTCAAAACGAATCTTATCATCATCTTCGAATGCTCCATTTATCCGTAAAAATCCCTTGCCCCGTTTATTTTTAATGCCATGATAAATGGCATTCTCCACAATAGGTTGTAATAATAGCTTTAAAATATGATAACGATAAAGGTCCTCATCTACATCAATCGTTACATCTAAAATGTCTTCATATCTGGTTTGTTGAATATATAAATAACTATCGATATGGGACATTTCATCTGCAATTGTGATCCAGTCTTTGCCTTTATTGAGAGAGATTCTACTGTATTGTGATAATGCTTTTGTTATTTCGATAACAGATTCATGTTCTTTAGCTTCAGCTAACCAGACGATAGTATCTAGAGTGTTATATAAAAAATGTGGATTAATTTGTGCCTGCATGGTACGAAATTCTGCTGCTTTTAATTTTTTTTGTTCTTCAATACTTTGGTCTAGAAGCGATTTTATTTTTGAAATCATTTGGTTGAAACTATGGCCTAAGGTAGCAATTTCATCTTCTCCAACTGGATTTACTTTTGCTTTTAGGTTACCCTCGGCAGCTTGTGTCATTTTTGTTTTTAATATTTGGATCGGAAATATTAACTTATTTGAAATAAACATATACAGTCCGATGGTAAAAATAATACTGCTGATAACTGTTAAAAAGATTAAGCTACGAATTTCATTGCTATCCTTCATAATTTCACGGATTGGCGCCTGACCGATGACTTTCCAATCTGTCATTTTCGATGTTTCATATACATAAAATATGCCATCATTCGTGTAATAGCCCTGCTCTTTTTCAGAAATGCGTTCCAAATCGAAATAAACTTGGTCTGCAGTATTATGTTGTTTTTGTTGAAAAAAGATATCACGATCGGTCGATGTAATAAAAAAGGAACTGCTCTCCGTTAAATGGACATCATCTAGCACAGAGGTGATCGCAGAAGCATCAATCGTTATTTTCAACATGCCGATCACAGAATCGGTTATATCCCAAACAATAGCATCGGTCATCACTAGTGTAGGGAAACCATTTCGATAAATTATTTCCATTTTTGTTTGTGTTGGATCTTCGGCTAGCCATTCCTCTGTTTCAATGTCGTTCCGTTGATAAACGCCTCTCGTATTGCTGATTGTTTTACCCTCTAAATTCATGATTTCAATGTCAAAAATATCCTCACCTGATAAATAACTTTTTTGATAAAAATCAAACAAACTGAGAATTTCTTTCGCTTCTTCATAGGTTTCTCCTTGGTGTAACAGGAATTGAACGGTACTCTGCTGTTTCCCTATCTCATTAAAGCGATGAATGTCTTGAAAAAGGACATCAATTTCTCGAGTTATTTGGCTCGTTTTAATTTGTGCCAAGCTGTAAGCTCGCTCTGAAACAATATTAGAAGATTTCATATAAGATATGAATCCGATTAAAACTAGTGGGAAGACTGTTAATAAAACAAACATAACGAGCATTTTAATACGTAAGCTTTTGTCTAACCATTTGAACCCATTCCATTGCATGGCATATCATCCTTCAGATTTGCAGTTAAATCGTAAATTGTCTTAATTGCTCCTGTAGTTGATCTAAATAGGCAAGTTGCTTATCAGAGTTTTCCGCAATTTCCTCAATCGTAGTCAGTTGTTCTTCGCCTAGTGCCCCGATCACTTCCATATTTGTAAAGCATTTCGTGATTTGTGTTTTAAATTCCTCCATATTTTTTTGTAGTTGACTGATCATGGTGATTGTAATAGAAGTATGTTCATGGATGAGATGGTGCTCATCTGGAAGATTAATTAATTGTTTTTGAAAGCTTATTTGTTTCTGCAATAACCTTTCATTTTCTCGTTGCAACTGTTGCAATTGTAAGTGTTGTTGTTGCAAGTCGTGGGTAATGAATTGGCTAGTAGATGTCATTTGTTCACCAGCAGCCAAATTTTCTTCTGTACTTTGATGAATTTGTCGAGAGGTGTGAATGATTTCATTACTTGTATGATGTACTTGGCTAATAATATGCTTCAAATAATTGGTCATTAAATGAAAACCGTTATATAGATCATCGATTTCATTGGTTGCAGTTACCGGGTTAATCAAGACATTTAAATTTCCTTTTGCAATTTCTTTTGCATGGTTTTGTAAGGAATAGATCGGTTTTAACATGTATTTTGATACGACCCAGATAATCAAGAATGTAATTACTAGTAATAATATGTAGACTGTAATACTTGTACCGATATCACGATTGATTTTTTCTTTTATCGCTTCTTTTTGTCTTTCACTTTCTTGCAAGTTTTTTTGGAGTAATGTCTGGACATGTTCATTAATTAATCCAGAGGCTATACCAATATATTCTTGCGTCGTATATTTTTCTTCAGCTGGTACATTAAATTTAATTTGATGACCAAGCCGGTCAACATATTCGGTTGTTGTTTCTAGAATGGTTCTTACCTCTTCTATTTCGTTTGTAAAAGGTTGTGCCATTTCTTTACTTGCGACAGTATTTAGATGATCCTCCATTTGGTTTAAAATTTGATACTGTCTGCCATCTTCAAAATATACTTTGCCATAAACTATATCTCGAATTTCTTCTTCTAACTGATCTCTTAACTGACCATGAATCGAATTAGTCAAATGGATGGTTTCCGTCATTTCGTTGTATTGCTTGATATAACTAATAAAATAAAAAAGCTGTACAAGCTGTATAAGACCAAACCATATAAAAAGTAAAACAAATAAAATAAGAAATTTTGAGCGAATCGATAATTTACGAAATTTTGAAAACGCATTCATTTTAAATCTACTCCTAACTGATGGATTATATGTAGAAGATACGCTCGTTGTTTATTAAATTCTAAAAGAACCTTTCATATATTTTAACTTATTAGAACAAGTTTCTATAGTCTATTGTACGTATTTTAAAAAATAATACAATTTTAGTAAAAAAATTGAACTAAAAAATAAGAATTTTATAAATATTTAATTTTTTTCAAAAAATTTTCTATTACATCTAAGATGGAAGCGTTCTAAAATAAAGCTATACCAACATTTATTGGTGAAAATAAAGGGGAGGTTATACGAACATGAAGAAATTTTTAGAAGCTAAGGGGTTATTAATATTACTATTCGCTCTTTTATTACTGTTAGCAGCCTGTGGTTCTGCAGACGAAAGTGGAAGTAATCAAGAGGGAGCAGGTGACAACACAGAACAGACAGAGGAAGAAAATGATGCAGAAGAGACAGAAGGTGATTCAGAGGAAGAAGAAAGTGATGGGCAAGCTGGTGAAAAATTAGTGATCGGTTTTTCACAAGTAGGCGCAGAGAGTGAATGGCGTACTGCCAATACAAAGTCGATTCAAGATGCAATTAAAGATGCTGGTCACGAGTTAAAATTCTCTGATGCGCAGCAAAAACAAGAAAACCAGATTAAAGCAATTCGTTCTTTTATTACCCAAAAGGTAGATGCAATCGTTTTTTCTCCAGTAGTTGAAACTGGATTTGAAACAGTACTTCAAGAGGCAAAAGACGCTGGTATTCCAGTGTTTCTAGCAGACCGAGCTGTCGATGTTGAAGATGATTCTTTATGGGTTACGTTTCTAGGCTCTGATTTCGTAGAGGAAGGACGTAAAGCAGGAAACTGGTTAGTGGAAGAAATGGCAGATGAAGAGGGACCTATCAATATCGTTGAACTACAAGGGACAGTAGGTTCAGCACCAGCCATTGACCGTAAACAAGGTTTTGAGGAAATTATTAGTCAAGAAGATAAATTTGAAATTATCAAATCACAAACAGGTGATTTTACAAGAGCGAAAGGTAAAGAAGTGATGGAGGCATTCCTGAAATCAGAGGGGGACAACATTGATGTGCTATATGCACATAACGATGATATGGCGATTGGTGCCATTCAAGCAATTGAAGAATATGGTTTAAAACCGGCAGAAGATATTACGATTATTGGTGTAGACGCTGTAAAAGGTGCTTTCGAAGCCATGGCTGATGGCAAAATGAACGTAACGATTGAATGTAATCCATTGTTTGGTCCTCAATTAGTAGATTTAATTGAACAGCATTTTGCTGGTGAAGAATTAGATAAACGTATCGCAGTAGAAGAAAGCATGTACACAATGGATCAAGCGGAAGAGCTCTTACCAACTCGTGAATATTAAGAAATAGAGATAAAGCAATGAAGTAGCCTAAAGTAATACCGACTTGCTTTAGGCTAACTGATTTGTAAGAAGGAGGTAAACAACTTGCCTAAACAACAACCAAGATTAGTAATGGAAAATATCGTGAAAGAGTTTCCAGGTGTTAAAGCTCTTTCCAATGTGCACCTTTCGCTCTTTCCAGGGGAAGTTCATGCCTTAATGGGTGAAAATGGTGCGGGAAAATCAACATTAATTAAAGTATTAACAGGTGTTTATTCGATTGATCAAGGGACCGTAACACTTGAAGGAAAGCTTGTTGATATTAATAGTCCGCTAAAAGCACAGAAACATGGGATAAGTACTGTGTACCAGGAAGTGAATCTATGTTCCAATCTTTCTGTAACCGAGAATGTTTTTATCGGTCGAGAAATTAAAAAATACGGCAGATTGGCTTGGAAAGAAATGCATCAGCGTGCAGAAAAATTATTAGAAAAATTACAGCTTAGGATTGATGTAACGAAACAATTATCCGCCTATTCGGTAGCTATTCAACAAATGGTTGCAATCGCCCGTGCTCTTAATGTATCGGCCAAAATATTAATTCTAGACGAGCCGACATCTAGTTTGGATCGTGACGAAGTACAGCAGCTTTTTACAGTAATGAGGCAGTTGAAAGAAGAAGGGCTCGCAATAGTGTTTGTCAGTCACTTTTTAGATCAAATCTATGAGATTACCGATCGCCTAACTGTATTGCGAAATGGTGAATGGGTTGGCGAATATAAAACAAAGGAAATCGACCGTATGGAGCTTGTTTCGAAAATGATTGGGAAAGAGTTGCAGGAAATGGGAGCTATCACATCCAAAAGTTCAGTGAATCAAACAGAAATTCCAGCATCTTTTCTAAAAGCTGACGAGATTGAATTAAAGGGAAAAATTGATCCTTTTGACCTAGAAATGCGTAAAGGCGAAATCGTAGGGCTTGCGGGATTACTAGGTTCAGGACGAACAGAGATGGCTCGTGTTTTATTTGGAGCAGATAAAGCTGATAAAGGAATAATGAAAGTAAACGGTAAAGAAGTCCACTTTTCTTCACCAAGAAGTGCGATTTTAAATAACATTGGCTTTTGTTCAGAAAACCGAAAAACTGAAGGGATAATCCCGGACTTAACGGTAAGAGAAAATATGATTCTAGCCATCCAAAGTGTTAATGGCTGGTTTCGTTATTTATCAAGAGCAAAACAAATGAAAATTGCTGACGAATATATTGAATTATTAAATATAAACCCAGCTAATCCAGAGCAATTAATCAAAAACCTTAGTGGTGGTAACCAGCAAAAGGTAATGCTTGCAAGGTGGCTGGTGACAAATCCTGATTTGTTAATTCTGGATGAGCCAACACGTGGTATTGATATTGGTGCAAAAACAGAAATTATGAAATTAATGACACAACTAAGTAAAGAAAATAAATCGATATTATTTATTTCATCTGAAATAGAGGAAATATTGCGGACCTGTGACCGAATAGCAGTACTTCGAGATAGAAAGAAAGTGAAAGAGTTTGATAATGATAAAGCGTTAACACAACAAGACGTAATGAAAGAAATGGCCGGGGGAATGTAAAATGTTCAAATCTATGTTGAAATCAAGACTATTTTGGCCAATTATCGTATTATTACTTATTTTGATAATCAATTTATTTTTTGATAGTAGCTTCTTTTCCATAGAAGTGCGAAATGGCCGTTTAACAGGAAGTCTTATAGATATTCTTAACCGTGGAGCACCTTTAATGTTGATTTCGATCGGTATGACACTTGTGATTGCTACGAAGGGGATTGATTTAAGTGTAGGTTCTGTGATTGCAATGTCTAGTGCGATTGGTGCCATGACAGTTACAAGTGCGGATGGTACAGGACTAGGTCCTTTTTTTATGGCGGTTGGGCTATCATTGTTAATTTGTACATTGGTTGGTAGCTGGAATGGATTACTTGTGTCAAGAATAGGTGTACAACCGATTGTGGCGACATTAATTTTAATGGTTGCCGGGAGAGGGATAGCCCAGTTAATTACAGGTGGGCAAATCACAACGGTATATTATGACCCCTATTCTTTTATTGGTGGTGGCTATTTATTAGCATTACCATTTTCCGTTTTTATCGTGGCATTTGTTTTTCTGATTGCGGTCTTAATAACGAGAAAAACAGCACTTGGGCTTTTTATAGAATCAGTTGGCTCAAACCCTGATGCAAGTCGATTATCCGGGATAAATTCAAAAAATATTATGCTGATGGTATATATGTTTTCCGGATTTTGTGCTGGAGTTGGAGGCTTGATTTTATCCTCCAATGTGATGAGTGCAGATGGAAACAATGCTGGATTATGGTTTGAATTAGATGCTATTTTAGCAGTTGTTATTGGTGGTACCTCCTTAATGGGTGGTCGATTTTATTTAATGGGGACTGTTATTGGAGCATTAATTATCCAAAGCTTAACAACTACCATATATTCCATTGGTGTCCCTGCGGAAACGAATTTAGTAGTGAAGGCGATAGTAGTATTGCTTGTTTGTTTATTACAATCTCCGGAATTCCGCCAAAAAGTATTTGGTTTTGGTAAGGTAAAACGGACAGGGGAACAAAAAGAAAGGGAGGGTGTGCCATTATCATGATTAATCGATTATCACTAGATTATAAACAACTTCCTTTACTTGCGACCATTTCTTTATTTGTTCTCATGTTTAGCTTTGGATCACTTCGATACACTGGTTTTTTCTCCACTCAAGTATTTCTCAATCTATTTATTGATAACGCATTTCTTATTGTAATAGCGATAGGAATGACATTTGTTATTTTATCTGGAGGAATTGACTTATCGGTTGGTTCAGTTATTGCTCTGACAAGTATGGTTGCTGCAAGCTTAACAATGGAAGCACAATTATCACCGTGGATTGTCGTACCCATCAGTTTGTTAGTAGGTACTGTGTTAGGTGTTATTCAAGGTTCTTTGATTCATTTTTACAATTTACAACCCTTTATTGTGACATTAGCTGGAATGTTTTTAGCTCGAGGACTTAGCTATGTGATTAGCATCGAAACGATTGCAATTGATCATCCTTTTTTCAGTTATATGGCAAGTACACAAATTTCATTACCAGGAGATAATTTTATCTCCGTAAGTGTGGTTATTGCTTTAATTGTTGTCGTTATTGCGATATTTATTGCTCACTTCACCAATTTTGGCAGGACGGTTTACGCAATAGGTGGAAGCGAACAATCAGCAATGTTGATGGGCTTACCAGTTGGAAGGACGAAAATACTAATCTATACATTAAGTGGTTTCTGTGCATCGTTAGCAGGTCTGATTTTCACTTTTTATATGCTATCTGGTTATGGCTTACATGCGAATGGGATGGAGCTAGATACAATTGCAGCAGTTGTCATTGGTGGCACTCTTTTAACCGGGGGTGCAGGTTATGTAGCAGGAAGCGTAGTTGGTGTGTTGATTCTAGGTATTATTCAAACTATTATCGTTTTTGAAGGGACTCTTAGCTCGTGGTGGACCAAAATTGCAATCGGAGTATTGTTGTTGTTATTTATTGTGTTACAACGTGTCATTGTATTGAGAAGTGAGAAAAAGCAAGGAAACAATTAAAAATGTTATCTTCAAGGGAAGGAGTTTTCCAATCGTATAAAACTATCATAGGTGGATCATGTAGCAGATAAAGGCTTAATTGTTCTATCTTTTTCTTTACAATTGATTGTTTTTTGGTACACACAAAAAAAGGAGGGAGAAGAAATATGTTTAAAAAAATAGTAGTTTTATTATTTTTACTGTCATTCACCAGCTTTGTTACGACAACATACGTACACGCAGATAATCCTATCATTAAAGATGAATTTTCAGCTGATCCAGCAGCAATTACACATGAAGGAAAAGTGTATCTTTATACCGGACATGATCAAGCAGAAACAAGTGGCAATGACTATGTACTTAAAGAGTGGAGTATCTATTCATCTGATGATTTAGCAAATTGGGAATTAGAAGGAAGGGTGCCCCGTGGCATTTTTGATTGGGCAATAAATGATACCGCCTGGGCTTCTCAAACTATAGAGAAGGATGGAAAATTTTATTGGTATACAACTGTTGAAAATAAAGATAGTTCAGCACCTGGAATGTCTATTGGAGTTGCGGTATCGGATCATCCTGTTACAGGTTGGGAAGACGCTATAGGTGCTCCATTAGTAAAGAGTACCGATACAGAAAACCCTGGTAATATGGGTGCTTGGTCCTGGGATGATATTGATCCAACAGTTTTCATTGATGACGATGGTCAAGCTTATCTTTACTGGGGGAATACGCATGTATATTATGCCAAATTAAAAGATAATATGATTGAATTGGATGGTAATATCCATCGTTTTGACATTCAAAATATGCCAGGCACATTTACCGAAGCACCATGGCTTCATAAACAAGACGGCATTTACTATTTACTTTTTGCGATGAATTTCCCTGAAGAATTGGCTTATGCGACAAGTGATAGTCCAGAAGGTCCTTGGGAATACGGTGGTAAATTGATGGATGAATTACCTTTTACAGGGACTAGTCATCCAGCTGTATTAGAATTCGAAGGGGAAACATATATGGTTTACCATAACGCAGCATTACCTACTGGTGGTGACTACAGAAGGTCCGTTGCGATTGAAAAATTACACTTTACACTTGATGGGAAAATAAGAAAAGTAACCCCTACTGCTTCTGGTATTACGCATGACAGTTTTGCTATAGAGTCGTATAAAAAATCAAGCTATATCCGTCATTTAAATAATAGTTTAAGAGTCGATCCGCTCGAAGGAGATACCTATGATTTTAAATGGCATATCGTTGATGGATTAGCCAGTGATGATAAAGGTTTCCTTTCCTTTCAATCTGAAAATAATCCAGGTTTTTATCTTGTCAGGGATGGTTCTTCTCTAAGCTTAGCCAAACATGATGGTACAGCTAGTTTTGAAGAACAAGCCACTTTCAAGGAGGTTCCAGGATTAGCAGATGAATCTTGGAGTTCCTATGAAACATTTCATGATTCATTGTATCTTTCCAGGGCAAGTGATAACACGTTACAACTAGTAACGAAAAATAGTTTAGAGAATGAGGGAAATGCCACGTTTCGGTTAAGCAATGCAGATGCAAAAGAGGTAAGCGTTTCCGAGGATGCGCTGGCTATGTTAGAGAACTCTACTGCAACCGTTTCTGCAACCGTTTTGCCAGAAGAAGCATTAAGAAAAGAACTAGAGGTATTTGTTAAAAATGAAGATATTATTGACGTAACAACTGATTATCAAAATCAAACAGATGAAACGAAGCTAACAATTAAAGGAAAACAAGAAGGTATGACAACTATTACATTATCGACGCTAGACGGTAACTATCAGGCTACGATTGATGTAGAAGTCAAGCCGATCGACAATACTCCTGCTTCGCTAGAGGATGTCATTGCCTCTGCCAGTTCTGAAACCAAAAACGTTCAGATAACCGGAACACTTGGAGAGACAGCAGGTAAAAACGTAACATTAAAAGTAGAAAATCCAAATGGTGAAGTGGATTATCTAGATCAGGTTTCGTCCAATGATGCCGGAGAATTCAGCTTTAACTTTATGTTGAAAAGTGAGTTAACTGGAGATTATCACGTGTTTTTAGGTGCAAATGAAAATGATCCCTATGAAACTACCTTTACGATAAAAAAACAAAATTCAGCAGATAAAGATCGGGATAAAGAGGAGAAAGATAAGCAAAAAGAAAAAGACAAAGATCATAACGAGTCTACTTCATCTAGTGATCACGATTCATCATCTGGTCCAGAACAAAAAAATGATAGCAAAAAACAAGGGAATCAAGACTTACCAGATACAGCAACCAATCTATTTAATTTGATGTTGCTTGGTGGGCTCCTTATCATAATAGGACTTATTGCCATACTTGTTGTCAGAAAAAGAAAGGAGGAAGCGAGATGAAACAAGGCTTGAAAAGAATCACCATTTTGCTGATGATTATTACTTTGGTTGTCAGTCCCTTCCCAATGACAGATCTATCCAATGTGATAGCGGAAGAGATGCAGTTGGAGGATGGACTGTTATTACATTATGATTTTGAAAACGAATCAGGAAATGTCATAGAAGATAAGAGTGGGAACGGCCATGATGGTGAGTTAATCAATGATGCCACACTTGTTGAAGATGAGAAAGGTGGTGCCCTATCATTAGATGGTGATCAGGACTATGCATTATTACCAACTAACCTTTTTGATGGCTTAGAGGACATGACGATAAGTACTTGGGTGAAGATTGACAATCATAAAGATTGGGCAACGCTTTACTCCTTAGGTAACTTTGATGAAGAGAATAATGATTATGCGATTAACTATGCCGCAAAAACAGCTGATTCTGAAAATGGAGCACTCGAATTGTTTGGACCATGGCCATTTCCAGCTGTTGAGACAGGATCTGTTGCTGAAGGGGAATGGGTTCATGTTGCAACCATGATTCAGGATCAGGAACTACATCATTATATTAATGGCATACATCAAGGATCAGTTGAAATTGATTTGGATGCAGGAGACATTCATGTAGCAGAAAATCGTTTTATTGGATATCATGCTATGCCTCATGAACAAGGCGAAGGTAAAGGGCTGGAAGGGCTAATTTCTGATTTTCGTATGTATGATCGGGCTTTGTCATTAACAGAATTACGTACATTAGCTGATTTTAATTTCGATATATCGGAAATTGAGGCTGTAAATATTAATATAAGTGCAGGTTCTCTTCCGGTATTACCTGATCAAGTAACTGTCCATTACCCAAATGGATTGACAGAGAGCGTGACTGTTACATGGGATGAAATAAACCCAGACGACTTTCAGACTCCAGGTGAAGTAACAGTGGAAGGTACTGTTGCAGGAACAACTATGAAAGCAATTGCGAATATTACGGTGGTGGAAGACCGAACAATAAAAGAAATAGAACCTGTTATCCTTTACACACATGAAGGTTCACAACCGGAATTACCTGAACAAATTCAGGTAACATACGCCGATAATGAAGCAGAGCAAGTATCTGTTGAATGGGGAGAAATACCGGCAGAACAATTAGAAAGGGCAGGCGTTCATTTTACAGTCGAAGGCACGATTGAAAATACAGAAGAAATTGCAATGGCTAAGGTGTATGTGACATCAGATGTAGCGGCTGATTTCATATCATGGTATAGCTTTGATGAGACACAAAGCGATAATGTATTCGATATTTCAGGCAATGAACAACATGCAACACTTGTTAATGATGCAGCCTTAATCGATTCAGATAAAGGTGGTGCGGTTGACTTAGATGGAGATCGCGATTATGTTCAAATGCCTACTGATCTTTTTGAAGGTACTGCCAATATTACAATTAGTAGTTGGGTCAAAGTAGATACAGCGAAAGATTGGGCATCTTTGTACGCCTTAGGAAACTGGGATCAAGGTAATGCAATAAACTTTGCTTTAAAACAAGCAGGTACGGATGAAGGCATGCTTGAATTATTTCGACCAGGTCAATCTTTTTATCAACTAACAACCGAACCGATTGCGGAAAATAAATGGGCACATGTTGCAACAGTTATCAAAAATCAGCAAATGACGCATTATATTAATGGAGTTTCTCAAGGTACTGTAGACATAGATATGGATGCCAGAGATATCGAAGTAAATGCAAATCGGTTTATTGGTTTTCATGCAATGGCACATGAACAAGTGGAAGGGAAAGGTTTAGACGGTCAAGTTGCAGATTTCCGTATTTATAATGATGGTTTAAGCGAAAATGATCTGCAACAAGTGATCAATGAATCATTAACAGATCAGGAAGCAGTTGAAAGAGCTGCTGCCACGTTTGAATTAGGAGATTTGTCAGAAGTAATTACTGATATTGAATTACCAAGTTCAACTGGAAATGGTGTAGAAATCACATGGGAATCGAGCCATTCAGAGATTATTAACGCTTCAGGTGAAGTGTCAAGACCTGGACAAGATCAACAAGACACAGTCGTCACGTTAACCGCAACCTTTGCAAGAGGAGACAGTAGTCAAACAAAATCATTTGAAGCAAACGTCTTGGCAGATAATATCGAAACGGTAGATGAGATCAGTGTGATTACCCCTCCTCATCATCCGCCATCATTACCGGAGAAGGTAGAAGTGACCTATTTTGATGGTAGTACTGGCACGCGAAAAGTAGATTGGGAGAATATAAATAGTGACGCATTATCAGAAACTCAATCACCCTATACCGTGAATGGTGAAGTTTATGGCACAGACATTCCAGCAAAAGCGGTAATTCATGTAGCTGAGTTGGACTATGTTGATGAAGTGCATGTCGAGACAGAAGTAGGAGTAGAGCCTGAAATGCCAACTACCGTTACTGCCCATTATACCAATGGCATGTCAGATGAAATTGCGGTTGATTGGAATGACATAGATCCGAATCTCTATAGAGAAACTGGGTCCTTCACCGTAAAAGGAGAAGCAGCAACATATCATTATACAAATCCATTAATCGAACAACGGGCAGACCCTAACATTTATAAGCATACAGATGGCAATTATTATTTTACGGCATCTGTACCGGAATACAATCGAATTATTATGAGAAAAGCTAAAACTATTCAAGGTTTAGCATCAGCAGAAGAGAAAGTTATTTGGGAAGCCCATGAATCCGGAGATCAAGCGGCTCATATTTGGGCACCAGAAATCCATTATGTCGATAACAAGTGGTACATTCATTATGCAGCAGGTGCTTCTGATAATGTTTGGCGGATTCGTCCATATGCGTTGGAAAATACGAGTTCAGATCCGCTGGAAGGTGAATGGGTAGAGAAAGGTATGATCCAAAAGTCTCCGGAAGATACTTTTTCATTCACAGACTTTTCATTAGATGCAACAATTTTTGAGCATAATGGTAATAATTACTATATTTGGGCTCAAAAAGTTAACAATATCTCTAATTTATATATGGCAGAGATGGAAAACGGTTATACGATAAAAGGAGAGCCGATGCTGTTATCAACACCGGATTATGCATGGGAGCGAATTGGTTTTTGGGTAAATGAAGGGCCTGACGTAATTAAACGCAATGGAAAAATTTTCGTTTCTTATTCCGCAAGTGCAACAGATGATAATTATAAAATTGGTCTGTTAACAGCAGACGAAGACAGTGATATCATGGATCCGTCCTCTTGGACTAAATCACCAGAACCTGTGATGGAAAGTAATGAAGCAACCGGTCAATATGGTCCAGGACACAGTACTTTTACGGTAGCAGAAGACGGGGAAACGGATATTTTAGTATATCATGCCCGTTCCTATCAAGAAATTGAAGGGGATCCCTTATACGACCCTAACCGTCACACTCGAGTAAAAGTATTGAATTGGAAGGACGACGGAACACCAGATTTTGGTGTTCCAAATGGGGATGGTTTAGTAAACGGTCCGACCGTGGAGGTTAGCGCAACCGTAGAAGTGAAAGAAGCAACAAATTTTAAAGTAAGTCAAAAGTTCAGTCACGATCAACTTGTAGCGAATGAAACACTAACAAGCGAATTGGTGATAGCAAACCAATCGGAATCAGATGAAACGGTAACTGCGATAATCACGCTTTATAATCAAGCTAAGCAAATGGTCGAATGGAAAGAAGAACCAATCACGATTAAAGCAGGTGAAGAGGCATCAACAGAGATCACCCTTGATTTGCCTGATGATGTCAAAGATCATATGGTAAAGGTAATGATCTGGCACGGTGAAGGAATCGGTAATACTTCAATGCAACCTATTTCAGAAGTTTTTTCACTAGAATAAAAAAGAGACTGTCTCAAAAATCAGTTTGCTGACGATTGAGACAGTCTATTCTTTTTTACTAGTGTCCAGATTATGTCATAAAATGTCCAGATCCATTTACTTATCCAGTTATTTCTCGGATTCTCTGCACAAAATGTAATGCTTCTATTGAATCGCCATGCACACAAATAGTATCTGCTTTGATATTGATGTTGTCTCCATTAATTGTAGTGACTTTTCCTTTTGTGACGATTTCATTAACTTGTTTCATAGCTTGTTCTATATCACGAATAACTGCATTTGGTTCACTTCTAGGTGTTAAGCTGCCGTCTGGTTGATAAGTTCTATCAGCAAAAACTTCATTGGCTACTCGTAATCCTTTTTCCTCTCCAGCATTAGTTAACTCGCTATTAGCAAGTCCGACTAGAGTTAAATTCGGATCGACATCATAAACCGCTTGTGCAATGGCATCAGCAAGCGCGCGTTTTTTACATGCCATATTGTATAATGCACCATGTGGTTTCACATGAGCTAATTGCACACCATGTACTGTCACAAATCCGCGTAAAGCACCTAGCTGGTAAACAACGAGATCATAGGCTTCTTCCGGAGATATATTGATATTTCTTCGACCGAAACCTTGTAAGTCCTGAAAACCAGGGTGTGCACCAATGTTAACCTGATATTTTTTGGCTAACTGTACCGTTTTATTCATCGTATGAGGATCGCCGGCATGAAAGCCGCAAGCAATATTCACCGCATCAACGAGCGGAATGATCGCTTCATCATTGCCGATTCGGTATGTACCAAAACTTTCCCCTAAATCACAATTCAAGGTTATTCTTGCCACAGTTTAATTCCTCCCCATTTTTCCTGGACAAACCGATGAATAGTCCGAAGTAATTGATCTCTGTTAGCTAAAAGGTTGATTGCATCTTTGACGGTTATTTTTTTGAATCGAAAAGGTTGACCAGGTCTTAATTGGCTTATTTTACTCAAATCCACTCGTGCAACCTGACCGATTTTAGGATAACCTCCAGTTGGTTGACCATCTGCCATTAAAATGATTGGTTGTCCGTTCGGTGGTACTTGAATCGAACCGAAAGTAGTTGCCTCCGTTAAAAGCTGTTCTTCTTTGCTTTTGGTAATAGGCGTTCCTTCCAAGCGGTATCCCATTCGGTTTGACTGGGTGGAAGCAACCCATGTCGTATGTTCAAAACTGTCGTTATCAAACCAGTCATACTGGGCTCCTTCCATATATCGTATTGTTGTTACTGGCTGTTCAATATATCTAAAAAGAGAAGGAGCGATTCCCCAGTTGAGCTGATTATCCGTATAATACGAATGGGAAAAAGGAAGAATGTCCCCGACTGAAAGTTTTCTATCTAACAATCCTTCTATATCCGCTCTTACCACTGTACTGCGACTTCCGAGAACTTTTCGTATATCAAGTCCACCTTTAATTGCGATATATCCAAATCCACCTGTTTTCACAGTACGAAACTGCAAAATATCGTTCTTTTTAACTTGAAGAGGTTGGGCAAGTGGAACTGGCTGTTCATTTAAATTAGCGGACATATTTCCACCGGTTATCGAAATAATCGCTTGTTGATGAAATTTAATAGTTGGACCAATAAAGCTCATCTCTATTACTGCTTCATTGGGATCATTATCAACAAGTATGTTCGCTATCTTGGCGGCAAATTCATCCATCGGTCCACTGACCGGAAACCCATAAGATTGATAACTTAAACGTCCTTGATCTTGGATGGTAGTATGTAATCCTTCTTCTATTATTTCAATTGCCATTTTTTATACGCTCCTCTTTCTGAAGCTGTTGAAATTCTATTTTGTTGATCGGATAAAATTTAATCTGGTCTCCTGCTGTAAATAACGTTGGCTTCTCTTCATTTAATGGTAATAGATTGACTGGTGTACGCCCAATGATCTGCCATCCGCCAGGAGAAGTACTAGGATAAATCCCTGTTTGGCTACCCGCAATACCAACGGATCCTTTTGGTACTTCTAATCTAGGATTGTCTTTCCTCGGTGTTGCAAGTCCCTGATCCATCCCTGTCAAAAAAGGAAACCCAGGGGAAAACCCTAAAAATGAGACATTGTATATTGGGGTAGTATGTAATTCTATGACTTTTTGTAATGATAACTGGTGTTCCTTCATTACATTTTCTATATCCAAGCCAAACATTTTGTCATAACAGACAGGGATATGATGTAAAGTACTATCCACTTGATCTGGCTGTTGATGTTTGCTTGCAACAGTAACTATTTCAATTATCTCTTGGTGATGAACTTGTAATGGATCGAAATATATGGTTATGGTTCTATATCCAATTACTGTTTCTAAAATGAGTGCATGATTGTCCAAGTATCGCTTGAATGCTATTAAATAAGGGGTTAAATCTGGAGAGTATGGTAATGTCATCATAATGGCATTTTCCGAAATAGATTGAAGACGCATCTTCAGCAACCTTCTTTCTTTTCATAAACTTGTACTTATATTGTAACGAAGTTCTTTCATACAAGAAAATAAAAACTCCTACGCAGGCAGTTTCATAACTGAAAACTTACAATGTGATGGGACTTTTGGAATAACAAAGAGTGTAAAAGACCTACAAAAAGTAATAGAAATGTATACGTTTTCGTGATAAGATAGACTCATGTTGATATTGTTCTTATTTATTTTATACTAGCTGAGAAACGAGGGAATGCACGTGAAGACTTTTTTGAGAAAATGGAAATGGTCCAATTTTAAAGATGTTAAAGTTGGGTCAAAATATGGCATTATTTTATCGATTGTTCTAGCACTATTTTTAATCTCAACAGGTGTTGTCTGGTACTTTTTGCAGAATGTCCAATCTGAAATTGAAGCGATGGAAAGAAGAGGGGATCGATCTGTATATGTAACTGAAATGGGATCTCTTCTTCGCGCTAAAAGTATTAATATTTTTCAATATATTGATAACTCCTCTACTGAAATAGATGAGGCATATAGTTCTCGTAAAGAGGAATTTGAAGCATTGAAAGAACAATTAGAACCTAGAATGAATACTGAAAAAGAAATTGCTTTATTTCAACAAATTAGCGAGTTGGATGATCAATTGAATCGAAAGTTTAACGAAGTAATTGGATATATGAGACAGGATGAAGTAGAGATTGCTTCTTCTACAGCCCAAGATGCAAATCAAATAGCTGGAGAAGCTGTCCAAGCATTAGAACAGTTGAAAACAGTGGTAAATGAACAGCGAATACTTGCTGCACAAAATGCAAAGTCAAGTCAAATGTTCGCAATTAGTGTACTGGTTGGTTCGATTGCTGTTTCGCTTATAGTAAGTGTTATTCTTATTACGTTTACTAATCGTAAACTATCGAAAAATTTGAATAAAGTGGTAGATTTCAGCAACCAAATTGCAGATGGTAACTTACTTGTCGAAAATATAGAATATAAAAGTAAGGATGAAATAGGCCAATTAGCAAAAGCAATGAATACAATGAGTGCCAGCTTGCGTAAAATTATTGAGAGAGTTGCAGATGTTTCCAATACGGTGAGCGCTCAAAGTGAACAACTAAATAATTCAGCACTTGAAGTAAAATCTGGAACCGAGCAGATTGCTACTACAATGGGAGAACTAGCAAATGGAACCGAAACGCAAGCAACCCATGCAGGTGATGTTGCTTCCAAGATGAGTGACTTTTCCCAAAAAGTACTGGAAGCAAACGAAAATGGTGGCAAGATTGAATCAGCATCTAGCAATGTTTTAGCGATGACAAAAGATGGTCGTGAAATGATGGCATCCTCTGTAACACAAATGGGACGTGTCCATACGATTGTAAAAGATGCAGTTGAAAAGGTTCAAGGATTAGATGGACAAACAAAAGAAATATCTAAGCTGGTTGCTGTCATCAAAGACATCGCAGAACAAACAAATCTATTAGCATTAAACGCAGCGATTGAATCAGCTCGTGCAGGAGAACACGGCAAAGGTTTTGCAGTCGTAGCAGATGAAGTTCGGAAGCTAGCCGAACAAGTAGCAGAATCCGTCACGGATATCACAGGAATTGTTACGAACATTCAAAGTGAATCCTCCAATGTATCACAATCATTAGAAGAAGGTTACGGTGAAGTAGAAGCAGGTTCTGAACAAATTGAAAAAACGGGAGAGACATTTGAGCAAATCAATAATGCAGTAACAGATATGGTTGCAAGTATTCAAACTGTAACAACCAACCTATCAGAAATGACAACTAGCAGTGAAGAAATTAATTCATCAGTTGAAGAAATTGCATCGATTTCGGAAGAGTCAGCTGCTGGTGTCGAGCAAACATCAGCATCTGCTCAACAAGCAAGCAGTTCGATGGAGGAAGTATCTTCTAATTCAGAAGCACTGGCAAAACTCGCAGAAGAACTGAATGGATTAGTGAGACAATTTAAGATTTAAAGATAAAAAAACTCCCAATAGCTTGGGAGTTTTTTAATTGCCTAATTTTATATTGTGTGGAAGATTCCAGAAGAAAAATAAGGACATAAGTACTACTATGATACTATAGTATTATGCTTATAGTCATGTTAAAATAATCTTGTGCTAAGATTCTGACTTATTTATATTCTCATCAAGTAATATACATCAATGGAGGGATGATAATGGAAAATTTTTTAAAATTTTTAAAAATAAAAAATTTACGGTTTAAAAATGTTAAGATCGGTAAAAAGTATGGGATCATTCTAAGTGTTGTTTTAGGGCTATTTATAATTTCTGCAACAGTTGTTTTTTTCTTATTGCAAAATGTTCAATCGGAAGTTGATGCAATGGAGAGAAGAAGCGATAGAGCAGTTAAAGTTACAGATATGGGGTCCTTAATCAGAGCTAAAAGTATTAGAGTGTTTCAATATATGGAAAACCCAACATCTGAAGTAGTAAAGGAATTTAATCAACGTAAAGAATTAGTATTGAATCTAGAAGATGATTTAGTTGGAGAATTGAAAAGTACAGAAGCAAAGAAGCTAATTGAACTGACAAAAGCATTAGACGATGAGTTTAACCTTGAGTTCAATGAAGTAGTTAGTTTTGTTGGACAAGGTGATATGGAAATGGCTTCTTACCATGCAGACAGGGCTCAAAATATCCAGTCAGAAGCTGTAAAGACTTTAGAAAAATTAAAAGAATTAGTGGAAGCAGATAGGTTGGAAGCTGTTAAATCTGCGGAAAAAAGCCAAACAATGGCTATTACTGCACTTATTATAGCGATTGCGGTATCTATCATTATAAGTATCATATTACTTATTATCGTTAATCGTATTGTTTCACAAAATCTAAATAAAGTAGTAAATGTTAGTAACCATATTGCTGATGGAAATTTATTAGTCGATAGTATAGATTACCAGGGAAATGATGAAATTGGCCAACTTTCTAATTCCATAAATAAAATGAGTGAGAATTTAAGAAATATTATTCAACAAGTATCAACCGTTTCTGATACAGTAAGTGCTCAAAGTGAGGAATTAAATCAGTCAGCAAATGAAGTGAGGTCCGGAACTGGGCAGATAGCTTCGACTATGCAGGAGTTGGCCTCAGGTGCCGAAACCCAAGCGAATCATGCAGGTGATGTTGCATCTAAGATGAGTGATTTCTCTCAAAAAGTATATGAAGCTGATGAAAACGGAAATAAAATTGAAGATGCATCAACTAATGTGTTAACTATGGCGGAAAATGGCCATGAAATGATGAAATCCTCAGTTGCACAAATGGGTCGAATTCATTCTATTGTACAAGATGCGGTAGAAAAAGTTCGTGGTTTAGACAATCAATCACAAGAGATTACAAAACTAGTAGGGGTTATCAAAGACATCGCAGAACAAACAAATCTATTAGCATTAAACGCAGCGATTGAATCAGCTCGTGCAGGAGAACATGGAAAAGGTTTTGCAGTAGTAGCAGATGAAGTTCGGAAGCTAGCCGAACAAGTAGCAGAATCCGTCACAGATATCACAGGAATTGTTACGAACATTCAAAGTGAATCCTCCAATGTATCACAATCATTAGAAGAAGGTTACGGTGAAGTAGAAGCAGGTTCTGAACAAATCGAAAAAACGGGAGAGACATTTGAGCAAATCAATACTGCAGTAACAGATATGGTTGCAAGTATTCAAACTGTAACAACCAACCTATCAGAAATGACAACTAGCAGTGAAGAAATTAATTCATCTGTTGAAGAAATTGCATCGATTTCAGAAGAGTCAGCAGCTGGTGTCGAGCAAACATCAGCGTCTGCTCAACAAGCAAGCAGTTCGATGGAAGAAGTATCTTCTAATTCAGAAGCACTGGCAAAGCTCGCAGAAGAACTCAATGGATTAGTAAGACAATTTAAGATTTAAAGATAACAAAACTCCCAAGCGACTTTGGGAGTTTTGTCATTTGTTTATTTCATTTTCACTAATTAATATCTTTTCTACAATATTATAAATAGACAATAATTCATATAAAATAATTACTTCTGGTGTAAAAAGGGTAGGGTTTTTATCGTCATTTGGCTTTTTACTTTCCCAGAATTGATTCATTAATTTTTTTACCTGTTGCCGGTATGCACTCGCTTTATAATGATCAGGGTATTTCATAAAATCAACTAACGTTTCCACCATTTCCATAAGGTCTTGGCACTCCTGTTTGGACCAACAGACATGCTTGATTGGCGTATTAATTAAATTTCCAATATGATAGTGGATTAGTCGTAATCTTGTCAGGTTTTTTCTTTCATAGTCAAACACACTTTTTGTTTGCTCGTCCAATCGATGATATTTCGATTCATCTGCTTGAAAGTGCAACAATTTATCAGTTTGATCCAACGTATTTTTTAAGGTGAGAAAACGCCTGTCTATCTCTGTCTTTTGGTTAGCTAATTGGCCTTTGCCAACTAATTGCTTCAAGATAATCTCTAATTCTTCCGCCGTCTGTTTCAATAAATCATTGATATTTGTCATTATTTTTTTCGTATAATTAGGCGGTAAAATAAACATGTTGACTAATGTCGATACTAGCAGTCCCACAGTAGTTGTTCCGAGCCGAATAATGAACGAGACAAATAAATTTGTATGGATTACTTCAATCATCGCAACAGAAGTTAATGTTGCTACAAGAAGACCTGAATGAAGACCTAACCGATAGCACGTTATAATGGTTAATAATGCCGATAGTGTATATGTAATGGGCGAGTCCCCAAAAAAGAAAATAAATAAAACGGCATAAGCTGAACCAATCGCTGATGCTGGGAAACGAACAATTCCTTTTTTTATAGAATCGGCAACAGTGGGCTCGATGGTGACAATCGCCGTAATCACAGCGAATACTGGCGGCCAACCAATCCATTCGCATAATAGAGAGGTAATAAAGACGGCCAACGCGGTTTTGATTATCCGTCGACCAAAAAAACGATACCGTAACTTTGACAATTTCATTAGAGACATTCTCCTTCAAGGATTCTATGCATAGTATAACGTAGAATGCTTAAGCTTTCCATGTTGAATTCTACCAGATGGGAGGAAATCTTTGACATACCAAAAAATTCTTTTATAAATTGTTTGTAAACGCTTTCTTATTTCTTGCATATGATGTAAAATAAGAATATATCTCAGTCAGAAGAGTTTGTTGTGAATTTTTGAGGAGGTGTTGAACTTGCTTTCCGTTAAAATGTTAAAACCATATTACGTAAAAGAAGAAGGCAAATACATTCGGGTGGTACTTGCATATCAATATTTTTCACTATTAATGGATGACGAAGTGTATCATTTTGTCCCGCTCGAAGCTCGAGAAATCCGAATCAATCGTGATACACAACACATTGAAAATAAAAATGATGTTTTTGTTTTCCAGAAAGGGAAAAAATATAATCGGATAACATTAGCAGATCTGATAAAAGTAAAAGACTTTCAACAACATATATCCACGATACTAAGCCCATATATGATCATGTCGGAAACCGATGAAAAAAATGATAATATCGACCATGTGATTATGGAGTTAGAGAGAAGTAATTTATTAAGACTAATTGATCGAGCTTTAGATGATAAAAATCCAGAAGACTTCCACTTATATACAACAAAATTAAATGAAATGTAGCAGTTGCTTGAGCGACTGCTTTTTTTTGTTCGCCCGGCATGGGCGAACTCTAACGGGTGAAAGTCCTGAGTGCGACCTAGTAGCGGTAAGCACATAGCCAAAAGCAACGGTGTCCACGGTGACGTGGAATCGGAAGGAAGCTCAAG
>NZ_JBQQCK010000009.1:0-200939 GCF_052246695.1 Gracilibacillus sp. D59 | reverse complement strand
AGAAAAAATAGAGAACAATAAACATAAACTGCGAAGTTATACTATTTAGATTTGCTTTCTTCCAATCTTTCTTGAAGGGAGTGTCATAGCACCGCTCCGGCAGAATAATGCGCTTTTACCCAAAGGGCATAAGTCAACATCTGCTTAAGCAAGCTTTCGCAGTGTATCCTATACCGTGGGCTCGGCTTTAGCTAACTTTGTGAAGAAAAGCACTTCACAAAGTGGATCTTCAGCTTTCGCTGTCCCACAGGAGTCTTCGTATTCTGCCTCCGCTCATTTTAGTGTTTTAATTATTAGGAGAGTAGAACTTCTGGAACTTTTATTTTTGGCTTTCCTGTCACTTTACCAAAACACTATTCTAAGCTGCGGAAAAATGCGACACTCCTAGGGGAAGAGCGCGAGCCGAAGATCCACTTGGTAAAGTGGTTTTCTTTACCAAGTTAACTGAGGCCGTGCCCCTGGAAAGGGAGTATTTTTCCGCAGTGACGATCAAGCACTCATTATCAATTAGAAAAAGAAAAAGTTAACCCTACACAAATTCACAGTTTGTATCTACTACGTATTAAGTAAAAAAAGCAGGGTGGGTTTCGTATGGTTTTCCATATCGATATGAATGAATATTTAAAATCAACTTATACTAAGAACAGAATTTTCCTCACAAGCTAATAGTAAAAGGATGATGAAATGTGCAGGAAGAAAAGGTTTATATACGACTTAAAAAGAAGATTGCAGTGAAAAAACAGCATTTATTAACATTAAAAGATATTGCTTTTGTCACCGGAAATATTGATTATATAGAACAGTTGGAAACGTTAAAGATTTATCAAATAACAGAGGAGGACAAAAATGTATCTGTTATTGACGGCTTTCAATTATTAGATAAGTTGGTAGAATCTTATCCGTTTCTTACTGTTGAATTATTAGGAGCAAACCAAGTAATTGTAGAGATTAAAAAAAGTGATAAAAAAGCTAATTTCTTTTTAATCTTGTTGATTTGGCTACTTCTCTGTATAGGATCTGCGATGGCTATTATGAATTTTCATTATGATGTCAGTATGGAAGAGGTACATCAAGGGTTGTATTATTTGTTAACTGGGGAACAAAAAGATAAACCGCTATGGATTCAAATCCCCTATTCAATCGGCTTAGGCTTAGGGATGATTTTATTTTTTAATCATATTTTTAAAAAACGTTTTAATGAAGAACCGAGCCCGTTAGAAGTTGAAATGTTTAACTATCAGCAAGACCTTGATCACTATTTAATTTATCATGAGAACGTTCTAAATAAACCTGATGACTCGTGATTTACTATACATCCTAGCAGAGATATCGATAGGTTTTGGATCAGGGCTAATGGTGGGATCGGGCTTTGTAGCTTTTTTAACTGTTTTAGGAATTATTCCTAGATTAGTACAGTTGAGTAAATCTAATGAATGGATGAATCATTATCAAGCGAGCGTTATTATAGGTGCCATGGTCGGAACATATCTAACTTTTACGGAATGGACGCTGAACATCCCAGTTTTAATACTAGCCTTTTGGGGATTATTACATGGCATCTTTATTGGAATGCTAGCCGCAGCATTAACAGAAGTATTAAATGTTTTTCCGATCTTGATGAAAAGGTTAGGAATTGATAAAGAATTGCTCTGGTTATTAATGGCAATAGTTATCGGCAAAATAGCCGGTTCATTGTTTCAATGGATTATTTTTGTTGATATTTTATAGTGAAGGAGTTCATTATGACTAAAAATGAAAACAAGACACCTGTTAGCCAACTACTTAAAAAAAACCAAGAATACATGAAATCCAGATTAGGTATTGGTGTATCTTTCGATGTCGGATTTCGAGAACTTACAATTTTAAAGAAAAAAATACAGTTATATTATGTGACAGGTTTGATCGATACGGATTTTGTGATTGAAGTTATGAAAAAATTAATTTCAATAAATGATGATGAGAATGTGGATACTGATTTATATGATTTGCTAAATAACCGTATAGTTCATCAACAGGTTGAAAAGGCAAAAACTATGGACGAAGCGGTTGATCAGATGTTATCAGGACTTCTGATTATTTTTGTTGATGGTAAAGAAGAATGCTTTATCATTGATGTTAGACATTATCCAGGTAGGTCACCTCAAGAACCTGATACAGAGAAAGTTGTACGAGGTTCACGAGATGGTTATACAGAAAATATTATTGAAAATACGGCTCTGACCAGAAGACGAATAAGAGATGAACGGTTACGCCATGAAATGGTGCAAGTTGGTGAACGATCTAAAACAGATATTTGTATATCCTATTTACAGGATGTAGCAGACAACGGACTTGTGGATTTGATAAAATTTGAATTAAACCAAATTGAAGTGGATGGTATTTCGATGGCAGATAAGACGGTAGAGGAATACTTGGTTCATCAAGGATTTAATCCTTATCCTCTTGTCAGGTATACAGAACGACCTGATGTTGCTTCTTCTCATTTATTGGAAGGGCATATTTTGATTATGGTTGATACCTCACCAAGTATGATTATTGTGCCAACCACTTATTTTCATCATGTGCAACATGCAGAAGAATACCGAGAATCTCCAGCAGTTGGTACCTTTGTACGCTGGATCAGATTTCTAGGGATTTTAGCTTCATTGTTTTTATTACCACTTTGGATGTTACTTGTATTAGAACCAGCCTTATTACCTGAACAATTACAATTTATAGGACCTCAAGAAACAGGAAATGTACCAATTGTTGTTCAAATCTTATTGGCAGATATCGGTATTGAGTTCTTACGGATGGCAGCCATTCATACACCAACACCATTATCAACTGCAATGGGTTTGATTGCTGCTGTTTTAATCGGGCAAATAGCAATAGATGTAGGTTTATTTAGTGCAGAAGTAATTTTATATGTTGCGATTAGTGCAATAGGAACATTTGCTACACCTAGTTATGAGCTAAGTGTAGCAAATAAAATGGCCAGAATTGTATTAGTTATATTAACCTTTTTCTTTCAAGTGAAAGGTTTTGTTATCGGAATTACGATTATTCTAATGTTATTAATGTCTACAAGATCCTTACAAACTCCATATTTATGGCCATTTATGCCATTCAATGACAAGGCATTATGGCAGATACTATTCCGAGTGTCCATGCCTTTGTCAAAGACAAGACCAAGTATAGTAAGACCTAAAAATAATCAAAAACAAGCATAATCTTAAACATAATCACTTGAAGTGAAGATGAGCCTGTGATAAATTAATTCTATACTTTTTTAGATTTTGTAGAAATGGGAATTCTTTTATCCCTTGTCTACCTGTCTTTGATTGAAAAGATGGGGATAAGGGATTTTTGTTTGAAGAATAGAGATAGTAGCCAGAGAGAAGGCGAGGGTTCAATTATGTTACATCCATTTTCGGTTAATCAGGATGGCCATTTAACGATTGGCGGCTTGGATGCAGTTGATTTAACAAAAAAATACGGCACCCCGTTATTCGTTTATGACGTAAATAAAATTCGTGAGAACGCGAGGGCGTTTGTTGATACTTTTAAAGAACGTGGTGTACAAGCACAGGTGGCATACGCTAGTAAAGCATTTTCATCTATAGCAATGATACAAGTTGCCAAACAGGAGAATTTAAGCTTGGATGTTGTTTCACAAGGAGAGTTATATACAGCCTTGCAAGCGAATTTCCCTGTAGAAAAAATTCATATGCATGGAAACAATAAGAGTCTAGATGAACTTTCTATGGCCGTTGAGCATAATATTGGGTGCATTGTAGTGGATAATTTTCATGAAATTGATTTATTAACACATGTATTAAACGAACAGAATAAAGAAATGAATGTATTAATAAGAGTAACGCCAGGAATCGAAGCACATACACATGATTACATTTTAACTGGTAATGAAGATTCTAAATTCGGTTTCGATTTAACAAATGGACAAGCTGAAGAAGCTTTACAGAAATTGAAAAATGTAGATAAGATTCATGTGAAAGGGCTGCATTGCCATATTGGTTCGCAAATATTCGAAACGGATGGTTTTACAATGGCGATCGAAAGGCTTTTCCAAACATTGAAAGATTGGGCAGACCGCTATAATTTCGAATCAGAAGTTTTAAATGTGGGTGGTGGATTTGGTATCCGATACACTGATAATGATGAGCCTCTACCACTTTCAACTTATGTTAAAGCTACAATTGATAAAATAAGCGAGCAAGTGAAAGAACATGAGATGAAATTTCCTGAAATTTGGATAGAACCTGGACGTTCTATTGTTGGAGATGCCGGATTAACGTTGTATTCAATTGGTTCTGTAAAAGAAATACCGAATGTTAGAAAGTATGTGTCAGTTGATGGAGGAATGACAGATAATCTCCGACCAGCACTTTATGATGCAAAATATGCTGCTGTAATTGCAAATAATGTCAACGGAGACGAAAAAGAAGAAATATCACTTGCAGGTAAATGTTGTGAATCTGGTGATATGTTAATTTGGGATATCGAATTACCAAAAGTCAATCAGGATGATATTGTAGCTGTTTTATCAACAGGTGCTTACGGATACTCGATGTCTAATCATTATAATCGTTTTCCTAAAGCTGCCGTAGTTTTTGTAGAAGATGGGCAAGATAAATTGGTTATTAAACGAGAGTCATTTAGAGATATGATTCAAAATGACTTGTCATATGAATAGGAGGATAAAAATGAAACAAGCAGTAATTGAGTTTGAAAATGGTGAAAGAATTGAAATTGAGTTATTTGAAGATGCGGCTCCCAATACGGTAGCAAACTTTGAGAAATTAGCAAATGATAAGTTTTATGATGGGGTTGTTTTTCATCGTGTGATCCCTGGATTTGTAGCACAAGGCGGTGATCCTACGGGTACTGGAATGGGTGGACCTGGATATACCATTAAATGTGAAACAGAAGGGAACCCACATAAGCATGTTGCTGGTTCATTATCAATGGCTCATGCTGGTAAAGATACTGGTGGAAGCCAATTTTTCTTAGTTCATGAAGCTCAACCACACCTTGATGGTGTTCACACTGTATTCGGTCAAGTAACAGAAGGTATGGATACAGTACTTCGTATACGGCAAGGTGATGCAATGAAAAGTGTACGTGTATCGGATCTATAAACAATAAAAGTTGTCATAATTAGATAAGGATTGACATCCCAAAGGTAATATAATATTGTAAGTGAAGGAAAGCTCATAATCTATGAACTCGAAGGAACGATAGAAATGCATAGAAAAAATGGTATACTTTTTCTTGTTTTATTAGTATTAAGTATTGTGTGGGGTTGTTATTATTGGTTTGGAATTGTATTTTCTTCCTAGTAATTGGAAATAATTAATAGTAACGACTTTTGTATGAAAACATAACATATCACTATATGAATTGTTATGAATAATGAGGGGTTCAATATGTTAATTCGCTTTAAAAAAAGATTTGAAAAAATAGCAATGGGTTTACTTTCCTTTATGCCCGAAGAAAAAGAAGTATCAAAGCTGCAGGATACGATAAAAGAATACGAAACGAATGAAGATTGGCAACTTTTTCTTTGGAAAGAAGAAGAAGATGTATTAGGTGCTATTGGAGTTTATCTGGATCAAGAAACTAAATCTGCAGTTGTCCAGCATATTACAGTCAATCCTTCTCACCGTAACTTGGGAATAGGGAAGAAAATGGTCAATGCTTTAAAAAATCATTATGGTACCACTTACGAAGTGATTGCAAATAAACAGACAGATAAATTTCTACAAAGATGCAATGCAAATACGGATGAATAAAATCGTAAAGAACCTTTGCTAATCATGAAATAGCAAAGGTTCTTTTAAGTAAAAAAAACATAATCTCTAATTTAAATTAAAAAGCTTATCGCCGAAGTGACGATAAGCTATGGTAAACTTTATTCTAGAACCAAGCAGCACCAACAATGATTAAAAGAATGAACAACACAACGATTAAAGCAAAGCCACCGCCGTAAGAGTATCCCATTTTCAAACCTCCTAAAGATTTAATTAATCAATTAAAAAATTGATTTCTCGAGATTAATGTATGCATTTTAATTTATATGGTATAGGCGTTTATAATAATTAGCCTATAAAATCTGTTATTTTTATGTTGGAGGTATTCATATGCCCGACCATTATCACGTTAAATTAGAAACGTTTGAAGGTCCTTTAGATTTATTATTACACCTTATCAATAAATACGAAATTGATATTTATGATATTCCAGTAAAAGAGATAACTGCACAATATATGGCTTATATTCATACAATGCAACAATTAGAGCTTGATATTGCAAGTGAATACTTAGTAATGGCAGCAACATTACTGGAAATCAAAAGCAAGCTATTATTACCTAATCCAACTGTGGAAATTGAGGAAGAATATGAAGAAGACCCGCGTGAAGAATTGATGCGGCGTCTTATTGAATATCGAAAATATAAGGAAGCTGCGGAACATCTTAAAGAAAGAGAAGTGGAACAAAGCCAAGTTCATACAAGACCACCACTTCAACTGGGGCAGGAAGAACCATATCAATTACCAGAAGGTGCCGCCAATATATATGACATGATAGAAGCAATTGGGAAGGTCTTGGAAAGGCAAAAATGGAATCGACCAATGGAAACTTCGGTTCAGCGTCAAGAAATCCCGATCGATCAACGGATGGATGAAATCATGGAAAAAGTAAATCAACTCGAACAACCGATTTCTTTTTATCAACTCTTCCCAAGCAAAACAAGAACTTACATTGTTGCAACATTTATTGCGTTATTGGAATTAATGAAACAAAAAAAGATAAATTGCAAACAGGAGAAACAGTTGGATGAATTGATGGTATATCGATACCAGTCTTAATGATTGATGGAGGTAATCAAGTTGGATATAAATGATATTAAGGCGATTATGGAAGGGTTAATATTCGCTGCAGGAGACGAAGGCATACATAAGAAAGAAATTCGAAAAGTGTTAGACTTGGATAAAGATATGGCTGATCATCTAATCAATGAATTAAAATTCGAATATGAACATGCTAAACGAGGCATTATGTTGATGGAATCACAACAAGTGTTATTTTTAACCACCAAGCCAGAGCACAGTGAATATTTTACGAAATTAAAAGAAGCTAAAGTACAAGCTAAGTTATCACAAGCTGCACTAGAAACACTAGCGATTATTGCTTATTTACAACCGATCACTAGAACTGAAATTGAACAGATTCGGGGTGTTAAAAGCGAACGTCCACTACAAACCCTTATCTCCAGAGCATTAATTGAGGAAGTGGGGCGTAGAGAAGGAGTAGGTAGACCAATATTGTTTGGAACGACGATCGAATTTTTAACTTACTTCGGATTAAGTTCTATTGAAGATTTACCACCTTTACCTGAAGATATTAACGAAATCGATATAGAGCAAGAGGCTGACCTATTCTTCGACCGACTACAAAATATGAACGACTAACCCTGTAGCTTTAAAAGTTACAGGGGTTTATTTTATAGAGTAGGAAAGCCTATAACCATATGATGGAAGTTATCGTGTGCAAGGAAATCGCTTCGGCTGCCTCCGATATACCATTTTCTACAACGAATATCAGAAGAAGCATATAGGTATTAAAACCATATAAGTGATTAAAATACGTTATTTATGCACTTTCACAGGGATAATAACCTAAGTAAGGGGAAAACCTCGTCATTACTTTGAAATGATATCTTTAGAACATAAGGGTTTTGTTTTCTAGTCATATGCACTGCTTGTCTGCATAGAATGGTACTAACGTATATGCAAAGTGAGATGAGGTGTGTCATGCGACCGATAATTTATATTCTTTCGTTTATATTAATCTTTGTTTTATTACCACAACCGAATGTAAAGGCAGCGGTAGATGTTTCGGCAGAAAGTGCCATTTTAATGGATCAAGAGACTGGAAGAGTACTATATGAAAAAAATGCAGATAATCCAACACTTATTGCAAGTATAACAAAGATTATGACAGCAATTATAGCGATTGAATCGAATAAGCTAGACGAGTATGTTAATATTTCCGATAATGCAATATCAACTGAGGGATCATCTATCTATCTAAAAAAAGAAGATAAGATAACTTTAGAAGATCTTGTTTATGGGTTAATGTTAAGGTCAGGAAATGACGCAGCCGTTGCGATTAGTGAACATATTGGTGGAAGTCAAGAGGGCTTTGCCTTCCTGATGAATGAAAAAGCCAGATGGATAGGTATGACAAATAGTCATTTTGATAACCCCCATGGGCTTGATTCTAAAACACATTATTCAACAGCATATGACATGGCGCTTTTAACAAAATATGCCATGGAGAATGAAATTTTTAGAGAAATTTCCAGTACTTCTTCTTATCAATCATCTGCACGTGATTATGCCTGGATTAATAAAAACAAATTACTTACCCAATTATATGAGTATAGTAATGGCGGAAAAACAGGTTATACAAAAGCTGCTGGAAGAACACTTGTATCTACTGCTGAAAAAAATGGACAAACATTAATTGTCGTCACGTTAGATGCACCGAGTGATTGGCAAGATCATATCAATTTATTTGAATGGGGATTTGAGCGGTTTCCACTGCAAAAATTGCAAGAAAAAACCACAATAAAATTAGAGGCGAGTGAGGAATTTAAAATCACAGCAGAAATTCAAGAACCTGTCTATTATCCTTTATCAGAAAACGAAATGGAAAATATTAGCTATAAAAATTATGTTAGTCGTACGTCGTCGGATTTTGACAAAATTGGAGAGCGAGTCTTCTATTTAAATGATGAAGCAATTACGGAAACAGCACTTTACTACCATACAGTCAAGGAAGCTGAAGATACAACGTTCTGGACTTCTTTATGGGAACAAGTAAAACGATTGTTTGGTGATAATAGTGATTAATGTTATTTGGGCATTAATGGCAATAATCGGAATTGTGTATGCGATGTTTAATGGAACGATGGAACAGGTAAATAAGGCATTGTTTGAAGGGGCGAGTGATGCTGTAACATTGGTTATCAGTTTAGCTAGTGTATTAGTTTTTTGGCTAGGTATGATGAGAGTGGCAGAGCAAGCTGGAATATTGAGTGGCTTTGCTAAACTTTTCAGGCCTATTGTAAGACGGTTATTTCCTGAAATTCCAGATGGTCATCCTGCAATGGGTTATATTCTTGCTAATTTTTCTGCGAATTTATTTGGGTTAGGAAATGCAGCAACACCGATGGGAATTAAAGCAATGGAAGAGATGAAGAAAATAAGCAAATCTGATCAAGCAAGTAACTCCATGATTACATTTCTAGTTATTAATACTTCCAGCCTTACACTAGTACCAACAACAGTAATTGCCATTCGTATGGAGTATGATTCAGCTGCGCCGACTGAAATTGTTGCAAGTACGATTTTGGCTACATTTATTACAACTATTTCAGCGATAACCATTGATCGTTTATTACAAAAAAGACGGAAAAATAATCGCTATGCAGCTAAAGGGAAAGGAGTTTAAGTATGGTCGAATGGATGACGATCATAAGTATCTGGTTAGTTCCAGTGACAGTAATGATGATATTAATTGTGGCCATTATAAAAAAAGTTCCAGCATATGAAGTATTTGTGGAAGGTGGGAAAGAAGGCTTAAAAATGTCGATTTCTCTTCTTCCTTTTTTGTTAGGAATGTTAGTTGCCATTGCGATCCTTAGAAGTTCAGGTGCTTTAGATGCTTTTATCAGCTTATTACAACCATTATTGTCAAAGGTTGGAATACCAGCAGAAATTGCACCATTGGCTATATTACGTCCGATTTCAGGAACAGCCGCCTTAAGTATAACAACTGAGATCATCAAAACCTATGGTCCAGATTCCTTTTTAGGTAGACTGGCATCTACCATGCAAGGAAGTACGGATACTACCCTCTATATATTAACGGTCTATTTTGGTGCGGTCGGGATTAAAAAGATGGGGAATGCTTTAAAAGTTGGACTGATTGCAGATTTTATTGGTATAATAGTTTCAGTAATTATTGTTTCGTGGTTATTCTTGTAGTAGCGCTCGGTTGTAAAGCGCTACTGTTTTTCATGTATACGAAATAAATGTCATGGTTAACAATGATAACATAAATCTTGAGAGAAAGTGTGAGCATAATATGGAACGACTTCAGAAAGTAATTGCCAAAAGTGGCATCACTTCTAGAAGAAAGGCAGAGAAAATGATCGTTAATGGTCTTGTTGAAGTAAACGGTAAAGTAGTGACAGAATTAGGAACCAAAGTTACGGATCAAGACGAAGTGAAAGTAGAGGGAGTACCGATTGAAAAGGAAAAATTATTGTATTTTCTTTTCTATAAACCACGTGGTGTGATTACCAGTGTATCGGATGATAAAAATCGTAAGACAGTGACTGATTTCTTTGAAGAATATCAAGAAAGACTGTATCCTGTTGGTAGACTAGACTATGATACGTCAGGCATATTAATTATGACCAATGATGGAGATTTTACAAATTTATTATTACACCCGAGTCATCAGATTAATAAAGAATATATCGTAAAAACAGAGGGAATACCTTCTAAAGAAAAACTACAATTGTTTAAGAAGGGAATCCGTTCTGATGGAGATATACTGAAAGCAAAACAAGTTAAGCTAATGTCAACTGACCAAAAGAAAAAAACAGCGATTATTAAAGTCGTTTTACATCAAGGTAAGAACCGGCAAGTAAGAAGAATGTTTGAAGCAATAGGTACGCCGGTACAGAAACTAAAACGAGAAAAATTTGGCTTCTTGACATTAGATGGCTTAAATGCTGGTGATCACCGGGAACTAACACCACAAGAAGTTGCTGATCTAAAGAAATTGGCTAAGTAATTGTTAAATAACTGTCACAATTTTTGATCATCGTAAATGGTACAATGATCGAAGGGAGTGGGGAACTATGAATAAGATTGAACAGGCGAAACAAACCAAAAAAGCTAAGAAACGAAATCGTTTTATTTTTCGATCTTCCATATTAGTAGTACTTTTCGGAGCATTATTGTTTGCCGTTGTTTCGAATTTAACCGCTGAAGAAGAAGCAACGGTTGATATAAACGATAAAGCACCAGATTTTCAACTAAAACGTGTTGCAAACAATGAAGATGCGAAACAATCAACATTACAGCTTTCTGATCTTGAAGGAAAAGGAGTCATGTTAAATTTCTGGGCTACCTATTGTGAACCCTGTGAACGTGAAATGCCTTATATGGAGAAGTTATATCCAAAATATAAAGAGCAAGGGGTAGAAATTGTTGCTGTCAGTGTTGATGCTACAGAATTAGTAATTAATAAGTTTGTAGATCAGTATGATTTGTCATTCCCAATATTGCATGATAAAGACAGTCAAGTCTTGGATGCTTATGGTATACGACCATTACCTACGACTTACTTCATCGACGAAAATGGTGTAGTGGTAGAACGAGTATTAGGTGAACTTTCACTAGAACGACTAGAAGGTTATTTACAACAGATTGTACCAAAGGGAACGTGAGGGATTTCAATGAACACAATAAAATGTAGTACTTGTGGTCATCAGAATAAAGAAGGGACGACCATTTGCGAAAAATGTGGAAATCCGTTAGATAGTGACCAGCAAAGTACATTATTAAATATGCGATATGATGGAAGTGCGATTCGTTCAAAAACAAAAAATCGTTCGATTGTAGATAAAATCTGGAATTTCTTTTCGTCTGTTAAAGTTGGTGTAACTTTAATCGCCATTACTTTAGTTGCATCTGCTCTAGGAACGATATATCCTCAGCAAATGTACATTCCGCAAAATATTGATCCCGCGGTACATTACCGAGATCAGTACGGATTAACTGGACAAATCTATTATCAATTAGGTTTTCATAATTTATACAGCTCCTGGTGGTATATGATCTTGGTTGCCCTAATTGGAATTTCTATTTTTATCGTAAGTATTGATCGAGGATTTCCTTTATATAAAGCATTGAAAAATCAAGCTATTAAACGACATCCCAATTTTTTGAAAAGACAGAAGTTTTTCGGGGAATATCAAGATTATCAGGAGAAAGATAAAAATCGTTTTATAGATAACCTGAAAAAGCAACGTTATAAAATAACAGAAAAAGACGGACACATTCTAGCAGAAAAAGGTAGATTTTCACGCTGGGGTCCATATGTAAACCATTTAGGTCTTATTATTTTTTTATTAGGAACATTATTTCGATTCATACCCTTTATGTACGTTGATGATTTTGTATGGGTGCGAGAAGGCGAGACGCAAGTTATCCCAAGCACTCATCAACAATACTACATAAAAAACGAAGAGTTTATACTTGAAACGTATGGAAATGATGGTGAAGATGCTATTTTTAAAGATGCATTACAAAATACAAGTGGACCTGTACCGAAACATTTTGAAACAAAAGCGATTATCTATGAAGATGTTACAAAAGATGTAATAGGTTCTGAGCCAGAATTAAAAGAAGTCAAACGTGGAGAAATTATTGTCAATGAACCGATGAAAATCAATGATTTAGCACTTTATCAAGATAGTTATCAATTAAACGAATTTCAAACGATGTCCTTTAAATTACATAGAACGGCGGATGAAGAAGAAGAGGCTATAGTAGAGTTTACAGTCGATCTAACCGATCCTAAAAGTGAGTATGTGTTTGATAATGGTTATCGTATTGAATTAAACAGATATTATCCAGAATATGAACTGGATAATGGTAAACCAAGATCGATATCTAATTATCCCCGAAATCCCGGGTTTGTCTTTTTTGTTTACGGTCCTGATATCGAAGAACGCGAAGCAAGCTTTTTAGCAATTGGTCATAATATACCTTCAGGTGATAATCAATATAAGCTGAGCTTAACTGACTTTAGTGTACGTGATGTTACTGGTTTAAAAGTAAGAAAAGATCTGACCCTTCCTATTCTAGGATTAGGTGCGTTTATTTTTATGATAGGTGTCATTCAAGGAATGTATTGGCAACATCGAAGAATATGGATTCATCCAGGTGAAGAACGAATCTATATAGCATGTCATACGAATAAAAACTGGTATGGCTTAACGAAAGAATTTGAGAAAGTAATTACTGGAACATCATTTACCATGGTACAGGATCAAGAAAAGAAGAATGATGCGTAAATCATTACCGTTTCGGGTGATGAAAGGAGGAGAATGTGTATGGATTTACTATCTTTAAGTAGTGGCTTGCTGTATGCTGCTTTTGTGATCTATTTAATTGCAGTTATCTTTTTTGCTGCAACAATTAAGGACAAGCAACAAACGAAGCAATTCACATTAATGAATAAATTAGCGATTGCTACTACTATATTAGGATTTATTTCACAAGCCTGTTACTTTATTACTAGATGGATGGCAAGTGGACATGCACCAGTCAGTAACATGTTTGAATTTGTTACTTTTTTCGGTATGATGCTTGTATTGGCATTTATTATTTTATACTTTATATATCGTATAGAATTGTTAGGTTTATTTGCCTTACCAATAGCATTGTTAATTATTGGTTACGCAAGTATGTATCCAAAGGAGATTTCACCATTGGTCCCTTCATTAAAAAGTCACTGGCTGTATATTCATGTCACTACAGTTGCTTTAGGTGAAGCGATTTTAGCAGCTAGTTTTGTCGCTGGTATTATTTATTTAATCCATCAAATTGACCAATCAAAGAATACCAAGCAAACTAGATGGCTAGAAATCATTATGTACTCTATTTGTGCAACATTAGGATTTGTTTTAATCACGACTGTTTTTTCAGCAATGGATTATAACGCTACCTTTTCTTATGTAGTTGATGAAGAAGAATTCACATTAGAATATCAGTTACCAGCATTGTTTGGACCAGACAACGGGGAACTAACATCAGAAGATAGGATGGATGCTATATTTACGACGCCAGGATGGATGCATGGAGCGGAAGCCCCTCGTAAATTAAATACATTAGTCTGGTCATTATCTGTAGGTTTATTATTATATTTGTTAGCTAGAGTAATTTTAAGAAAGAGATTAGCTGCAGCTATCCAACCTCTTCTTAAAAAAGCAAATCCTGAATTATTAGATGAAGTCTGTTACCGGGCAGTTGCTATTGGATTTCCAGTATTTAGCTTAGGTGGATTAATTTTTGCTGCCATTTGGGCACAAGAAGCATGGAATAGATACTGGGGATGGGATCCGAAAGAGGTATGGGCACTTGTTACCTTTTTCTTCTATGCCATTTTCTTACACCTTCGTTTATCACGTGGATGGCATGGTGAAAAGTCAGCATGGTTAGCTGTAATCGGATTTGCTATCATTATGTTTAATTTAATCGTTGTTAACCTTGTGTTAGCTGGTTTACATTCTTACGCATAATCGTTTTTACAGAAAGTACAAGTGATATTTGTCTCTTGTGCTTTTTGCCTATATACTATAAAGAGATAGGGGGGAGAAGGATGGAACAGCAAACAAAGAAAATACTTGTTGTGGATGATGAAGATAGAATTCGCCGTCTATTAAAAATGTATCTTGAACGTGAAGGCTATGTGATTGATGAGGCGGAAGATGGAGAACAAGCCTTAAAGTTAGCTCTGAATGAAGATTACGAAGTGATTTTACTTGATCTGATGATGCCTGGAAAAGATGGGTTAGAGGTATGTAAAGAACTGAGAACTAAGAAGGCGACACCAGTTATTATGCTCACTGCCAAAGGTGAAGAGTTAAGTCGAATTCATGGTTTTGAGGCCGGGACTGATGATTACATAGTGAAACCATTTAGTCCTCGTGAAGTGGTGTTAAGGGTCAAAGCATTATTGAGAAGGTCGTCAAATTCCAATTCAATAAATATGTCAAATCGGTCCAAAGATTTGATTGAATTTCCACACCTATTAATTGATAATGATGCACATCGTGTTTTAGCAGATAACAAGGAGGTTAATTTGACTCCTAAAGAGTACGAATTGCTCTTATTCCTAGCAAAATCACCTGACAAAGTTTTTGAAAGGGAAGAATTACTTAAAGAAGTATGGAAATATGAATTTTTTGGTGATTTACGAACAGTAGACACGCATGTGAAAAGGTTAAGGGAAAAACTAAGCAAAGTATCTACAGATGCTGCGAAAATGATCGTAACGGTATGGGGTGTAGGGTATAAATTCGAAATAACACAAAATTAAAAGATTATTGCGTGTTTAATGGTGTATTGCTTAATAGGGAATCTGGTGTGAATCCAGAACTGTCCTCGCAACTGTAAGTGTAATGAAATAGCTTATGTCACTGTATGTAAATTTACGTATAGGAAGACGCTAAAGTAGAAATTATACACAAAGTCAGGAGACCTGCCATTAAACATCTATTCATGCTTCGAGGAATAAGCATGTGGAGTGTCGTATCATCATTATACATACTTTAACATAGCTTTTATCCTCAACGAATATAAAATTGAGGAGAATGAAAAATATGAAACATATAAAGCAACTATTTATTATTACTATTTTAGCGATATTAATGACTGCTTGTGGGAATTCCACTACATCAGAAGATGACATATCCATCTCATTAACTATTACGGATCAGACATCAAATACTACGATCAGCGATGAGGATTTCACGGTTCAACCAGGTACAACGTTATTAACCATTTTAGAGGATAATTATGATGTGGAAGTAACAGATGAAGGATTTCTTACAGCGATTGAAGGACATGCACAAGATACGGGAGCGAATATTTTTTGGACATATGAAGCAAATGGAGAAATGGTAAACGAGGGGATTGCTGATTACCAAGTAGAGGATGAAGATCATATAACATTTGATCTTCAAGTAATTGAGTGATAAATTGAGTACCAATAAACTTACACTTATATCATTGTTAGCTGCTGTTTGTGTTATAGGAAGAATCACTTTTCAATTTTTACCAAATATACAACCTGTAACATCAATTATCATAATAAGTGGTGCAATGCTAGGTGTATTACCCGCAATATGTATTGCCATTATCACAACCTACATTACAAATCTCTTTTTAGGAATGGGTATTTGGACTATTTGGCAAATGATCGCATGGGCTTTAATAGGACTTATTGCTGGATTAATAGGCAAAATGAAAAGTCAAAAACAAATGTTCCTATTAACTATTTTTGCGTTTATTGCTGCATTTATTTATGGTTTGATTGTCAATCTAGGTACATTTACGTTTGCTGGCAGTTTTGTCGCATATTACCTAGCTGGTATCACATTTGATATCGCTCATGCGGTTGGCAATGTTATTTTTATGATTATTTTATACCCAATATTAAATAGAGTATTCCAGCGTGTCAAACGTTTATTTTGAAAATTTACTACCACAGTATAGATTACTGTGGTATTTTAGTTTTGTAGCATAATTTTAGAGTGATTTGTAACTTTTTGATGAAAATATCGACAAATAGTATAAGGTGAGGGGGTCTTGAGGTGAAGACCACTTTTGAAGAATTATATAGTAAATATCATCAGGATTTATTTCAATTTATTTTTTATATGGTAAAAGATAAACAACAAACAGAAGATATTGTACAGGATGTCTATATAAAGGTACTAACCTCTTATCAGAATTTCAAAGGTGAAAGTTCGGAAAAAACGTGGCTTTTTTCAATTGCAAGACATGTCACTTTTGATTATTTCCGCAAATTAAAAAGAAAAAGAAATAAATTTTTAGAATTCTTTAACTGGGGAGAAGAAGGAGAGCAAATTAAATCCGAACAGCAAGAGCCGGAAGAGTATATTTTATTAGATGATCATAGGAAACAAATTTATCATTGTATGGAACATTGTAGCAACGACCAAAAACAAGTGATTATTTTACGTTTTATACAAGACTTTAATATAAAAGAAACGGCGGAAATATTGGATTGGTCCTCTAGTAAAGTGAAAACAACTCAACATCGTGCCTTAAAAGTTCTGCAACAATGTATGATGACCTCGTTTGGAGAGGAGGAACGCTATCATGAAAAATAATCATAAACCAAATGATGAACAGATTAAAGAGCAACTGCGAAAATTGCCTAAAATAGAGGATAAACGTACTAAAGAGGAGATTTATCAAAAAATTCAATTAAAAATAGATCAAGATGAAGTATCTTCTCGGAAGAAACGGTCATTTGTATGGGTTCCAATAATTGCTACAATTAGTGCGGTTCTGTTATTGTTTATTATTATACAGGGGCAAGACTTTTCAAATAGTTTGGAGCAATCATCATCAGAAATGGCAGATGAATCCAACATGGATACTTTAGAAAAATTTGATAATGGTGATGATAAAGCATCCTCAACAGGAGAAGCAGAAAAAGCAGAAATTTTTAACGAAGAGGAAGCGTTAGACAGATTAAATGAAGATTATCGATATCTACTTGATATCGATGATACACACTCTCCGAGTTTTATGGCGTTATTGACTGAACAAGGGCAACACATTGTGCCGATAACTATCTTGAACAATAACTTCTCCTATAGTCAAATTACCGACTATATCGATTTAGAAGAAAACGGATTATATGATATCGGAATACGTGATATACAATTTGAAAGAGATAATCAAGTAGTTCATGCAACATTTACTAATTCTTTTGAAGTGCAAGCTAGCGGAAACAATAGCAGCAATTTTTTTGAAGTGTTAACATTTATGTTTCAGCCATTAGGGATAGAGGAGATTCAGTTTGAGAATCGTGACCCTATTTTAAATCAAGTAGATATGAGTAATAATCTTTATCCACTAAATCCAATAGAGCAAGTACCTTATAAAATATATCAATATAATAATGGATCAGATTGGCTTGCAGCAAAGACTGATGGTGCATTTAAGACATTGACTGCTGCCTTAGAAGAAATGAAAATAGCCGCACCAAAATTCAATGTTCAGCCTTCTATTCCTGAAGATACGGTGATTGAGACAGAGGATCAGAAGGCAGGTCAGGTATTTGTTTCATTGTCATCTGATCAAATTGGATTGAATCAAAGTACTGTTCAAATGATTGAAGCGATCCTGGCAACAGCATCCACTTATGGATATCAAGAAGTACTTTTTAATATAGGTATCGATCAAATTGGCAAATATGATTTAACTCAACCAATTCAAACTACCGATCAAATTAATGTTATTTCAAATGAAACTTTTCAAAACTAAACGCCTATTAGAGACTGTAAAAAGCTACCGGGCATAACCGAAACAAAGAATAGGGTTGTTACACTCCCTATTCTTTGTGATATATTTTTACTGATTCTGTTGGACAGCTTTCGTGTGCATCTAAAAGATCTTCTTCCAAATCAATAGGAACTTTTTTCTCACCTTTATTATTATCGAGTTTGCTGTATGCGACTCCTTCGTCATCATAATCGAATAAATCAGGAGCGGTTGCACCACATACTCCGCATGCAATACATGTTTCTTTATCTATCCACGTATAATATGGCATTAATCGCCACTTCCTTTTCTTTCTTATATTCTAGCTATTAGATTATCAAATACTTTCTTAAGTTACAATGATGGAGTATTCAAATCTCACAATAATTGTTAAAATATATATAGCTAAAATTGAGGTGTTCAGATGTTTGAATGTATTTTATTAGATAGTATAATGAAATTAAATGGTGAACGAACAATATATAATATTTTTCACTTGTTAACGGCAAAGAAATCTACTCAAACGATACAAGACAGTAATTTATTTGGTTTAACCACCTGTTTTGGGATATATAAACCATTAACAAGACAAGCATTTAATCAGGAAATTCGACGATTAAGTAATAATCAGCTTATTACAATAGACAGTAATCAACAAACTGTATATATTACTGATAAAGGAAAGATTTATTATAAACAACTTAAAGAAAAATACGAGCCTTATTTTAATTTAAATGGTGCAGAATTTCATCAAACGGGAGATCAATTTTCAAAACATTTGCTGCTATTTATTCAGACATTAACTCACTTACACCAGAAAGAACAACGGTTTATACCAATTATTGAAGATGTTGAAACCCAACAATTTGTAAAAAAAGTATGGAATAAACAACATCAATTGGGTACAGAAAAAATGCTGAAATATATACATCAAGATTTGATTATTATATTAGAGGATTTTCCGGATTCACATGCAGGGGCTTTTGTTGATAGTTTAACCTCACTAAAAAAAGTAGGGCTAAGCAGATACCAAATTTCTAAGAAATATCAATTAACAATTCATGATGTCTATTTGTCTTTTAAGAACATTATTCACGCTATATGTAAAACAATCGAAACGAAAGACAAACTTACGTTTCTTCCACAATTATATCCTGTTCATAAAAATCATATGTTATTAAGTGATTCAGGAAAACAGACATTTTATTATTTGCAACAAGGACTATCGATTGACGAAATTGCCAATGTTCGTAACTTAAAAGTAAATACAATAAAAGATCACATTGTCGAAATCGCGTATATTTACAAGGCATTGAATTGGTCGGTATACATGACGGAACAACAGTATCTATTGATTAGAGATATAATAGAAAAGCTGCAATCGAAAAAATTAAAGGATATTAAGCGTCAATTACCAGATACAATTAGTTATTTCCAAATTAAACTGGTTATAGCTTTAGGTGGGAGAGAGAATTTTGGAAAAAATGATTATGTCTAAACCACAATTAGAACAGTATTTGCAAACCTATTTTGGGTTTTCGACTTTCCGTCCAGGGCAAAAAGATATAATAGATGCAGTTTTGAATAAACGGAATGTTTTTGCAGTCCTACCTACTGGGACAGGGAAATCTATTTGCTATCAATTACCAGCGATGCTGTTATCAGGAACTGTAATTGTTGTATCACCATTACTTTCATTAATGACTGATCAGGTTAAACAACTGAAGGCCACTGGATTCAAAAAAGTGGCTGCACTTAATAGCATGCTTTCATATCAAGAAAGAGAAATGTTATTACAAGAAATTGACTCCTATAAATTATTATATTTGTCACCGGAAATGCTTCAAAGTAAACGAATTTTATCGAGAATACAATCCCTTAAAATTAGCTTGTTTGTAATCGATGAAGCACATTGTATATCGCAATGGGGTCATGAATTTCGACCGGATTATTTAAGGATAAAGCAAGTGCATCAATTATTACATAAACCACCATTGTTGGCACTAACAGCAACAGCAACTCCTGACGTCCAACAAGATATTATGGAAGCATTACAAGTACCTGATGTAGAAAAATTCATCTACCCCATGGATAAGCCAAATATCTGCTTGGTTGTGGAACGCGTAAATCATATCAAAGAAAAGGAAGACAAGCTTGTAGAGATAATTAAGCACTATACTGTTCCTACTTTACTATATTTTTCAAGCAGAGATGAAGCAGCGAGAGTAGCATCTATCTTGCAAGCAAAAGTACAGGATCGAAATATCGCCTATTATCATGGTGGCCTAGATAATCAGGATAGATTGTTGATCCAACAACAATTTATGAACAGGCAATTAGATGTGATTTGTTGTACAAATGCTTTTGGAATGGGAATTAATAAAAAAGATATCCAGTTAGTGATTCATTATCATTTTCCATCACAAATTGAATCATTTATACAGGAAATAGGTAGAGCCGGGAGAAATGGTCAGGAATCTGTTAGTGTTACCCTTTACCATGAATATGATCGTATCATACCTCAACGTTTACTCGACTCAGAGTTACCGGACGATGGACTTGTTAAACTAATGTTACAACAAATTTATAATAGTGAAGTATCGATTGAAGAACTAAAAGACGAGTTTATGTTGAAAGCAAATGGCGTTGAACCTCATTGGCGGTTTTTTCGTTATCAATTAGAAAAGCTTAAGATAATAGAACAAGACCGAATCAATATATCAAATATTTCTTTTAAGGATGCCGTTCTTTCTTTGCAAAAAACAATAGAACAACGTTATCAATACAAATATAATAAATTAAATGAAATGCTAGAATGGCTCCATACAAAAGGTTGTAGAAGAAAAGAACTGTTTAGCCATTTCCAAGATCATATTCAAAAACCAAGCAACATGTGTTGTGATTATTGTGACTTCCAATGGGAGAACTGGCGACCAGCATTTGAACAGAGTAACAGTAAAAATCAAGATTGGCGAACCAGTTTAAAAGAGATGTTATACCAAGGAGAATAAAATGCAAAAAAGCCAAGCAGACCTTATAAAATTACTTTCAAGTAAACAATTGAAACAACAAGTTTGGATATCACAGGCGCTTCTTGGGCTAATCACTGTAATATTAGCTTCTTTTTTGATAGATGACTGGCAGACTATAAGTTCTTTATTCTATTGGAATTTTTATGATTGGCTTATATTTGGTGTTTTCTCTGCTTTTGTAATAGTTTTATTGGATTTAACGCTAATGAGATTCTTTGCTAAAAAATGGTGGGATGATGGAGGCATCAATCAAAAGATATTTCAGCAAGGCTCATATACGGAAATCATTTTATTGTGTTTATTCATTGCTTCTGTTGAAGAATTTCTATTTAGGGGTGTGATCCAAACCAATTTTGGTATATTGATTGCTAGCATACTCTTTGCAGTCGTTCATATTAGATATTTATCAAAAATGGTCTTGTTTATTGCGATTATCGGATTGAGTTTTTGGATAGGTTTTGTTTATCATTTGACAAGCAATCTTATCGTGGTAATCACACTTCATTTTCTTGTGGATGTTATATTGGCTTTGTTAATTAGGACAGGGAGGTTTAGGCATGCATCATGATCAAAGAGACGATCAAGCAGCATCACTAAGAAATCAAGTTGATCAGCAACAAAAAAAGTATATTAAGTCAGATTCATTACCTCCTAGAAGTGAAGTGCATAAGAGTAGAAAAATGAAGTCTAAATGGAAGATATCCTTTCCTTTTATACGATTTATTTTAGTATTGTTTATAGTGATTATACTCTTAATATTAACATTTAAACTATGGGGCGAAGAGTATTTATCATCTGCAGAGTCTAAGGAAAGCGAGCATCCAGTAGAACAGGTATTCATTACGAAGAATTCCTCTAATATTGTAAAAGAAGATAACAACTCAGATATTACTATTCATGAAGTAGAACGAATGGATAGCTTATTTTCGATTTCTGAACAATATTACGGGAATTCGAACTTTGCAAAACAAATTATGGAGGCCAATCAAATTGAAAATGATACATTAATCGTAGGTCAGGAAATTGTTATTCCTAATATTGAAGAAAATTAATCTAATGATCAAAAGTAAATAGAGGTCACTTCTAGAGCGTAGCGACTGTAACCGTGTAACACGGAGGGATCGATGAAGGCAAGCAAAATGACGATTGTAATCGATAATGGATCACGGCTGAGTTATTCCTATCCGATCGTAGCACGCTTAGGGAAGTCTCCTATTTTGGGACTTGTGTGTACGTGCTATACCTTGGTTTTAATGTTATCAAGATCCGAAATTTATAATTTCCAAAACGAAAATAAATCAGCCCCATATTGTATTAATAAGATGAGACTGATTTTTACGATAACTATTAAAATACTTTTTTGCGATTACGTTCTTCTTTTAATATTTCGACCGCTTCATGGAATCGTTGTGAATGGACAATCTCTCTCTCTCGTAAAAATTTTAACGAATCATTTATAAAAGGATCATCAGATATATCAATAATCCATTGATATGTTGCACGTGCTTTCTCTTCTGCTGCAATATCTTCATATAAATCGGCAATCGGATCACCTTTAGCTTGGATATATGTTGCGGTCCATGGTGATCCAGCAGCGTTATGATAAAATAATGCATGATCATGATTAACGAAGTGAGGTCCTAGGCCAGCAGCCTTTAATTGCTCTGGAGTTGCATCCTTAGTTAACTTATAGATCATTGTAGCAATCATTTCTAAATGAGCAAACTCTTCTGTACCAATATCATTTAATAAACCAACAACTTTGTCTGGTATGGTATAACGTTGATTTAAATACCGTAAAGCAGCTGACAGCTCTCCGTCTGCTCCTCCATATTGTTCGATTAAAAATTTGGCTAACATTGGATTACATTCGCTAACCTTAACAGGGTATTGCAACTTCTTTTCGTAATACCACATTTCTGATATTCCTCCCTTCTTATACTTGCCAAGGCCAAGGAGCTTCTTTCCAATTCCAGGGATAGCTTGAATAACTTTGACCATATTGCATAAGAGGACCAAAGTGTTCTTCAAATTGATTTTTCAATTGTCTACTCTCATAAGAAGCTTGATTAAATTGTTTAATAGCATCTAGATCATTGGGATGTGTATCTAGGTATAATGTTAACTCTACTAAAACGAAATCTACCGCTTGTATTTGTTCCAGTAGCTGATAATAGCTATCTGGTAATGGCTTTTGCTGTGTCATTCGCTTGATTCCCCCTTTTCGAATAATACGGATCATACAAACAAGTCCATAGAGTTCCAGCATAAAGCGCTTCTTTAGCAGTCGGAAATTGTTCTGCATTATTCGGTTGAAAACCTATATATAAATTAGGAGGAGTAGAATAACACTTTTTTAAGACTGGTTTACAAGGATCAAACTTACTAACGAACGGTGAATAACATTTGGTTAGTGTAAAAGTCATGATTTTCTCCTTTCTCCAAAACAAGAAAATTTTCCTTCACTTTCATTGTATGGAGGTAGGACCATGTCCTATTACAGATGATTTTAGGTCTGTTTGTAAATTTCACATAATAAATAGATCGTTGTATACTATTTTTGTATGTGAAAATATGAGGAGTGACAAAATGGTAAAAGGCTATATGCATTTACAAGAAAAGATGGAGCACATATTACAACATTTAGGCTATCCTAACGACATATTTCAATTGTTAAAAGAACCAGCTAAAGTAATGAAAGTCAGGATTCCTGTCAGAATGGATAATGATTCTGTGAAAATGTTTACCGGGTACCGAGCAGTACATCATAATGTATTTGGGATTACGCAAGGTAATGTACATTTTAGACCGGATTTAACCGAAGAAGAGGTATCACAATTAGCTATCCTTCGAAGCGTAAAGACGAGCAACATGCAGATTCCTGTTGGAGGCAGTAGTGGTGGTATCGTGTGTGATGTAAGAGAATTATCTCATCGAGAGTTAGAAAGGCTGTGCCGAGGTTATATTCGTACTATTCAGCAAATAATTGGGCCTGATACAGATATTTTATCTTCTGATGCATCAGTTAATCCACAGATTATGGCGTGGATGATGGATGAATATAGTCTGTTGAATGTGGGGTCAGATCCTAATTTTATAGCAGGTAAACCATATGTATTAGGTGGAATTAAAGATAAAGAACTAGCAATTGAGAAAGGAATTATTGCTACGGTCCGATCTATACAGACAGAATTAAGCGAACAGCAAAATAAAGGTATTATGATTCATGGTATAGGTCAAATAGGAAGTTATGTTGCACAGAAGTTATATGAATTAGGATATAAAATAAGTGGTCTTTCAGATCCACAAGGCGCATTATATGATGCAGCGGGATTAGATATCCCAGAAATATTAAAGAGAAAAGACAGTTTCGGTTTGGTAACGAAAGCCTTCCCAAATCGTATAAGTATTGAGGAGTTTCTTCAAAAAAAATGCGATATGTTAGTTCTAACAGCCAAAGGAGAACAAATTACATCAGACCTTGCAAACGATATACGTGCAGCATGTATTCTTGAAACTATTAACGATTCAATTGATAAGCGTGCATTGGATATGATCATCGAAAAGAATGTACAAGTTATACCTGAAGTTATCACCACTACGGGGGGAATAGTCTATGCCTACTTGGAATGGCTAGAATATAAGCAAGGAATAAAATATACAGAAGAAGAAGTGGAGGATAAATTTATAAATATTATCAACCAAGCAATTAAACAAGTTTGCTATGTTTCTAAAAATAAAAATGTTAATATATATATGGCCAGTTATATGGTTGGTTTGAAAAATCAAGCTGAAGCAGTACGTTTTAGAGGCTGGATTTAAAACATACATAAATATGTAAAGTGTTGAAGGAGTGTATCGCAATATGCAACAAGAAAAAGTGATTGTGATTGGTGCGGGACCATGTGGTATGTCCGCAGCAATTGAATTACAAAATATTGGTATAGATCCATTAATAATTGAAAAAGGCAATATCGTCGATTCGATTTACCAATACCCAACCCACCAAACCTTTTTCAGTTCAAGTGATAAATTGGAAATAGGTGACGTTGCGTTTGTTACGGAAAAAAATAAACCTGTTAGAAACCAAGCATTGGCTTATTACCGTACGGTAGCAATTCGGAAAAACTTACGAATTAATAGCTTTGAAAAAGTAATAAAAATAAAAAAAACAAATGATGGTTTTCAACTAGAGACGGAAAATCAATATAAAGAAACAATTACGTACCAGACAAAATATTGTATTATTGCAACAGGTTATTATGGTCAACCGAATTATATGGGAATAAAAGGGGAAGAATTGGATAAAGTTTCTCACTATTTTAAGGAAGCACATCCTTTTTACCAACAAAATGTTGCAGTAATTGGTGGAAAAAACTCTGCAGTAGATGCTACAATCGAATTATATAAAGCTGGGGCTAATGTAACAGTCCTTTATCGTGGAAGTGAGTATTCTTCCAGTGTGAAACCATGGATATTACCGGAATTTGCTTCACTTGTAAAACATGGTAAAGTAAAAATGGAATTTAATGCAACGATTGAGGAAATAACGAAGGATGAGATTATTTATCGAGTGAAGGATGAGAAAAAATCTATTCAGAATGATTATGTATTTGCAATGACAGGTTATCAGCCTAACCAGGATTTTCTAAAACAGGCTGAAATTACTATTGATCAAGAGTCAGGTAGACCGACTTTTGAAACTGAGACAATGGAAACCAATATAGAAAATATCTATATCGCTGGCGTTATTGCTGCTGGATATGATAATAACGAAATATTTATTGAGAATGGTCGTTTCCACGGTGGATTAATTGCCAGTTCAATAAAAAAGAAAGAGCAATTATAAGAAAGTGTCGTGAAAATGATAAGAAACGTAGCGGCTGGTTTGACTCAATTGAGATAATGGAATTACGGTAAGTTAGTGAACCCTCCGTAGGCAAGTCTTCATTTTCATAGAGCCATTCCGTAATCTCCTAGTTCGGTGCTAAAGTGGACAGATCGTTATTATTATCTTTTATTATAAAAATAAAACCCTCTACATATGGTTATGTGGAGGGTAAAAGTAAATCAATTAATCTCTAAATGCTTTCATTAACTCTTGATGAGATGCACCATTTTCTAATAAGAGTAAGAGTTTCAAACGTGCTTTTGGACCATTTAAATGATTTGCAAAGATGACTCCGTCCTCAAGTAATGTGCGCCCGCCACCTTCATATTGATAGGTAGGCTGTACGATTCCTTTATAACAACGAGATACAAATAGTACCGTTATATCATGTTTTATAAAGTTTTTTATAGCAGGGACTATAGTTGGGGGAACATTCCCTTGTCCTAGTGCCTCAATAATAATTCCGTCAATGTGTGAAGGTTGAATATAATCTAATAGGTCATTTGACATCCCAGCATATGCTTTAAGGAGTAGTACGTTTTTTGTTATGTCATGGATATGAATAGTTTCATGGTGATACGTTTTTTGATAAAAATATACATCTTGTTTTGTTACCATGCCAACAGGTCCGAATTGTGGACTTTGAAAAGTGGCAACATTAGTGGTAGAAGTTTTTGTGACATATTGCGCGGTGTGAACTTCGTCATTCATCACAACTAATACACCACGATTACAAGACTTCGGGTTAGAAGCTACACGAATTGCACATATCAGATTATATAAACCATCTGATCCAATTTCATTACTCGATCTCATAGCACCTGTAAATACAATAGGAATAGTTGTTTTTACACACACATCAACAAAATATGAAGTTTCTTCTAATGTATCTGTTCCATGTGTGACTACAATCCCGTTATAGTTATCCGTATCTATTTTTCTCTGAATAAATTCTGCTAATTGAAGCATATGTTTCGGTGTGATATGTGGAGATGGTAGGTGGAATAAATGCACTTCTTCAATAGGGAGAAAATGCAATGGTTCCATTTTTGATAAGGGATGTGTTGATGTTTCTACAACACTCCCATCTTGATTCTCTTCCATAGAAATTGTGCCACCAGTATGAATAATTAACGTTTTTTTCATTATGTTCCCAACTTTCTTTATTTATATCACGAATATCTTTGTTTTAACAGATTTCTTTTGATATTATGACATAATTCTCGGGAGATAGAAAGTAGGTGATATCAGTTGTTTGCTCTCATATCAGTTTCCATTGCTCCGGCATTTGCGTTGTTATCGTTTTTCTATTTAAAAGATAAATATGAATTAGAGCCGATTAATGCAATTTTCCGTACATTTATATATGGAGCACTATTAGTGTTTCCAATTATGTTTATTCAATATGCATTTCAAGAAGAAGGTATTGCACAAACCTCTTTTTTACAATCTTATTTCATCTATGGATTATTTGAGGAGTTTTTTAAATGGTTCATATTTATTTTCACTACTTATAAATATTCGAAATTTAATACTGTTTATGATGGGATTGTATATGGAGTTTCTATAAGTTTGGGTTTTGCAACAGTTGAAAATATTCTTTATTTATTTGCACACGGTATTGAATTCGCATTAAGTAGAGCGATTTTTCCAGTTTCATCTCATGCACTGTTCGGAGTAATAATGGGTTATTATTTGGGAAGGGCAAAATTTTCAGCTAACAGTGGTGTATTTTTTCTGTTATTAGCGTTATTATTACCTACTTTCTTACATGGAACGTATGATTTTATAATAGAAGCGATTCAGAGACAATGGATATACGGACTCATCCCGTTTATGGTTATACTGTGGTTGCTTAGCCTTAGGAAAGTAAAAGTGGCTAATGAAATCAGTCAGCAACAAGTTTAAATAATGATATCAAAAGAAACTCACATCGAAATAGAGCAATAATTTGCAGTAATGCAATTCTCATTGGTGACATTCTTTCGTTAAAACAAGCGGGAAACGCTTCAGCCTCCTTGCAAGAGTAAACTTTTCAAACGGTTCTTTACTTACTCGTTTCAATGTTTAAATGAAACGAGTATTTTTTTTGTTCATTGAAAGATAGCTATTTTAATTTTTTTATTGTATGTATCTTTTTTTAAATGAATAAATTTCATTTTTTATTAAAAGCTATCCATAACAATATGTCACTTAGATATTAATTTGGAGGTAGCTTTAATGAAAAAAAAGATAACGATTTGTCTTATCATTTTTGCCATTAGTTCTTTTTTCTTCATTGATGGAAAAGACAATCAGGTTCAAGGATTTACAAATCAAGTGATACAACATGGTGCTACAGGTGATGACGTTATTGAACTCCAAGCGAGACTTCAATATTTAGGTTTTTATAATGGTGATATTGATGGAGTTTTCGGCTGGGGAACGTATTGGGCGTTACGTAATTTTCAATATGAATTTGGTATGGAAATAGATGGATTAGCAGGGCAAGAGGTAAAGCAAAAGTTGGAAAAAGCAAGTGAATTTGACAAAGGCTTTGTGCATGAGCAAATTCAAAAAGGAAAGGACTTCACCTATTATGGTGGTATGGATAAAGAAAAACAAACGGAACCAACTCCTAATACAAATCAAAAAGAATCCGATGGTAATGCAAATCAGCAAAATCAACAACAAGATCAAAATCAAGCAGCTCAACAAAATAACAATCAACCACAAGCAACAGATGAAGATTTAGAGCCAACCGCTGTCAATATACCACAAGGATTTTCACAAAATGATATACAAATCATGGCAAATGCTGTTTATGGTGAAGCAAGGGGTGAACCGTATGAAGGCCAAGTAGCAGTTGCCTCAGTTATTTTAAATCGTGTTGAAAGCTCATCGTTTCCAAATACTGTATCAGGAGTGATTTTTGAACCTCGAGCCTTTACTGCGGTTAGTGATGGGCAAATTTGGTTAACACCTAATGACACAGCCAAAAGAGCCGTATTAGACGCTATTAATGGTTGGGACCCAACTGGAGAGGCTCTCTATTATTTTAATCCTGACACTGCTACTTCTAGCTGGATTTGGTCACGACCACAAATTAAACGAATCGGAAAACATATATTCTGTATGTAATTTTTGGAGGTGAAAAAATGTTTCGTTGGACGCTTATTACGCTTTTAAGTATAGCTGTTATCGGAGTATCTGTATGGGGATATCAAGAACATCAAGAAAAAAATGCAATTCTCATCCAGGCTGAAAATAATTATCAACGATCTTTCCATGATTTAACCTATAACTTAGATCTACTACATGATAAAATTGGTTCTACTTTAGCAATGAATACTAGAGAACAATTATCACCACAATTGGCTGAAATTTGGCGGTTAACATCAATGGCACATAATGATGTAGGTCAATTACCATTAACATTACTACCATTTAACAAAACAGAAGAATTTTTACAACAGATGGGTGATTTTAGTTATCGTACGGCTATAAGAGATTTAGAAAAAAAGCCCCTTTCTGACGATGAATTGGAAGCTCTAGAATCTCTTTATAAAGTTTCAGGAGATATAGAAAAAGAATTACGTAAAGTACAAAATTTGGTACTTAAAGATAATTTGAGATGGATGGATGTACAACTAGCATTAGTGAATAATGATCAGGTAGCTGATAATACAATTATAGATGGTTTCCAAACAGTTGAAAAAACGGTAGAAGGATATTCAGAAGGAAAACTGAATGCAAGTATGATGGGAACTTCAAGTAAAAAAGATGGTTTCTCAATTCTTGGAGATAAAAAGATATCAGAAGATGAAGCGAAGAAAAAAATGCGATCTCTACTACGAATTGATAAGGAAACAGAATTAACAGTTGCATCAACAGGAAAAGGCGCTAATGTTCCATTATTCAGTGGGTCATATAAAGAAGACGATACAACTGGATATATTGATATAACCCAAAATGGTGGATATCCATTAACTTTAATGATTAATCGAAAAGTAAAGGAATCAAACAAAAGTTTACATGAGGCAATGCAAAATGCTAAAAAGTATTTATCAAAATTGGAGTTCACCGAAGAGCTTGCCTTAGTTGAAAGCAATCAGTATGACAATGTTGGTGTATTTCAATTTGTACCAAAATATGATGATGTTTGGATTTATCCAGATGCGATACAAATCAAAGTTGCTTTAGATAATGGTGAGATACTTGGTTTTGTTGCAAAAGATTATTTAGAAAATTATCATGAAAGAAAAATACCTAAAATTGAATTATCAGAAGAAGAAGCTCGAGATAAAGTAAATCCAAACTTAAAAATTCAAGAACACCATCTAGCTATTATTGAAGATGACATGGGTGAAGAAGTATTATCATATGTTTTTTTAGGAACACTAAATCAAGACACATACAAAATCTTCATCAATGCATCAGATGGAAGTGAAGTGAGAGTAGATAAACTGAAGCAAGCAGAGATGAAATATTAAAAAGTGAGAAAGAAGGACTTTTCCTTCTTTCTTTTTTTTGCGATAATAAGTATTGAACTAATTCCCATTAAAACAAAATAAATAGCAAAGAAAGAGGATGAACATTGATTAAAATCGGAAAATTTTTGCAGCTTGAGCAGATAAAAGAAGATAGAACAACGTACAAATGCAGGGTCATCGAACAAAAAAGAGATAAAGTATACATTGATTACCCTATTGATGAGCAAACAAATCGCTCCGATATTTTCCCTGTGGGAACAAAGTTTCATGTTCACTTTATTGAAAACAATTCAGTATTTAGTTTTCCTAGTGAGGTTATCGGTAAAGCTAAAATCAAAAATATACCAACTCTAATTCTTTCATTCGAGGTAAATAATCTTAAAAAAATCCAACGAAGAGAATTTGTAAGAGTTGAAGCGATGCTGGATGTTTCCGTTCAAAGTATAGACCAAAATTTTGATTCTTTTACTACTGTTACTCACGATATCAGTGGTGGTGGGCTAGCTATTTTAGTGGATAAAGGCATTGAAATAAAAGAGGGCGAATTACTGGATATTATGTTAGTATTACCTTTAGATAAAAAGATCGAATATTTACATATTATTGGAGAAGCAGTACGAATACATGAGAGAAAAGAGGATAAAGATATTTTATCTGTGAAATTTAATGAAATGGATAAACATCATCAGCAGTTAATTGTTCAGTACTGCTTTACAAAACAATTAGAAGATCGTAGAAAAGGTCTTTCATAGGTAGAAGGGTAGGAAGGAATATGATGAGAGAAAAAGAAATAGCCATTGCGATTGATGGCCCAGCTGCTGCAGGTAAAAGTACAGTAGCAAAAATAGTTGCAAAAAAATTAGGTTACATATACATTGATACTGGTGCAATGTATAGATCGTTAACATTTTCTGTAATCAAAAATCAGATTGATATAAACAATGCTGACTTAGTTATAGAACATCTTCATAACATTACAATCGACATTAACTCCAATCAACAAGTATTTATTAATCACGAAAATGTGACGGATGCTATTAGGACAGAAGAGGTTACGAAAAATGTGTCTGCAATAGCTTCTATTCCAGAAGTAAGAGAGGAAATGGTGAAAAGACAACAAAAACTTGCTGAAAAACGAGCAGTTGTAATGGATGGGCGAGATATTGGTACACAAGTTATTCCTGATGCGGAAGTAAAAGTTTTTTTGGTTGCAAGTGTGAAAGAACGAGCGGAAAGAAGACACGCAGAAAACCTGCAAAAGGGATTTCCATCAGACTTGGATCAAATCAAACGTGATATTGAAAAACGTGATAAAATGGATTCTGAACGAGCTGTATCACCTCTAAAAAAAGCGCCCGGAGCAAAAGAAATAGACACGACTTCATTATCCATCGATGAGGTTGCAGAAAAAATATTATCTTTAGTTAATTCAAAGATGAGGAGTTAGGAAAATGAGTTTTTATCAATTTGCAAAGACAGTGGTTAAAATGGTTTTACAACCAAAGTATAAAGTAAAAAAAGTAGGTATTGACAATATTCCAAAAGAAGGTCCAGTCATTATTTGTTCCAATCATATTTCGAACTATGACCCACCAATTGTTGGGATCACTTGTCCACGACCTATCCATTTTCTAGCAAAAGAAGAGTTGTTTAAAAATAAAATCTTTGCGTTCATTTTAAATAACGTAAACGCCTTTCCAATTAAACGTGGGATGAAAGATCGTAACGCGTTAAGAAAAGGTCTGGAAGTATTAAAAGAAGGTAATGTTTTAGGACTATTCCCAGAGGGAACAAGAAGTAAAAATGGTGAGATAAAAAGAGGTCTGGCAGGAGCTGGTTTCTTTGCTCTTAGATCTAAAGCAACTGTGATCCCATGTGCTATTGTTGGTAGTTATAAGAGTAAAGAGCCCCTTATAGTTATCTATGGTAAGCCAGTTGATTTAGAGCCATTAAAAGAAAAGAAAGCATCTGCCCAAGAAGTTACTGATGCAATAATGAATGAAATTAAAAAAATTAAAGAAAATCATTAAGTTTTATATATATAACTTGACAAATCACGCTAAATGTTAGAAGTTAGAAAAAAGCACATTTATGTTTTTTGTGTTGGAAATCGAAGGAGGTCTTTGTCATGGATGAAATGAATCAAGAAATTTCTGAGATTAAGGAACTTTCAGTAGGCGATATTGTACAAGGTAAAGTGGTTAAAGTAGAAGAAAAACACGTACTAGTTGATATCGGTTATAAAGTAGAAGGGATTGTTCCGATTAGTGAGCTCTCTGCACTTCGCATAGAAACAGCTAGTGATGCAGTTAGTGAAGGTGACCAACTGGAATTACAAGTGAAAAAAGTAGAAGACGAAGAAATAGTCTTATCTAAGAAAGCTGTAATTGCGGAAAAAGCTTGGGACGATTTACAAGAAAAGTTTGAGAATAATGAAATTATTGAAGCTACAGTCCGTGATGTTGTGAAAGGTGGCCTTGTAGTAGACGTAGGTGTCAGAGGTTTTATTCCAGCTTCATTAGTAGAGACACACTATGTAGAGGATTTTGCTGACTATCAAGATAAATCGCTAACATTAAAAATTGTTGAATTAGATAAAGAACAAAATAGAATTATTTTATCGCATCGAGCGGTTATTGAAGAAGAAGAACAAAAGAAAAAAGGCGAGTTACTCACTTCCCTTGAGGAAGGTCAAGAGATTGAAGGTATTGTTCAACGTATTACAGACTTTGGTGTATTTGTAGATATTGGTGGATTAGACGGATTAGTACATATCTCACAACTTGCACATAATCATGTAGAAAAAGCATCTGATGTGGTTTCTGAAGGCGACACACTTAAAGTGAAGGTTTTATCTGTCGATAAGGAAAATGAAAGAGTATCTTTATCGCATAAAGCAACACAACCTGGTCCTTGGGATAATATTGAAGAAAAAATTGCGATTAATGATGTAGTAGAAGGTACTGTAAAACGTTTAGTTAACTTCGGTGCTTTTGTAGAGGTGCTTCCAGGTGTTGAAGGTCTCGTTCATATTTCGCAAATTTCTACAGAGCATATCGGAACACCAGGCGAAGTGCTTGAGGTTGGACAAACTGTCAATGTAAAAGTACTTGATGTAAGTGGAGAAGATAAGCGTATATCATTAAGTATCAGAGAAATTGAAGAAGAGAAGAATCAACAAGAAATTAAACAGTATGAAAGTGATGACGATCAATCAGGATTCCAACTAGGCGATATGATCGGAGATAAATTAAATAAGTATAAAGATGATAAATAAGAAAAGCGCAGAGTTCCTGTTTAGCAACAATCAAATTGGACTGAAGCGTTCGGTACTAGCTTTTAGGTGTTAGAGTTATACAGATGCGCCAGTATTATATTTTCTAATCTATTCAAAAAACATGCTACGTTTTGTAGCATGTTTTTTTCTTTTCCACTATGTACTTTAAAAAAGATTAAAAAGCTGGAAAAACGTACATACTGTTAAAGGTGATGTCAATGTATCAATATTTAACCATTTATATATGTTGGGTATTATGGTGTTTTGTGACTTTTTTTATGTCGAAACATGGAAAGCGTAACACATATTCAATTTTGTTACTCCTGTTTTTAATTTTATTGCCGTACAAAATCATAGTAATGGATTTACCTTTGAATGTATCTTTCTTTTTACTATTATTGTATAGTTTTTTTTCTATTGTAAATAGTAAACTGTCATTCAAAAAGTATTTTTCAATACTTATTATAAGTTATTTGTATGCTATATATTTTATTTGGCGTATTACAAGTCCTATTCTGAATGATTTTTCCTTTATTATAATTGCTGTTATAAGTGGATTCCTATTGGTACAAATTGCATCAAGAAGCACTTATCAACAAATTACAATTTTAATTGCCGGAGTTAGCTTTGGTCATTTTTTTTACAGTCTTATATGTCGAAGCTATTACTTACAATATACGATTAATGATACACATTTTTTCAGTATTTTATTTTCGATTCTGTTGCTTATTGCTATTCAACATAGTTGGGAATTTTTAATAACAAAAATAGAAAACGTTGTGAAAATGTTAGAATTCAAAAAGAGGTGGAATTCGTGAATGAATATACCTACCCCATTTTATTCGGAATTACATTAGGTATTATTGCTCGTTTTCTGATGCTAAAAACCGACTATCGACAATATCCAACCTATTTGCATGGGAAAATTATTCATTTAGCGTTAGGTTTTATCGCAGCAAGTCTCGGCGCTGTTGCTGTACCAGCAATTATGGAAAAGGAATATACAGCAGTGACGTTTTTAACCATTGCTGCATCGCAGTTTAGAGAAGTCCGCAATATGGAAAGAAATACACTTACAGAAATGGACAGCTACGAATTAGTCCCTAGAGGGAACACCTATATAGAGGGAATAGCGGTTGCTTTTGAAAGTAGAAATTATTTAGTAATATTCACTTCACTTTTGGTGACTATGGCATATTTAATTTGGAATATTTATGCAGCTATTATTGTCACTGTTTTGTGCTATTTTATTATTCGAAAGTACATGAGTGGTTCAACACTAGGAGACATTGTCGATATCGAACAAGCTCCTGTTTCGTTTGATGGAGCTGGCCTATATGTTGACAACATATATATAATGAATATCGGTATACCGGAAAGACAAAAGGAAATTCTAAAATATGGAATGGGGTTTGTATTAACACCTAAAAATTTTGATGTGCGATCTACTATTGCTAATTTGGGGCAACGTCAGGCTATATTACACGATTTATCCGTTTCATTAGGTGTATATAGAGATTCTGGAACTCCTGCTCTGGTTCCACTTATTAAACGTGATTTAGATGACGGCCGCATTGGTGTATTTATATTACCTCAAGATAAGGATATAAACAAAGCTCTCAAAGTATTCCAATCAGTACCAGTGTTAGAAAATGCGATTCGCATGCCTTCAGAATCTAAAGCACAAAGTAAGGAGTGATAATGATGGTTTTAGAAAAAGCTATTTTAGCTACAATTACGACGAATGCCAATAAGGTAACAGCAGGTACTTCGATTTTTATCTGTGACAACAAAGAAGAAATGGATAAATTTGCTGCAAACTTAGAAGCCATATTAGATGGTATCAGTCACGCACTCAGTGATGAATTATATATTATTGTGAAACATTAAAGGCAACGATAATTATATTATGTAAACAAGATGAATTAACTTGTTTTATTTATAGAAGTTGTGGTAATTTAGTAAAGTGAAACGTTAGAGGAACATTTTAGAAAATCAATTTTAGGAAGGATGTGCCTTCATGAGAAGTTCAGTAGTTGCGATAGTTGGAAGGCCAAATGTTGGAAAATCAACTATTTTTAATCGTTTAGTTGGTGAAAGAATATCTATTGTGGAAGATATTCCTGGAGTAACCAGAGATCGTATTTACGCAGAAGCAGAGTGGCTTAATACCACTTTTCGTTTAATAGATACTGGTGGAATTGAAATCGGTGATGAACCATTATTAATTCAAATGCGTGAACAAGCAGAAGTAGCTATAAGAGAAGCAGACGTTATTGTTTTTCTTGCAAATGGAAGAGAAGGGATTACTGCAGCTGATGAAGAGGTTGCCAAAATATTATATAAATCGAATAAGCCTGTTGTATTAGCCGTAAATAAAGTGGATAACCCGGAAATGCGTGAACAGATTTACGAATTTTATGCTTTAGGATTTGGGGAACCTCATCCTATCTCAGGTACACATGGACTAGGATTAGGGGATTTATTGGATAGTGTTGTAAACCTTTTTCCTGAGAGAGAGAACGAGCCGGTAGACGAAGATGTCATTCATTTCAGTCTAATTGGTCGACCGAATGTTGGGAAATCTTCTTTAGTTAATGCGATCCTAAATGAAGAGCGAGTAATTGTCAGTGATATTGCAGGAACAACCCGAGATGCGATTGATACCAATTTTAGTAAAGATGGCCGTGATTATGTCATAATTGATACAGCGGGTATGAGAAAAAGAGGAAAAATCTATGAAACTACCGAAAAATACAGTATTTTAAGGGCGTTAAAAGCGATTGAACGCTCTGATGTCGTCTTAACATTAATTGATGCCGAAACTGGTATAATCGAACAAGATAAAAAAATAGCCGGTTATGCTCATGAGGCCGGAAAAGCGGTTGTTATTGTAGTTAATAAGTGGGATACAATTAAACAGCATGATCAAGCAATTAAAGAATTTGAGGACAATGTAAGAGCTCACTTTCAATTTTTAGATTATGCACCGATTGTATACTTATCTGCGGCAACAAAAAAAAGAATACACACACTTTTACCGAAAGTCGTACAAGCAAGTGAAAATCATACCAAACGAGTCGAAACGAATGTATTGAATGATGTAATCATGGACTCACTGGCAATTAATCCGGCACCAACGAAACACGGTAAGAAATTGAAAGTGTTATACGCAACACAAGTGGCTGTTAAACCACCTACATTTGTGGTGTTTGTTAATGATCCGGAACTAATGCACTTTTCTTATGAACGTTTCCTTGAAAATCAAATACGGGAAGCTTTTGGCTTTGAGGGAACACCAATAAAAATTTATGCTCGTAAGCGAAGTTAGAGGTGAATCTGATGTCGAAAATAGCAGTTCTTGGAGCAGGTAGCTGGGGTACAGCACTTGCAATGGTTTTGTGTGATAATCATCATGATGTAAGGATCTGGACACATAATCGCGATCAAAAACTAGCAATGGAACTGGAGAAAAAAAATCAAAAATATTTACCTGGTATTTCACTACCGGACTCCTTAACGATTTTTGGTGATCTCAATCAGGCTATTGAACAAGTCGAAGCTATTGTATTAGTTGTTCCAACAAAAGCAATAAGAGAAATATGTCAAAAATTGAATAAGGTATTACACCATAAAGTAGTCATCATTCATGGGAGTAAAGGGATTGAACCTGACAGTCATTATCGTATTTCAGAAATGATAAAAGAGGAATTATCCTCAAACTTGTATGATGATGTTGTAGCATTGTCTGGTCCAAGTCATGCGGAAGAAGTGAGTGTCAAACATCCTACCACTTTGACAGCAGCTTCAGAAAGTGGAGAATTGGCCGCTTTCACCCAAGATTTATTTATAAATCAATATTTTCGAGTTTACACAAGCAAGGATATCATTGGGGTAGAATTAGGTGGTGCACTTAAAAATATCATTGCTTTAGGTGCTGGAATATCGGATGGATTGGGGTACGGGGACAACGCAAAGGCAGCACTTATTACTAGAGGATTAGCTGAAATTTCCCGATTAGCGACGATTAAAGGAGCGAATCCATTAACGTTTATCGGTTTATCTGGTGTTGGTGACCTTATCGTTACTTGTACTAGTGCACATAGCCGAAATTGGCGCGCAGGTAACATGTTAGGTAAAGGGATGCCATTAAAAGATGTATTGAGCCAAATGGGCATGATAGTGGAAGGAATTCGTACTACAGAAGCAGTTTACCAATTAGCTAAAAAAGAGAATATAGAAATGCCGATAACAAATGGAATATATGATGTAATTTATGAAATAAGATCACCGAAAGAAGTAGTCGATGATCTCATGACCAGAAACCGGACAAATGAAGTGGATGATATTTCATCGTTACTTCTAAATAGGTATACGAATTAACTGTTTAACTCCTCCGTGCATACTATAAGAATGACTATAGTAGTTAGGAGGAGTTAATTTGAGTGATTTTAAACAAAATATGTTTGATCAGATTCAAAAAAAATCAAATGTTCAACCTGATCAAATTATGAAAGTAGCACAGTCTGTGCAAAATGCTGATTTTTCGGATGAAAAAACGGTAAGAAAATTAGTAAAACAATTAGCCAGTCTTTCTGGTAAACCTGTGTCAAAACAAAAAGAAGATAAAATTGTGAAAGCAATTACGAACAATAATATGCCTAAAGATATGAATTCCTTAACTAAATTATTTAAAAACTAACATTATAGGCACATGAGGATGCAAGGTATTATTGCTTCGCATACAATAAATCGCACAAGCATTCACTTTCAGGGTGATAATGGGTATTTATTTAGTCACTACCGGAGTAGATTTTGCCCCTACTACTTCGGTATTTTTTTATTATATATCCTTTGAAACAAAACATCCTCTTGCTTTCCTTTACAAAAATAAATTATGTTATAATATGTAACGATGTATTTAATCTTGGAGAAACCGTTAGAAAGGATGAATGTCAGTTGTCAGATCCATTAATGAAAATGTGGATATCGTTTGGAGGCATGGGGGCTCTTATTTTATCCATGGTTTTAATTGTGCTCAGTAGATATAAATTGAAAGGAATTCTGTCAGGTATTGTGGCATTTATTGCCTATATCTGTTTAATTATAGGTGGCATTATAATCACTTTAGTGGTGATTGGTGGACCTTCGGATGCCTGATAAGGAGGAAAGATGAAGAATAATGTTACATAAATTTATCGTATTTGGTTTTAGTATAATTTTGCTGACTGGTTGCATGTATCCATCAGAAAACCTCAGCCAAAATCAAATCTCAAAAGATTCACAATTACAGCTAGTACAAAATGCTATTGATTTATATGCAGAACAAAATAATGGTATGTTACCAATTGTAACGAAAGAAAGTGATACACCTTTATACCAAAAGTACATCATTGATTTTAGTTTGTTAAAGCAACAAGGGTTTATTCAATCTATTCCAGGAACAGCTTTTGAAAATGGTGGGAGTTATCAATATGTTTTAGTTGATGTAGAAGAAAAACCAACTGTTAAAGTAATTGATTTGCATTTAACAGATGAGATAAGAACAATACAACAACGATTAACGATTTTTCGAGATGAACATACCTATCCACCATTCGCCGATAAAGTAGCAGGGTCTGTATATGAACTAGACTATGAGAAGCTTAATTTAGATGCAGCTCCACGTGTAAACAGTCCTTATTCTGATAATAAATTACCAGTTTATATCAGTACAGATGGTGAACTATTAATTGATTATCGGGTCGAGCTTTACAAAGCTTTACAAGAGAAAAATCACTCCTATTCAAATGGCGATGATATTAGACCTATTCTGATAGAAGATCATCCAGTTGTTCCGGCATATAGTATTCCCTATACTGTAGCAGACAATGAGCCAGTTTTCGCCCCAGAAATAGAAGAGGGATGGTAACGTAATATTTACTAGAAAAAACTTATCCATTTTGGGTAAGTTTTTTTACTTTGTATAGATAAGAACACTCACCAAATACATGAACTTTGAGGTTATTATGACTTAGGCTTACTTCCTTCCACTCTGCATTTAATTGAGTGGAGACATACGCTTCGGCAGAATACTACGCTATTACCAAAAGGGCATAATTCAACATATGCTCAAGCAAACTTTCACAGTCGTTATCTACTAAAGTCATGTAAAGCAAAGGTGCATATAGAGGCGTGTGCGTTGTTGAGAGGGGGGTGAGTCTTTTTTTACAACCATTCTTCAAAAATTGATTAACAGCCCTCTGTGGCTAAAATTTCGCTTGTTGTAAATAGAGTCAGTGAAAAGTTGTTTTACAAAAGTGCATGATAAAAAATCCTCTTCTATTAAGAAAGCTTTTCTAATTTTTGTGAATAAACTATTCTTTTATAACATATGTTGGAGTTAGAACTGGATAATCCGTATGACGTGTATATCAGGAAAGTTTATTTATTATGCGAATAATTAGCATAAATTAATAGGACAACATCATAGAATAGAATTGTCAAAGGTTCGAAGTAATGATGAGGTCGAATAGATCGGGAGGGGATCATTTGGAAAGGGTAGATATCTTCAAGGATATTTCTAAACGTACGAATGGTGATATTTATTTAGGTGTTGTTGGAGCAGTCCGGACCGGTAAGTCTACATTTATTAAAAAATTCATGGAAAAGACTGTGTTACCAAACATGGCGAATGAAAGTGATCGATTGCGAGCACAAGATGAATTACCACAAAGTGCAGCAGGAAAAACAATTATGACAACTGAACCAAAATTTGTTCCGAATCAGGCTGTGTCCTTAACAGTTGAAGAGGGATTAGATGTCAATGTCCGATTAGTCGATTGTGTCGGATATACTGTTGATGGCGCACAAGGGTTTGAAGATGAAAATGGCCCAAGGATGATTCATACACCGTGGTATGAAGAACCTATACCTTTTCATGATGCAGCTGAAATCGGAACTAGGAAAGTTATTCAAGAACATTCTACAATGGGTATTGTAGTTACAACAGACGGAAGTATTGGAGAAATCCCTAGAGGTGACTATGTAGACGCAGAATCACGTATTGTAGATGAATTAAAAGAAGTCGGAAAGCCATTTATTATGATCATTAATTCCGTACAACCTTATAATCAAGAAACGGAATTGTTAAGACAAGATTTGTCAGAAAAATATGATATTCCAGTTCTGTCTATGAGTGTAGAAAGTATGACTGAGCATGATGTTAATAACGTATTAAGAGAAGTACTGTATGAATTTCCAGTACTAGAAGTAAATGTTAATTTACCAAGTTGGGTACTTGTGTTAGATGAATCCCATTGGTTAAGACAAAATTATCAAATTGCAATTGAAGAGACTGTTAAAGATATTCGAAGATTAAGAGATGTTGACCATGTAATAGGTCAATTCGATCAATTTGATTATATTCAACAAGCCTCTTTAGCAGGAATTGAGATGGGAGAAGGGATTGCAGATATTGACCTTCACGCTCCAGATGAGTTGTATGATCAAGTATTAAAAGAAATCGTTGGTGAAGAAATTAGAGGTAAGGATCATTTACTTGAATTGATGCAAGAGTTTACGAATGCCAAAAAAGAATATGATCAAATTGCAGAAGCGTTAAAAATGGTAAAACAGACCGGCTATGGTGTAGCGGCTCCAGCTTTAACCGATATGGCGTTAGAAGAGCCTGAAATTATAAGACAAGGATCAAGGTTTGGGGTTCGTTTAAAAGCTGTAGCACCATCAATCCACATGATAAAAGTGGATGTTGAATCTGAATTTGCACCGATTATTGGGACAGAAAAACAAAGTGAAGAATTAGTCAGATATTTAATGCAAGATTTTGAGGAGGATCCTCTATCCATTTGGCAATCTGACATATTTGGAAGATCTTTGAGTTCCATCGTTAGAGAAGGAATTCAAGCGAAACTGTCACTTATGCCTGAAAACGCTAGATTTAAATTAAAAGAGACTTTAGAACGAATTATCAATGAAGGTTCAGGCGGATTGATTGCAATAATTTTATAAAAAAGATTGAAAAAGCGTTAATGTACCAACATTACGCTTTTTTATTTTGAATAAATCCATATTTTATGGTAATAATAGGTAATATAAATAAATCATTCGTCCTAATTACTGAAAATATTATGATATCAACGTTTGAAAACACTTGCATCCCTAAAAAACATATGATAACATTCATGATAACTTAGCAGTAATTGGAGAAAATAATAATTTTTTCTCTTAGAAATGCGAATAATTGTTGAATTATCTTTCATTCTCAGTTATTATAAGCCTTGTCATCTTTTGATGGATGGCAATTAGCTATAAGTATTTCTTTTGAAAGAAATGTATAGCTTTTTATTGGGAGGAGGTGAATATCATGAACAAGACAGATCTAATTAATGCAGTTGCAGAGAAAAGTGAACTTTCTAAAAAAGATGCAACAAAGGCTGTAGATGCAGTTTTTGAATCTATCATGGATTCACTTAAAGATAGTGAAAAAGTTCAATTAATTGGTTTTGGTAATTTTGAGGTACGCGAGCGTGCTGCGCGTAAAGGGCGTAATCCACAAACTGGGGATGAAATCGAAATTCCAGCAAGCAAAGTGCCTGCTTTTAAACCAGGTAAAGCCCTTAAAGATATCGTAAAATAATATGGTATTACATATGGGCAAAAAAGGGTGCAGATTGCACCCTTTTTTCATACCACTTATCTTAATTTCTCCTCTGAAAAGTTTCCCTTCTTAAAACACAAGTTTTATCTATCCCGTAAGATGTAAACTTATGCTATACTATGTTAATATAGAATAGGATTTTGAAGAATTGCGGTGAGTTTGATGACATATATAGACACAATTAATCACTATACTAATTTAATAATGCGAACGATTAATCAAAGTTTCCTAAATAAACATTTAGAGGAACCTGAGTTAGAAATACATAAAATGATCTCTCTTCATGAATTAGTTCAGGATAAACCGAACTATGAAGAATTAGTTCAGACAACCATGTTAGTTCAAATCGCTCTGAATACTCATGACAAAATCAATTTTGATTTTAAAGAAGGAAATATAAGAAAACAACAGCTTACAGTGTTGGCAGGTGATTATTATTCAGGAATCTATTATCATTTATTAGCAAATCATAATAACTTACAGTTTATACGCTTGCTTGCAGATGGAATTAATGAAATAACACAGGCTAAGATGGCTTTTTATTATACCGATTTTAATGACTTGGATAGTTTTCTTATCGAATATAAAGTAATCGAGAGTAAACTTATAGAGAAAGTCGCTTATTATGTTAATAAGGAAGAGCAATTACCATATTTAACTACTTGGATCTTGGCAAAGAGACTTGAATATGAATTAATACAGGTAAGTAACGGAAATGGGACTTTGTTCCATAATCTAATAATTGAGAATGTACGAAGTATACAAAGTGAGGAACAGTTCGAGAAAAAAGTTCTACAACATTTAAAGAAAACTAAGCACGATTTAGCTCAAATCCTAGATGAAAACGATAAAGACTTAGTAGTACCTAAAGATTTAGATATATTTAATTATAGTGACTTAGAGAAAAAACGGAATATGGTGTTGGAAGAAGGATTATCACAATGACAAAACAATCAAAAGAAGAGAAAGTACATCAAGTATTTGAAAAGATTTATAATAACTATGATTTTATGAATTCTATTATTTCATTTCAGAAACATAAAAAATGGAGAAATGATGTAATGAAAAGAATGCAAGTACAATCTGGTTCTAGAGCATTAGATATATGTTGTGGTACTGGAGATTGGACTTTTGCTTTATCTGAAGCTGTAGGAGAAAATGGAGAAGTAATCGGCTTGGACTTTAGTCAAAACATGTTATCAGTGGCTAGAGAGAGACAAGCTGACCCTGACCATTCATTCAACAATGTACAATTTATTCATGGAAATGCAATGGACCTGCCATTCGAAGATAATTATTTTGATTATGTAACGATTGGGTTCGGTTTACGAAATGTCCCGGATTATTTGCAAACATTAAAGGAAATGCACCGAGTTGTTAAACCGGGCGGCAAAGTTGTATGCCTTGAAACTTCGCAACCAACCGGAGTTGTCTTTCGGAAATTATACTATTTTTATTTTAAAAATATTATGCCTTTATTCGGTAAAATTTTCGCGAAAAGTTACCAAGAATATGTGTGGCTACATGAGTCTGCGAAGGATTTTCCTGGAAAAGAAGCATTAAAGAGTTTATTTGAAGATGCTGGACTTGTTAAAGTCCAATATAAAAGCTATACAGGTGGAGTAGCTGCCGTGCATCTAGGTGAAAAACAAGTGGAGAAATAAAGGTGAAGTAAAATGAAGCTTGCAAAAACATATGCTTTTTTAAAAAAAGATTTATCATTAATTGAACTTGCACTGGAAGAAACGGTGTACGCTGACCAACCAGTATTGCATGAAGCATCTACACAATTATTAAAAGCTGGGGGCAAAAGGCTAAGGCCTGTTTTTGTATTATTGGCATCTAAATTTGGTGATTACAACCTTAATAAAATCAAAAATGTTGCGAGTTCATTAGAATTAATTCACATGGCCTCACTCGTGCATGATGATGTCATAGATGATTCAGATATAAGACGTGGCAAACCTACAGTAAAAGCAAAGTGGGATAATCAGGTTGCTATGCTCACCGGTGACTACATATTCGCTAAAGCATTACAACAATTTACTGAAATAGATCAACCACGAGCACATCAAATATTAGCTAAGACGATGATGGAATTAACAATAGGCGAAATTGAACAAATTAAAGATAAATATAACTTGGATCAGAACTTAAGAGTCTATTTAAGAAGGATAAAAAGAAAGACGGCGCTGTTAATATCATCTAGTTGTCAGTTAGGAGCTATTGTAGCAAAGACTGATCCGGAAACAGAAAAAGCTTTATTTAGATATGGTTATTTTATGGGGATGTCCTATCAAATCATTGATGATATATTAGACTTTACTGGTTCGGAAAAAGATTTAGGAAAACCGGCAGGAAGTGACTTGATACAAGGAAATATTACTTTGCCTGTTTTATTTGCCATGGAAAACCGGACTATTCGGCAAGAGTTAGAAGATGCCTTTATTGAAAGAGGTAATATTAATCCAAATCTATTGCAACCGATTATCTCAAAAATATCAAAATCGGATGCCGTTACAAAAGCTAGAGAAGTGAGTGATCAATATCTTCAGAAAGCGTATGATTCCCTGAATTTACTGCCAGATATTCAAGCCAAAGAAGCTTTAGCTAATATTGCTAATTACATAGGAAATAGAAAAATATAATGAGGTGAATAGAATGGAACAAACATTTTTAATGGTAAAACCAGATGCAGTACAACGAAATTTAATTGGTGAGATTGTTGCTAGATTTGAAAAGAAAGGCTTCAAATTAGTTGCAGCGAAACTTTTGACGGTTTCGGAACATCAAGCAAAGCAACATTATGCTGAACATGAAGGTAAGCCGTTTTATAATAATTTGATATCTTTTATTACTTCTGGACCTGTATTTGCTATGGTCTGGCAAGGTGAAAATGTGATTGAAGCATCAAGGAAAATGATGGGGAAAACAAACCCTCTAGAAGCCGAAATAGGTACAATCAGAGGAGACTTCGGTTTAGTTACTCATCGTAATATCATTCATGGGTCTGATTCACCTGAGAGTGCAGATAGAGAAATTAATCTATATTTTAATAAAGATGAAATACAGAGCTATGACAAAAATGTTGATTACTGGCTATCATAGTTGCTACTGAGCAGCTAGGTTGAGGGAGAAGAGACATGACAGATTATCAAACTTTTATAGGTCAGATATACAAAAAGACTGGCCTTGACTTATCTTTGTATAAAGAAGTACAAATGAAAAGGCGTTTAACGTCTTTACGAAATAAACGAGGTTATGAGTCGTTTAGCAACTATTTTACAGCTATTAATAAGGATCAGCAATTACTTCAGGAATTTTTAGATAAAGTAACGATCAATGTATCTGAATTTTATCGAAATCCAACCAGATGGAAAGTACTAGAGGATAAAATTATTCCGACATTTAAAAAAACAAAGAGAAAGATCAAAATTTGGAGTGCAGCTTGTTCAACTGGTGAAGAACCATACACTTTAGCGATTATCGCCAATCAATTCTGGAATTTACAAGATATTGAAATCTTGGCAACAGATATAGATCCTAATGTATTAGCTAGAGCCAGGCAAGGAATCTATAATGAGAGAGCACTTCAAGAAGTACCTGTTGATATTAAAAAGAAATATTTCCATCAAGAAGGTGGTACATTTAAAGTTGATGATCAGTTAAAACAGGCTATTACTTTTAAAGAACATAATCTGTTAGCTGATAAATATCCAACCAATGTGGATTTGATAGTTTGCCGAAATGTGCTCATCTATTTTACAGAAGAAGCTAAAAGTACGATTTATCATCAGTTTAGTAATGCGTTAGCGAATGATGGTGTGTTTTTTGTAGGTAGTACGGAACAGATATTTTCGCCGGACAAATATGGAATGCAAGTTTTGGATACTTTTTTTTATACGAAAAAATAAATTACATAAAAATCAGAAAATTTCTACACACATTTCTTGAATGCTATGTTATAGTAATACAAAAATGGATTATCGAGGGGGATAACAATGCGATACTTAACAGCAGGTGAATCGCATGGTAAACAACAAACAACTATTATTGAAGGATTACCAGCGAGAATGCCTATTACTCAGGATGATATTAATGATTCGCTTTTGCGCCGTCAGAAAGGGCACGGCAGAGGAAAACGAATGCAAATAGAGAAAGATTTAGTAGATATTGTAGGCGGTGTTCGCCATGGTTATACATTAGGTTCTCCTATTGCTCTTGTTGTACATAATGATGATTTTAAACATTGGATTGATGTAATGGGAGAAGACCCTGTACCTGAAGACCAAAATATTCGCCGAGTGGTAACTCGTCCACGTCCAGGTCATGCGGATTTAAATGGAGCCCTAAAATACGGTCATCGAGATATGCGAAATATTTTAGAACGGTCATCTGCAAGAGAAACAACCGCTCGAGTCGCAGCTGGTGCAGTAGCTAAAACATTATTAAAACAATTAGATATCAAAATAGTTGGTTATGTGAAAGAAATTGCTGGAATTAAAGCAGCAGAAAAGCCAGAATTATCAATTGATGATAAGGTCCGTATTTCAGAAGACTCTCCTGTACGTTGTTTAGATGAGACAGTGGGTCAACAAATGATGGATGCTATCGATCAAGCGAAAAAAGATGGAGATTCTATTGGTGGTGTTTGTGAAGTTGCCATTGAAGGACTTCCAGCCGGAATTGGATCGTATGTGCATTATGATCGAAAATTAGATGGCCGGATTGCTGGTGCTGTACAAAGTATCAATGCTTTTAAAGGTGTAGAATTTGGAATTGGATTTGAAGCAGCACGCAAGAATGGTAGTGAAGTACATGATGAAATTCTATGGTCAGAAGAACGTGGTTATTACCGAAGAACGAATCGCTTAGGTGGATTTGAGGGTGGAATGACGACAGGTATGCCTGTTATCGTAAAAGGGGTTATGAAACCAATTCCTACATTGTACAAACCACTTCAAAGTGTAGACATTGAAACGAAAGAATCTTTTAATGCAAGTATTGAAAGATCTGATTCCTGTGCAGTTCCAGCAGCTGCTGTAGTAATGGAACATGTCGTTGCATTTGAAATTGCTAAAGCAATCTTAGAACAATTCCCAAATGATCAATTTCCAAAATTAAAAGAAGCAATTGACGGGTACCGCGAGGAAATTAGGTGCTTCTAATGCATAAACAGAAAATAACAACAAGTACAAATCAATATGATGTTATTGTCGGCAAAGGCATTCTAAAAGATTTGAAAGAGTATCTACCTAAACAATACCGTAATATATTAGTTATTACGGATTCTGTCGTAAACGAGCTTTATACAGAAAAAGTTGTAGCAAACTTACCAAATGAAGCAAAAGTTGCTGTAAGTGTAGTTCCAACAGGAGAAGCTTCCAAAAGCATCGAGCAATACTACCAATTATTGACGGAAGCCATTCAACATCAACTTGACCGCAAATCACTCATTATCGCGCTTGGTGGAGGCATGATTGGGGATTTAGCAGGATTTGTTGCCGCCACTTATATGAGAGGCATTGACTTCATACAAGTTCCTACCACTATTTTAGCTCATGATAGTAGTGTTGGGGGGAAAGTAGCGATTAATCATCCAGAAGGAAAGAATTTAATCGGTAATTTTTACCCGCCACAAGCAGTTCTTTATGATATCGATACGTTACATTCTTTGCCTGAGAAAGAAAAAAGATCTGGCTATGCAGAAGTAGTTAAACATGGTTTTATTAGTGATCATGCCTATTTGAAAGATATATTAGATGTGGACCTTACGAAAGAGATAGAGCCAATTGTAATGAGCGACCATTTACAGAAGGGGATTGCAGTCAAAGCAAAGATTGTAGAACAGGATGAAAAGGAAGCCAATATTCGAAAATTTCTGAATTTTGGACACACTTTAGGTCATGCTATTGAATCGGAGCTTGGCTATGGGGAGATCACCCATGGTGAGGCAGTTGCAATTGGCATGTTATTTGCTATCAGAGTAAGCGAACAAAAGATAGGTAGCAACCTACCATACGAAGCATTATATAATTGGTTATCGAATAATCATTATCCATTAGATTTACCATCAATATCTACCATTCATCTTGTTGAACGTATGAAAAAAGATAAAAAATCTGAGAATGCAACTGTTCAAATGGTATTATTACAAGACATTGGTGAACCTGTAACAGAGAACATACCGGATCAAGACCTCACCAATCTTCTAGAAAACTTTATGAGAGAGTTGGGTTCAAAATGATAAGAGGAATACGAGGAGCAGCCACTGTAAAGAACAATGACGCTGATGAAATAATACAAGCAACAAAAGAGATGATTGAAGCTATGGCTATAGAGAATGATGTAGAACCTGAAACAATTGCTTCCGTGATGATTTCAGTAACACCTGATCTGAATGCTACTTTTCCGGCAAAAGCGTTACGACTAATTGACGGATGGAAATATGTCCCGGTAATGTGTATGCCGGAAATAAATGTACCCGATAGTTTACCCAAATGCATTCGAGTGATGATGACTGTTAATACATCTAAATCTCAAAAAGATATTGAACATATTTATTTAAATGATGCAATTAAACTAAGACCTGATTTAATAGAAGAAAAGAAGTAAATTAATCGGAAGGAGTTATGTCATTGCAAGCAAAACAAGTATTTCAGAACATGTCACCATATACACCAGGAAAACAAATTGAAGAAGTAAAAAAAGAATATGGTTTATCTAAGATTGTCAAATTAGCTTCAAACGAAAATCCATTTGGCTATTCTCAAAAAGTAAAAGATGCTATTCCACGTATGATCGACCACCTAGAAATTTATCCAGATGGATATGCGACGGCATTACGTGAAACATTGGCAAGAAAGTTAAATGTAGGAGAGAAACAATTAATTTTTGGTTGTGGATCTGATGAAGTCGTGGACATCATATGTCGGACATACTTAGAAGAAGGAACCAATACTGTTATGGCAACTCCAACGTTCCCTCAATATAAACATAACGCATTGATTCAAGGTGCAGAAATTGTAGAGGTACCTTTAATCGATGGTTATCATGACTTAAAAACAATGCTTAAGGAAATCAATGCTCAAACAAGAGTAGTTTGGTTATGTTCACCTAACAATCCTACTGGTTCCCTGATTAGTCGTAATCAGTTAGTTGAATTTTTAGATACATGTTCCTCAGATGTCTTGGTCGTATTAGACGAAGCGTACTATGAATATATTGAAAACAGCCAAGACCCTGATAGTATTGGATTATTAAAAACATATCCCAATTTAGTGATTTTACGTACATTCTCCAAAGCATATGGTCTAGCTAACTTACGAGTGGGCTATGGAATTGCATCAGAAGAGATTGCTACTAATTTAAATATAACGCGCGGACCATTTAATACAACGTCCATTTCACAATTATCCGCTCTAACAGCTCTTGAAGATCGAGATTTTTTAGAGCATACGTATAAAGAAAACCTAGTTAATAAGAAATCATTTATGCAAGCTTGTGATGAAATGGGTTTAAGCTACTATGATTCGGAAGCAAATTTTCTTTTTGTGAAATTGCCGATATCTGGTGATGAGCTATTTGAATATTTATTAAAAAAAGGGTTCATCGTTCGCTCTGGTGAAGCGTTAGGACATCCTAATGGGGTGCGCATTACGATCGGTTCTAAAGAGCAAATGGATGAGATAGTATCAAACATGAAAGAATTTTTAGCATCAATATAAAAGGAGAATAAATCGTGACACAAACGGTTTTAATAGCGGGTCTCGGACTAATAGGAGGCTCGCTTGCTTTAAGTATACGAGAAACAGAAGATGTACGATTAATAGGATATGATTCCAATTACAGTACACTTGAATATGCCAAAATGAATAAAATTGTGGATGAAGTGTTTAGTGATTTTACTGAGGCAGCAGTTCAGGCAGATGTATGTATTTTAGCTGCACCTGTTTCTGTAACGGTAGAACTGATCAACGTTTTAAACACATTAACATTTGAAAAATCGATCGTTGTGACAGACGTTGGCTCTGTTAAAGGCCCAATTATGGATGCAGCAAGTGATATTGATTCCCCTCACATTGCTTTTATTGGTGGTCACCCGATGGCAGGTTCACATAAGAAAGGAATTCAAGCTGCCAAAAAACATTTGTTTGAGAATGCGATCTATATTCTGTCCCCAACAGATAGTAGTACGGAAGAGGATGTAGAACGATTGCAAGCATTATTAACTCCAACTAAGTGTAAATTTTTAATTTTAGAACCAGATGAACATGATGAAATGACAAGCGTCATTTCCCATTTCCCACACTTAATCGCTTCATCTCTTGTTCATCAAGCGCGAAATTGGCAAAAAACGCATCCATATATACATAAGCTCGCTGCAGGTGGGTTTCGAGATATTACAAGGATTGCTTCTAGTAACCCCTTAATGTGGAGAGATATATTTTTTCAGAACCGATCCAAAATGAGTCGATTATTAGCTGATTGGATAGAAGAGATGAAACAATTAAAAGAGTTGATTGACACGGGAGAAAAAACACAAATCCAGCAATATTTAGAGCAAGCACGCGAATATCGTGATGGATTGGATAGTAGAAAACAGGGAGCTATTCCATCCTATTATGATATATATGTTGATATTTTTGACCAACCAGGTGCTATTTTGAAAGTAATTGAGATATTAGCTAATCACGATATTAGTATTAATAATATTGAAATATTGGAGATTAGAGAAGGTATTACCGGTGTTTTAAGGTTAAGCTTCCAAAACAAAAATGACCAGGAATTAAGTCAAGCTATTTTGAAGAAAAATCACTATGATACAGTGATTGAAGAATAGGAGAGGTATATCTTGTCGCAAAAAGTATTAGCATTTGATAAAAAAACGCTAACTGGTAACATTACAGTACCTGGAGATAAATCTATTTCACACCGAGCAGTAATGTTTGGTTCTTTAGCAGAAGGAAAAACCAAGATTACTAACTTTTTAGCTGGTGAGGACTGTTTATCTACCATCGGAGCTTTTCAAGCAATGGGAGTTTCTATTAGGCGTGAGGAAAATACTGTCTTTATTGATTCTGATGGTATTAACGGATTAAAAGAACCGGTTCAGCCGATTGATCTGGGTAACTCCGGTACAACTGCTCGACTATTAATAGGTATCTTAGCAGGTTTACCCTATCATTTTACGTTATATGGTGATGATTCGCTATCGAAACGACCAATGGATCGTATTGCTAATCCTTTACGTGAAATGGGTGCGAAAATTGATGGAAGAGAAAATGGCCGGTTACTTCCGATTGCTGTTAGGGGTGGTCATTTATCACCAATTGATTTTAAACCTCCTGTCAAAAGTGCTCAGGTTAAATCAGGCGTATTATTGGCCGGTCTTTTAACTGAAGGTGTCACAACTGTTGAAGAAGTGACAAAAACGCGAGATCATACGGAAAATATGCTTAAAGCGTTTGGTGCTAATATTAGTGTAGAAGGAACTAAAGTCAAAATAACTGGTAATAAAAATTTATCTGGATGTGATATTGAAGTACCAGGTGATATTTCATCTGCTGCTTTTTTCCTGGTAGCTGCTGCTATTACCGAAGGAAGCCATATCACAATTGAGAATGTTGGATTGAATCCGACACGAACAGGCATCATTGATGTATTGAAGATGATGGGTGTTTCTATAAATGTGATTGAAAAGAGAACAATTGGTGGGGAACCAATTGGTGATATCACAGTTAAAGCTTCCCAGTCAAAAGCTGCTATAATAGAAGGGGATATTATCCCACGAATTATTGATGAAATTCCAATCATTGCATTACTGGCAACACAAGCTGAAGGTAAAACGATAATAAAGGATGCTGAAGAATTGCGATTTAAAGAAACGGATCGTATTGAATCGGTTGTAACTACATTATCAAAATTGGGTGCGACAATTACTGGTACAAAAGATGGGATGATCATTGAGGGAAACACACAACTCCATGGTGGGGTAACAGAATCGTATGGTGATCACAGGATTGGGATGATGATTGCAATTGCGTCACTTCTAACAGACGACAAAATAGAATTACATGATGATGAATGCATTGCTATCTCTTATCCAACCTTTTTCGAAGATTTACATTCCTTAATATCCAACTAAATGAAAAGATCCATGTTGAGTAGTATAACACTGAACATGGATCTTTTTACATAAGATAAGTAGGAAATATATAAACGTTGGTATCACAGCCTATGCACTTTCACAGGGATAATAACCCACAGTGCTAATCGTCTGTATGACCTCGGCTGATCATAGTCTCACTTTATTTATATTAATATTTGTTCTTACAATTTGTCTTAGTTGCTCGATTGGTTGTTATCAGATAAGATGAATAGTTAGAAGTATACGTTATAAAGAAAGGTTGAATTCATTGAATACGATAGAGCAAGCAATTGAAATGATCCATGCTGGAGAAGTAAAAGAAGCCCTAAAATTGCTTAATGAAACGGCAATTTCAGCTGACATAGATACCAAACTGGAAATTTCACAAATTTTTGTAGAATTAGGAAATCATGATTTGGCGGAATCTGTATTAGAAGATATTTTAAACATAGAGCCTGGTAAGAGTGAAGCGAAAGTATTATTAGCAGATATAATGATTGATGATAATAAAGACGAACAAGCGATTCAACTGTTGAATGAAATAGAAGAAGGAGATGAAAATTACCTCCAGGCACTAGTTCAACTTGCGGACTTATATCAGGCACAAGGTTTATTTGAAGTAGCAGAAAGAAAATTATTGATCGCGAAAAACCTAGCACCTGAAGAAGCGATAATTGATTTTGCATTAGGCGAATTATTATTTTCTTCTGGTGAATATCATAAATCGATTATCTATTATGAAAAACTAAGACAAAAAACAGAAGAATTTGCCGGAGTTAATATTGCCAGTCGATTAGCAGAAGCATATGCTCTAAATGGAGAATTTGAAGAATCACTTGATTTTTACCAAGCATTAAATACGGAAGATCCTGAAACGCTCTTTCGTTACGGGTTCTTAGCTTATAAGTCAGAACGGTATGAAATAGCAATTCAAGCTTGGGAGAAGTTATTAGAAGAAGAATTAGAATATCCTTCTGTTTATTTATATTTAGCGAAAGCATATGAGGAAGAAGGGATGATTGACGAGGCATATCAAACAGCTAATCAAGGGGTAGAAATGGACCCACTTAATAAAGAAATGTGGTTTGCTGCAGGAAGAATCACTTTAAAGACAGGTGATACTACACAAGCATTTGATTTAGTGAAAAAAGCGATATCGTTAGATAATGAATATCAGGAAGCACTCTTGTTCTTGGTGGAAGCCTATAAAAAGCACGGAAATGATTCCGAAATTATTCAGCTATTAACGGAACAAGTTGATATCGAACCTTTAGATGGCATTTTTTACTGGGAGCTTGCCAAAGCTTATAATGAGGAAGAAGAGTTTAAACAGGCATTAAATGCTTACCAAAATGCATACAATAAGATAAAGCAAGATACCGACTTCTTAAAAGATTATGGATATTTTCTAGTAGAAGAAGGGAGGACCAGTAAAGCCTTAGAAGTATTTGAAGAGTATATGGTTATAGAACCATCAGATTTCGATATTCAACAATATGCCGGACGTCTGAAAGATCAAAATAATGATACTCTCTTTTAAATGGAGGGGAAGTGAAATTGGAAACTTCAATTCGTGTTGAGGATAAAAAATCATTTATTCAGTGGTTTTTAGGGAATTATCAACTAAAAAAAAGAGAAAGTGTTTGGATTCTGAATTATTTATTAAATCATGAACAATTATTAGAACATGTTCATTTTGTGTTAGAAGCACGATTTTGTCCACGAGCAATGATTATATCTACTCATTGTTCGAAGGAAATTGCTTTTCGATTTTACAAAAAACATATTGTTACAACGGATGCAGATAAGTCTTTTCATGATATTCGGTTGCATGCTAAAGAACCTATCTATATACAACTAAATTTTAAACATTCCAAACAATCAATCCCTTATATGAAAGTATTGGAGGATAATCCGTTTATACCTGACGACTACTTCTTAACAAAAAGCGATAAAAAAATGGCTGAAGAGTGGTTAGAATATTCCTTATATGAATATAAAAAAGAAGTATTACTCCAAAACATAAATGAGGCATTAGATCAAAAAAATCAACAATTGTTTGAACATTACTCTGATCAATTGAAGAAACTGGAAGCATCCTATATTATTAAGAAGTGAAAAGATTGTTGAACGGGAGACCCATCAGGAAAGGGCCATTCCGTTTCTTTTTGTGAATTATTGTTAACTTGGCATGATGCCAAGTTTTTCATGTTCTAGTAAATATAATAGGGAGGATCAAAGATGCAATGGAAAAAGAAAGATCTTGAACTATTCTTTCAATCAAAAGAATATATTGATACGCTTTGTGTACCACTAGTACCCTTGGATTTACAAACTGAATCAGAGGCAACAAAATTAGCTGATCAGAAAACGTTATTACAAATTATATCAGATGAATTAGAAAGAAATTATACGGGTAGAATAATGCTAAGTCCAGCTTATACATACATACGAAATGCAGATTATGAGAGTGAGAGTACCAGTCTCAATAAATGGACAAGCATGCTTGCAAATGAACATTTTAAACATGTATTTTTACTTACTTATGATGTAAACTGGAAAAAACAAGAACGACTTTTGGATAGTAATTTGATATGGTTGACTACTACTTCTATTGATGACTATCAATCAGATCAAGCTAAAAAATGGGTAAACGAACAAGTACTCCAAATCAGTGAGTTGATAAGAAGCTATTGGTAAGTGTTGTTCTTGATAGAAAAAAGATATTATAGATTAGATTTTATTGACCCTAGCTTTAGTTTGCGCTATCATAGTAATGTCCTAGTAATATATAAGAGATTATAATCCATGAAGTCGGAATATGTGTAGAGGGGGGTAAATAATGTCAGAGAAAAAACAACAAGTGTCCCGTCGTCAATTTTTAAATTATTCATTAACAGGTGTTGGTGGATTTATGGCTGCTAGTATGCTTGCACCAATGGTTCGTTTTGCTATTGATCCAGTTTTACAAGCTAACAGTGGCAGCGAGATGCATGCCGTTGCCGAAGTATCCGAAATCACAACAGAGCCTCAACGATTTGACTGGACTGTTAAACAAGTCGATGCATGGTACACATCAGACGTCACCAAAAGTGCTTGGGTTTATAAAGATGAAAATGATGAAATTGTAGCGTTATCACCGACGTGTAAACACTTAGGCTGTGCGGTGAATTGGTCTGGAAACCCTGATTTTCCTGATCAGTTTTTCTGTCCGTGTCATGAAGGTCGTTATTACAAAAGTGGTTTAAATGTCCCGAATACACCACCAAACGCGGCATTAGACTTATTTGAATACGAAGTGAAAGAAGGAACATTACATCTTGGAAATATTGTTCCGAATCCGGTTAAGAAAGGAGGGGCTCAATAGATGTTACAGAAGATTTATGACTGGATTGATGATCGTGTGGACATAACTCCACTTTGGCGAGACATTGCAGATCACGAGGTGCCGGAGCATGTTAATCCTGCACATCATTTTTCTGCGTTTGTTTATTGTTTTGGTGGCTTGACATTCTTTGTAACAGTCATCCAAATTCTATCAGGGATGTTCTTAACGATGTATTACGTGCCTGATATTGAAAATGCATGGCGTTCTGTTTATTATTTACAAACAGAAGTAGCACATGGACAAATCGTAAGAGGTATGCACCACTGGGGAGCAAGTGTAGTTATTGTGATGTTATTTTTACATACGTTACGTGTTTTCTTTCAAGGTGCTTATAAGAAACCGCGTGAGCTAAACTGGATGGTAGGTGTCCTTTTATTCTTTGTTATGCTAGCACTAGGATTAACTGGTTACTTATTACCATGGGATAATAAAGCATATTTTGCTACAGTAGTAACACTTGAAATTGCAGAAGGTGTACCCTTTATTGGTGAAATGGCTAAAACGTTACTTAATGGGGATCCATCTATTGTTGGTGCCCAAACATTAGCTAGATTCTTTGCGATTCACGTGTTCTTCTTACCAGCAGCACTATTTGTGTTGATGGGTATTCACTTTATCATGATCCGTAAGCAAGGGATTTCTGGTCCGCTATAAACTAGAGCTAACGAAGGAGGGATAGCAGTGAAACGAGGAAAAGGGATGAAGTTTGTCGGTGATTCTCGTGTTACGGCTGACAAACAAAAGTTTATTCCAAAAGATTATTCGGAATATCCTGGTAGAACAGAAGCGTTTTGGCCGAATTACTTGTTAAAAGAGTGGTTAGTAGGGGCAGTATTTTTAGTAGGTTTCTTATGTTTAACGATTGCACACCCTGCACCATTAGAGAAAATGGCCGATCCAACTGATACTAGTTATGTACCATTACCAGACTGGTATTTCTTATTTTTATATCAATTATTGAAGTATAAATTTGCAAGTGCGCAATTCTTTGTATTAGGTGCAGTTGTTATACCTGGATTAGCATTCGGCGCACTATTCCTAGCACCATTTCTTGATAGAGGAAAAGAGCGTCGCCCACATAAGCGACCAATTGCCACTGGTTTAATGATTCTTAGTTTTGTTGCAGTTTTCTGGTTGACATATGAGGCAGCAGAACACGTAAACTGGGAAGAAAAGGCAGCTAATAATAAACCTGAATGGCCGGAGGATAAGCCAACTGTCGAAATAGATAAGTCTGATCCTGGTTATGCGTTGTATGAAGAGAACAGCTGTCTTAACTGCCACGGTGGAGATTTAGCTGGTGGAGGAGCTGCTCCAAGTTTGATTGGTATTGATAAGAGTGTAGATGAAATTAAAGATATTGCAGTTAATGGTGTCGGTCAGATGCCTGCAGATCAATTCCAAGGTACAGAAGAAGAATTACAGCAGCTTGCAGAGTTTATTGTTTCAGTAAATGAACAAGCAGCAGAACAAGAATAAACCATTACCCTCGCTCGTAATACATGGGCGAGGGTTTTTAATAGCGTTCTGTTGAGGTATACCTCCATGACTCGGCAGACGTACACCTTAAATAGGGAAATAGCAGAGGGGAAATATATTATGTTGCAAAAATTATTGTTCCAACCGTATTTTATTGCTCTATTATTTTTTGTGAATTTACTAGGAACTATTTACGGCTATTTTTGGTATGGCAATCAACTACAAGAAACACCTTTACATTTTCTCCCTTTTGTTCCTGATAGTCCTACCGCCAGTTTGTTTTTTACTATATTTTTATTTTTCATTTTAAAAGGGAAGAATGTACCGTTAATAGAGGCGTTAGCATTTACGACACTTGTCAAATACGGAGTATGGGCTGTCATTATGAATCTTTTAACTCTTTACATAAGTGGGGATTTAAGTTGGCAAGGTTATATGTTAATCGCTTCTCATGGTGCAATGGCGGTTCAAGCCTTTCTGTATGCACCACTTTATAAGATTGAATTGCGACATTTAACGATTGCAGCAATTTGGTTATTACATAATGAACTGATCGATTATGTTTATGGGATGATGCCTGCTTATGGAAGTTTATCTGATTACCAACAACATATTGGCTATTTTACTTTTTGGTTATCGATCATTACAATTTTAATCGTCTATCACATATCTGTAAAAAATAACTTAAAATATACTATTTCATAACGTTTCCACCAAATTATAATGCATGCATAACTGCAACCTGTCTTTCATACATTTTTAAAAAGAAAGATGGAAGAAGGGGTAGTTGTGCGAATTATATATATGATTTCATTTTTTTTCATCTTCATAATTATACAAGCTTTTCATCCATTTGACGTTAATGCTCAAAGTAATAATCATTATATGTATACCTTTGAACGGCTTGTACAAGAACAGCGTTATCAAGTGGCAGTAAAAATCATCGAAAATAATCAATCGACAATCTTACAAAGAGTAGCAAAAGAAAAAGGTACATATGAACCAATAATGAGAGAATACCTTAATAAATGTGTAGATATACTGCAAGATGAGGAGACTGCCGAATCTGAAAAATCATTAGCAGCACAGCAAACCATTATTTTATGGGATGCAATGATATCAGATAATGCTCCATTATGGACAACTTGGAAATATGAATTAGATGAAAAAATGAAAAAGTTATTAGATCAGGAAAAAGTAACTCAATCTGATATAGAAGAAGTTGTATATTATGTTGAAGCTATATCGCCAGTTGTTAAATTGCATTTGGACGATGAACAATACCAAGATTATCAAGAGTCATTAAAAGTACTGACGAATAATCATCAATCGTATAATGAAATTGAATTAGAAGAAACTTTTGCCCAAATATCTAAACTGAATATCAACACATTAAATAATGCAAATGCCCATTATACACAGTGGCTTATATTTATAGTGTTCGGTTTTATTTTCCTGAGTTTATCTTACGTTGCATGGGCAAAATACAAGGGAGAATCTACGTAATCATTTTGAATTGACACATTGTCGTTTATTGACTAAAATTGACCTTAGTGAGATGTTTTTATGATGGAGGAATGAAGATGATTGGATATTTAGTTTATCTCGCTTTATTAATTCTAGTCCCATTGTGGGCACAATCAAAAGTAAAAAACACCTATAAAAAATATTCGAAAGTAATGAATTCTAATATGGTAACAGGTGCACAAGTTGCAAGAAAGATCTTAGATGATAATGGCTTATATAGTGTAAGAATAGAAGAAACAAAAGGTATGTTATCTGATCATTACGATCCTCGCAAAAAGGTAGTTCGTTTATCTAGTGATAACTATCATGGTTATTCTGCAGCAGCAGCAGCCATTGCAGCTCATGAAGTAGGCCATGCTATTCAAGATGCAGAATCATATGCACTCTTGCGCTTTCGTCATACTTTGGTTCCAGTTGCGGGACTGGGGGATAAAATGTCGATTATTTTTATCATTGCCGGTATTATATTTGGTGCAATGAACCTGGTACTTATAGGGGTTATCTTTATGTCATTCGCAGTTTTATTCCAGCTTGTGACATTGCCAGTAGAATTTGATGCTTCTAACCGTGCTATGAGTCAGCTCGTTTCTTCCGGAATTATACGCAATAATGAAGAACGACAAACGAAAAAAGTATTAAATGCCGCTGCACTAACCTATGTTGCAGCAGCACTTGTAGCTGTGGCAGAGTTAATTCGTTTTGCTTCCATGTTTTTACTTGCAAATGAGGAGTAAGATTAAATATGATGAAAGGCAGATGTGTATGCATCTGCCTTTTTACTTTATCTCGGGAGGGTGTTAAATGTATAATAAAGATAGTATGCAAGATATGCAAAAGAGAGTAGATCAGTATATTTCTCAATTTGAAGAGGGTTATTTTTCACCATTAAGTATGCTCGCACGCTTTACGGAAGAAATTGGTGAGTTAGCGCGCGAAGTTAACCATCATTATGGCGAAAAACCAAAGAAAAGTTCTGAAGATGATAATACAATCGAAGCCGAATTAGGTGATCTTCTTTTTGTTATGATTTGTTTTGCCAATGAACAAAACATTAGTTTAAGTGAAGCCTTTGCAAAAACAATCAATAAAATCGAAACAAGAGACAAAAATCGGTGGACAAGAATAGCGAATCAGGAGGATAACAATGAGTAAAGTAAAAGTAATTGTTGCAGGACCCAGAGGTAAAATGGGTAGTGAAGCTCTAAGAATGATTGAAGATCAAGAAGACTTGGAATTAGTTGCTTGTTTAGATCATAAATTTGAAGGTAAACAAATAAATGAGTTTGAAGAATTGCCAAATTTTGATGCTATGATTTATACAAATATTGAAACATGTTTTCAATCTGTGGAAGCAGATGTATTGGTTGATCTGACGACACCTGAATTTGGTTATTTACATACGAAAACAGCAATCAACTATGGAATAAGACCAGTGGTTGGTACAACTGGTTTTTCTGACGATCAGTTACAAGAACTGACTGATTTAGCAGAAGAAAAGGAAGTTGGCGTAATAATTGCACCAAATTTTGCATTAGGTGCGGTACTAATGATGCAATTTGCGAAATGGGCCGCTAAATACTTCCCTGATGTTGAAATTATTGAAAAGCATCATGATAATAAGCTGGACGCTCCATCTGGAACTGCAGTAAAGACAGCATCATTGATTAAAGAAGTGCGTGAGACGAAGAAACAAGGACATCCTGAAGAAAAAGAAACGATTTCTGGTGCAAGAGGTGCTGATATCGATGGCATGAAGATTCATAGTATGCGTCTGCCAGGACTTGTAGCACACCAGGAGGTAGTATTCGGCTCAATCGGGGAAAATCTTACAATTAAACATGATTCATTTCATCGCAAGTCCTTTATGACAGGAGTCAAATTGGCAATTGATAATGTTATGAAATTGGATATTTTAGTTTATGGATTAGAAAATATACTTGAATAGGGAGAGAGCCAGATGAATATAGCTTTAATTGCACACGATAAAAAGAAAACGGATATGGTAAATTTCAGTTTAGCTTACTCAGCCATTTTGAAACATCATACACTATATGCAACTGGAACAACTGGTAAAAAAATTAACGAAGCAACAGGTTTAACTATTCAACGATTTGAATCCGGACCATTAGGTGGAGATCAGCAGATAGGTGCAAAAATTGCAACCAATGAGATGGATCTTGTTATATTTTTCCGTGATCCATTAACAGCTCAGCCTCATGAACCAGACATAAGTGCACTTATGCGTTTATGCGATGTGTATCAAATTCCTCTAGTTACTAATTTAGGAGGAGCAGAAGTAATGATAAGAGCGCTTGATGCAGGTTTTTTTGAATGGCGTAATTTACAGTCATAAATCCAAGATAATAGGTGGGTTGCCACATGCTAAAAATAGGAATTATTTGTTATCCATCAGTAGGCGGATCTGGAATAATCGCAACCGAATTAGGTAAAATGCTTGCGAAACAAGGCCATGAAATTCATTTTATTACATCCAGTATTCCATTTCGTTTGAACTCATTTAATCCTAATATATATTTTCACGAAGTAGAATTAAATCATTATCCTGTTTTTCAATATCCACCTTACGATTTAGCTTTGGCAACGAAAGTAGCGGAAGTAATAGATACGGAAAAATTAGATATCATTCATGCACATTATGCTGTACCACATGCTATTTGTGCTATTTTAGCCAAACAGATGGCAAAGCAACCCGTGAAAATTGTTACCACATTACATGGTACTGATATTACTGTTCTAGGTATCGATCTTAGTTTAAAAAAGATGATCCAATTTGGAATCGAACAATCAGATGCCGTTACTGCTGTATCAGATAGTTTGGTAAAGCAAACGAAAGAAATGTTAGGGATCAACTGTCCCATTCATGTTATTTATAACTTTGTAAATGAAGAGGAATATCTAGCTCATAACAAGGAAGAATTAAAACGAAATTTCGGTATCCAACAAGATGAAAAAGTATTGATACATATTTCTAATTTTCGAAAAGTAAAGAGGTTAGAAGATGTGATTCATACCTTTGCTAAAGTATATAAAGAGACTCCAGCTCGACTCATGTTAATTGGAGATGGTCCCGAATACGGTAGGATCCACGATTTAGTACGTGAATTACAGTTGGATAAAGTAGTCCACTTCCTTGGTAAACAAAAAAATATTCCTTCTTTGTTAGCCATTGCAGATATTAAATTGCTATTATCTGAAAAAGAAAGCTTTGGACTTGTTTTATTAGAAGCGATGGCTTGTGGAGTTCCTTGTATTGGTTCGAATGTTGGCGGAATTCCGGAAGTTATTGATGATGGAGTAACAGGTTATATTGAAGAACTAGGAGATATTGACGCTTTTGCTACGAGAACACTAGAGTTAATGACTGATACGAAAAAATGGCATGCTTTTTCAGTAAAGGCAAAAGAAAGAGTTTTTCAACATTTTTCATCTGATAAGATTAAGAAGCAATATGAAGATTTATATGCTGGAGTGTTAGGTGAAAATAATGAAAACTGATCTATTTAAGTTAGCCCTACAAGTTGTACGAGAGATACAAAATCATGGTTTTCAAGCTTATATTGTTGGTGGTGCTGTTAGAGATTCCGTACTTGGAAGAGATATTAATGATATAGATATCGCAACATCAGCATATCCTCAAGAAATTCAGGAAATATTCACCAAAGTAATACCGACTGGAATAGATCATGGCACAGTAGTAGTGCAATATCATGGCATTTCGTTTGAGATAACGACCTTTCGAACCGAAACAGGTTACAGTGACTTTAGAAGACCAGACACAGTCAACTTTGTTACGGATATAAAAGAAGATCTTGCAAGAAGAGATTTTACTATAAACGCAATTGCAATGGATCAATCATTACAACTGATTGATCCATACATGGGCAAAAAGGATATTAAGAATAAGGTAATTCGAACAGTAGGTAGAGCACAGGAACGCTTTTTGGAAGATCCATTAAGAATGATGCGAGCTATCCGTTTTCAGAGTCAACTAGGTTTCAAATTGGATGAAGAAACGTTATACGCTATTCAAGATAACAGAAAATGGCTAGAGAAAATTTCCATAGAAAGAATTGCAGTCGAATGGAAAAAAACGTTAAAAGGCACATATTTCAATCAAGCAAAACAAGCACTATTACAAACTCGATTAGTTAACCAACTACCAGTTATTTCTGAACATAATATGATACAAGAGGTGTTTCAAAAATTAAATCGTTCGCTGCCCAGTTTAGCAGCTTTTATCGCTTATATGAGGCTAAATGTATCTAGTATATCCATTTCTGATTGGACAAACAGGTGGAAATTATCCAATCAGATCAAAAAAAATAGTCAAGTGTTAGTGCAACTTGTTCAAGATTATTCAAAGGAACCATTACCATGGGTGCTGTATCGTTTACCTGAAGAATTAATAGAGGATTTTACAACATTGTGTTTTTTATTACAAAAGGAAACAATAAACAATGAAGATATCATATCGATGAAAAATGGCTTGATTATTAAAAATAGAAGAGAATTAGTAATTAATGGACAAGATATTATGTCCTTTTTTCCCGATCGCGAGGCAGGATCATGGATTCAACAAATGCTTCTCGAAACAGAGAAAGCAGTCGTTTCAGAGGTAATTAAAAATGATAAAAATGATATAAGAGAGTGGTTACAATATGACAACAAATAAACGCCACGAGTTAATTTCCCTATTGGCTGAACAGGATGATCGTTATATCTCTGGGCAAGCTTTATCTGAGAAATTACAAGTTTCTCGTACTGCTATATGGAAACATATCAATGAATTAAAAAAAGATGGTTATCAATTTGAATCTGTTCCTAAAAAAGGATATCGTTTGCTAGCTAAACCTAAAAAACTTAATGAAAGCACAATAAAATGGGGATTAGATACAAACTGGCTTGGCAAACATATTGAGTTTAGACAAGAGATGGCATCTACCCAGGATTTAGCACATACATTAGCAAGAAAAGGGGCCGAACATGGCACGGTTGTTACTACCAATAAGCAATTATCTGGACGTGGACGCATGGACCGTCGATGGGTATCTGATCATGATGGCGGCATATGGATGAGTCTTATCCTAAGACCTAACATTCCCCCACACCAGGCATCACAAATGACTTTATTTGTAGCAGTAACCTTAGTAGAAACGTTGGAGCGTGTCACGGGGCAACAGATACAAATAAAATGGCCAAATGATTTATTTATCGATGGTAAAAAAATATCTGGAATCTTAACAGAGATGCAAGCAGAATTGGAAGCCATACAATATTTGATCATCGGATTTGGTATTAATGTAAATCAGTCATCTGAAGATTTTCCAGAAGTGCTACAAGGAAAGTCTAGTTCTCTTCGGATTGAATCTGGACAGGAATGGAACAGACAAGTAATCATTCAGAATGTTTTACAAGATTTTGAAATAGCTTATCAAACTTATCTGGATACCGGTTTTGAACCAATCAGAGAAGCATGGTTAAAGCATGCTTATAAATTAAATGAAAAAATTTATGTTATAACAACTCAAGAAGAGTATGCTGCTACTGTCAAAGGGATAACAAATGATGGAGCATTGATTGTATTAAATGATAAGAATGTTGAAAAGGTTATTTATAGTGCAGAAATTATATGGTGAGGGGTTTTGAAGGTGAAAAACACGATTCAATTTGAAAAGATGAAAAAAAATAGTGAAAAAATCTCAATGATTACAGCATATGATTATCCATCTGCCAAATTGGCAGAAGAAGCACAAGTTGATATGATTCTGGTCGGTGATTCTCTCGGAATGGTTGTATTAGGATATAATTCAACTATCGAGGTTACCGTTGATGATATGATCCATCATGGAAAAGCTGTTACTAGAGGTGCCACTGATACCTTTACTGTTATTGATATGCCTTTTATGTCTTATCATTTGTCATTAGAAAAGGCTATGGAGAATGCACAACAAATTATGCAACAGACGAATGCTCAAGCACTTAAAGTCGAAGGGGCATCTGATGATACGTTAAAGCTAATACGAAAATTGACAGAAGCAGGTGTTCCAGTAGTAGGCCATATCGGTTTGACACCACAATCGGTAAACGTGTTAGGCGGCTATCGAATCCAGGGTAAAGATAAAGAAACAGCTGAACAACTAATTAAAGAAGCGGAGATGTTAGAGCAAAGTGGAGCGTTCAGTGTTGTATTAGAATGTGTGCCAGATCGATTAGCTAAACACATAAGTAAACACATATCAATTCCAACAATAGGTATTGGTGCTGGCAAAGACTGTGATGGCCAAGTTCTTGTCTTCCATGATATTTTACAATATGGAGTGAATTTCAAGCCATCATTCGTGAAAGTTTATCATGAAGTTGGGTCAACTATTAAGTCTGCAATTATGCAGTATCACAGCCAAGTTAAAAGTGGAGAATTTCCAAACGAGGAACATACGTTTTTTATGGATAAACAATTAGCTAGTGATCTTAATTTGGAGGAATAGAAGTGAAAATAGTACGGACTGTAAATGAACTGGTAACTATTACTGACGCATTGAAAGATAACAATAAGAAAATAGGTTTTGTACCTACAATGGGCTATTTACATGAAGGTCATACAACACTGATGGATGAGAGCAAAAAGTATGCAGATGTACTTATTACTAGTATATTTGTAAACCCTTTGCAGTTTGGGCCTAATGAAGATTTCGAACGTTATCCTCGAGATGAAGAACGTGATCAAAAGATCGCAGAACAACATGGGGTTGATATTTTGTTTATGCCTACAGTTGATCAAATGTATCCTCAAGATTCGACGGTTGCGATTCAAGTGAAGAAACGAACGGAAGTTCTGTGTGGTAAAAGTAGGCCAGGACATTTTGATGGTGTTGCTACTGTTTTAACAAAACTTTTTCATCTGACAAAAGCAGATTTTGCTTTTTTTGGCCTTAAAGATGCACAACAAGTAGCTGTTGTAAAGAGACTTATTGATGATTTTAATTTTTCTATCAAGTTAGTAGCCGTACCAACAGTAAGAGAAGTAGATGGCTTAGCAAAGAGCAGTCGAAATGTTTATCTATCCGAACAGGAAAGAGATGAAGCAGTTCACTTACATAAGGCATTACGTACTGCTCAACAATTAATGATTGACGGTGAAAAAAATCCTGTTATGATTATAGAGGAAGTAAAAAAATATATAGAGACAAATACAAGTGGTCAAATTGATTATGTTGATCTGTTATCATTTCCTTCTTTGAATAAAATAGATAATATTGATCAACAAATAATCATTGCAGTAGCTGTTCAATTTACGAAAGCAAGACTAATTGATAATATTATTATAAATGAGAACGGAACTGTACCTAAAGTAATTATTTAGGGGGAACAATTATGTTACGTACCATGATGAAATCGAAAATTCATCGCGCACGTGTAACAGAGGCAAACTTAAATTATGTAGGTAGTATTACTATTGATGAAGATATTTTAGATAAAGTAGGTATTTTACCGCATGAAAAAGTGCAAATTGTAAACAACAATAATGGAGCACGCCTGGAAACTTATGTGATTGCTGGAGAAAGAGGCAGTAAGGTATTTTGTTTAAATGGTGCAGCCGCTCGCCTAGTACAGCCTGACGATATTATTATAGTCGTTTCATACGGCATCATATCAGATGAAGAGCTAGTAAAATTTAAACCTAAAGTGGCTGTGATGGATGGGCACAACAATATTAAAGAAATACTAGAGCAAGAACCACCATTATCAAGCCTTTAAAGAAAACAAACTCTTATCCACAAAGATAAGAGTTTGTTTTTTGAAAGAAGTAATACATTGGAATTGATTTCCGAGTATTTCCACTTTAAAAAGATAGAATAATGATATTAGCGAAGGCAGAATATGTAGCCCTCTGTGGGAACTAACAGTTAAAGATCCACTTAGTAAAGTGGTCTTCTTTACCAAGTAGCCTGATCCACCGAAAGCGGACTATTCTACCGAAGCGGTATTCCGCCGCTCTCTATGGAAAGTAAAGTAGAAAGTGTTACTCTGGAAATTTTCACTGGTTCGCAATTTTAGTTCAAATAATGACTGCGCGAGTATTTGTTTGTACAAATTATGGCCTAAGATGCAAACTATAAATTTTAATCGTAATATCAAGAATCGGGGATGATCCTTTGCAAAAATTTGTTGTAATAGATGTGGAAACTACTGGACAGTCAGCATCAAAAGGTGACCGAATCATTGAAATAGCCTTAGTAGTAATCGAAGACAACCAAATAACAAAACAGTATAATCAATTAATCAATCCAGAACGGCCTATTCCTACCTTTATTTCACAATTAACATCTATAACAGACGAAGATGTAGAAACACAACCCGTTTTCGATGAAGTCGTTCCCGAGTTTAAAGATTTACTGGATAATGCAATACTAGTTGCACACAATGTACCTTTCGATTTAACTTTTTTAAATGAAGAGCTTGAACGCGTAGGGGAAACAAAAATACATCCTTATGTTGTCGACACAGTTGAACTGGCAAGAATATTGTTACCAAAAGCACCTAGCTACAAATTAAATGAATTAGCTGAATATTTAATGATAAGTCATAAAAATCCACATAGAGCAATTTCTGACGCTTTGGTAACTGCTGATTTGCTTATTATGATGATTAACAAATTACAATACCTACCGGTAAATGTTATAAATCAAGTTTTATCTATCTCTAAACCATTACGCACAGACTTTGCTACATTGTGTGAATTATTAGACCATCAAGCAATTCGTACAGATATAGAGGAGTTTAGAGGATTTTCTCTTAAGAAACCAGAAGAAAAAAGTAATGCAGAAATAAAAATCCCCCATGATTTCCCTAAATATTTAGAAGAAATGTACGATGAACATGGCAAACTTGCTCAAGTCTATCCCCGGTATGAAAAACGAAATGCACAAGTCTTCATCAGTGAGAAAATCTATGATCATTTCCGAATGAAGGAACATGCTCTCATTGAAGCGGAAACAGGATTGGGGAAAACTATTGGATATTTAATTCCAGCAGTTTATGAAGCACTAAATCATCATAATAAAGTGGTTATTAGTACTACTAATACGAATTTACAGTCACAATTAATTGATCAGGATTTAGCTAAGCTCGACATACCAATTCGAACAGCTGTCATTAAAGGGAAAAATCATTATTTAAGTCTGCAAAATTTTGAGCAATTTTTTCATGATTCAAATTATCGTTCTTATCAAGATACATTATTAAAAGCCATGATTATAGTCTGGTTAACAGAGACAATAACAGGGGACTTAGATGAAATACAGTTTCCTGTTGAAAAACACCCTATTTTTTATCAAATTGTAGTAAATAACGGAGCAACCAATGAGACTTGGAAGAATCATTGTTTTTATCGACGAATGATAAGTAAAGCAACTGATGCTTCTATAGTTGTCACTAATCATTCTCTGTTAGCGATAGACATGTTAGCAGAAAAGCCGATTCTTCCTGAATATCAAAGGTTGATTATTGATGAAGCCCATCAGTTAGAGCAAATGGCAACGAATTATCTTGGAGATTCTTTAAGCTATTTTGAATTAACAGCTTTCTATCAACAATTAGAAAAAAGTTATTACAAAAATGTAAACTTTCAACATTATTTAGATACAGTTAAATATGAAACAGATTTATTATTCCGACAATTATATCAATATGTCAAAGAAAATAATAAAAAACAGAAAGCAGTCACGGATGTTGGCCGTTTGAAAACTGTGTGGAATCATGACAAACCAATTGAACTTGTCGACAGTATTAAACGAACAATGATGGTGATCAATGAATTAGCTCAATTGTTTCAAGACGATACTACAGATGAAAAAAAGCAACTATTACGTATACATGAACTGCTTCAAGAGCTTTTAATTGCAGAAAAACAGACAGCTGTTACATGGCTGGAGATTGATCAACAAGGTGCACAGAATGCTGTTTTTATTCAGCATGAACCATTTTCAGTTAAGCATTCATTAAAAGAAAATTTATTTCGAAAAAGTGAATCCATTATATTAATAAGTGCTACATTAACCATGAATCAATCATTTCATTATATAAAAGAAAGGTTAGGACTTGATACAGAGCAATCCAAAGAATATATTGTAGATCATTATTTTGATTATCGAAATAATGTCCAGCTTATGATCCCCAATGATCTTCCTGCTATTCAATATCCTAATAATGATGATTTTATATTTGCCATTAATGAAGCGATTATTTCAATTGCTGAAAAAACGAATGGCAGAATGTTAGTATTATTTACTTCATATGATATGTTGAGGAAAAGCTACTTTATTTTAAAAGAGACAGAGCTGTTAATGGATTATATGATCATTGGCCAAGGTGTTTCAACAGGTAGCAGGAACCGGCTAATTAAACAATTTCAAGCATTTGAAAAATCAATCTTGTTAGGGACGAATGCTTATTGGCAAGGCATTGATATCCCTGGCAATGATTTGTCATGTTTAATCATAGTGAAGCTACCTTTTCAGTCGCCACAAGATCCTGTTTATGTAAAAAAAGCTGATTATTTTAAATCAAAAGGGAAGAATCCTTTTATGGAATTAGCATTACCACAAGCGGTTTTGCAATTCAAACAAGGATTTGGACGATTAATACGAAAAGATACAGATCATGGCATGATATTTGTTTTCGATGAGAGAATCATGACAAAACGTTATGGTAAGACATTTATTCAATCTATACCGGAAATTCCTATTCATTATGAAAACATGCAAAACTTACTAAATCGTGTCAGTAAATGGCTATGATAAACTTTTGCATTTTGTGAAAACCTACATATATAATAAAAAATTCAAAGAGGTAGGTTTCCAAATGAAAATACGTCTGATTAGTTGTTTATTACTGTCAATCATGATTAGTTCACCGTTACTCGCTAAAACTGATATACCGAAATTAAATATCGATGAGTTAGATATTATATTTTTTAAAGTACCTCATGGTGAAGCAAGTTTATTAACCAATTATAAAGGTCAGCACATTTTAGTGAATACAGCTTCAAAACGAAGTCAAAAAAAGTTATACCAGCAATTAAGTAAATTGCAAGTGGACAAAATAGAAACCATTGTTATAACGAATCAGTCAGAAGAATATACTGGAAACTTATTATATTTTTTGGAACACTATCAAGTCGAAAAAGTAATCATTCCTTCGAACATGAATATTGATTTTTCAGACGATGTCGACGTGCAAACTTGGACGTTAAATGAGGAATTCACTCTTTGGAAAGATTTAAATATAAAACCTTTGGATCAAACAAAGGATGGCGATATTTCCTTTTTAATGCGATACGGTAAAGAATCTATATTATTTTTAAATGACAAGGAAACGACAATTGAACAAAAATTAATTCAGCAAACAGTGGATGTAGATATATTAAAAGTAGCTGCGTTCGGTAGTGGACATTCACCGTCACAAAATTTCTTGGAACATATTGATCCATATATGAGTATCATTTTTCCAAGTCAAACACACAAGATAAATGATTCCTTAATTGAGCGTTTAAACGCTACCTGGATTGATGTTTACTTTTTGAAACAGTCTGGCACCGTATTTGTACGTTTATACAAGGATGATTACGAAATTCTCACGGAAAATAGTTCAGTCAGCTGATTACATTCTTAAATAACCATATATATTTTAAAATCTACCATGTTTTCAGTTGAAAAATTGAGCAAAGTCTATCAAAATAAATAGAGGAATGTCTTTTTTATGCAGTAAGGAAAGTAAATATTACTTTCCTTATGTTATATTAGTTGGAGGTGTCTCAAATAAGTGATTCAAAAGTTACTACGCTATCTACGGTTCAGTTGGCATATACGGAAGATCTGTATAAAATTGTCGACAGTTTAAACCGGACATTGAAAGAAGACAATCTTATGTTCGGATTAACATTAAGTGAGGATAATGATGAAAAAGCAATCTTTACCATTTATCGGACGTAATAAATTATGGATAATAGTCTCTTTCTGTATGGTCGTCTTATTGATCACGTTATACTATTTCATTACGCTTTATCAAGATATTATGAATAGTAAGACCGAACATTTTGACGATGTGAAGACTTTAGCAATTGAAAATACTTCACTTGACGTGATACATAGCATTGAACGCTTCCATGGAGAGCAATTATACTATGTATTAGAAGGTGAAACGAACGATAACCAAGCATCTTTATTATATATGTATCAGTCGGAGGAGAAATGGGAATACGACATTTATGATAAAGAATCTCTTTATTCAGAAGATATTCTGTTATCAGAATGGCGTGATCGATGTACTTCATGTGAACTTTTAGGTTCAACAATTGGAATAGATAACGATCTCCCAATTCTTGAAATTAAATATATTAATACCTCAGATAGACTGGTGTATGAACATGTATTATTAAAGGACAAATCCCATTATCGATTAACTTTAAACCCATCATTTCAAGAATAGAAAGGTGATTAACAAGTATGGAATTAGCAAACAGAGTACAAACATTAACCCCATCATCAACACTGGCGATAACGGCTAAAGCTAAAGAATTAAAACAAGCAGGTCATGATGTTATTGGTTTAGGTGCAGGAGAGCCTGATTATAATACCCCTGAACATATTCTAGAAGCAGCTTCTAAAGCAATGTATGATGGTTTTACTAAATATACACCTGCTGGAGGAACAGTCGAATTAAAGCAGGCTATTCAGTCTAAAATGAAGAAAGATCAAGATTTAGACTATGACCTTGATCAAATCATTGTGACAATTGGGGCAAAACATGCGCTCTACACTTTATTTCAAGTGTTGCTAAATAAAGGAGACGAAGTGATTGTTCCAGCTCCTTACTGGGTAAGCTATCCTGAACAGATTAAATTAGCTGAAGGTAAACCGGTATTTGTTGATGCACAAGAGGAAAATGAATTTAAATTAACACCAGAGCAATTAGAAAATACCATCACAGAAAAAACGAGAGCTGTTATTATTAATTCACCAAGTAATCCTACAGGTGTCATGTATGAGAAAGAAGAATTAGAAGCTTTAGGAGAAGTATGTCTCAAGCATAATATTTTAATCGTTTCTGATGAAATTTATGAAAAATTAACGTATACAACAACAGAACATGTATCTGTCGCAGAGCTTTCTCCAGCATTAAAAGAACAAACTATTATTATCAATGGTGTTTCAAAATCACATTCCATGACTGGTTGGCGAATTGGTTATGCAGTAGGTAACAAACAGATTATTAAAGCGATGTCGAATTTAGCATCACATTCAACATCAAACCCAACATCGATTGCACAAGTAGCAGCAGAAGCAGCTTATAGTGGTTCACAAGAGCCAGTAAAAGTAATGCGAGAAGCATTTAGTGAACGACTAGAAAATTTATATGAATGGTTAGTCGCTATTCCAGGAATTGAATGTGTAAAACCTAAAGGTGCTTTCTATCTATTCCCAAATGTAAAAAAAGCTGTGGAAATGAACGGATTCGATACAGTGGATGAATGGGTTACTGCTTTGTTAGAAGAAGAAAAAGTAGCTTTAGTACCAGGTTCTGGATTTGGCGCGCCAAATAATGTTCGTCTTTCTTATGCTATTTCATTAGAGCAACTAGAAGAAGCAGCAAACCGAATTAAACGATTTGTTGAAAATCATCAATAAGTAAGAAGGATAGTGGAGGAAATATTATGAAAACAACGATTAATCAGGTATCAAATTATCTCAATCAAGAGGTTACGGTAGGTGTATGGCTTGCCAACAAACGATCCAGTGGTAAAATCGCCTTTTTACAATTGCGTGACGGTACGGGGTTTATTCAAGGGGTCGTAGTAAAAGCTGACGTGTCTGAAGAAATATTTCAGTTGGCGAAATCTATTACTCAGGAATCATCCTTATACGTAACAGGAACGATTGTTGAGGATACTCGCTCTCCGTTTGGCTATGAAATGCAGGTGGAAGAAATCGAAATCATCCATGAAGCAACGGATTATCCAATTACACCGAAAGAACATGGTACAGAATTTTTAATGGATCACCGTCATTTATGGTTACGATCCAAAAAACAACATGCCATTATGAAAATTAGAAATCAAATTATCCAAGCTACGTATCAGTTTTTCCAAAAAGAAGGATTTGTTAAAGTAGATCCCCCAATTTTAACCGGTTCTGCTGCCGAAGGAACTACTGAACTATTCCATACCAAGTATTTTGATGAAGAAGCTTATTTATCACAGAGTGGTCAACTATATATGGAAGCAGCAGCTATGGCACTTGGTCGTGTATTTTCATTCGGACCAACGTTCAGAGCCGAAAAGTCAAAAACAAGAAGACACTTAATTGAATTTTGGATGATTGAACCGGAAATGGCTTTTGTTACCCACGAAGAAAGCTTAGAGATACAAGAAAACTATGTGCAATTTATTATAGAATCTGTATTAGAAAATTGCACATTAGAACTTAAAACACTGGAACGTAATTTGGAAGCTTTAGAAAAAATCAAAGCGCCATTTCCACGTATCACATATGATAAAGCAATTGAAATGTTAAAGGATAAAGGATTTACAGATATCGAATGGGGAGAGGATTTCGGTGCTCCTCATGAAACAGCAATTGCTGAAAGCTTTGATCAACCTGTGTTTATTACACATTATCCGAAAGATATTAAAGCTTTTTATATGAAACCTGGCCCTAATCGTGAAGATGTTGTATTATGTGCTGACTTAATTGCACCGGAAGGTTACGGTGAAATCATTGGTGGTTCTTCAAGGATTGATGATTTATCGTTAATGGAACAGCGCTATGAGGAGCATGACCTAACAGGTGACGCTTATCAATGGTATCTTGATTTGCGCAAATACGGAAGTGTACCACATGCCGGTTTCGGATTAGGATTAGAACGAACTGTTGCCTGGATCAGTGGCGTTGAGCACGTTAGAGAAACAATACCGTTCCCAAGACTTTTAAACCGTTTATACCCATAAGTATAGATAATCCTTTGCAAAGCATGCAAAGGATTATCTATTTTAAAAGGAGAAAAAGGAAGCATTAAAAAATAACACTGAATCAAAAATGTGAAGTTATACTTTTAAGATTTGCTTTCTTCTATTCTTCTGAGTTGAGTGTTAATATGGAAGAAGCTTAACACTGAGAGAATTTTCAATAGTTCGCAGTATTTTATCTACTGTGAGTTAAATGATCAGTGTAGGAACGGGTATTATTTCTAATACAGTGTTATCATATTGGTTGAAGGTGGTTTTAAATGATGAAACAAAATATTCAATTTATTTTACATGATCAAATAAATTTTCCTACTTTATTAATAGAAAAATTTGCTTCTCTAGGTCTGAATGAGACGCAATTAGCTATTATATTGCAAATTTATACTGCACAAAGAAAGGGCAACAACTTCCCAACACCTGAGGAAATCGCTGAACATTTAACAATTTCAAATGAAGTATGTACCAACTTACTACGACAACTTATACAAAAAGACTTTTTGTCCATTGAAGAAGATAAGGAAGATAATCAAATGATAAAGGAAACTTATTCATTAGATCCTTTATGGAAGAAATTATATGTTGTTGAGCAAACCGTCGAAAAGGTAGATAATAAAGTGGGTGAAGTATTTCAAAAATTCGAACGTGAATTTGGTAGACCCTTATCGCCTTTCGAAATCGAAATGATTAATAATTGGTTAGATGAAGATAACTATGATATTTCTCTGATATATACTGCCTTAAGAGAAGCAGTATTGATGGGGAAGATAAATTTTAAATATATTGACCGTATTTTAATTGAATGGCAAAAAAAAGGAATCAAATCTTCACAGCAAGCACAGCAATCAAGCAAATCATTTCACACACATCAGCAAAAAACGTCAGTTAAGAAAGAACATCCTTATGATAAATCTTTATATTACAATTGGTTAGAGGAGTAGGGGAAGCAATGTTAACAAAAAAAGAAATAAATGTTGTTCTGGATAAAATCGAGGAAATGTTTCCGGATGCAGAATGTGAATTAGTGCATGATAATCCTTTTGAATTACTAATTGCTGTTGTATTATCTGCGCAATGTACCGATGCATTAGTTAATAAAGTGACAAAAGATCTCTTTAAGAAATATAAAACACCAGAAGATTATTTAAATGTTCCATTAGAGGAGTTGCAGCATGATATTCGATCGATTGGTTTATATCGTAATAAATCAAAGAATATCCGAAAACTTTGTACAACTCTCATTGAAGAATATGATGGAATTGTTCCTAATACGAAACAAGAATTAGAAAATCTTGCGGGTGTTGGTCGTAAAACAGCAAATGTGGTAGCTTCAGTTGCATTTGGTGAGCCTGCCATTGCTGTGGATACACACGTTGAAAGAGTTTCAAAAAGATTAGCTATTTGCCGTTGGAAGGATAGTGTTTTAGAAGTTGAAAAAACACTAATGAGAAAAATTCCTAAAGAAGAGTGGAGTAACACACATCATCGTTTAATCTTTTTTGGGCGCTACCACTGTAAGGCGAAAAGTCCACAATGTGAAATTTGCCCACTTCTTGACCTTTGTCGTGAAGGTAAAAAAAGAATGAGAAAAAGCAGCAAGGTATAAGAAATACCTTGCTGCTTTTTTGTTAACCAGCTTCTGGAATTATTGGTAATTCAGCATCTGGATTCTGTGGATCATCCTGATTCTGTTGACCTTCATCTTGTTGCTCTTCTTCATTTTGGTCTTCTTGCTCTTCGTTACCTGGATCATTTTCATCAGGATTTTGTTGCTCTTCATTTTCTAATCCTTGTGTTGATACTTGGACACTTGCAGAAGGTCCTCGTACGTCTTTATTCTTCAGGAATGGTGTGACATGAATCGAATAGGTCTTATTAGCCTCAAGCTGAGTTATATTAACTGAGTTTTTATTGGTGTTAAATTGGTCAATTGTTTGACCACCATCTTGCACGACAATTTCAAACTCAATCGGGCCTTTCTGATCATACTTCCAGCTTATCAATGCTGATCGGTTTGCTGGATCAAAAGTTTGATGTAACTGGCTCACTTGAGGTAGTTTCTCTGGTTCATCCTCAGGAACTTGGACTGTTACTGTCATTGGATCACTTTCCATGTCATCATTTATGGCAATAACTTCAATCGTGTAAGTTGTTCCTTTTTCGACTTCAGAAATTTCTAGCTCGTTTTTATCTGTTGTTGTTAAATCATTTAATGAACCATCTGTACCTGCAGACACTTTGAATTGTACATCATCTGCTTTATGATTCCATTTTGCTTTAATGATTTCTTTTTCTTTATCATAAGAAGCAGTTAAGTCAGTAACTTTTTCAAGTTTATCATATTTTTTTGAGACGGCATCTGGTTCTGTTCCTTTTACAAATAACTCAGTGACAATTTCTGAATCTGGTGTATATTCACTTGGTCGTTTAGCAGGATTGGATCCTTTTTCGACTTTTACTTCTACTACTGAATCAGGTTTTACAAAGTCTTTAGTTTCAACACCTTCTGAAATATGAGACATTGTTTCCTTGAATAATAATTTTGCAATATCAGTGTTTTTAATTGCTTCCCGTTCATCATATCCAGTCCATACAGAAACAGTGTAATTGGTCGTATAACCGACAAACCAAGAGTCAGGGCTTCCTGATCCATCATCCATATTGGTAGTACCAGTTTTTCCTGCCATAGGAAGACCAGGTACATTAGCCTGTGTTCCAGTACCACTTTGCACCACTGATTTTAACATATCTGTAATCATATATGCTGTACTTTCCGACATGGCAACTTCGGAATCAGATTCTAATTCATCTGAACGGCGATCAGGATAGTCAACGCGAATGACGGAAAATGGCTCGTGATATATACCTTTATTACCAAAGGCAGCATAGGCTCCAGCCATTTGCAATGACGTCACACGGGTTCCTGTTCCGCCAATTGCATCTCTAATAGTTATTTTATCCTCGTGGAAATCGACTCCTAATCCTTCTGCGAATGTCTTGGCATTACTGCCACCAACTTCGTCAAAAGTTTTTACTGCTGGTACATTTAATGACCATTTCAACGCAAATCTTGCAGACATCCAACCTTGATAATCTCTGTTCCAATTTCGAATAACACTATCGGTTCCTGCTACAGGATATGGTTTGTCATCATTTAACTGGTGATAAGTGGACCACTGTAAATGTTCAATAGCCGGTCCATAAGCAACAACTGGTTTCATAACTGAACCACCTTGACGTCCTTCACCATCGATCGCATAGTTCCAACCATTATTCTCCCGGTTTCTTCCACCACCAATTGCACGAATAGCACCTGTTTGAGTATCAAGGACAGTGAGACCTGCTTGTAGATTCTCATCACTGCTAAATGGAATAGGATTCTCCTCATCATCACTTAACAGAAATTCAACTTGTTCTTGCGCATCTGGATCAAGTGTCGTGTAGACGTCTAAGCTATCTTTGTAAATATCTGCTCCAGTCTTTTCTTGTACCTCTTTACGAACTTGTTGAATAAAACCTTCATATTTCACAAAGTCTGGTTTCTTTTTTGTCAATAAATCTTCAATATTTACTTCTCTAGCTTTATTTGCTTCTTCTTCACTAATTTTATTGTGCTGAACCATTAAGTCGAGTACAGTATTCATTCTTTCTTTTGTTAAATCCGGGTTCACAAATGGATCATAAGCAGAAGGGCGTTGTGGTAAACCAGCTAAGATTGCTGCTTCTGGAAGAGTTAAATCATTAAGATCTGTTTTACCAAAGTATACTTCTGCTGCCGTCGCTACACCATAAGCACCCGCACCATAATAGATCTTGTTAACATACATTTCCATAATTTCATCTTTTGTATATTGTCGATCTAATTTTAATGCAAGCCATTGCTCCTGAACTTTTCGTTTTAATTTCTTATCATTTGTCAGGAATGAACCTTTGACAACTTGTTGAGTAATCGTGCTTGCCCCTTGCGCTCCAAATCCTTCTCGGAAGTTCGCAATAATGGCTCCACCGATACGCTTAAAATCAATCCCTATATGCTCTCGAAATCGGACATCTTCTGTAGCTAATATAGCATTTAATAACACAGGAGGCATGTCATCATGGTCTATTTTCGTTCTTTTCTCTGCTCCTAATTTTGCAAATACATCACCATTAATATCATAAAGGTTTGTTGATGCTGGATCAGATAATAAATCAGCCTCTAAATCTGGAGCTGTAGCGATATAATACGTAAATAACCCACCAATTCCTAAACCGATTAATAAAACGGCGATAAGTGCGTATTTCATCACTTTTTTCCACATAGGCTTGTTGTTCGATTTTTTTTGTTTTGATTTTCTTCTTTCCATTCTAGATTGGCTTTTATCTGCCATTTGTTGTTCCTCCGTTCTTTATATAATACTTGTCAATAACAGCCACGTAATCTACCTTTGCTTGATATCGAATAGGTATTATATAACCTAGCTTTTTCACAGTTTCATAACGAATAGATTTTCTACCACCATTATACTGCTGTTCCCAGTAAGTAAATAACTTTTCAGCAGGAAATAGGAATGTTTCTTGACTTATACTAAACCGGATTAATAGAAAGCAGATTCCACCATGTTTCACTACCTGTTTCATATGATCTATCTGGTGTTGATGAATGTTATTGAGCGGAAAAGAATGTTTATTTTTTGTTTCCTTCGCTTCAAAATCTATATGCTTTCCTTTATATAGTCCATTATAATCTGTAGTCGACGCCTGTTTAAAATATGCTTCTTTTATAACTGCTGCACTTCTTTTCGGATAATCTACATGGACAATCTGAACAGGTGTTGGTTTCTTATGAATAATCGCAATATTGTGTGTTAAATAATATTGATTCGTATCATTAATATCATCTTCCAGAGACATTCCTCGGTTACTGTATACCGTTTGACTAGTATGATTGATTTTTTTTAAAGCTGATGATTTTTTTCCATTTGGATATTGCATAAACTCCCTCCTAATATCATCAACACATCCATCATATCATGGATAGATACATCATACGCTAAGCAACTAAAATCTTCAATCAAAATGTATAATGAAAGCCTAGTGCAATAGTAATTTCCTAGCTTAAAGTTTCGAAAATCGTAACAATTTATTGGGGGCTGTTTGATAAATCTATAAAATAATAAGTCCATAAAAAGTCCATAAAAAGTCCATAAAAAGTCCATAAAAAGTCCATAAAAAGTCGACATTACGAGATGCAATGTCGACTTTTGTACTAAGTTGATGGACGATTAGGTCCGTTTAATTTTTTGTCATTTTGAGTCGGTATCTCTTTGTTATGCTGTTTGTCCCGTCCGTTATTCATTTTTCTTTTTTTGTTGACACGCATCACAATCCCTCCTTTGATTATAGTTTGGCTCTTTTTGTATAAAACATACGGATATTGGAAAGTTCATGTCATCTTATTTCTAGTTTTGTCAAGGGCAAGGAATTTCAAACCTCATTAACGAATACAGTATATAAAAACTAGGAGGGATATAATATGAGTGCCAATCATGATATCTTTACAAAAGAGATGTGTGAAAAAAAATTAAATGAATTAATGGAGCTCGTTGAAAATATTGAAGAACAATGGGAATTTACTACAAATAAGGAGTCCAAAGGTCAGTACTGGGCACATAACGATATGTACAAGAAAGAAGGGGCATAATAGAATTATTCTTGAAATAATGTTACAGTAATGATGGCTATTACAGTTATAGAAAGGCGGTTTAATAGTTTGTTACTGTTAACATATATAGAAGATTTAGAAAAAGAGTTAGTAAAGTTAAAAGAATATTATCTCTCGCATGAACGTCCAGAAAATAAAAGGGACCCGAAATTCTTTGCGTTTGTAAAGGATAATACGGAACCAGTTTTCGAAACGGTAGATCAATGGTATGAAGAAGCATTAAACTTTGTGAAGAACAGGAATGTAAAAGTACATCCTCAGCAAGTTGAGTCAACAGAGGAAAACATTAAATTGTTGTTGCTCCACAGTTATTATGTAGATGTAAAAAGAAAAAGATACATGGAATTACATCAATCAGTTATATATGTGTTCGATTTATTAAAGAATGATATTCATAATCTGTAAAAAACATCGATATCATAGGTTGATGCCTTAGACAATCCTCACTATCGTGACATACGCTAGTATAGAATAATAATTAGTGAGGTGACTATAAATGAGACATCGAAGACCTTTTGGTTGTGGAATGCCATCACCGACTGTTGTATATCCAACAAAAACAAACGAAGTACACACTTGTAGTGAAAGCGAAGTAAAGCACATCCATCCTTCCCATACTACTTGTGTTAATCATCATTTAGTAAAAAATACTCATTATTATCCACACACAACTTCTTATCAGAATACAGTTGACCAAGTTAATGTATATGGTGGACCAATGCAAGGACCATTTAATACTCCAGGTAACCCAGGTAACCAACCAGGACCAGGCCAATGGAATCCACAAAACATGATGCCAAGATAAGCAGAAGGGTAGAGGGCATCAGCTTTGCTTGAATGTACTAATTGGAAATGACCACTCCACACTAACTGTCATGAAAAAATTTCATGACAGTTTTTCTTTGTGAGGTGGGAAATTATATAACTGTTGTTATCACAACATTTTGGTATCCTATTCCCGTTTAAAATGAGTCATAAAAAATAAAGATATCGTTAACTAGTGATGTTATTTATTATAAATGTTAATGTGTGCAAGGCAGCCGTAGTGGTGGTCAAACGGTTAATATATTTCATAATGGCCACTAATAGTAAACTCCACAGATCTACTTAGCATATAGTTAATGGTGGGCGGGTTTTGCCCAGTTTTTCTTATGTAAAGTCATAACCAGCAGTTTTTCAGATGCTGATGAATATTCCAGATTTTATTGTTTCATACTAGATAGAAAGAAAGGAGTGTGGAAGAATGCATATTATGCCAATGAAAATCACTTTTCACCCACAGGAAATGCTGAATAAACAAAATATCATTATTTTTAGCAGAGGCTGTGAGAATAGTATACATAAACAATTGTGGAACTTTAACGCCGATAGAATTTCTGTTTATAAGTTATATAATCTTATTCAAGTATTTGGAGACTGGTATGAACAAGGTTCTGACCAAAAAGTGTTAGGTGTCTTAAATATTAGACTTTCTGACAAGGATATGGTTAAAGCACGGTCAGCTCAATTAACTGCTTCAGAAATTGTTTCATTAAATTGGGAAGACTGGTTTATTTATAAGATGAATGGGGAGAAATACGATGGAAAATATTCAAGTAATTGTTCAAAGACAAGACGATCCACACTCCGATCCATATGAAGAAGAATTTCTAATTCCTTATCGCGCCAATATGAATATCATCTCCGTCTTAATGTCGATTAGAAGTAACCCAGTTAATAAACAAGGAAAACATACTGCTCCCGTACAATGGGACATGAACTGTTTGGAAGAAATTTGTGGAGCTTGTTCGATGATAATCAACGGTACTCCAAGACAAGCCTGTTCCACTTTAGTAGATCGATTAGAACAACCAATTAAGTTAAAACCAATGGAAACTTTTCCAGTTATTCGAGATTTAGTCATTGAGAGGGAGAGAATGTTTCAAGCACTTCAAAGGGTTCAGGCTTGGATTCCAATAGATGGTACTTATGATATCGGCTCAGGTCCTCGTATGGATGAATCAAGGCGTCAATGGGGATATGAGTTGTCGAAATGTTTTACGTGCGGTGTTTGCTTAGAAGCATGTCCAAATGTAAATGACAACTCCGATTTTTTAGGGCCTTTTGTTTTTGGTCAAATCGAATTAAAAAATATACATCCAACTGGTGCGATGCAGAAACAGAAACGACTTGAAGCGTTCATGGATGATGGGGGATTAGAATCGTGCGGTAATTCTCAAAACTGTGTACAAGTATGTCCGAAAGGTGTCCCGTTAACTACCTCGATTGCAAAAATCAACCGCGAAGCAACTTTAAAGTCTTTTCTTGATTTTTTTGGTTAAAAACGGAATAGGTAACAATATTATTATTATGTAAACTAATAAAAATCATAAAAGATCAGCAGGGAGGAAACCGTTGAATAAATTAAATTGGTTAACGTATTTTATTATCATTTTGGCAAGTTATCGTTTAACACATTTAATTGTATTTGATAAAATAACTGAATTTATTAGAAAACCATTTTTAAAGAAGGAAAAGGTTATCGATGATAATGGGAACGAGCATATGAAAAATGTTCCAACATCAAAATTTGGTTATTTACTAAACTGTTATTGGTGTGCAGGGGTTTGGAGTGCTATTATTATCGCTCTCTCTTATATGTATATTCCAGCTATTGCTTGGCCGATTATCTTTGTTTTATCAATAGCTGGGGCACAAGCTATCATTGAAACATTTGTAGGGGTAGGGACAAAAGTGACGAAATGGTTCAGTGATCAATAATTTTGACAATACATGCGTTATCTCTTCAGGCAACTTGCATGTTATAAACTGATACTTTCTATTTACATTACTAGATCGAATATCTATTTCAGCTTGTTTAAGGGAGTTCACTCATGAGAAAAGGAATCATTGTCGTTATTTCATATGCATTCATTTTGATCACTGCATTCTTTTTTCATGAACCTTTAATCCAGTGGTTAAATCGTAGTGAACCCTCCCATCTCCCTTTGATGTTTTTCCTTGCAGTATTATTTGGAATTATTCCTATTGTTCCCTTTTCAGTATTTGGTGCATTGATGGGGGCAAAATACGGTATTTGGTTAGGGGGAATAATTAATTGGGTTGGTTCAATCGGAGCTTCAGCTATCTTATTCATTTTTGCTCGATTTGTTTTTGTAAAGGAATTCCAGATACTTATTACAAAGTTTAATAAGATTAAAAAGTACGATGATCTTATTAGTCATAATGCATTTATAGCTGTATTATTCAGTAGGATGATTCCCATAATTCCGCCACCTGTAGTCAATATTTATTCTGGTTTAAGTTCAATGTTATTTAAGACATATATGCTAGCAACCGCAATTGGTCAAATTCCGGGTATGATTGTTTATGCATTTATAGGTAATCAACTATTTGAATCAATCGGACATTTATTAATGGGAATTTGTATCTACTTAGGGTTTTTAATCATTGTAATTCCTTTTTATCGCTGGTGGAGAACTAGTTAAATCCAATTGTGACAATGATTAATTACCTGATGGAAGAGGGGCCCATTCTATGAAGGAAGGAAGATTGAACCAAGTGTTAAAACTAACAATTTCTATTCTCATCATTTTGTTAATACTGTTTCTTATTTATTTATATTTAATCCAGCCAATCGTGAAAACGAATAAGGGATCACCACCTACAAACCATTCATCTAAACATGTTGTTATGATTATTATTGATTCATTAATGGATAAATCATTACAAAATACTTTGAAAGAAGGAAAAGCACCAGCATTAGAATTTTTAATTAACAACGGCTACTATTATCCAGATATGGTAAGTAGTTATCCTACTATGTCTGTTACTATTGATAGCACATTATTAACTGGGACTTATCCAAATGAACATAAGATTCCTGCGCTAGTCTGGTACGATGAACAAAATAAACAGTTTATTAGTTATGGTAGTGCAAGAAAGGAAATAATGAAAATAGGAATGAAGCAAGTTTTTCAAAATAGTTTGTTTCAATTAAATCATAATCACTTAAGTAAAGATGTAAAAACCATTCATGAAGAATTAAATGGACAATCAGCATCGATTAACACGCTTGTATACCGAGGAAACCAAAAGCAATTATTAAACGTACCTAGAATTTTGAATATGGTCGGTTATTTAGAAAAGGGAGATTCGATAAATGGACCTAGATATTTTTCTTATGGTCTATTATCTAAACTTAACCCTAATAATAACAAGGTTCATTTTTGGCAAGCTTTTGGTTTTAATAATAAGTTCTCAACACAAGAACTTAAATACTTGATCAAAGAAGATTATTTACCTTCTTTTTCTCTCGTTTATTTCTCTGATAATGATAAAATAGTACACAAAAATGGAGTAAAAGAAATGAAAGGAATTGAAGAATCGGATAAACAATTACAAGAACTACTTAATACGTATTCGTCATGGGAAGAAGCGATACAGGATAATATCTGGATCGTAATGGGGGATAGTGGTCAAAGTGATATTAAGAGTGATAAGGAAGAGGCCTTGATAGATTTAAGGAAATTGCTAAAAGAGTATACTATACATCAGATTAGCGGTCCGATCCAAGAACACGATCAAATTGTACTTGGATTAAATGAACGAATGTCTTTTATTTACCTTTTAGATAGTAAGATAGAGCAAGAGCATATCGCCACACAATTAAAAAATGATGATCGAATTAATTTTATTGCATGGAAACATGGTGATATGGTCAATGTCATATCAGTTGATAAGAAGGGGATGCTTTCATTTAAACCTAATGGAACATTCACTGATTTATATGGACAGAAATGGCAGATAGAAGGGAATGAAAAAATCTTAGATCTTTCGATATCAAAGGACAATACGGTGTCTTATCAAGACTTTCCAGATGGTCTCGCACGGCTATATAGCTCTTTCTATTCACATACTGGGAGATATATAATTGTTGACGCAAAACCTGGCTTTGAATTTGTTGGAGAAGGATCACCAACTCATGTGAATGGCGCTAGCCACGGTTCTCTTTATAAGCATGATTCCTATTTTCCGATGATTGTTACAGGAACATCATTGAAACCAGAACATAAGCGAATGGTCGATTTAAAGGAATGGATTTTAAGAATATTAAACAATACAAGTAAAGAAAAGAACTAAGGAAGTGCAAAATGAAAGGAATTTACGGGGGACTACTTCATGCATCTCAAGGTAATGAGCTATAATATTCATCATGGTGAAGGCTTAGATAATAAAGTGAATCTTCATCGAATTTGTAATGTTATATCTGACAGTAATGCTGATATTATCGGTTTAAATGAAGTAGATAGATGTTTTTCAAAACGAAGTCATTTTCAAGATCAAATGGAGTACCTTACAAATGAATTAAATTACTTTGGTGCTTTCAGTCCTTCACTATCATTAAAACCAAGAAATAATCAATTAATTCGGCAGTATGGGAACGCCATTCTATCTCGCTACCCTTTACATGCATCTAATAGTTATGTATTTAGCAAACGTCTTTGTTTTACTGAAGATAGATCTATACTTGAGGCCACTATTTCATTAAATGATAAATTGGTGCATTTTTATGTTACACACTTAAGCTTAAATCCTTATCTTCATAACAAACAATGTGAGTTCATTATAAATAAAGCAAAAAGACCAGCAGTTATTATTGGAGATTGGAATATGAAAGTACAATCCAAGAGATGGAAGAAGATTGTAAAAGTGTATAGGGATGTATTTGACTTCGTTGGAAATGAAACTGGTTTTACTTATCCATCCAAAAAACCTCGAGAAAGGCTGGATTATATTTTTGTTAGTAAAGATATTGAAATTTTGAATGTACGGGTTAACGATTCTATTCCAATAGCTTCCGATCATTTACCTTTAGTATCTACTTTATCCATATGACTGCTTTTTCCTCTATAATATCCTGACAAGGTAACATCTTACAGAATAATCATATGTACATAAGACAAAATAGGATTGGTATTACTTTATGAGAGGAAAAAGATAATGAATATCAAGTTATATGTACTTACTTTATGGTTATTAATTGATCCTGTTTATTTTATGTTTACCCGCCTTACTTACATCGATGATTCAAAGGATAGAGATCAAAATGTTTTCAGAGTTCGTTTAACCCGCTATAAGGGAAAAGAATCAATATTATCTGATGGAACTATTATCAAAAAAAATGATTTATTAATAAAAATCCATCTACACAATGTACAGTTAATGAAAAATATCAGAAGTATGAAAAGCGATGTTAGAAAGGCTATGGTCATTCATCAAAGTGTTGAAAAATCGTTACCACAACTTGCTGATTATGTGAATAGCCATGCCAACGCCACTGATATTAAAGGAATAATAGGTATAACCATGCTGAATCGAGGAAGTACCAAATTAGGTTTTGACACTGTCGAGATTGGGAGTCCCTTTTATAAATATTTTAAATGCATTGCTTTACTTCCGATCTACTGGTTGTCAGTTACTTCGCTTTCCTCACAAAGTCTCAAAAAACATCATCCATGTTATTTATTTATGTCCAAAAAAAGATTGTTAAATAAATATTACCAGAAAATGTAGGATGAAAAACAAATAAACCCAGGCAAGACCTATTTAACTATTCGAATAGATAAAAACTGCGTACTTGTGAAAATTTGTCCCATTCTGATTATAGTTAAGTCCATTCCTTTAAAAAAGAACTCCTATCACAGGAGTTCTTTTTGTTAGGATTTAAAACCAAATATAGGAATGTATAGTTTGCTTCATTCATTAAATAATAAATTTATAGAGCATAGAGTCACACCTATTTAAATAGCTGGATATAAATCGGCATTTTTCTTTGTGATGGATAGTTGATGTAGCGTTATTTCTGGCAGACTTCCAACTCTGATATTTACGCCAGTTTGACCGATTCCTTCACTGATATAGAAAGGTCTGCCATCCTGTGAATGAAGTCCTTTGATAATGTTCATTCTAGCAAGCTTTCCCATTTTGGCAAGATGGTATGCTTTAGGATAACAAATTTGTCCACCGTGAAAATGACCAGCTAACAAATAATCGAAATCATACTTTTTCATATCAAGTACAATATTAGGATCATGTGTCAGCACTAAATTCATCCCTTTTTTGATGGATTTATAAGAGCCGGGCAAATCACTACGCTTCGTGCTGAAATCATCAATACCAATAATGTTTAATGGCTGATTTTCAATATAAATGGTTTCATTGCTATTTTGTAAGACATTACAATTATTTTGATTAAGCGTGTCTATTAATGTTTGTAAATGTTTCCCTTTTAGAACATAATCATGATTACCTAACACAGTGTAAATGCCATACTTAGGATTCAATTTATTTAAAACCTTTAAATAAGGAATAAGCTTTGGGATTGTTCTCTTGCGATCAAGGAAATCACCGGTAAGGGCAATCAAATCAATTGTTTCCCCTTTTAGCTTTTCATATAACATTTCAGCGGATATGGAGATATTTTCTAGATGTAAATCAGAAAGGTGTAATATATTTAAAGTTGAAACTGGTTCTGCTAGGGTGTTATCTATCTTAACTTTTTTAACGACTATTTTGTGTGTGTTTTTATATGCTTTGAAAATTACAATAGCCACTAGGATAATGAAACAGATTAATAATAGCATGAACATATTCATCACTCCTCTGTTCCTAATTATACAGATTATTTTCCTTATTTGTTACGGTAATTGATGGATGGATTTCCAATATAATTTGATCAATCTGACATTTATGAGGTGCATCATGACAATTTATTCAAAGAAGATTTTATTTCTCCCATTTTTAAATATACCTTCTGGACACCACCAAGTTGCCGATTCCCTAAAACATGAAATTGAATTAAATGAACCACGAATGAAATGTGAAAAAGCAGAAATACTTTCCTATAGCTATGGAAAAATAGAAGCTTTAGTTTCAGGTTTCTATCTTAAATGGATTCATTTATTTCCTAGTTTATATAACTGGATTTATCAACAAAGTGTATATAAAAACATAGAACAACCTAAAAAATTTAGACTGTACGAACTGCTCTTTTTAGCTCAAATGAAACAACTAATAAAAGAGAAACAACCTGATTGTGTGATCTGTACACATGCATTACCATCCTATATGTTAAATGTGATGAAAGAAAAGGGTATCATTAATATTCCAGTGATTAATGTATACACTGACTTTTTCATACATAGCTTTTGGGGGATTAACCATATCGACTATCATTTTGTTTCATCTCCTAATATGAAAGAGCTCTTAAAGAAAAAAGGAATACCAGAGCAGCAAATCTGGATTACGGGTATTCCCGTTCATCATGAAATTAAGCCAGATACGAAGCCATTACACAAACCTCATTCTTCGTTTCTATCCATAATGGTGACAGGTGGAAATTTAGGGGTAGGTGCGATGGAAGATTTATTAAACAATTTAAAGACGAGTGGTAAAATAAAATTTTATGTGTTATGTGGAAAAAACAATTTGCTGTACCGTAAAGTGAAAAGGTTAAATAATCAATATCTTATCCCCTTGAAATTTATTACATGCAGAAAGGAAATGAATGAACTTTATGATTCGATAGATGGTATTTTAACCAAACCGGGTGGTGTTACGATAAGTGAGTGCTTAAGAAAGAGAAAGCCAACTTTTATATATCACGCACTTCCGGGACAAGAGGTTATCAACCTTGATCAATTGCAAAAGTTAGGTGTTGTTTTCTACCTTAACAACTGGAGGGATTTGGAGAGCCAGCTCTTTACTTTCTTTGATAGTAGTGGACATCTTAAAAAAATGAATGCAAGCTTAGCGAGCTACAACGATCAGCTAATAGATAAGAGAATATCTGAACTTATCAAGCAAATTTTGTGAAATGTCTATTTTAAGATATCAACTTTCCATTTAATTACTTCATGGTCGATTTCATCACGGTTTTGTTATAACATGTAATTAAACAACATTTTCGGCCATTGAATCATTGTTTAAATAGAAAGCTGGTAATAAAAATGGATTACAGTCATTTATATGATATGTATAAACCGCTGCTTTTCACAGTTGCTTATCGAATGTTAGGTTCTATAAAAGATGCAGAGGATATTGTACATGATGTTTTCATACAGTTGGAGAAAGTAGATCTATCCACTATTAATGATCCTAAGGCATATTTAACAAAAATGACAACAAATAAAAGTTTGAATTATCTTCAATCATCTATGAAAAAAAGAGAAGTTTATCCAGGTCAATGGCTACCTGAGCCTATTGTTAACCCAGATGCAAATGCTCCGCTGGAATGTCTTTTAAAAGAAGAATCAATTTCCTATGCTTTTGTTGTTCTCTTACATCAACTCACTGAACTTGAAAGATGCATTTATATATTAAGGGAAGTACTCGCATTTGACTACAAATTTATTTCCTCCATTATAAATCGCTCAGAGCAAAGCTGTAGAAAGGTATATAGTAGGGCACAGCAAAAAATACAAAAAAGTAAACCTTCCGATCAAACTTCTAAAGAGGAAGCGCATGAATTGGCCGAGCTATTTCTAAGTGCAGTGAAAAGCGGTAATTTTGATGCATTCATTCATTATTTATCTAAAGATGTGGTGCTTGTCTCTGATGGTGGTGGGAAAGTATTGTCCGCTATGTATCCGATTATTAGCAAGAAGCGGGTGGTTGCCTATTTAAAAGGGATTCATAGAAGAGGAACATTTCAAGGTCAGCTTAGTTTAGTGAAAGTTCATCAAAAGGTTGGAATTCTGCAGCAAAATCAAGGCGAGCCAAAAAAACTAATTACTTTTAATTACTCAAAAGCAGGTGTTCAACATATTTATGTCGTGATGAATCCAAATAAATTAAAAAATATAGGTCACACTTTCTCCTTTTAATTTGTCTTATAAGTGAAAGACAAATTAAAAGGAGGAAAAAATATGGAACAAAGAATCAATTATATGGAGATAGCACCTGATTTAGTAAAGCTTATCAGACAATTGGAAATGTACAAAAAGCAGACAGAGTTTGATGAGAAATTGATCGAATTAGTAAAGATTCGTGCATCCCAGCTCAATAAGTGTGCATATTGTATTAATATGCACACTAAAGATGCCAGACTATTAGGTGAAACGGAACAAAGAATTTATTGCCTAAGTACGTGGTGGGAAACAGACTTCTATACAGAAAAAGAAAAAGCTGCTTTGGAATTGACTGAAGCTGTTACTCAAATTGCAGAGCAAGGTGTGCCTGATAGTGTGTATCAAAAAGTACGTCAGCAATTTGATGAAAAACAATATATTGATTTAGTAGGGCTTATTATTACAATTAACTGCTGGAACCGATTATCGATCGCAAATCATAATGTTCCAGATTAGAAATTGCCCACCACATTGATCCTTTACGATAGAAGGCATATAATAACTATTAATTAGATATACCTTAGTGTGTTTACATAAACATGCTAGGGTATTTTTTCTGATTTTACATAAAATACATATAAAGTGATGTAAACAAATCTGATTATAGTATGAAATATAGGCATCACTAGAATATAATAGTGATTTCCTTTATACTAATAAATACAGTTTCCTTATAAAAAGGTAGTGTTTCAAGTTGAAAGTTATAACAGTTATTGGAAACAAACCAACAGAATTAAATATACGTAATGAAAATGATCCACGAATACCTTTTGTAAAGATTGCTCTGAAACAAAGATTGATTTCTTTAATCGATGAAGGATTAGAATGGGTGATCATGTCTGGCCAAATGGGAGTTGAATTATGGGCAGCGGAAGTGGTAGTAGAATTAAAAGATGAGTATTCAATAAAATTAGGCATATTCCCGCCATTTTTAGAATATGAATCAAGATGGCCGGATGTTTATAAGGAAGCATTTCTTCAAATCATTGAACAAGCTGATTTTTACCAACCGCTATACAACGAACCATATAAAGCACCTTATCAGTTTATTAATAAGGATTTCTGGTTAATTGATAAAACAGATGGTTGTTTAGCGCTTGTCGATGAGGAGTATCCAGGAAGTGCAGGATATGTATTGGATAAGATGAAAAATGCTATTGAATCTTCCAATTATTCGGTTTGGTATATTACACCGAATGATCTAGAAGACATTGTCAGGGAGCATCAGGAATATAATGAAAGTCATTTAGATTAAAAATTGACAACTTATATCTTTTTTGAAAAAATGATAAGTAATGATTAAATGAGGTGGAAATAATGGCAAATCAACTTAATGGAAAAGATATTTTAGAGAAGAATTTTAAAACTGCGATGAGAGGTTATAATCAAGAAGAAGTGGACGAGTACTTAGATGTTATTATCCAGGACTATGAATATTTTCAGGAAGAAATCAATCGATTGCAGCAGGAAAATGAACGATTGAGAAAGCAATCTGATCAGACACGTATTCGTCCAACGACATCTAATCATCAAGTTAATTATGATATTTTAAAACGACTTTCTAATCTGGAAAAAGCAGTCTTTGGAAAGAAATATGAAGAATAATCTACCATTCTATCTTTAGATTTCCATTGACTATTCCTTCATTCATGTTACAATAATGAAGGCTTAAATATAGTGGAATGAATGTTGAAGTAATCGCTGCACATACTAAATGTGTTGAGGAAAGTCCATGCTCACACAAGCTGAGATGCTTGTAGTGTTCGTGCTTGACGAAATCATAAGTCAAGGTAACCTTTAAGGTTAACGGCAGGGAAAGCACCTACGTCTTTTGATATGGTGTGAATACCTTGAAAGTGCCACAGTGACGTAGCTAAATAGGAAACTATTTAGGTGGAACGCGGTAAACCCCTCGAGTGAGCAACCCAAATATTGGTAGGGGCATCTTCTATTAGGGAATTCAACCGAACGAAGGACAAGCTACTATTGGCTTGTAGACAGATGATTACTCCTTTGGTACGAGGCTGACCACCGTTTGTAGTACGACAAGGACAGAACATGGCTTACGGACATTCATTCTGGTCGTAAACAGGAATTTTAACCCCTTTCTTAATTAAAAGGGGTTTTGTTGTACATAATTATAAGAGAACACACGAAATAATTCATAATGGATTCTGTGATTGGAGCAGAGATCCATGCTTGTATGTAAGAGTAGTGTGCGAAACATTGATCACTCTTACGTTTCAAGTAAGGAAGCACAAGAAAGGATTTTATAGATGAAAAATACAGTTACCTTAATTGCGACAGCAGCGATGGGTTTAGAGGCGGTTGTGGCAAATGAAGTACGTCAATTAGGGTATGAGGACGTTTCGGTTGAAAATGGAAAAGTTACCTTTCAAGCAGATCATCAAGCAATTGCTCGTTGTAATCTTTGGTTACGAACAGCAGATCGCGTGAAATTATTGATAGGGGAATTCGAAGCAAGATCTTATGACGAATTGTTCGAAGGAACGAAAGCTTTACCATGGGAAGAATATATTCCCGAAGATGGGAAATTCCCAGTTATCGGAAAATCACATAAATCGACATTATATAGTGTGCCTGATTGCCAATCGATCGTCAAAAAAGCCATCGTTGAAAAATTAAAACAGAAACACGGAATCGCTAGCTGGTTAGAAGAATCCGGTGCAGAACACAAAATAGAAGTTGCTTTGTTAAAAGATAAAGTAACGATGACATTAGATACCTCTGGAGCCGGGTTACATAAAAGAGGATATCGTGTGGGGCAGGGTGATGCACCGATAAAAGAAACACTTGCAGCAGCATTGGTTCAATTAACTAACTGGCGTGTAGATGATCCATTTTACGATTTGTTTTGCGGCTCTGGAACGATTCCAATTGAAGCGGCATTAATTGGGCAAAATATTGCACCTGGTTTTAATAGATCTTTTTCGGCAGAAGAGTGGGGATTTATTAACTCTTCTATTTGGGATCGAGCACTAGAGGAAGCAGAAGATTTAGCCAATTATGATCAGCCGCTTGCGATATATGGATCTGATCTTAATCCTAAAATGATCGAGATTGCTCGAGATAATGCGATGGAAGCAGGTCTAGCTGATTTAGTGCAATGGAAGCAAATGCAAGCTACGGACTTTCACTCAAATGCTGATGGGGGATATATCGTCAGTAACCCACCATATGGTGAGAGGATAGGCGATAAAAAAGAAGTAGAAGCTACGTATCAAAAGCTTGGAGAAGTATTAAAAGAATATCCGACATGGAGTATTTACATTCTGACTGCTAACGAAAACTTCGAAGCATTATTTGGTCAGAAAGCTTCGAAGAAACGAAAACTGTTTAATGCGTTTATAAAAACGGATTATTATCAGTATTTCGGAAAGAAAAAAAAGAAGTAGAACATTATATCCATTGAAATCTAAACTATTGTGACATCCAGAATCATTCGCATTATCAAGCGTCTATCGCATATTTCAATTACAGATATTTCACATAACGAACGTTAAACTCGTTTCTTGGATGAAACGGGTTTAATGTTCGTTATGGGTCTGTTTATCTTATTTAAAATTATCAAAACCTGGTGGGGAATGCTGGATGATATCGATAAATGGTATGGTATACGCGAATAGGATTAATGTAATTGTTATGCCGATCCACAATTTCCATTTTTCTAAATATAGAGGTGTACGCTCAGCTTTATCAGAACCCCGCGATAGGCAAGCATGTTTCCCCTAGCCTGAGCTAATTGATATCCAATCGAAGTATCCACTTGGCACTTGTTCTGCCCTTGTATAGTTAGAGTAGGTAGTCCTTCTAGGTACACCCAATAAACCAGCAATGTGATAGACCCGGACATGATCAAACCCAAATCGTATTATGAATCACCTGATTCCTCTGATGAGATGCATTGATAATGCCACCGGTACCTGCTGGGATAAAAGCCAACATCCTACCAAAGGAGCAAAAAATCTTACATCTTTCCACAGTAAAACTTTGAACATTTCTGATAAAAAAGTATGTGAACATTGTGTGATTATATGGAAAAATATAGGTCTTATAATTGGTGATTTACTATTAAATTTGGTAATTATAAGAACGTTGCTTATTTTCCTTATTAATCTAGCTAAAAGAACACTAGACTTCTATTCTAAAAAAATCTATACTAGCGGTAGCAACAATTTCGTATTCAAGATAAAAGTTTGTACATGAGTGAGGGATTTCTAATGAAAGACAGTGAAATATTGGCTTATTTCTTAGAAAATTTGTGGTCGAAGGGGTTTAAGTTAACAGATGAGGAAGTTAACTTTATATATTTTGGGAAAAAATATACAAATACTTCCGTAGAACATGTTCAGTTAGCATTATCATTTACATTGCAGCTTCAAATGTCCTTTGACCGCAGTTTTTATATCAGTTTACTGGAGTTATTTAGCCGTCATAACATCCAAAATAAAAAAGAAGCCGTTTTGCTTTTAAAACAAAATGGCTTAATGAAATAGTTAGTTATTCAATTTTAGAGCTTTTCGTGCTAAATCATCCGCATGTTTATTCTGTTTCTCCGGGATCCATTTAATAAAAAAATAAGGAAAAGAACTTGATAATTGGTTAATTTGATTTAAGTATGACTGAAATATATCATTTTTTACATGATTTTTTTCAATTGTATCCACAACAACTTTTGCATCTGATCTACACGAAATAATCTCTTCTGGAAAACGCTCTTTGCATAATTCCAACGCTTTAACAACTGCTATAAACTCCGCTTCATGGTTGGAATATACTCCAATAAATTGTTTCTCTTTTATTTGTTGTTGTCCATCTTTTATATATATGCCTATGCCACTCGGACCTGGATTTCCTTGACTGGCAGCATCTGTATAGACTTCAATCATTACATTGCCCCTAACATATCACTATAATTTTTATAGGTGTATTAATTTATTGAATGTTAAAAGAAAAATTATAAAACTATGCGAGAATCCGAATTTTTCTTAATGTTCAATCTTAGGACTTATTTTCTTTGCGATATATAAGAATGGAGTGTCTAATGCAGATACAACAAATTTAATAATATATGTTGTAAATAAAATACTGAGCCAATCGTCAAATTCATGAACATTATAAAAAGCAATTGAACAAAAGATAAGTGTATCGATAAACTGACTTATCATTGTGCTACCATTGTTACGGATCCATAAATATTTATTGGAAGGTAGTATCTTTTTTATGTTACCGTAAATCCACACATCGATATACTGGCTCACTACATATGCTAACATACTACCGATCGCAATGTTCGGAATCAATGCAAATATGGTTTCCAATGCTCCTTGTGCAAAATCGTCTGCATGAGGTGTGAACCGTAACACAAATTGCATAACAATTGTCATAATAAGAAGGGAAGAGAACCCCATCCACACCGCTTTTTTCGCTTCATTTTTTCCATGATTTTCGTTTAATATATCCGTAGCTAAAAATATTGTTCCATAGGTAATATTTCCAAGTGTAGCTACTAAACCGAGCATTTCAACTGTTTTTAAGACCTGGATATTTGCGATAACGGTAGACATACCTATCCATACAAATAGGCCGGCTTTTCCAAATACACGATACATAACTAACAATAACGCAAAATTAATAATAGCAAAAATAATCCATAATAGCTCGTTTGACAATATTTATTCCTACCTTTCTTCGAGATATATTTCACAGTCAATAAATAAAATTACCATAATTTAAAGAATTATGTAAACATAAAAGTTTGTTAGAGAAGTATTCTCACAATGGTTTTGATACTGAAAGGAATGTCAGGTTGTTACCATCCAAATGTTTTTAAACTATCTGAAGGCATACTTAACTCGGTGAATGGCAAAAGAAGTATTTGTGCATATAGTTTATTAAATAGTTTTTTTCGAGGGGAAGGCCTGTTTATGGATTATTATTTAAATCATCAAGGGTACTACGCTCCAAACTATTCTTACGCTTATTGGCCTATGCGTCAATATCAATCAGTTGATCCTAATCTTTTGGATCAATCAGCCAATGAATCTAAAAAACTCATGAAAGAAGCAAGCATGGTTCTTGATAAATTATCTGAGTCAAAAGAATTTGATGCTGAAATAATGTATGCTGCACAAGCCTCAGATTTCGAGGAAGTTAAGCGATTAATTCATTCTATAGGAGTAACATCAGATGTAGCTATTAATTTCAATCTCGACGGCTTAAGGCTGGAATTTTCATCAAAAGTAGTCAATTTGGATTGCTGTCGATTATCTATTGCATTACGTTGGCGTTAGAGAATATGACAGCTTAACAGAAGGCTTAGGATTTTCAGCAAACCTGTATACAAATGATATATATAAAAGGCGATGATTTGAATCATCGCCTTGTAAATTATCATTTATTTTTTTTCAACATTAGCAGCTTGTGGGCCTCTTTCACCTTCAACGATTTCAAATGTTACTTCTTGTCCTTCTTCGAGTGTTTTGAAACCTTCTTGTTGGATAGCGGAGTAATGTACAAATACATCATTTCCTTCTTCCAACTGAATAAATCCATAGCCTTTCTCTGCGTTAAACCATTTTACTACACCGTTTTCCATGTTATCTTTCCTCCTAAAACCTTTCACGCAAAAACGTGTTAATACAAACAAGATGACGGATAATGAAAAAGGTAGCAACCACAGAAGTATAGGATCACCATTCCATTTACTTCTATAGAAGCTACCTGATAATAATGAACCCAAAACATCTTCTTTGCTTGTTTCTACTATAGCTTAATTTACCAAATACGTCAAGATATTCATGTGGTACAAATCCTTTGTTTTCAAGGAATAAAACCTTTTCAATATCCATTGAACATGATATCGTAATAACAGAATTTTTATTTTGAGGTGTTACGATTGACAATACTAATCGGCTTAACAGGTTGGGGAGATCATCCCGCACTGTATGATAATGCAAAGGATAGACAATACAAATTAACTGCCTACAGTTCACATTTTCCTGTAGTTGAAATAGACAGCTCTTATTATGCTATCCAATCTACAGAAAATTATCAAAAATGGGTGAGTGAAACTCCTGATACGTTCTCTTTTGTTATTAAAGCGCATCAGACCATAACAGGACATGACCGGAAGGCATTAACCAATCGTGAGGCAAAGCAATTGGTCGAAACTTTTATCAGTTCGATTCAACCAGTGATTAATGCCGGCAAATTAAATACAGTACTATTTCAATTTCCGCCATGGTTTGATGTAAAACAACGTAACATACAGAAAATCAAAAAAATTAAACAATGGATGGGTGATATACCAATAGCAATTGAATTTAGGAATAGAACTTGGTTTGAAGGACATCAAAAGGAAACGTTGGCGTTTCTAAAAGACCTAGGGATAACACACGTCATTTGTGATGAACCACAAGCAGGGGAAGGTTCTGTTCCTACTGTTTTAGAAGCAACAAATGACCGTGTATTAATCCGCTTCCATGGAAGAAATGTTCATGGATGGAATAACCACGGTCAAGATAATTGGAGGGAGGTTCGTTTTTTATACCGTTATAACCAAACAGAGTTAGAGGAATGGGTGAACCATATAAACTGGCTAAAAAAACAAGCAAAAGAAATAACGATATTATTTAATAATAACTCTGGTGGGGATGCAGCTGATAATGCTAAACAATTATTAGAATTACTGGATATCACATATCAGGGATTACACCCTAAGCAAATCGATTTTTTTGACTTAATGTAGAGTAACTCGTTTGGCACCTAAGTATCTTTCAGACCAATAACTATTGCTTAATTTACTAATTCCTACACCATTGGACTCGCCAGCATGAATAAATTGACCATTACCAATGTAAATACCAGCATGAGATGGACCAGGTTTATATGTTTCAAAAAAGACTAAATCTCCTACAGATGGTTGATCAACATGCTTGGTTGCATTCCATATATCACTTACAGTTCGTGGTAGACTTATACCTAGTTGGTTAAATACATACTGTAAATAACCACTACAATCAAACCCGGCAGTGGATGTACCACCCCATACGTATGGTGTTCCAATATGAGTTTTAGCCGTAGAGATAATTGCACCTACACTTACCGACGTTTTAGACGATGATACTTGCTTTGGCTCTGAAGATGATTCTTTTTTTGTACTATCTGATTGGACGTTGTCGGCTTCCTGATCTGTTCGACTTATTACTTCCACAGACGCAACTTGTGGAGTTTCAACTGTTTTTTCTTGCACTTCTGCTTCAATATGATGAATTTCCATCCCTGTATCCTGTTTGTAAGCTTTTACCGCTTCATTTGATTTCTCACCATAGATACCATCGATATTCGCACGGTAGTATCCAAAGTAAAATAAAGCTTCCTGTACCTTTTTGACTTCTTCACCACGGTCACCCATTGAAAATTCTAGTTCATGTTGTTGTAATATGTTTTCATAATATTCTTCTTCTTTATTTATAATAGCTTTTACTGTTTTTTCATCTGCTTTTCCACTTTCTTTTAATAAATGATCTTCTTGGAATTTCTTTAATGCATATTCTGTTAAAACACCAAACTCTCCATCAATGGATGAATCATAGTACGATAATCTTTGTAATTTATGCTGTAGCATCCGGACTGATTCATGCTGCATACCGTATTTCAGCATGTTCGATTGCTCAAGTATTTCGTTTTGCATCATTGGATAGGCATCGACGTAGAAAGAAAATGGTTGGCTAAATGCAAAGCTGTAAGCGACGGAGTGTTTTACTACTCGTGATATTTGATCTTGTAACATCATAAAACCACCCCTTGCGAAATAATTACTTACAGAAAAATTTATGTTAAAATGGGGGAAATATGATTTATAGTTAACTTTGTTACGTATTTGTAATAAACGCTGGTCAGGAAGGAAGATAAAAGATGTCAATGAGTGAACAAAACTATTTAGATTTATGTAAAAAAGTACTTGCAGAAGGTACAAAGAAAGATGATCGCACAAATACAGGTACTTTATCTATATTTGGCCATCAAATGCGCTTTGATCTACAGGAAGGATTCCCGTTACTAACAACTAAAAAAGTACCCTTCCGTTTAATTGTTAGTGAATTATTATGGTTTATTAAAGGGGATACGAATATTCGTTACCTTTTAAAGCATAATAACAATATTTGGAACGAATGGGCGTTCAAAAATTGGGTGGAGAGCGATGAGTACGAAGGACCGGATATGACAGATTTCGGTCATCGTTCGTTACAGGATCCTGATTTTAAGAAAGTATATGATCAGCAAATGAATATTTTCAAAACTAACATTATAGAAGATGACGGTTTTGCAGCCAAGTTCGGAGATTTAGGTTCTGTGTATGGTAAACAATGGCGCGCTTGGAAAACGGCTCAAGGGGAAACGATTGATCAATTAAAAGATGTTATCGAAGCAATTAAAAATAATCCTTACTCAAGAAGACATATTGTTTCTGCATGGAATCCTGAAGATATTCCTAGCATGGCGCTACCGCCTTGTCATACGATGTTTCAATTTTATGTTGCGGATGGAAAATTAAGCTGTCAGTTATATCAGCGAAGCGGTGATATCTTTCTTGGGGTACCTTTTAATATTGCTAGCTATGCCTTACTAACACTGCTTATTGCCAATGAATGTGGATTAGAACCAGGTGAATTTATCCATACTTTTGGTGATGCCCATATTTATGCAAACCATCTCGAACAGGTGGAAACGCAATTAGAACGCAAACCTAGAGCATTACCAACTATTTCTATTAAAGAAGGAGTATCTATTTTTGATGTAGAATTAGAAGATATTAAGTTGGAAAATTATCAACCACATCCCGCTATTAAAGCACCAGTAGCCGTATAGGAGGAGTAAAATGATTTCATTATTATTTGCAATGGGAAAAAACCGGGTGATTGGAAAAGACAATACATTACCTTGGCATTTACCAAAAGATCTAAAATTTTTCAAAGAATTAACGACATCTCATTCCATTATAATGGGGCGAAAAACATTTGAGTCGATGAATGGCCCTTTGCCGAAACGTGAAAATATTGTGCTAACCACCAATCAAGAGTTTGCTCATGATAATTGTAAAGTGATTCATTCAATTGATGAGATTAAAGAAATGGACCAGTCTAATCCTGAGAAAGAATGGTTTGTAATCGGTGGTGAAGAAATTTTTAAGCAAGTGCTTCATTTTGCGGATCGAATCTATATGACCTATATTGATGAAATGTTTGATGGCGATACTTTTTTCCCGGATTTCGATGAAACAAAGTGGAATATCACCAATAAAGAAAAAGGAAAAAAAGACGAAAAAAATACATATGACTATTACTTTATTCAATATGATCGGAAAAAGTCATAATATTTTCATCGTTAATAAAGACAAGTACTTGAAATCATGGTAAGATAAAAGGTAATGGTAATCTGATTATACATAAAGGGGCGCATAAAATATGTTATCTTCTATTGGCATTCCCGGGCTAATTTTAATATTAGTGATTGCATTAGTGGTTTTTGGACCGAAGAAATTGCCTGAAATTGGTAAAGCAACAGGGGAAACGTTACGTGAATTCAAAAATTCTGCACGTGATTTGACAGATGAAGAAAAAGAACAAAAGGAAAATAAATCGTAATTTTTATTGATTAATAAACGAGGTGAACGTCATGTTATCTAATATTGGCTTTCCAGGGTTAATTTTAATACTACTTATTGCATTGGTTATTTTTGGACCTTCTAAATTACCTGAGATCGGCAAAGCTGTGGGCAATTCTTTACGCGAGTTTAAAAAAGCTACCAATGATATTATGAATGATGATGAAGATAAATCAGGCAAATAAGTAAAGAAAAGATGTAAAAGACATTCTTTTACATCTTTTTCTTGCATATAACACTGGCTATTGATGAAGGGACGTTTAAAATGAAGCAAGACAAATCCTTACCAAATGAAAAGGAAATGGGGTATTTAGACCATTTCGCTGAATTACGTAATCGCTTTTTATGGACCGCGCTAATATTTGTATTATTTTTTATCGGTGGTCTTTATTTTGTGGAAGATATTAGGGATTTCTTTTTAAATGATATTGATATCACACTAAATCTCATTTCTCCAGAGGAAATTATCTGGATCATCTTCATGATTGCTTTTATCGTTGCTTTTGCTGCAACATTACCATTTCTATGTATGCAATTATGGTTATTTGTTAAACCAGGTTTAACGAAAAGAGAGCAACGAATTTCATTGGTTTATATTCCAGTTATTTTTATATTGTTTATATCCGGGCTCGCTTTTGGTTATTTCATTTTCATACAACTCATTCTTCCATTTGTATTATCATTGAACGATGGAATGTTTGATACGATGTTCACAGTTGAAAACTATTTTCGCTTTATATTTAGAGTGACATTACCGTTTGCTGTATTTTTTGAAGTCCCGGTTATTACTATGTTTTTAACTAGTTTAGGTGTTGTTACACCACAATTTTTAAGTAAAACGAGAAAGTATGGTTATTTCATCCTTGTTATCATAGGAACTATGATTTCACCACCAGATTTTATATTGCAAATTGTGGTTGCCATTCCATTAATCGTACTATATGAAATCAGTATTATGTTATCGCGAATTGTTTATCGTAAAAAACAAGCGAAACATCGTGAATTTATGGAAAATAACTCGAAGGATTGATCGAAGAATATGAAATCTTTTTATCACTTTATGATGCGTTATCGTGGAAATAAACAATTGGATGATTCCAGAAGATTAGCTGACTGGATGTTTTATGATCACGACTTCCCAAAGCATTCTCACGATTACTATGAGATTAGTAGTTATCTTGAGTGGCACACTCCATTTCCAGAAGCAATTGCAACATTTGATCGTTTATGGGATGAGTATATAGATGAAGTTAAGCCATGAGTGTTCCAAACTACTCATGGCTTTTATTCCTCATACAGTAACTCTATTGCTACAATATTATCGAATGGAATCTTTTTTTTCACAGATGCTTCTTGGATGGTTATCTTTTTTTCTGTTGACTGCAACTTAACGATATGACCAAAAACAGACTCAAAAGAACCATTTTGATAATAGCTTAGTTTTACTTTGTGATTAGATTGCAGCGCCTGTTGTAGCGTTAGTTCCATTTCATGAACACAATCTTCATTTAAAACTGGTTTTTCCTTAGAAGATTCTTCGTAAAAGAACTCTTGCAACATCTCAACATGTTCAGGCAGCATTAAGGAAGCCCATTTTATTTTACCTCTATCGTGTATCAAACAAACCACCTCACTAACATCATACACGAACGTAGGTTCTTAATCAATGGACTTCGATCATTTGTTCGTGTATAATTGGTAGTAAAATATGGAAGGAATGGTGACTATTATATGAAGATTTTACATACAGCTGATTGGCATTTAGGAAAAATTGTTCACGGATTACATATGACAGAAGACCAAAGTGAGGTCCTACAGCAGCTTATTGATATCATCCAGGCAGAAAAACCAGATGTTATCGTCATTGCAGGTGACCTCTATGATCGAGCGGTTCCACCAAGAGAAGCAGTTGAATTATTAAATTCATTCTTTACTACAGTATCAGTTGACATGGAGATCCCAATTATTGCTATTTCTGGTAACCATGATAGCCCAGATCGACTAGGCTTCGGGGCAAGTTTATTTCGTTCCAAACAATTATATTTAGCTACAACTATTGAGGATATATTTAAACCAATACATTTCAGCGATGGAACTAACGATGTCTATTTTCATTTAGTACCTTATTTAGAACCAGAACAAGTGAGGCACTATTTTCAAGAGGAATCCATTCAAACACACCAAGAAGCTATGGAGCGTATCGTGAGACAGATTGAAGAAGAAATGACAGAGCAAGCTCGACACATTTTGGTCGGACATGCTTTTATTGCAGGTGGAATGGAATCAGAGTCAGAAGAAAGACTTACGATGATTGGAGGCACTCCTTACATTGATGCATCTATATTTAAATCCTTTGATTATATTGCCTTAGGTCATCTTCATCAACCTCAAAAAATAAAAAGTGACTTTATCCGTTACAGCGGTTCCATCATGAAATATTCCTTTTCAGAAGCAAACCATAAAAAAACTGTCACCATCTTGGAAATAGATGAGCGTAAAAAAACAATAAACACTATTCCCTTAAAAGCACCAAAGGATTTACGAATTGCAGAGGGTTATTTTGAAGAATTGTTAGAGGGAAAAGTGGTGGAAGCGACTACTGATTACCTGCAAATTCGATTACTGGATGATGGTCAAATAATTGATCCCGTTACAAAGCTTCGTAAGCTGTTTCCAAATATTTTACGTTTAGAACGCAAACATCACTTAGTACATCATTCACTTAAAGAGATCCAATCGATAAAAGAAAAACAAAAAATGACCCATGAACAACTATTTGCTTCTTTCTATAAAGAAATAAAAGGAACAGAACTTTCTGAAGAGCGGGCGAAATATGTAGAAGATGTCATACAAAAAGTAATGGTAGAAGAAAGGGGAAAATAATATGCGCGCATTAAACCTTGAGCTAACCGCATTTGGACCCTACCGAGAGCAACAACAAATAACTTTTACTGATCTGGGAGAAGAACCGATATTTTTGATTACCGGTCCAACTGGTGCTGGAAAGACAACCATTTTTGATGCAATTTGTTACAGTTTATATGGAAAAGCCAGTGGTACTGACCGTGATCAAGATGCATTTCGTAGTCATTTTGCTGACGTAACTGAATTAACTTCAGTCTGTTTTACCTTTGTATTGCATCAGAAAACGTATCGTGTAGTGAGAAGCCCGAAACAACAAAAACCTAAAGCACGAGGAGAAGGATATACAGAAGAACCTGCAGGTGCCAGTCTTTACGTATATAATCAAGATCAACAATGGGAATTAATTGTTTCAAAAATAAAGGACGTCAATGAAACAATTGAGGAAATGATCGGACTTGATTATGAACAATTTAGGAAGATGATTATGATTCCCCAAGGTGAGTTCCGAAAACTAATCTCCGAAAATAGTAAAGAACGAGAAGAAGTGTTACAAAAAATATTTCGGACTTATTTTTATAAAAATATTACTGATAGATTAAAAGAAGAAGCAAAATCTTTGAAAGAACAACTTGAAAGACTAGATTGGCAATATCAACATGAATTAGAAAAATTGCCAGATGAATCGATCGATCCTGACTCAGAGGTGAAGGTGAAAGAACAACTAGAAAATCGTTACCACAAACTAGAAGAACAAAAAGCATCATTAAATAAAGAACTAGAGCAAGTAAACAATCAATTAACTTTATTACAAGAGCAATATTACCAGCAAAAAAAATTAGTAGATCATTTTCAAGAGTATGAACAACTTCAAGAAAAACAAAATCAATTGCAGCTAAAACAAAAAGATATAGTTATTTTACATGAAAAACTCGAACTCGCAAAAATAGCGGAGAAAATAAAACCGGTAGAAGAATTAATGCAAACTAGGAAAAAAGAATATCAATCGCAACAACAGAAATTTGAGGATATAACTAAACAACAAAAAGATGTCCAGATTCTTTATGAACAATCTAAGCTTAAATATGAAGAAGAACAAAAGAAAGAAAAAGAACGTGAATCACTACAATTTCAATTGAAAGAGCAGCAGCAACTACTAAAGAAGATGGATCAATTCGAAGCTTCTGGTAACAAACTGACTAAACTAGATAAAACAATAAAAAGAACTTTAGAGAAACAAACTGAGCTGGAAAATAAAATCAAAGAACTAGAAAAAATGAAAGAAACGAGTTACGAGATAAGAGATAAGATCCATGAATCAAACAGCATTTTGCAACAACTTAAGCATGAAAAAGAACAACTGCAACGTAAAGCAACAGATATGCAAGATTTAAAGAAGGAATATCGAGAGCTTTTAGTGTTAAGGAAAGACTATCAGCAATATAAAAATGTAGTCGATAAGCTGCAAGCAAAAGCTGATGCACAGACAAAGAGATGTGAACAGTTAGAACAGAAAAGAAAAAAACATTTTGCAAGTCATTTGGCAGCATCATTGGAAGCTGGAGATGCGTGCCCTGTATGTGGCTCCAACCACCATCCAGACCTGGCCAAGATAGAAGATTCTTCTATTTCAGATGAATGGATTGAAAAAGAAAACCAATACCTTACTACACTACATGAAGAAACAAAAAATATGCAAATGACACTCCTACAAATTAAAGAACAAGGAGAAGGGAAAAAACAAATTGTTACGCGATTGATTCAATCGTTAGAAATAAAAAAAGAAAAAGTCACTAAAGAGGAAATACAACAATTAGATAAATCCTTACTTGGAAGCATCCAAAATAATAAAAATGAAACACAAGACCATCTCAATAAGGCTCAAGAATTCCATAATCAATTCAAGCAAATTCAAAAGGAATTACAGGATTATGATCGATTAAAGCAAGAATTAGTACAAACACAAGAAACATATCAGGAATTAAGTAAAGAATATCATCAACTCCATGCTAACTATTCACAACTTAAAGCGCAACTTCCTGCTGATACAGAATCACCTGCAGCCTTTAAACAACAAGTGAGCATGTTGGAAAAGGAACTAAATCATAAATTGCAGTATTGGAAAAATGTACAAGATCATTATGAAAAAGTGCTTGAAGAAAAGAACAAGGCAGAAACAAAATATCAGGAAGCAAAACAATTCACTGATCAGTTACAACAAAAATATACAGAACAAGAAGAGATATTTAAGCGGACACTTGCCAATTATCAATTTGCGGCGATTACAGATTATAAACAAGCCCTTCTACCATCTGAAAAGCAACTGGAAATGGAAAGTAAAATATCACAGCATGACGAGCAAAAAAATGTAGTGAAAAACAGATTAGACAATCTAAAAGAATGGATAAATGATATTGAAAAACCAGATTTAACAAAAATGGAAGAAAAGATGGCAGAAGTAGAAAAAGATAAAAATGACAAATATAAACATATCCAAGCTATTGTTCTTCAAATCGATCAGTTAGTTGAGACGATTCGGAAAACAAATGATTTAGAAGAAAGAATGAAAGAAAGAAATGATGATTATTTCCATATTGGAGAATTGGCTGATTTAGCCAGAGGTGATAATTCTGCAAGACTTTCATTTGAACGGTTTGTATTATCGACCTTTTTAGATGAAATATTGTTGCAAGCCAACATACGTCTTGATCAAATGACAGATCATCGTTATCAATTAATTCGAAGCGAAGAATTAGCAAAGCGTGGAGCTCAGAGTGGTCTTGACCTTGAAGTACTAGATCATTATACAGGTAAGAAAAGATCAGTAAATACCCTTTCTGGTGGGGAAGGCTTCAAAGCAGCTCTTAGTCTTGCATTAGGGATGGCCGATATTGTCCAAGCTCATGCAGGTGGTGTACAATTAGACACACTATTTATTGATGAAGGATTTGGTACACTTGATGAAATATCTCTAGAGCAAGCTATTAAATGTTTAAAAGATTTACAACAAGACCATCGTGTGATCGGTGTTATTTCCCACGTAGCACAATTAAAAGACGAAATTAAAGCCAAATTAGTTGTGGAATCATCTCCAAACGGTTCTACAGCGAAGTTCAGAATTGGCTAAAAACAAGCAAAATGATACAAAATTCAACAACAACCAAATAATTACTGTCAAAACATGCGCTTACCCAGGAAATATTATTTGTCATCAAATATTCATTTCCTATTAAGGTGCTTCATTGACCAAATACTTCACGTTGACTATAAGAATACACATGTTTCTACCAATAAGGAAACGTGTGTATTCTTTTTTATAGCAAAACCTATGGGACTATCTAGTATCGAATCGTTGCACAACAAATTTCTTTCACAGTATTATTAATACTTAATACAACGCTAAATTGTCTAGTTCTTTTTTATGCCTATACCATTATAGACAAACGAACATATACTATATCAACATGCTAAACGGAAGGAGAATGTATATGTTTCGTCCACCAAACCAACCACCAATGTTCTCACAACATAACATACCGAATAACATACCGACACAGGGATTCTTTCCCCGCGGTCCCGTCCCAAATCAAATGACAAATCCAACAGGACTGCAAGGATTATTGCAACGTTTTTTACCATCACAGGCTTCAAATATGACCCAGGCAACAAATGTGGCAACAGGTAGCGGGTCAAATCTAATGGGAACGTTAAATAATGTGCAACAAGTTTTAAAAGTAGCTCAACAGGCAACACCATTAATTAAAGAATACGGGCCAATGATAAAGAACGCTCCGAAATTAATCAATATGATGAAGGCATTAAACGAGATAAATGATGAAGTTGAAGTTGATGATGAAATAGAAGAAGCAGAAGAAATGACTATAACTGAAAGTTCACCGACCACCAAAAAACAGGTAAATAAAAGATCTACTCAAATTAGCACAAGTGAATCTCAGCCAAAATTGTTTATCTAGGATTATGTAAAAACAGACCACTTGCATTTTTTTAACTCTAAGAGCACAATAAAAGTAATCAATTTTACTAGGAGGCTTTTTCATGACAAAGCAATCTCTCGAGAAAGCAATTTTTGCAGGTGGCTGTTTTTGGTGTATGGTCGAACCTTTTGATGAACAACCAGGTATTGAACAGGTTGTATCAGGATACACAGGTGGAGATAAAGCTAATCCCACATATGAAGAAGTGTGCACCAATACAACAGGGCATCGAGAAGCGGTTGAAATAACGTACAATCCGGATATATTTCCATATCAAAAATTATTAGAGATATTTTGGCAGCAAATCGATCCTACAGATCCCGGTGGCCAATTCCATGATCGTGGTGAATCCTATAAAACAGCTATTTTTTACACCAATGATCAACAAAAAAGTTTAGCGGAACAATCTAAACAGAAATTGCAGGAAAGTGGCAAGTTTGATAAGCCTATTGTAACAGACATATTACCGGCAAAAACTTTTTATCGAGCAGAAGAACAACATCAAGATTACTACAAAAAACAAAACTTTCATTACAAGTTGTATAAAAAAGGGTCAGGCAGAGCAGATTTTATCAAAAGAAATTGGGGAAAAAATATTTCAAAAGATGATTTAAAAGAACGCTTAACACCTATTCAGTATCATGTAACACAAGAAAACGGAACAGAAAGACCATTTGATAATCAATATTGGAATAACTTTGAAGAAGGTATATATGTAGACATTGTTAGTGGTGAACCTTTGTTTTCCAGTAAAGATCAATATGATGCAGGGTGTGGATGGCCAAGCTTCACTAAACCTTTAAACCGCAACTCGATTGCAGAAAATCTAGATACCTCGCATGGGATGCGAAGAATTGAAGTAAGAAGTGATGAGGCAGATTCCCATCTCGGCCATGTATTTGATGATGGCCCAATTGACGAAGGTGGAATGAGATATTGTATTAATTCTGCTGCTCTAAGATTCATTCCAAAACACAAATTGAAAGATGAAGGACTTGAAGAGTATTTAGCACTATTCGAATAACTTCCCGTTGTTAAATCGGGAAGTTTTTGCATAAAAGAGGGCGTGTTTTATGGTCAGAAATATAGGTTATCTTTTGTTAATGTATACCGCTTCACTACTAATAACAGGATTTTTCCTAATTTTACATATTCCTCTACCATGGATATTAGGACCATTGGTAACCGTTTTTATCTTAAATTGGTTAATAAACGAACCACTGGAACAAAATAAAACTATTTTGCATATCAGCTTTTTACTTACCGGAGCGCAAATAGGCTCCACTTTTACATCGAACACATTAAATAAAGTAATTCCTTATTTCATTCCTTTTTTAGTTATTACTATTTTACTGATTTATGTTTGTATGAAAAGCGGGGAACTACTTGCTAAATATGCAAAAATAGATCAATCGACTGGTATGTTAGGAAGCATACCTGGTGGTCTGTCGGTGATGGTAGCAATGAGTGAATCGATGAATGCTAACACAGGATTAGTGGCTATTTTTCACACGATTAGATTGATGGCGGTGTTATTCCTTGTCCCGTTATTGGCATCGTTTTTATTTATTCAGACGGATAACCAGCAAGTGCTCACTAATACCTCAATCGAATTGAACGGTTGGACATTATTGTTGTATTTACTTCTTTTCGGCATTGCTTATTTATTACGCTATAAAATTCCAGCACCATATGTACTAATTCCAATGATTGTTATCGCAAGTCTAAAACTGATGTCAATCCCTGTTAGTGATGTGCCAGTAAGTTTGTATCATGTAGCCCAACTGTCCATCGGTATTCACTTAGGATTATCTATAACGATGTCAGATTTAAAGAAAGCAGGAAACTTTTCATGGATCTTCTTTATGTTTACTTGCTTTATTATTATGATATCGACTGTATTAGGATACATATTTGCAAAACTATCCGATCTCAGTTTCTCGACAGCAATGCTCAGCCTGGCACCAGGGGGATTGGTGGAAATGGCAATTACCGCTGGTGAAGTAGATGCAGATCCATCAATCGTAGGATCACTACAATTGATAAGAATGTTATTTATTATATTAGTATTACCTTTTATTTTTAAAAAGATGTCTCCATCCCTTAATAAACCATAATAATATTATGTTAACTACAGAAAATACCTTGTGTAAAAGGCAATAAATGTTTATGATAGAAAGGAAGGAGGGACATAAATGATTCATCAAAATTGGGAAAATAACCATACAATTAAAAAAATTAAGTGTGTCCACACGAATGCTAAGAAATATAAAGTGAATTCTGTTTTGACAGAAGGGAAAATATACGAAGTGAAGAACGAAACAGATGAATTTTATTTTGTTATCGATAATACCAGTCGTATTGCTGGTTTTAAGAAAGATTACTTCGAAATTGTCCAATAATGTTTAATTGTTGTATATAATGGGAAAATTTATATAATAGGGATTTTTATGTATAATACTAGACTTTTCAAAGATTCTCCATAGGAGCTGATAAAATGAAAAGAATTCTTTTAATCCGTCATTGCCAGGCTTTAGGACAACACAGTGATTCTCCATTATCTAAGAAAGGCATACAAAAAGCGTATGAATTAGCTAGACAACTAGAGAGTCTAACATTTAAAATAGATCGTATCATTACAAGCCCTTATATGCGTGCGCAAGAAAGTATCAAACCGTTTGCATCTCGTCAAGGTATTAAAGTCGAAACAGATAAGAGATTGAAGGAGCGGTTACTAAGCGAACAGCCTGTAGATGATTGGATCGATATTTTAGAAGAATCTTTTCAAAATTTCCATTTTAAGCTACCTGGTGGGGAATCTTCGAACGACGCTTATAAACGTGCAGAAGAAGTTTTAGATGAGTGTATGAAAGAGGAGTTAAAGGAGAACATTATTATTGTAACACACGGAAACTTACTTGCTCTTATGTTACAGAAATTTCAAGTTGATTTTGGCTTCCATGAATGGAAAACACTTACTAATCCTGATGTCTTTTTAATTCAACGTATAGGTGGCGAATATATTACAGAGCGAATTTGGGAAGAAAATCAGTCTCATTTTTATTAATATGATTTGAAAACTCTATGAAATAAGCTATAATGGTATTCGGGCTTTTAAAAATATGATAGAATGTGTATGTATAGAGATACATAACGATTAATCGTTAAAGGAGGGGACCGTCTTGGCATTTGTAATTACTTCACCTTGTAAAGAAGAAAAAGCAGGCGAATGCGTAGAAGTTTGCCCTGTAGATTGTATAGAAGAAGGAAAAGATATGTTCTATATCGATCCTGATATTTGTATTGATTGTGGTGCTTGTGAAGCTGTATGCCCTGTAGAGGCAATTTATATGGAAGATGAAGTACCAGATGATGAACATGAATACATCTCATTAAACCGCAAGTTCTTTGAAGAAAGTTAAGACATACAAATGTAAAACCGCTATTACTAATAGCGGTTTTTTAATAATGAATTTCAAACTTTTTTAATACATTTTCTATATCTTTTTCTGTAATTTCGATATTTTTCACTTTAGCAAAGAAGGAAGGACCTTTTTTAACTTGTTTTAAAAATCTTTCAACCTTATGATCTTCACCTTGTGCTTCGATTTCAACGGACCCATCACCAAGATTCTTAACCCATCCAGCAATATCATTCTCTAAAGCAACTTGTTGCGCAAAGGCACGAAAACCTACACCTTGTACACGACCTGAAACTATCACGTGAACTTGTCTCATTATCATCACCTCTTTCATATGATAGTATCATTGAATATTTCATAATTCAAAAGTTAGAGAAAGGAGACATAAATGAAAGCGCTTAATACATAACGATAAGTTGATTTTAAAATAGGTCACTGTCAAGATCAGGAGGCCTTAACTGGTTGTACTGTTATAGTTTGTGAAGAGCAATAACTGGAGTTGATGTCAGAGGTAGAGCCCCTGAACTAGGGAAACAGATTTATTAGCATCAGAGAACACGATAGAGCACATGCTACATTTTAGCCGAAAAGTGCTTATGGGTTAGATGTTGGCAAAATACGTCAGATTAGGTAATGGGATATAAAGCTTGTGAACAAGCTTGTGTCGATGGGGGATGTTTGGAAATGTCGGGGCAGTTGCAGTAAATGCAGTAGGTAATATTATCGATCCATTTACAGGTAAACAAATAGCGGGAATTTTCGACAGAAAAAAGTATCAATTATTATCGACCTCAGACATATCATTATCACAAGTAGGATGATCATATAGTCAAAATAATGACTATGGAAATACAACGATAGGAACTCTCATGACGAATACAAAATTAACCAAAGCTCAAGCGAGTAAAATTACGTCTATTGTTCAAGATGGAATTGCAAAAACGATAGAACCTCCCATACATTGATGGATGGGGACATGTTATCCGTAATGGCTTCTAATAAAGTAAAAATGGCAAAGTCTGTTGCAAATATTCCTGTTTCTATGATTTATCGTAAAAAACCAACTGGAGTGTTGCGTATGCATTGGAAACAATATTTTATGTTATTGATACCCTTTGTCGTGTTGGGCTTAGCACTTATCTATTTTCTACCTCGAAGTCAAAATCATAATGCAATTATAACAGCTCTTATTTTCTGGATTATTTATTATGGATGGGTGTATATGGAAGATAAACGAAAGGGAAATAGATGAAAAGAAATTTATATTAATTTGACATCCAAGAAGTCGATAAAGATGTGATATTCCCATGCTTTTTGGAAAAGCTAGAAATAGTTTATAAAAAGAAGGGATTTTTGCCATGACACAAACAATTTGGTTAACAACTAATATAAAATCCTTTGATTCATTAAATGAAAGCCTTGAAACAGATGTTACCATTGTCGGTGGTGGTATTACCGGGATTCTATCTGCGTACCTTTTGTCTAAAAATGGTATTCGTGTTGTATTATTAGAAAGAGGGAGATTACTTCATGGTACAACCGGTCACACAACCGCTAAAGTAACAGCACAACATGGTTTAATATATAATGAATTATTGGAACATTTTGGTCTAGAAAATACTCAAAAGTATTACAAGAGTCAAGTTGAAGCAATTCAATTCATTAAAGAGATAACAGAACAATATCAGATAGCTTGTCAATTTGATCAACAAGATGCAATTTTATACACAAATTCTGATCAAAACTATAAAAAATTAGAAGACGAAGCAAAAGCTTATCAACAATTAAATATTTCTGCAGATTTAGTAAAAGAAATACCATTTGAAATACCTCATAAGGTAGCGCTATCCATGTATCAACAAGCTCAATTTCATCCCACTGAATTTCTGAAAGTTATCATCGATAAAATCGTAGAAAACGGTGGTAAGATATATGAAAACACAACTGCAGTGGATATTGATTATCAAAATAAAGTTACGTTAAGAACAGCTCGTGATCATAATGTTTTATCCGATAATATTATCGTTGCAACGCAGTTTCCATTCTATGAAGGACAAGCTTTCTACAGCACCAGAATGTATCCTTCTAGATCATATGTGTTAAGCTTGACTTCCAACCAAGAATATCCAGGTGGAATGTATTTGGATGTTGATCAACCAAAACGCTCAATTCGCTATGTGAAGCATAAAAATGAGACAGTTTGGTTATTAGGTGGAGAATCACATAAAACAGGTCAGTATCAAAAAGAGAATACCAATCCGTATCGTGATTTACAGAGTTTTGGGTCACAATACTTGGACGTAAAAGATTGGTACTATCAATGGTCGACACAAGACTATATTACGTTAGATAAAATTCCATATATCGGATCGTTAAACAAACGACATCCAAATGTATATGTAGCAACAGGTTTCCGTAAATGGGGAATGACCAATAGTGTTGTAGCAGCACATTTGCTAACAGATCTCATCATGAATCGGGATAATCCTTACAAAGACCTTTATCAACCTCAGCGTTTTCATGCTGATCCAGATGTGAAGAAATTTATTAGCTTTAACTCAAATGTAACAAAAGAATTTGTAACAGGAAAACTAGGATTGAATAATGAACCTGATCAGTTAGATCCAGAAACGGCAATAAAAAAGAAACATAATGGACAAATCATTGGGATTTATAAAGACGAACACAATCAAGTTCATTCCGTCGATACAACATGCACACATTTAGGATGTGAATGTAACTGGAATCAAGCTGAAAAAAGCTGGGATTGTCCCTGTCATGGATCAAGATTTTCATACGACGGTACAATCATTGAAGGTCCAGCAACGAAACATTTAAAGAAAATAGATCTTGAAAATTAAATTCTGTCTCAATATCTTAAGTATACTTTGTATTTGAGATATTGAGATCCTCTCTTCAACTTACTTCCTATAATATATATTATGTTAACTAGTATTGATTTAAACCAAAACTAGAGTTTTTCCCTAACATTCCTGTACAACTAATTTCAAGTCCTTTCTTTTCAGATTAACTTAATTGCATTTTAGACACTATTCTATTCAAGAATAGCGCCCGTTTGATTAGCTTATGTAAAAATGATAACGTCAGGAAATCAAGGAATTATAAGATTATTTAAGTATTGATGCTCTTAAATTAGTAACGCCGTTTTCTAAATAACCCTTTAAGCAAGTTAGTGTATAGACCCATCCCCCTTTTTGCCCAAGCATTTTGTTTACAATTTGGGGATCATCTTTTTTGAACCCAGACTCGATTACTTCAATTATTGTACTCGTATTATCCGACTCTTTCAGTAAAATCGTAACGTCCCTTACATCATCCTCTTCAACCCCCCAAGAAAACACGATTTTTCTATTTTTCTCGACTTCTAAAACATTGATTGCACCTTCTGCTCCGAATTCATCATATTTCAATAGGACCGTTTTGCCTTGTTCCCATCTTTCAGAACTTGAGGAAAACCAAAAACTTCCTATTTTCCCTGGGTCTACGAAGGCTTCAAACACCTCAGTAGCTGGACTGAGTATATTAAATTCCGTAGTTACTTGAGTATCCATAATTTATCGTCGTCCTTTCAATTATTATTGTAGGTTTCATAATATCTTTGAAATTTATCTTTTTTAAACCGGAACATTGAGAATATGTTGGTTTTGTTGTTTCCATCGGGATATCCCTATTCATTAGTTAGTTTTAGGGGTGATTTCTGTTTGATGAATTTTTATCTAACACATCAAACATGATATTCCATCCCTGTTCAGAACCATCTCTAAATTCACGTTGCGCCCTTTCAATTTCTTCTGTAGTCCAACCTTCTTCATGAGGAACCACTATTTCTTGTGTGAAAGTCATATCGCATCCATCATCGACGGGTTCAAATAATACGGTTATTCGATCTTTCGTTTCGCTATATTTTGGGATTTGAAAAGTAAATACCAATGGGATCTCTCACCCTATAGGATCCTCCGACACGAAAGTCATTCTCTACAATATTAGCTTTCCCTTCGGGATTAAATAACCATTTCCTCATCATTTCTGGGTTTACCCACGCATCAAACACTCTTTCCACAGAGAAATCTAAACGACGTGTCATGGTTAGTGTAGTTGTTGAAGTGAGCATTTCAATCCGCCTTTCCTAAATAATCTAATCATAATAAGTTTGTTGCAAATACCTAATGTTCCACCTTTAAAGATATGATAGTTGTATTTCTTTCTTTGTTTTACTTATCGAAATTAGAGATTTTTTGTTGTCTTCATTGATTAAACCATATTTATAGTCTACGAATTGTCTCAATTGTTCATATTCATCCCCGCGCGATATTACAATTTTTTATTCGGACTGTATCTTGGTCCTCTCTAACCTCCGTTTAAATCTCATGCAATAAAAGTAAAAACTCCTTTTATTCCGTATTGTATCCAGCGATCTAGTCTATAACTTTAGCTACTTTTTAAATTCCAAGTACATAAGCTTGTAACAATACCGACGCAAATAATTGTTATAGTCGATAATATCAATGTTTCTGTTGAAATAATAATACCACCAACCATTATAATTAATGCATCAATTATAAAAATAATAACGCCAACATTCATTCTAGTTATTCTAGAAAGGAGCTGCGCCAATAGATCAGTTCCACCAGTACTTGTCCTATATCGAAGCATAATCCCCGTTCCTACTCCAATTAATGTCCCTCCAAAAATAGAACTAATTACGGCGGGCAATTGAAAGCTAGTTATGAAGGAATAATGGAATGGAGCAAGGTAATCGATAGCAAAAGAAGAGACTAACATTCCATGTAAACTATTATAAAAGTATTCTTTTTTATGAACCCAAGCCAATATAAAAATTGGCACACTTAGGAAGATGATGACTAAGCCAGCTTTTAAACCAGCTATGTATTTAATAATTAAACCTAATCCTATCATTCCTCCATCCAACAGTTTAAAAGGAATTAAGAAAAAGTTTACACCAATAGCTAATAAGATACTGCCAACAATTATCGTAAAAATCTTTTTAGTGATAAACATCCCACCATCTCCAAATCTCACTTGGATTTTAGACATGTTTATTTATATGAGAAAAATGCGCCAGTTTGAACCTTGCGTTTGTTTATACTAAAAAAAGACTGGGCATGACCAGTCTTTTATATTAAGTATCTCTGTAATTTTTGCAGCATGTTTTTTGCACTTTCAGAACCATTATTTTCCATCTTTTTCATAAGTCTCTCTTTTAATTCTTCATCACAGTTTTCAAGAATACGAAATACTTTCATTTCATTAGAAGTAATGATCTTCCGATATAATTTGGAGACACTTATCTCATCGTCAACCATTTTTTGTGTATGAAACCCCTTTCAACTGAAATTAATTTTATTATAAATGTTTTTATTTTATTTGTAAATGGAAGACAAAATTATTTTTTATACGGAACGATTATAAATATCTTTTTTTAAATAATTAACTAGTTACCAATATAATTCATAATATTTAAGCGATCATATATGTACAAAAAGACAACTTTAAAAGATACAACTATATTAGCTGTTATACCCATACGCGCCATTATTATAATTCAATTAACTTTCAAGGTATGTTTGGAGTGGCATCATTTCATCATTTATATTGACCTTTTCATCTACATAACTTGCCAAATTTTCCTTTGTTTCTCCTCACAATCACACGCAACATATATACCCCACAAAAAATTTTACATTTTGAATTAATAGTATTATGAGTTTTAACAAAAGATAGGATATAGAAGATAAAATAATGAATTAGTATAAATTAGAAATAGACAATAAACACAATGATACTTTTGTAGTCATCATACACTGACCTATTCAAATTCAAGTTAAAGAAGTGCACAGATAAATCATAGAACTACTCTTTTCAGAAAGGGATTAAAAAATGTCTAGCATAGTTTTAATTTTTTTATTACAAATCATATTAGTGCCCACATTATCACTTCGAATTATTTTTGTTGTTAAGAACATGGCTGTTTTCGCTTCTATTTTTGGATTTTTAGAAGCGTTAATTTATGTGTTTGGTTTATCAATTGTCCTAAGTGGCCAGCAAAGTATTCCTGAGATGCTTGTTTATGCCTTAGGTTTCGCAGCGGGAATCTTTTTAGGAAATTACATTGAAAATAAATTGGCTTTAGGATATACAAACCTTACTGTTAACTTAATGAATATGAATACTGATCTTGTATCAAATCTTCGGAACAATGGGTTCGGAGTAACCGTATTTGAAGGAATGGGAAAAGATAGTGTCCGTTACCAGCTTCAGATTTTGACGAAAAGAAGTTTAGAAGAAAATGTAATGAACATGATCGAAAAATATGAACCGCATGCCTTTATTATTTCTTATGAACCACGTAAGTTTAAGGGAGGCTATCTTTTAAAAGCGATGAAAAAAACGAAGAAAAGAAAATCATAAAAATGGTGCCCGCTTGGTAGGCGCTCTCCCTTTTTTAGAACCAATGAGTTATCTTCTTAAGTGTTGCCTTGTTGCTAATTTTTCAGAAGTTAATTTAAAATCGTGGTTTAGGATAGATCCTACAAACAACTAACAATTGGTCTAAAATGGATTATTTCTTAGTTTTTTGGATTATATGGTAGTAGATGATTAATATTAATTGGATTAGCATGTAAATTGGAAAAGACCAGTACATGTTATATCCTTTATCGTAATGAAAAAGCCCAATTTTGACTCCGAACCATTCAACTAAAAGGGAAAAACTTGACCAAATTAGTATGTAGAGAATAGTATAATGTCCCTTTATTCTCAGTTTTGAATATAAATATATAAAAATATAACTAAACGGACCATTCATTACATAATAAGTGAAGTCCATAAGTTGATACTTTGAATTGTCATTAACATCATATAGATCCCATGGTCTAACACTAGCTGTGTGATCAAAGAAATGCACAATCATAATCCCAAATAAATAATATGCAAGCGCCTCAATAATTGAAAAAATTTTAGGAATCATTAAAATAAGGATACTTAAAGATAATAGAGTAATAATAACAAACCATTCATTCCAATCAAACGCCTCTTCATAAACCACTGTCATTAGTTTGAACTCCTTTTAGAAACAAACACAACAATTTTTGCAATTCCTAAGCCGATAAATAGGAATGCACAATTAACAATTGCCGCTTTAAAATAATTCCATTTTATAAATTTGAATACATCCATAAAAATTAATAGTGCTTCAATTCCATTCAAACAAGTAAAAATAAGAATGAAATAAAGGGTCTTTCTTTTCAAAGTATAGCTTGTATGAAAAGCATTAACCAAATACAAAATAAGCAACGGAATGATTACATTTCGATAAAGAAGAACAGCAGGAAACAAAAATGGATTTTCTGTCGTTTTAATCAATTCTAAATTTAAAGTCAAGATAGTAATAACATTGGTTGTTATAATGGTCATTACCATATAAACAATGGAATTCTCTATAAATGTATAACGTTTCCTTTGAAAAAAGAAGAAAAGGAAAACAAATATAGTAAATAATATAGTAAGAGGCAGTCCAATCATAAGACAAATCTCCTTCATTTATGCACTTTAGCATATCTTTTATGATTTTGTCTTCTTTCTCTTTTATTCAAAAATCAATCAACTTGTTTCATCAACAGTATGAAATTTTCTCTACAAGTTACAGTTCTATTTCAGATCACTAATTTTCACCTCAAATATATTCAATAAAAAGATTACAAATACACTTGCTATTAACCAAGCTAATAAAGGTCGTTTATAGTGAACAGGTAAGATCAAAAAAATTATTCCAGTAAATAACACAGACCACCATATATTCCAACCATTATGGTATGTAATAAAACCTAATTTACTATTTATATACTCAATCGATATATATATTCCAGACCATAATAAAAACCATAAAGAACGTTTTTTCCAATCATTCGGGAACCTGCCCAAGTATATTAATACGGTTACAGAGTATGTAACAAACATGCCCAAAATTGTAATTGTAGTGTGGTTAGGTAATATTAAATCATGAAATAACCACATTGATTTATTATAAAGAAGAAAATTATACAAAAAATCCCCAATGATGAAGAAAAGAATTGTAGGATAATACTCTTTCCAATTCCTCCAATCTCCCCATATATAACCTGCTATCAGATATAAAATAAAAATAAAAATATACATTTTATCATTCCTTGTAGTTGGTATTTATTATATTTACCAGAAAATTTACAGATATTCACCGTGGATTGTTTTAAAGACTATTTTCAACACTGCTGCCCTCTAACTCATGCGATATAGAGTAACATCATATAATGTTGGTATTTATAATTCTCCAAAATAAACTCATGGAAACAATTGGGATAATAGTAGTTGGTAAAACAATTTGTAAGAATTTTAAGAAATCATGCAATAATCTTATTTCACCACTCCCCTCCCCCATTTCCACTATTATTACAGAAATTTATGCTGATACATCTATTCCATTTCTGTTTATGATAAACTAACTCCTTAATTTAGATAGACCGATTTTTATCATTATTTCCTTGAAATTTCGATCATTCCTTGCAGCAATGTAAATCTTTATTTCATGCTCGGTAATATTTTTATATTTTCCGAGAAAAAATACTTCTTACTACTCTATATATTCAAAATCAAACTGATGCTATCATAAAACCTTTATCCATTTTAATAACAGTAATATAGAGAAAATCTACTATTTTAGTGTAAAAATAAGGTAGTCAATGATTACTTATGGTATTCTATAAGAAAAAGCCACTTGTTAGGATGTTTTCATTGAATATAAAAAAATTGGAAGCAGAAATTCGTTCATTACAAAGCCAATTATACAATTTAGGAAAAGAAACAAATCAGTATTCCATCGGGGAAATTCTAGAGTTGAGTGAACTTTTGGATGAAAAAATAGTACTTTACCAAAGGTTAAAACTAAGTAATAAAAATAAGTCTGATTGTTGCGATCCTGAATAATTTGTTAAAATTCAATTATACTTTCTTTACTAGTAAATAGGAGGCATTTAATGAAAGACTTCGATACATACATACGCGATTCTAAAATGAATTGTGAAATGGTCTATAACATGAAACCTAATGAAGTCCCTTTTTTAAAAGTAGGACTGACTAATAAAGAGTTACAATTTAGAAAACAAAGGTTTGTTAAGGAATTGAGCGTAGTGCAACACTTTATGAAAAAACTGATTCAGTATATGGAAGGGATCCCAACATTAATTATTACAACAGACAATCAAGGGTATGTATTAGATATTTATGGAGATCAAAGTATTAAAGAAATGGTGGATTCCCTAGGTATAACACAAGGTACTAAATTTGATGAGAAGGATGTTGGAACAAATTCAGTTTCGCTGTCCCTAAAACATCATACGCCCATTTCATTAATTGGTAGTGATCATTTTCACCATTGCTTATCTGAAGTAGCATGTTATTCCGCTCCTTTCTGTTTCTCGTCTAATGGTAGTTTAGTTGGTACAGTCTCCATGATGACGACGGTTAACTACGCTAGTAATTTCCATCTCGGACTTTTATCGTCTGCCGTTGATACAATCGAAAGAGAAATTCAACTTCAAGAACAAAATCACACGCTTCATTTATTAAATCAAGTGTTAATAGAATCAACTCCTATGGGGATAGTGATGACAGACCAACAAGGAAAACCACTAGAATTCAATTCCAGTGCTGAAGAAATAATTGGCATTCAAAGAGAAACAATTATTGATAACGGCATAGGACAAATGGATAAAATTGGAGAATATATTAATTATGTTCTGGAGACTGGCAAAAAAGTAGAAAATGCTGAATTTTCTTTTTCGCTTATAGAAAGCGATTATTCAAAAAAACTCCTTCTGGATGTGTTACCTCTTTTTGATGAGGACTATTTGATTGGAGCCTTTGCTCAATTTAGGGATATGACCAATTACCATGAATTACAACAGAAGCTCATAGAATCAGAGAAATTATCCGCAATAGGAAAGTTAGGGGCCGGGTTAGCACATGAGATAAGAAATCCGCTCACTTCTATTATTGGTCTCACCCACCTAATGAAAGAAAATAATCATAAAAAGGAATATCTTGAAATCATCACAGCTGAGTTAGAAAGAATGAAAAATTTAGTGAATCAATTCGTTTCATACGGAAAACCATCCTATATGGAACGAGTGCATTGTAACTTGAACGATCTAATTGCCGATACTGTTGAATTAATGAACAGTAATGCCCATCTCCATAATGTTGACATTTACGTTGAACCTACTAATATAAATGCCAAAGTCCTTATTGATGAATCTAAAATCAAACAAGTATTAATTAATTTTATGAAAAATGCCCTTGAGGCTATGCCTGACGGTGGGAATGTTTGTATTCAATTAAAATCAGATATTAAGAAGGATGAAGTTCATATTTCTATCAAGGACGAAGGAGTAGGTATGACGAAGGAGCAAGTAAACAATCTAGGTACTCCTTTTTTCACCACAAAAGAAAATGGGCTTGGTATGGGATTACCTATTTGTTTTGATATCGTACAAGCTCATGACGGGAAAATAAAATTTGATTCTGAGAAAGGAAAAGGAACTGAAGTACATATCATACTACCTCTAAATTATAACGATTAAGAAGGAGATAATGTATAATGAAAAAAGTTTCTACAGTATTGGTGGAAAATCTTAAACGGTTGGGAATCTCTCATGTATTTGGAATACCGGGTAAAGCTATCGTACCATTATTAGTAGAATGTGAGGCTCATGATATACAATTTGTTCTCTCAAGACATGAATCAGGATCAGGTTTTGCAGCTAGTGGCTATGCTTTAAAAAAAGGTATAGGTGTAGCTTTAGGTACATCCGGTCCGGGAGGAACTAACCTATTAACAGCAGCTGGCCAAGCGAAAGCTTATCACTGTCCTACTTTATTTATAACTGGACACCCATCTGCGAAAGATACGGGTAAAGCTCAAGGACAAGACTCATCAATATTTGGTACTGACCTTGTAAGGATGTTTGAATCTGTAACATTGTTTAGTGCACGTGTAGATAGAGGCGATCAACTTGAAATGCTCCTTAAGCATGCAATTGAAAAGGCAACAAGTGGGATAAAAGGACCGGTGCATCTTTCTATACCTATGGATGTATTGCAAGAAGAAATTCCAGCATTTATAGTTGAAAGTCCTACTTTTAAGTCTTCTGTCATTTCCAACCAAATTGAGCTAGTTATCTCAAAGCTTAATGAGGCGAAAAAAACTATTGTATTATTAGGCAAAGGGGTACATCTATCAAAAGCATATGAAGAAGTAAGGTGGTTGGTAGAGCAATGGCAAGTTCCAGTAATGACTACTCCAGGTGGTAAAGGGACTTTTCCAACTAACCACCCTCTATCTTTAGGTGCATTTGGCTTGGGAGGTGACGAAAAAGCAACAAAATACCTTAAAAAAAGTGTAGATGAAATGATTGTAATTGGTAGCAAGCTAAGTGATATGTCCTTAGCAGGATTTTCGGAAGCAGTTTATCCGAACCATCTCATTCATTTTGATATTGACCCTACGTTTATACAAAAATCTCTTCCAATTCCTACTTTGTATGTTCAAGGGGACATTAAAGCAAATCTAGCCGAAATACAACGTCAATCTCAATTAGATGAAATAGAAATAATAAGAGATACTCTTTACAACGTTGAAGTAGATAAGGAAAATTCAGATGATATTCAAGAAAACGAAACATATCTATCAGCAAAAATAGCTATAAAAGAACTCCGAAGGTTTTTGCCAAAGGATGCCGTACTCTTTGGGGATGATGGAAGTCATACTTTCTATGCAATTAAACACTATGACATTTATGAACCAGGAACGTTTTATTTCGATGATGTATTCGGAACAATGGGACATGCTATCGGCTATTCCATCGGTGCAAAAATTGCGTCACCAGATAAAACAGTCGTGTGCTTAACTGGTGATGGATGTACATTTATGCATGGTACTGAGATTGCAACTGCTGTAGATCAGAATCTCCCTGTGGTATTTATTGTATTTAATAACATTGCTCTTGATATGGTGGATAAAGGGATGAAAAAGATGTTAGGGCACTCAATCGGTGCTACCTATCAACACCCGTTAGATGTTAGAATGTTCGCGGAATCGTTAGGTGCTAATTCCTATAGGTGCATAAAAACCGAAGATATTGAGAACGCAATTGAACATGCATTAAAAAACTATAGTGGTCCAACAGTGATTGAGATAATGGTTGATCCAGAAGAAACCCCACCTATCTTAAATAGGGTTTAGACGAATGCTTTCCTAAAATACCCCCATTTTAAATAGAGAGGTTGGAAGAAATGGAAAAAATACAAGTTGGATGGAAAAAAATCGAGGAAATTGCTGGTGAACAAGGGGTTAAAACGATGAAAGAGGTGCAAGATTTTTCTCCAAAATTAGCAAAAATGGCTGTAGAACACGGATATGGAGACATTTATTCTGATGATACACTAGATTTGAAACAGCGTACTCTGATCACTTTATCTTCACTTATCTCACAAGGTGATCAAGGAACAGCATTAACTTTCCATTTTAAAATAGCACTTAGAGCAGGATTAACAAAAGAGGAAATTCTAGAAGTGATAAATCATTGTAGTGGTTATGTAGGTTTTCCAAAAGCGATCGCTTCTTTGTCTATTTTCAAAAAAGTATATAGTGAATATGAGAACGAAAACAAATGACTGTAGTTTTCTAATTAAGTTTGTTTGTTTTAAATAAAGTTAAACAGTTTAGTTTAGCCACCTTTGAAAACTTAACCAAAGGTGGGTTTTTTACAGCTTTAAACGAACAATTTCCAGAAAAAGTTCATAATTTCTACGATAACCCTAACATAAAATCAATGTTGTCAGCATATTGCGGAAAATCAATTAGGGGATTTCTATTCTTTTGAATAAGGAATATTTCTTTGTTTCGGTGTTTTTCATACACTGAAACCTTAAAATCATGATGCCAGTTAAGCAGCATTTTAATATCTTTATTGTTGTAGTGGCTTACTTCTCCCGGATATCTTAACAAAAAGTACAATGTCGCCCTGGCAACCTCACCTTTTCCGCTTTCGGGTTCAAACTTTTCCTCTTCATATTTCCCACAATGGGTTCTAATCGTTTCTGTCTCCATTTCGGGAGAATAGTCAACAAAATCAAAATAAGGATAATTGGACCTCGAGGAATTACAATCTTTTTCACATGTAAAAAGATGATGCAAATCGCCTCTCATTGGATTATCCTTATCAAACCATGATTGGGGTACGACATGTTCACAATTATACATGTTTTCACTTTCAATAGCTGCTGTAGCTTTCTTCCATTCATCGTCATTTTTGGGGTTACTTTTTAACAACTTATCATATTCTTCTTTCCTTTTTATAGCTGCAGCATGATCTTCTCTTATCGCTTGTTCAGGCTCCTTTTGTTTTCCAGAATAAATACTCTTTAGGGTACCGTTCATACGGAGGTCAACGGTTGAATAAAGGTGATCGCGGGTTTCGGAGTTATAAGGCAGTTGGTTTTCATGGGTATTCGAAATTAACTGATTGAGTTGTTTATATAATTTCGTTTTGTCCGTTTCATTAAAATCAATCTGCTGATAATAATCTTTTACAATCCGTATATCCTCTTCTTCGTCGTAATACTCTTTTGTGTCTTTAATTTTCTTTTTGTAATATTGTAAAGACAACAATGTTGCCTTTAAATCATTGCTTTCATTTGTTTTCCCTCGCATTTGTTCTTTCCCCTTTCTTGTTAGATATAAGAAAACGGACAAGGATTGAAATGACCTACCAGTCCGTTTTCCATAGAGACAATATGTTAGCCAAAGAATCCACTTTTTCTTTTATGCAATTTAGTTATTGGGTTATCTATCAATTCAAGCTAGGAGCATTGATCCTTTCTAATTGTTCAACCAAGTTAAGCAAGAGAAAGCCATTCCCTTCAGAACTTTTTCGGTAGTCAAGAGGCAATGTTCGTCTGATAAGTTGGGCATAGACCTCTGATTCAATTAGGGGTCGACCAAATTCTTTTTCACTTAAATTAATGATTAAAGCTAAAGCACCTGCAACATGCGGAGCGGCCATAGAGGTTCCTGACAGTGTTGCAAATTTATTATTTAGATACGTAGACATGATTTCCACACCTGGGGCTACAAGATCTACTTCATTATTTGTGTTCGAAAATGGAGCAATCTTTAATTTCTTATTGACAGCTCCGACAGAGATGACTTCGTTATAAGCTCCAGGATAGGCTTGCTCAAATGTATCTTCTTGACCATCTCCCTCATTTCCCGCAGCAACTACTACCGATATATCTTGATTAACTGCATTTCGAATCGCTTCGTGCATTTCAGGTACATCATTTGGACCACCTAATGACATGCAAATCACTCGAACTCGTTCCTTTTCAGGTCCACGCCATTCAGTTGCATAGTTAATGGCATTTATGATCCATTCATATTCACCAGAACCCTCTCCAGTTAACGCCTTTATACTTAAAATTTTAGATTTTGGAGCAACACCTACAACTCCGTTATCATCAAGGCTTGCTGCAATAGTTCCCGATACATGTGTACCATGGCCATTATTGTCTTCGAATTTGTTAAAGTCTCCATTATAATCTGTTGTAAAATTCCTTCCGCCAATAATTCGATCTTTAAGGTCCGGATGATCGGTATCAACACCTGTATCTATGACCGCAACAACAATGTCTTTACCTTGATTGCTTTTCTCCCATATTGCAGGGGCTTGTACCAGTTGAATCCCTTCTGGTGTTTCACTTATACTATCTGCAATCGACTGAATGGTATAAGGTATCAATTTAACCTTTTTTTGCGTCATCTTCATCCTCCTTTTAAAATTAAATTCAATATAATTATATGTTGTTAATCAACGAAAGTGTACAAGTTTACTAGATTAAAATATTTTTGTAATAATTGACATGTTATATTTATGCTAGAGAAGGTATAAACGCGGAACAAATCTGCTTTGTCTTTCTCATACAATAACATTACAATTTTAATTAGTGATTATCTTAATTGTGCAACTATCAGTCGAAGAAAGAAAAAGAGCTGCCGATCCATATTGGATCTACAACTCTTATACCCGATCTTTAAACTTGATAACATTAATTACTCATAATCTTTTTTCACGAAGAGCAAACAAATTTAGGAGTAAGATAAAATAACTTTCCAAGAGCTTTTCTTTCCTTATTTGTTGATTGGTATCCATATCTCACTATAATAATTCTTTGAATATGGATCAGCATCACTTAAGTAAACCTCCATTTCTGATAAGCCGGCATGCTCATATCCAGTAGCAGGAAACCATTCGGAAAAAATTCTCTTCCAAACCTTTGGCATTGCATGAGGCATTGCGCCGTGTACTGGAAAAACTGCCCATGTAGCATGAGGTATAAGCTTCTCCTCCCATTCAGGTGGGGTTTGATCCATATTTTTTTCTGCTCCGATTAAATACGTTAGATTTTCTTGTTGTTTGTCAAAATCCATACAAATTCCAATTAATCCAAGTGGACCACAATTTTTAGCAAGCTCTGCTGTGAATCCATTCCGGTTCGATTCATCCCAGAAAGCAGCTATTCTTCGATTATTTTCACCTCCAATTGTAGTTGTTCGAATACTTTTTCCTACAATCGTAAAACCGTCCTTTTCTACAATCTTGTAATCCATCTCTACATCACCCTTTAACTGTATTTGAAAAGAGAGTTTTGGATATGCTTTTAAGGATTGACTTTTTTTCCTGGCTTCTGATGGAGTGGTACCATGAATTCTCCGAAATGCTTTTGTAAAGGATTCTGGACTTTCATATCCATACTTCCATGCAACATCAATTACCTTAGACCTAGAATTAATAAGTTCCTGTGCAGCTACGGTGATACGGCGATTTCGGATATATTCACTTACGGTATACCCAGTTAACATTGTGAACATCCGTTGAAAGTGAAATTTAGACATACAGGCAATTACAGCAATATCTTCAATAAATAGATCATTATCTAAATTACTTTCTATATACTCAATGCTATCTATCATTCTTTGTAATCCCTCTATTTTAACCACTCTCCTTTCTATAAACAGTCTATCAAAAACCTATTGCTCCATCCTGTTAATTTGTGCCCTTTTTCGACAGGTACTGACTCCTTAATTAATAATTGTTTGTAATTAAGTTTCCTTTTTCATTTTGTGTTATGTAAAAATTGGAATTGTTCCTATATGTTACGAAACAATTCCTAATAAATTGAACATTATTACTAGTCGGTGATGATTTCAATCTCTCTCCCTTCTGCTAAATCTGATCGGATTTCCAGGTTTGTAACGTCTGTGGGCAATGCATCAAATCGAATTTCAAATTCATAGTCGTTGCTCCACTTATTACTATAGCCATTACCGAGGTGTTGAACTTTATTTCCATCCGCTACAAGCTCAATCTGATCGAATGAAATATGATCAATTGTTTCTTTAGTTGTTGTACCTTTAATCACTGTTACAGTTGGTGATGCAGTAATTGTCTCAAAATGTAAATAACCATTAGTCACTGGCAAACTTTTATCGATGTTTTGTTTTAAACTAGATCCCATGGCTTTGTTTGGATCATATATAAATGTAAGGGTTTTGGATGATTGTTGAAAATGCAGTGTTAATTTCTTAGCAAATCCATTTGGCGGTTCAAAACTGAATGTACCTTTCATTGTCATTTCGTCTTCACTTAATTCCCCTGCCCCGCTTTCCATTATTGAATTGGTAAGAAAGCCGGATATTTTAATCGGTGTAATATCTAGATCGGGGTTATCCAAGTTACTCTTTTGACTTGTTGCAGTATAGTAAATGATCAGTTGATTATCGTCTACCATTACTCCGTTAACAGTAAATGTTACGCCATTTTTAAAAGTTATACTTTCGTTAAGCCTTTGACCATTTCCCCATTCATTTAAGTTTTGTAATGTTTCTGAAATAACATCTATTTCATCAAATCCAATGATCTTTTTACCATAATAAGCTAATCCTTGATAATTATAACCGATTAATATCGAGAATAATATAATGGCTACGGCGGATTTCCATATAAAATTGTTTTTTACAGGTCTCCGTGTATGTTGGCTGTTCAGCTCATTTCGCAAACGCTCTTCTAATTGATCCGGTGCTTGGATAGATTTTAACTGCTGCCTTTCCATCTGTAATTTATTTTTTAAACTACTCATTTCGATCACCTCGATACAAAGTATGTAACCTTTTCAACCCATAAAATACTCTTGATTTGATCGTTCCAACAGAAGTTTCCGTAATATTAGCAATGGTCTGAAAATCTAGATCGTTTAAATACCTTAGTCTAATCGCTTCAGCCTGCTGTTCATTTAGTTGTAAAAGTAAGGTGTTAATATCTATCTGCTTTTCAATTTGATCAAAAGCATTATGTTCACCTTTTAATTTGTCTTCTATAAGTTGTTCATCCAATAGAATCGTTCTATTTCTCTTGCGAAAAGCAACATGGCAGCAATTAATTAATATTTTATTACTCCAGCTATAAAAGGATTTATTATTTTTTAGTAAATGAATATTTTCATATAGTTTTACAATCATATCTTCCATGACATCTAAAGCATCCTCTTCCTTTCTCATATAGGAAAAAGCTAATCTGTAATAATCGTCTTTTTTACTCATAATTAGACTTAGTAGTGCTTCTTTGTCGCCTTTTTTTGCTTTTTTAACCAGTCTCACATCCATTACCGTTGTCCCCCTCCCCTATATAAGAGTCATTACAAACGCAATAAGTTCATTATAAATGAAAAAAATTTATAAAACATAAAAAAGAATAAAACTCATTCCCATTAAAGAAACAAGTTTTATTCTCTATTTGTAGATGTTTGAGTATTAAATTTTTAATCTTCAGTAGGTTTCTTTGTTTTTTTATGATTTACTGCCAGTCCGATGCCTCCTCCAATCAGTAATAAACAGATAATCGTTACCTGGAAATACTGATAATAGAATTGCCATATGTTGATATGGAAATAGGCTTCTATTTTACTTGCAAAAACTGGCATTAATACTGAATCGAATAAATAAAATAAACCAAGTAACATTAACCCAATACCGATCCATTTCTGATAATTGGCTAGATACTTTATAATTGGAACATCTTCTAGCACTTCATATTCAAAGCGATTTGCTAATTGCAATGCATCAAAGAAACTAAAGAACCAAATCAATGGAATCAAAAATAAAAAAAGCGATAAGTTTAACACATCTAATATATAGATAGAAAATAAAAAGGAAGCCATTAACTGAATACCTCTTTTTTGTAAGCCTAAATACAAATGACCTGCTCCAGGGAAAATCGATAATATAGTGGCAATCATTTTGCTTTTTCTATCATTGTCTCGTGATCGATCAAAATCATCCATAATCGTTTTATCTTCTAATTCCTTCCCTTCTTGCTTTTGATTTAATAGCTGTACAATATCAAACATACTATAAATCCAAATGATCGGCAGTGCTAATAAGAAAATTAAAAACACAGCACTTGTCAAAAAACTAACAAAGAAAACCATAATAATAATGCCAAAAAAGGCAGCTAACAATGTTAGACCTCGATAGGACAATCCTAAATAAAAATGCCCCATACCAGGTATAATTGACAACAACATCGTGGTAACTCGCTCGTTGGATGATGCAGCATCCATCCCCTTAGTTTCTACTGTATTCGGCTTTGCTTTTGATAATAATAGAGTGACGGTGATATCGAACATATTAATGCCCCAAATAAGTACTGCACATCCTAAGAACAAAACATCTAATCCACTGTAAGTATAAATAGCATTAACAAAGGATAATCCGAGAGCACCTATAAAAAGGATCGGATAAAGAATTCCTCGAATTTTATGCCCCCAATAGATATGGCCAAACCCTGGTATAAATCCTAGAAAAAATGCTACTAATGCTGATTTATTCATTATGATGAACCCCCTTCATTTCTTCTAACACATCATTCGTTTTAGTCATTAAATGGTCGGTTATCGATCCATTGTTTTGTTTTTGCTGGATTTCTGTCACATTTAATGCATCTTGGAAAACACCTGTTAATGTCAATAAAATAGTTAATCCAGCTGCAACCAGGTAATGGGTGACAACTTTATTTTGCTTAGTTTTTGAAGGAGAAGGTAATATCTTCTCAATTTGTTGAACTGTAGTATCAGTGAAATCTTCTGAAAGCTCAGCATTAATCTCAATATCCTCTATCAGTGAGACATACAAATTTGTACATCTTTCACATTCTAATAAGTGTTTCTCAATCTCGTTCTCTAGATCAGAGTCTGAATTAAAATAGGTTAGCAGAGCGTCTTTACTAAAGTGATTCAATTAAAATCCTCCTCCTTCCAATTTTCTTTCATCCAATTTCTTGCTCGGTATAAACGCATTTTTACCGTCGTTTCTTCGATATTTAACTCTTGTGCAATCTGCTTATACGATAATTCCTCAAAATAATAAGCTTTCACTACCATTCTAAGTTTTTCTGGCATCAAATTAATTTGTTGTCGAACCTTATTTAATTTATCTTTCTTAATGATTTGCTCATCAGGATCTATCTCCAAACTCTTTGGTTCAAATTCTTCAAACGTTTCTAATTCCTCTTTCTGCCTTGTCTTTTTTCGTTTATGATCGATCGCTTTATGTAGCGCAATACGACTAATCCATGTTTTGAAGCCTTTATGTTGATAAGAAGAAAGAGCATCAATCATTTTAATAAATGTTTCTTGTGCTAAATCTTCTGCGGTTTTTTCATCATGTACGACGCTATAAATTACTTTAAATACAACATGTTTGTACCGCTCTATCAATAAGCGGATCGCATGTTGATTACCCGCTTTTATTTTTCTGATCAGTTGCTCATCTTGAATGATGCTCCCCCCTCCCTTTTATATCCCCATTTTAATTGACGTATAAAAAAAGTAAATGACTACAAAAAAAGCAAAATTTTTTATTACTTATAAATACCACCAATCATGATATAATGAAAGAATAGAATACCGAAGAAGTCAGGAGTGAGGATTTGCCCAAGTTTAGAACGATTGTTTTCTTCCTGTTAATAGGGGGATTAATCTGGTTTTTTTATCAAGATGATTATAAACAAAGTGGGTTATCTGGTGTTTGGTACGAGATGAAAGATAATTTCAATCATTTAAAAGACAATGACCAGATAAGCAACACGATAGATAACCTTCGTATGGAATTAGAAAATTTTTTTGACTCCGTTACAGACGAGGAAACTAAAGTTCCGAATTCTCCTAATGTGGAATCACCAGATTTAACAAAACCCTCTGAGCAAACTTTTTCAATTCATAATATCGAAATTAATGATGCAAAATCAGAGGTTGAAAATATTCTAAAAGATCCAAAACGAAGCTCTTTAAATGAATATAGAGTCAATTGGCACACTTACCATGATCATTATCAGAATTTTGTCATGGTTGCTTATAATGAAGATAATAAAGTGGCTGGATTATACACCAATCAAGACCTAATTAGTTCAAGCGTCGATTTAACTTTGCAAAACGATAAAAATGATGTCAGAAATGCATTTGGCGAACCGCTTGATTCGATCAAAAAGGGATTTGTTAAATACCGTATTAATGATAATGATGACCAGGACACATATTTAATGGATGATAACTATGTCACTATTTTTTATGATATTCATCAAGAGGATAAGATAGCTGCTATACAAATCATTTCAAAAAGTCTTGAAAATCAAAAAGAAGACTATTTTGCAGCTCCGAATAATGCATTAGCAGAAGGTTTGGAATATCAACTCTTTGATCTTACTAATGCAGCGAGGGCTAAATTTGAAGAGCCGATTTTGGAATGGCATGAAGCCTCTAGGGTAACCGCTCAAAATCATAGTGAAGACATGGCTGAGAATAACTTTTTTGGGCATACCAATTTAGAGGAGCAATCCCCGTTTGACCGCTTAGAAGAAGATAACATCACTTTCCGTATGGCTGGAGAAAATTTAGCAGCAGGTCAACCTAGCAGTATATATGCTCACCAAGGACTGATGAATTCAAAAGGTCATCGAGAGAATATATTAAATTCTGATTTCAGATTAATGTCTGTAGGCGTTGCTTTTCAAGAAGACGGGCAACCATTTTATACGGAAACCTATCTAACGCAATAATGCTTACCTTCGTCAGGTAAGCATTATTTTTTATTATTCTGCTTCTTTATCACGTTTCATGTGATGTTTATGATCCCATTTTGGAATGAAATTGTTTTCTTCTAGCTTTTCATATTTTTTCTCCAGATGTTGTATTATTTTTTGGGCTTTTTCTTTCGTAAACACACCGTATTCTACATATTTTTCGATAATCTGCTTTTCTTTTTCGATTGCTTCCTTCTGCAAGCCTTTCATTTCTTCTATCTGTTCGTCAGAGAGCTTAACATCCTTCGGTTCCGCTTGAACAGATGAAAGGAATAAACCTCCAATTGAAACCGTCAATATACAAGCCATAAATAACTTTCGTAAACTCATATCATATCTCACTCCTTTTTCCTTAGTATTGCAAACTTTATTTTACTTATGCGAAAAATTAGAGTGGATATTGATATGTCTATCAATAGTCTTTCATCCAGTTTATTAACAAATCTTCCTGATACAAGTCATTGGGATATTCAACTATTCCTGTATCCTCTTGTTCATATAAATACATTAATAATTCATTGATAGCTCCCATGTACTCTTGATAGAGAAATTCATAACTAATCGTCTCTTCTGGCATGACATTATCAGCACATACTGCAGGATCAGTGTAATTAACATAAGTTCTGCAAGGTAAGGGCCTTATCTCATAAGCTAAGCATTGATTGGTTTCTGTATCTAACATGACACAAGGCAATAGTGATTGTTTATAGTTATATTTTTTATCTTGGTCTGTCACATCTAAGTCAGCAAATCGATCGACTTTATCTTGATACATACGATAATAATTATCAAAATGCAGTTCTAATTGCTCTTTTCGTTCTTTTGGCATTTGGCTGATAGATTGTTTGATTAGCTTGGCTTCCATTTGATTGATTACGATTGGAAAATAGCAACAAAACGCACAGCCCATGCGACAAGTCGGCTCCATTTCTACGGCATTTTCCATTTGATTGATTTCTTTTGATACTGCTTCAAGCAGAAGTCGAAAACTTTTGACTAATTTTTGATCAGTGGAAAGATTGCTATCTATTAATTGCTCAACGATGTGATAAAAAGCATCTTCATTAATTTGATATTTCTCATTTAATTCCTTGCATTTTTTAATAATTTCTTCATGTGTTAAATAACCAGTCATGTTTGATTCTCCTAGCAGTTTACATTTATTAGATTAGTATAACAGATATTTGAATAGACTAGGTTAATTATCGTTTTCCAAATTAAAGAAGATGCGGTCCAACTCCTGACTTGTTATATGAATCGTTCTTGAAATTTTTTCTTTTAAGTTGTTGATCGGTTTGGTCGTTACATAGGTTTATCCCTTAAGTATATAGCTTACCGTACATTTTCAATAGGAAAAACTATGAATTGTTCACTGCAAATATAGGAAAGAAATAACCAAGCCGCTAAAAGAATAGAAAAAAGAATATCTTTATTCGTGTATTTTAACTGATAATAATAGGTTCTTTGACTATCTTTTGAAAACTTTTTGGCTTCCATAGCTACAGCGATTCGGTGCGCTCGTCGAATACTTTGAGCTAATAATGGAATCGCATATAATTTTATTTTTTCGTACCATCCTTTTATCCCTTTGGAATATTGGACAGCTCTCACTTTTAATGCTTGTTGTAATGTTTGAAACTCTTCAACAATGATCGGCAACATCCTTATGGCCGCCATAAAGCTGTAAGCATACTTCGGTTTTAATCTTAATTGTTGCATAGTTGAATAGAATAAATAAACCGGTCTAGTCGTTAAAGCAAATATTAAACTTAAGATACCAAAGACACAACTCCTAAGCCCTAAGTGAATACCGCGATAAAAACTCTCTTCTGTTATATGGATTAAGCCTAATTTAAACCAGGTAGTTTCCCCTTCACCAAAAAAGATCATAGTTGTAGAAGATGAAAGAAAAATAATCAATAATGGAATAGCTAACAACCCGATTACTTTCCAGGTATGTCCGGTACCAAAAAGATATAGTAGAAGAGCACCAATAATCATATATAACAAAAAATTGGGATTGTGCACAAATAGCATACCAATAAACAATGCGGTCAATATCAATAATTTAAAACTGGGATTTATCCGATGCAACCATGTAGATTGGTAATTAATACTGATTGACATACATATCATCCTTCAACGTATTTTCGAACTGTTTGGAAAGATCAATGATATCTGTGATTTTTCCATCTTTTATTCGCCATTCCTTGGTAGCGTATAGTTCTACTATTTCAGTCTGATGAGTAACCATCACAATGGTGACACCATTTTTCCTGCATTCTTCGAAAAGTTCGAGCATTTGGAAGGTATTTTTAGCATCCTGTCCAAAGGTCGGTTCATCTAATAACAGAATATCAACATCTGCTATTGTTGCAGTTGCTACACTTAAACGTTTCTTTTGACCAATAGATAATTGATATGGATGATGGTCTTTAACATGATACAAATTATATTTGGTCAAATGTGCTTCTATTCTGTTTGCGAACTGTTTTTGTGGCACATTGCTATGCTTTAATGAATGCTCAAGTTCTTCGTAGACACTGTTTTTCACAAATTGCAGTTCAGGGTTTTGAAAAACATACCCCATTTTTCGGTAATCGCATGTTCTTATATCCTCCGCTATAAAATAACTAATCTCTCCTGATGTTTTAATTAATTGCATCATTGCCAGCATAAGCGTGCTTTTACCAGAACCATTTTCACCGGTTATTGTTATCCAATCTCCTCGGTTAATTACCGCATTTTCGACATGCATTTTTAAATGTTTCTGATAATAACCGGAAAAAGATTGCATGGTTACAAGTGGTTGATAACTATGTTCATTATGCGACTGTTCTGGTAATTGACTTGCATAATCATCCCAAATATGGGGATACCATATCCCATATTGATAGAGTTTACTGCGGAATTGATTAAAAATATCGTTTGGCTCACCGTCGGCCACTATAGAACCAGTGTCATCCAAGATGATAACTCGATCAACTAATGATAATACATGATCAATTTTGTGTTCTACAATCACCACTGTCTTATCCTCTGAGACATTCTTCAAGGTGTCCCAAACTTGTTTAGTACCAACTTGGTCTAGCATAGCGGTTGGTTCATCTAAAAAAAGCACTTCAGGTTCTAATGCTAAGACAGATGCTATCGCAAGACGTTGTTTCATTCCACCAGATAATTGTTGGATCGAAACGTGATAATCATCTAATTGTAATCCAACCTGGGTTAGGTATTGGCAAATTAAATCATCCATGTCTTGTCTTGGAGTATTTCGGTTTTCCAATACAAACGCAATTTCTTCATCTACATATGGCATACAAAATTGAGCATCTGGGTCTTGAAAAACCATGCCGTACGATTCTGATATTTGTTGTTTATCTGCTTTTAAAGGCATTTCAATAACGTCTGGTATTAAGCCGGCCATGATTTGGAGTAATGTAGACTTCCCAGAACCTGAAGGACCGACAAGTAATACTTTCTCCCCTTTATTAATGGATAATGAAAAATCTTTAAATAATAAAGATGCCGCGCTTGGATATTTTGCTCGCATATTTTTAATTTCTAACATCTCAGTTTACCCCATCTCATCGTCCAACTTTTTGTAATCGTCCTTTGAAATGGGACGAATAGCTTTCGTAACACCTGTTTTGTCCAATGCTTCTACTAAATAGTAGGCAAACACACCGGTGATCAATATCGATCCTATTAATCTGGCAACAATCAATAATGTAAGATTCCAAACGGCTAATGAATCGATATAACCATAAAACACATCTAAAATGAGTGAACCTATTGTTGCTCCCACTGCTGCCAAACAGGTAACATATAAACGATAACTTTTGTATCGATACATTGCAAAAATCAGTTCACAGCCTAACCCTTGTACAAGGCCATATAACAGTAAAGATATTCCCCACTGTCCACCAAATAAAAATTCACCCTGGGCAGCAGCAAGTTCTGCCAATAAAGCAACCCCTGGCTTACGAATGATAAGGAAAGCTACTGTAGCTGCCATAAACCACATACCATAAATTAATTGGTCTAGGTGTAAGCCAAACACTCCAATTAAGCTGTATAATGGACCCCAAAGTTTGTAAATAACACTAAAAATAAAGGCAATGACAATCGTTACTAAAATATCTGTTAATGTTAAAGATTTTTTCATTAAACACATCTCCTTTTTGTAATAAGTATTGATCTAGGCTTACGCCTTCTACGTTCCCTTTAATTGTGCCAAGCCCCCTTCAAACACAAAAAACCACTATCCATACAAACGTAGAGATAGTGGCTATACTTATCCATATAAAAGGATTGCAATATATTAGATACTAGCCACTTCCCTACGCTGGTGTTAACCAGATCAGGTTCTAAGGGTCTTAAAGTATTACTTTAATCTCAGTCTTTAAAAGACACCCCTAGTGGAATGTGTTGATAATATTTAATTCGATTACATCATATCAAATTTTTCCATATTGTCAAGAAATTTTTTAATAAATCGGATTGCACTAATCGATATTTTTTGATATAGTTGGTTACAACGTAAAACAATTAAATATTTTGCTTCAATTTTTTATTGAAGTGAGAATAGAGGTGCAAAAACCATTAGTACATAGTTGGAGGCTGATGTCGCCAGAGAAAGCTATGGAAAGGGGAATTTGCCGAAGTAATCTAAGTATACATCAACTTAAATTACTGGTCCTTCATTGAATAAATGCAGGGCTGTCATATAGTGACGAACTATATGGAGGGCTATCTCACGCATCGAATCCAGTGTAAAACCAGATGCAACAATGAGACCCTCATTGTTGCATCTTTTTTATTAACATTGGTGATGAGATACCCTCTATTCAATGGAAATAGTCAAATTGTTTTAAATCTTTGAATAGAGGTGGATGTATCATGAACTTTGGACGTGTATTAACAGCAATGGTTACTCCTTTTGATCCAAATGGAGAAATTGATTACGGAAAAACAGAGCGCTTAATTAACTACTTAATTCAAAATGGAACAGATGCATTAGTTGTTACAGGAACGACTGGTGAATCTCCGACACTATCAAAAGAAGAAAAAATATCTTTGATAAAATACGCCGTTAAAACAGTTAATGGCCGGGTGCCAGTTATTGCTGGGACCGGGTCAAACAATACGCGCGAATCTATCGAGATGACGAAAAAAGCGGAAACGATCGGTGTAGATGGCATCATGCTTGTAGCACCTTATTACAATAAACCATCACAAGAAGGTTTATACCAACACTTTAAAGTGATTGCGGAATCTACTACTCTACCTGTGATGTTGTATAATATTCCAGGAAGAACGAGTATTAATGTTAATCCTGAAACCATTATTGAACTTTCCAAAATTGACAATATCGTGTCCGTAAAAGAAGCTAGCGGTAATCTCGATGTGATGACCAAAATTATTCGAGAAACAGATCAGGACTTTTCATTATATAGTGGAGATGATAACTTAACACTTCCAGCTGTTGCTATTGGGGCAAATGGAATTGTTTCTGTTTCTTCACATATTGTTGGAAACGAAATGAACGATATGATTGCTGCTTGTCAAAACGGGGATATGTTGCGGGCACAGGAATTACATCATTTCTTGCTACCGATTATGCAATCTATGTTTATGGCACCAAGTCCAACACCGATAAAAGCAGCATTAAGCATAAACGGAATCGATGTTGGAGGAGTTCGTTTACCGTTAGTACCTTTAAATGATGAAGAGATGCAATTATTAAGACATCAGCTACATTTTCTACAAGAAAATTATGATGCAGGTTAATTTAAAACGCAATTCACTTTTATAAGTGAATTGCGTTTTTTCGTATCTAAACAAATTCGCCTATGATTTTGCTAATTCATCGATGACATGTGCTAGAAGAAGTGTTCGCGGGATGAAGGATTCTAATTCGAGATATTCGCTTTCTCGATGGGCTCTTCCTCCTACCGGTCCTAGACCATCTACGGTTGGTATACCTAATGCAGAGGTAAATGAAGCATCAGATCCGCCACCAGTTTCCGTATCTTTAATAAAAATATCTAGTTCGTCTCCAACTCGTTTAATAATACGTAACAATTTTTCTGTTTGTTCCGTTTTTTCCATTGGCGGGCGATTGATATCCCCTTCCATGTTGACTTTGGTCCCGTCTACTTCGGTACTGGCCATAATTGTAGCGATTTGTTCCTTTATTTCTTCTGCTTGCTCTTGTGTTCGGAAGCGTACATCGACTTGAGCTGTTGCATGATCAGAAACTGTATTCACTGAAGTTCCACCTTCAATTAAGCCTACATTGACATGAATGCCCTCTTCCTCATCGGTAATATCATACAATTGTATAATTTTATACGCTAACTCTTCAATCGCACTTCTTCCTTTTTCAGGTTCGATACCTGAATGAGCTGCTTTCCCGATTACTTCCAATGTGTAAAGACCTTTACCTCTTCTCGCTGAGACGATCGCACCGTTTTTGCGGGCTGGTTCCATTACTAATGCAAATTTTTTATTCCGGGCATGTTTTTCGATTAGCTCTCTAGAGGTTTGAGAACCTATTTCTTCATCGCTCGTTAATAATATTTCCACCTGTCCAACAGACTCTTTCTCACTTTCTAGCAATGCGTTAATCGCATAATATACAGAAACAAGACTTGCTTTCATGTCGATGACACCTGGACCATATGCTCGATTCCCTTTTATACTAAAAGGTCTTTCCTTAGCTGTTCCCTTTTCAAACACGGTATCCATGTGTGTAAGAATCAAAATAGTTGGTTTAGATGGATCCACATTCTTTTTTCGAACAATCAAGTGATTGCCTGATTCCTCTTGTTTCACTTCCTCCACTTCAAAATCAATGTCTTGATAATATTGTTTCATGACGGCTCCAATTTTATCGACACCTTCTTTGTCGTATGAGCCACTATCGATATTGACTAACTGTTCTAACATTCTCAGCATTTGTTCTTGTTGTTCTTCTAAATAGCTTTTCATTTATTTCCCTTACTTTCTATTGATAGACTAAGAAAATCATACTATAATTTTGTCGATTTTGCTATACTATTTATACCTACTATTTTTGAGAAGGGAGCGAATATCATGAAAATATATGTCGATGCAGATGCTTGTCCTGTGACCGATATTATTATAGAAGAAGCCAAAACCTATCAGCTCAATGTAATAGTAGTAAAAAGTTACAGTCATTTCTCAATAAAAGAAACGCCTCAACATGTAACTGTAAAATATGTAGACGACGGGTCTGATGCAGTTGATTATCGAATCGTACAAATGGTGCTGCGTAATGATTTAGTAATCACCCAAGACTACGGACTAGCAGCACTTTGTTTAGAGAAAGGATGCCAAGTGATGCATCACGTTGGCTTCATTTATTCAAAAGAAAAAATCAACCGAATGTTACAAGAACGCCATGTGAATGCTAAAGCCAGAAAAGCAGGTTTACGAACAAAAGGACCGAAAAAATTTACCGATGATCAAAAAAATAGCTTCCGATTAAAATTACGAAAGCTACTGGAACTACATTAATTTTGTTTTTCTTCTTCGATGATTTCAGCAATTCTGCTAATTTCCCAGCGTTTTGCTGTTTCATCATTGATTTCGTATATTTTACCTGCTCGCAGTAATTCTTTATTATAGGTGGATTGTACGAGCATTTTTACTTTTGCCATTAATCTTCCTCACTTTCTGTTATATAAGCGTTTAACCAACGTAAGCAAGCATTTTTCCAGTCCATCGTATTCGGATGGTCTTCAGCAAGCCCCAAACCATGTCTGCCATCTTGATAAATATGTAACTCATACGGAATCTGATACCGTTGTAATGATTCCGCATATTTTAAACTATTAATGGATAATACCGATTGATCATTTGCGGTTGACCAGATGAACGCTGGCGGGGTATCTTCATGTACAATTTTCTCACAAGAATATTGATCAATCAATGACTGGTTTGGATTTTCACCAAGTAAATTCGCTTTACTTCCCTCATGTGTGAACTCTCCCATTGTAATTACCGGATAACAAAGGATTTGAAAATCAGGCCTTGAGGAGAAACCCTCTGTCTCAATGTGATGATTACTGACCACTGCAGCTAGGTGCCCACCAGCTGAAAAACCTAACACGCCTATTTGATTATGATCATTCAAACCCCAATCATTTCTCTTGCTTTTGATTAATTGTAAGGCCTGCTGTGCTTGTTCAATAGTTTCTTGTTCTGATATCGGTGCAATCTGGTATCTTAAAACACAGGCATGTATTCCATTTTGATTGAGCCAATTTGCAACTGGCTCCCCTTCATGATATGCACGATGACCGTATCCGCCTCCTGGTATAACTAATATAATAGGTGCTGTTTGATTATCTGGTATTAAATAAGGTGTAATACTTGGCACGTCTTGATGTAAAAACTGGTCTTCCCAATTCACATTTTCTTTTTCGATTATTTTCAATGTACAAACCACCTTTTAAATTATTTTTTCAAAAATAGGTGAATATCCTATCCCAATTTGTAATTGGTGCATAGGCTACTATCAAGTGATGAAAGTTTACTGAAGGAAGGGGAATGCTTTATGCATCATCACCACTATCAGATGGCACCTCAACAATTTCGACAGCCACAACAACCACCACATCCAGACGAAAGATTTTTTGGACCTATAGGACCATTAGGGGCAGGATTGTTAGGTTTTGGGTTAGGTTATTTAGGAAGCGAAATCGCAGGCGGTCATCCAGGGCCGTACCCATACCCACCATATCCTCCTTATTACGATTATCCACCTTATGGACCTCCATTTCCGCCAGGACCATATGGACCAGGACCGTATTTTGGACCCTTTTAATTTTGAAGTTGTATAAGTGTTTCGACTAGATAGACGGTTAGACACTTATTTATTTCGTTAACTTACAACAAAGAGATCAGTTTTTACTGATCTCTTTGAGCATTTAGTGAACCTAAAATTATATACCCTTTTTAAAGTCACTACGGAAAGTGTACTTACAAGAATCTTGTTTAAAACATCAAGTATTAAAACAAATGCATACTTAAATATCGTTCTCCGGTATCTGGAGCAATACAGACTACTTTTTTACCTGAACCAAGCCTTTTTGCTACTTGAATGGCAGCAAAAACGGCTGCTCCAGCAGATGGACCAACGAAAAGTCCTTCTTCTGCTGCTAAACGTTTAAATGTGTTAATCGCATCTTCATCACCAATTTGGATAATTTCATCGTAAATAGAAGTGTTTAAGATATCTGGAACAAAACCAGGACTTGTACCAACTAGTTTGTGTTTACCTGGTTTTCCACCAGATAATACAGGTGAACCTTTTGGCTCCACGACAGCTATATGTAGATCATGAAGTTGTTGTCTTAATGCTTCACCAGTACCTGTAATGGTCCCACCAGTTCCAGCAGTGGCGACAAAGCCATCCAACTCATGATTCATCTGCTCTAATATTTCAAGAGCTGTTGTTTGACGATGAATATCTGGATTTGCCTTATTTTCAAATTGTTGCGGCATAAAGCTATTCGGTATATTCTTGACTAATTCTTCTGCTTTTCTAATTGCTCCAGGCATTTTTTCTGCACTTGGTGTCAGAACCACTTTTGCACCATAAGCTTTTAATATATTGATACGTTCCTGTGTCATATTATCCGGCATTACTAAAATTGCTTGATAACCTTTTGCTGCGCAAGTCTGTGCAAGTCCGATACCGGTATTTCCACTTGTGGGCTCAATAATAGTAGAATCTTCTTGCAACAAACCTGCCTTTTCCGCTTCAACAACCATATTAAATGCAGCACGATCCTTCACACTTTTTGAAGGATTAAACATTTCTAACTTCACATAAATATCTGCAGCACCCTCAGGTACAATACGATTTAATTTTACTAAAGGAGTGTTTCCAATCAACTCCGTCATATTCTGATAAACATTCATTCTGCCTACCCCTTCCTGCAACATCTTACTCTATCATAGCAAGGAATCCCCGCTAAACACAACCAGGAAACCTAAATCAAGCTAGGGATACAGGCAAAAAACACTCATATCTACTTTTTTCACCAGATTCGTAGTAGATACAAACTGTGCACTAGTGAGTGAATACTTTAAAATACCTGATGTATGAGAGTGCTTAAATACGCTACGGCAAGATATTTCGCTTTCCACGGGCACGGCCTCAGCCAGGGAACTACTTGAATAAACTTCTTTGCACCCTTGCACTGAGGAAGCCTACAACGAAGCGTTACTAGAAGACGCAGGTGCATCACGGGGTCTTCGGACACGTGCTGGTCCCGTAGGAGTCTGCGTATCTTGCCTCCGCTGTGGGTAGTGCTCTAGTTTTTGAAAGAAGTAATACACGGGAATATGATTCCGAGTATTTCCACTTTAAAAAGAAATAATAATATTATAAGCGTAGGCAGAATACGGAGACTCCTGTGGGAACAGCACGAGCTGAAGATCCACTTGGTAAAGTTCTTTACCAAGTTAGCTGAAGCCGTGCCCACGGAAAGCGCAGTATTCTGCCGAAGCGGTGGCCATAACTCTCCCTTCAAGAAAGGATGGAAGAAATCAAATCCACAACAACTTTACTTCGAAGTTTATGTTTTTAGTGTAGCATTTTTGGTTTTATAGGTCGTCTACTACGATATAGGCAGCGTGTATTGGTCCGTGTACACCGACTACGAGGTTCATTTCGATATCAGCACTATTACTTGGCCCGGTAATAAAGTTAATACAAGATGCGATATCTTCTCCTTTTTCCACTTGAGCATGTATATAATCAGTTGCCTGAGTCATTCTTTTTACGATCGTGGACTTCGGGATTATTGCAATATAATTGGTAGGTAAAAGACTGACTGAACGTCCCTGTCCTTTATCATTTAATAAAACAACGGTACCTGATTCTGCTAGAGTGATATCACTAAATGTAATCCCCACATCTGCCTTTTCTGCTATTTTAATTGACCTTTCTCGGTCCGTTCGATCCCACTTAAAGGCATCGAAACCAGTTAAATAATCTTCTATGTTCGCATGTTCAAATCTAGAATCATCTGAATAAACTATTGACTCAGATTCGTATTCCTTCATCACCTTTGTTATGGTTTGAGATAAGTCTTGCAATGTTGTTTGATAAAAATCAGTATGAATTTCATTACACTGTTCTCGTAAAACAGTGATTAATTGATCTCGGTCATATCCATCTAACACATTTCGCTGTGGTTCAGTCGTCCATTTAGGTTTTTCAACTGGTTTATCAGTAGAAATACCTCCTATTTTTTCTCGGATATTGGCTAAAAACGCATCACGATTGATAATATTACCTTTTGGCATTTTTTTCACCTCGTTTCTCGCGATTCTCAAACCAATCACGAAAACGTTCATTGGCTGGCTGAGGGAAATCCCTTGCATGTGTCCAATGTTTTAATGGCCCTGGACCTTTGGAAATTAACTGATTTTTAGCAAATGGCGTCGTTAAGAATGGAGCCATTTTCGTTGCTGTTCGATAAAGGTTCGCCGAATTTACAAGCTGTTCAAATCCGCGCATTACTACACGCTCTGACAATGTCGTCTTTTTCTCATCCTCGACAATTTTTCTTCGATGCATGATCAATTGTTCATGGAGCGGTATTTTTACTGGACAAACCTCCGTACAGGCTCCACATAAAGATGAGGCGTAAGGTAATTCTTTATATTCATCATAATCCGATAACAATGGCGATAGTACCGCACCAATCGGACCAGGATAAATCGAGCCATATGCATGACCGCCAACATGACGATAGACTGGACATACATTAATACATGCTGCACAACGAATACAATGCAATGCTTCTTGGAATTCCGTACCCAAAATTTTTGATCTTCCATTATCCACAATAACTAAATGGAATTCTTCTGGGCCATCTGCTTCTTCCAATTGTTTAGGACCGGTTAATGCGGTGATATAACTTGTTAATTTTTGACCAACAGCTGCTCTTGTTAGCAAACTAACAACGACATCAAGTTCTTCCCACCCTGGGACAATTCTCTCCATTCCCATCACGGTAATCTGCGTTTTTGGTAGTGCTGAAACCATACGTGCATTACCTTCATTGGTAACCAATGCAAAAGAACCAGATTCCGCAACAGCAAAATTACACCCCGTAATACCTAAATCTGCAGCAAGGAACTCTTCGCGTAATTTTTCACGGGCAAATAATGCTAATTCTTCCGGTTTTTCCGATTTTAGATAATCCAATTTCTCATGAAATACATCACGGATTTGCTCTTTATTCTTGTGAAGAGCTGGTGCCACAATATGAGATGGTGGGTCATGATCATCGATCTGCAAGATGTATTCACCTAAATCTGTTTCAATTACTTCACAGCCGATGTCTTCTAACGCTTCATTCATGGAAATTTCTTCTGTTACCATTGATTTAGATTTTGCGATTTTCTTTGCGTCTTTTTCTTGGGCTACTTTCTGAATATATTCATTTGCTTCTTCACCCGTTTCTGCAAAAAAGACATGCCCACCTAATTCGGCGACCTTTTCGCTTAATTGATGTAAATAATAGTCTAAATGTTCAATCGTATGACTTCGGATTTCCGATCCAAGTGTACGCCAATCTTCCCAATCACCTAGTTCGTCTGCTGCTGTTGCACGTTTGTCTTGCAATCTTCCTTGTGCAGAACGAACAGCACCACGCATAAAATCATCATCTAATCCTTTTGTTACTCTTTTTTTAAAATCTTTCTCCCCAATATGCATCGGCATTATACGTCACCTCTGCTATTTAAAATTTCAGCAATATGTTTAACCTCTACCGGACTGCCATTCCTTGAAAGACGTCCTCCAATATTCATTAGACAGCTTCCATCCGCTCCAAGCAAAAGATTCGCCTTGGTTTCTTCAATATGTTCTACTTTTTCATCCACCATTTGTTCTGAAATATCACTCATCTTAACTGAAAATGTACCACCAAATCCACAACAATCATGACGATTTGGTAAATCAATCATTTGCAGTCCTTTCACATTCTCTAGTAATCGAAACGGTGCTTCTTTTACACCTAACAGTCGAGTCATATGACATGATGTATGATAAGTTGCTACTCCGTCATAACTTGCTCCCACATCTTCGACACCAAGAATATCGACGATGAACTGTGTTAATTCATATGTTTTTTCTTTCAAGTTGATTGCTCGTCTCTGCCAATCGGAACCTTCTTCAAATAAATGAACATACTCATGAATCATAAAGACACATGAGCCTGAAATCCCGACAACATATTCTGCATGTTCAAAAGTTTCTACTAAATGTTTAGCCACCTCTAATGTTTCCTTGTGATAACCGCTGTTATAGGCAGGCTGACCACAACATGTTTGCGCTTTCGGAAAATCGACTTCACAGCCGAGATGTTCCAATAACTCCACTGCAGCTTTACCGGCATTCACATAAAACATATCTCCTAAACATGTAACAAAAAATGATACTTTCATGTTTTTACTCCCCTTTTAGGAACATCGACATTGCTCTTTCTATCATTCTATCATGTTTTTTACTTATAATAGAATGGATAAACTCCCAATAACGAGAGTTTATCCATTTTCTAAAATTATCGAGTAAACGCTGCTGCAACACCACCATCAACTGTAACCATACAACCTGTTGTTTTCGCTGCTTTAGATGAAGAAAGGAAAGCAACAGATTCGGCAATATCTTCTGGTAAAATATTAACATTTAAGATCGTACGTTTACGATAATGTTCTTCTAAATCGTCTGTACCGATACCATAGGAAGAAGCACGTTCTTTTTTCCAAGAAGAGTCCCAAATTTTTGATCCACGGATAACGGCATCTGGTAGAACAGAATTAACTCGAATTCCTAAAGAACCTCCGTCTGCAGCAATTGTTCGCGCTAAGTGAACTTCTGCAGCTTTTGCTGTACTGTATGCTGCCGCATTTTTGCCAGCATAGATCGAGTTTTTAGAACCGATAAATACCATGTTTCCACCAATTTCTTGGTCTTTCATTAATTTAAATATTTCACGAGCCACTAAGAAATAGCCAGTGACAAGTACATTAATATTTAAGTTCCATTGCTCCATTGTTGTTTCTTCAAATGGACTTGAGCTAGCAAGACCAGCATTATTCACTAAAATATCAATACCACCGTATTTTCTTACTGAAGCTTGAATTGCTGCTTGAACTTCCTCTTCTTTTGTTACGTCCATTTTTACGGCAAATGCACGATTCGCTCCATATTTTTCATTTACTTCATTCGCCAGGTTCTCAGCACCTTCTAAGTTAATATCAGCAATAACAACGTGTGCACCTTCATCTAATAGACGATAGGTTGTTGCAGTACCAATACCACCAGCTCCACCTGTTACAAATGCTACTTGACGGGAAAACTCTGCTTCTGGTGGAGCTAAACTTAACTTGTAAAGCTCTAACGGCCAATATTCAACACCATAAGATTCTGCTTCATCTAACGATACAAAGTTTCCTAATACGGTAGAACCTGACATTACCGCAATTGCACGATGGTAAAGTTGTTCACTAATATTTGCCGCTGTCCAGCTTTTTCCGGTATTCACCATTCCAAGCCCTGGAATTAGAATAATTCGAGGAGCTGTTTCAACTAATTCGTCACCCTCATTTTTATTTCGTTCAAAGTATGCAACATATTCATCTTTGTAAGCTGCGAGGCCTTCTTTGATTTTTGATTTTAAATCTTCTACATCTCCTGACTGCGGATCCCAGTCAATAAATAGCGGTACCCGTTTCGTATGGACAAGGTGATCTGGACAAGCAGCACCTACTTGCGATAATTCTTTCGCATCATTGCTATTCACAAATTCTAAAACATTATCATCATCATTATATGTCGTCAGCATCTTTTTGTCTTGACTAACTTGGCCTCTGATAATTGGCATTACGTCCGCAAAAAGATTTTTCCTTTCTTCTTCAGGTAAGGCTTGATATTTTACACCACCGAATAACGTGTGACCTTCCGATTTGTTGTTAATATAGTCTTCCGCTTCGTTAATTATATCGATCGTTTTGTTATAGCTTTCTTTTGATGTTTCTCCCCATGTTACAAGGCCATGTTTTTCCATTATTACTAATTCTGCATTAGGATTATTTTTTACTCCTTCAGCAATCATTTTAGAAAGCTTGAAACCTGGACGAATATATGGCACCCACACAAAACGCTCTCCATAAATTTCTTCCGCAATTTCTTTACCATTATCAGCACACGCAATACTAATGATAGCATCTGGATGAGTGTGATCAACTTGTTTAAATGGTAGAAAAGCATGTAATAATGTTTCAATAGATGATCGCGGATGCTTTGCATCTATCATACAGTGTGATAAGTATTTTACCATTTCCTCATCAGACATATCGTCACGTTCAAGGAGTGGACGGATATCATCCAATTTGAGTCCGGTAAAGTTGTGTGCTTTCATCGTAGCTAAGTCAGAACCACTACCTTTTACCCACATTACTTCAATATCGTCACCTTTAAAATCTTTCTCTATCGTTTTAGATGATGTGTTTCCCCCACCGATGTTTACGACAGCACGATCTGAACCTAATAGATTTGAACGATAAACTAGTGATTCTAAGCCATCAGCTTGAGCAATTTGACTATCATCCCAATTGTTTTGTACCACTGCAATTCCTCCTCATAATTTTTGTTTTGTTTTATTTGTTTGGTTCTGTTTTGATTATACTACAAAACAAAAATAAATCAACATAAACAAAGATGGACTTTTAAATTAACTATCACGTTTAGATAATACCTTATTCTCGTAATCTTTTACTTCCTCTAACCATTTTTCTTGAGCTGGTACACCCATTTGCTCACAATAGTAATCCCAAACAGCACCGAAAGGATAAGTTTTGAATTCTTCTAATAATGCTAATCGGTCTGTGAAATTACCTTCCTCTTGTAATTGTTTTAAATGGTCATTTGGTAAAAGTAATGCATATAATAATGATTTGATCATGTTTCTTGTACCAATCGTCCAGGCCGCCACTCGATTTATACTGGCATCAAAAAAGTCCAGTCCAATCATAACTTTGTCTAGTGCATCGTTACGAACGATTTCCAGCCCGATTTCACGTAATTCATCATCTAATATAATGACATGGTCACTATCCCAACGAACTGGTCGTGAGACGTGAAGGGCTAACCTATCACTAAATAAAAGCATGGCAGAGATTTTATTGGAAACCACTTCTGTTGGGTGGTAGTGACCACTGTCTAATAAGCAAAGCTTGTTGTTTTTAAGGGCATAGCCCATATAAAATTCGTGTGAACCTACTACATATGCTTCAGAGCCGATACCGAACAGCTTACTTTCTACTGCATCAATGTTTAACGACTCATCAACATCTGCTGCAAATATTTCATCTAATGATTCTTTCAGACGTTTACGAGGTGTTAATCTATCACTTGGAATATCTTTATAACCATCCGGAATCCAAATGTTCGTTAATGCTGGTTGACCTAATTCTTTTCCAAAATATTCGCCGATTTTACGTGACTTGATACAATGCTCGATCCAAAAATTACGGATCTCTTTGTCAGGGTGTGCAAGTGTTAGTCCATCTGCTGCTTTTGGATGGGAAAATAAGGTCGGGTTAAAATCAAGACCTAAATCATTTTTCTTTGCCCATTGGACCCAATTTTCAAAATGTTTTGGTTCTAATTCGTTACGATCAACCAGTTTCCCATCTGTTTCAGCATATATCGCGTGTAAGTTGATTTTATGTTTTCCTGGAATGAGAGATAGCGCTTTCTCCAAGTCACTTCTCAATTCTTCTGGTGATGTTGCTTTCCCGGGATAATCCCCTGTAACGTCAATTCCCCCAGACAACTCTTGCTGATCTACCTCGAATCCTCCAATGTCGTCTCCTTGCCAGCAATGAATCGAAATCGGTACTTGTTTCAATTTTTCAAAAGCTTCCTCTATCGAAATACCCCATTTTTCATATTGCTTTTTAGCTGCTTGAAAATTATCTTTTACACTCATTTCTTTCACCTCTTGTTTAAAATTTTTGAATTTCAAAGGATTGATTAATTATTTGTTTTGACTGTTCAATCGAAGTAATCTCACCTGTCGCCATCATTTGCACTACAAGATTTCCAATCGCTGTAGCCTCGCCTGGACCTGTGTAGATCGTTTTCTTACTAACTGCTGCTAATTTTTCATTCATATAATGATTCTTACTTCCGCCACCAATAATATGGATCGTGCTATACGTTTTGCCTGTTAACTCTTCAATTTCTTTTGCTGTTTGGTAATAGCTTTCTATTAAACTATCAAAAATACATTTTGCAAATTCTCCTGCTGTTTCTGGCTCTCGTTGCCTCGTCTCTTGACAATATTCTTTAATTGCTTCTTTCATACTTGCCGGACTTAAAAATCGCTGATCATTTACATCAACTTTTGATGTAAATGTAGATTCTTGATAAGCAAGCTCCACAAATTCCGCAAAGCTATATTGATCTTGCCATTCACGTTTTACTTCCTGTATCATCCAAAGGCCCATGATATTTTTCAAAAAGCGGATGTTTTGGTTAGCACCACCTTCATTGGTGAAGTTATAATCAAATGCTTTTGGTGTACTGATTGGTTTATCATGCTCCACCCCCATTAACGACCACGTACCTGAACTAATGTATATTGTATTCTGCGCTGGTACTGCCATCACAGCTGAGGCTGTATCGTGTGTTCCGGGTAAGACCACTTCCAGATCAAAGCCAAGATCCTGTTGTAATTCTGGCGTTAGAGAACCAATTTTTTGCATTGGTTCAATAGGGTCTGAAAATATATGTTCAGGTATATTTAACTTTTCCAGAAAATCTTGATGCCATTTTTGATTCGTAGCTTTTAACAATTGAGTTGTTGTAGCATTAGTATATTCATTCGTTATTTTTCCAGTCAGTAAATAATGGAGGTAGTCGGGAATCATTAAAAAGTATTTCGCTTTATCTAGTGTTTCCGGATTTTCTTTTTGTAAGGCGAATAATTGATAGATTGTGTTAAATGGTTGGAATTGTATCCCTGTTTCCTGGTAAATGTTTTTTTGATCGATGAGTTGAAATACTTCATCCATTACCCCATCTGTGCGGTGATCACGATAGGCAACTGCATCTGTTATTCTGTTTTTGTCTTTATCTAACAAAACAAAATCAACTGCCCATGTATCAATGCCAATCGTTAATGGCTGATAATTGTTTTCCACACTCTTTTTTAAACCGGTCTTGATTTCTTGAAATAGTCCATCAATATCCCAACATAAATGGCCGTTTTTCTCTTCCATCCGGTTTTCAAAACGGTGTATTTCGTCGAGAACTAATTGATCGTTGCGAAGATAGCCAGCGATTACCCGACCACTCGAAGCTCCGATATCAACAGCCAAGTTACATTTTTGCAATATGATCACTCCCTTTATGTAAGCGATTTATAATTTAATCATACAGTATGTAAAGGATATATTTAATAACGAAAATCATTTTTTTATTGTCCTTTTTTGCATCTTCATATAAAGACTTCCATCAGTGGAGGTTTTACGGACGAATAGCACCGTGATAAAAATCACTAAACAAATAATTATCATTTTCATATTACTTTTAAAATTATAAAAAAACAGTTAACCATTACTGTTCGATTAACTGTTTTTTATACGCTTTTGGAGTGTTGCCGTACTTTTGTTTGAATAGTCGATAGAAGTAGCTAATATTTTCATAGCCTACTTCTTCTGCGATAGCTTGCATAGATAAATCACTATACATCAATAAATTTTTAGCCACAAGTAGTCTTTTTTCTTGGACAAGATCTTTAAAATTTTGTTTCGTTAGTGTTTTTATTTGTTTGCTTACCCAATAAGCTGTCTGGTTAAACTTTTTTGCCAGTGTTTGTAAATTCGCTTCTTGATAGTGCTCCTCTATATAGTGAAACACTTCTGTCAAAAAAGCATGCTGTTCACTTTGGTCTATATTTTGGTGAGAATGATTTTTTTGTTCAATCAATTCTAAGATTAATAACCCCATTAAGAATTTTATTTTGGATTGGGACAAAATCGATTCTTCCATCATTTCTGTTAATAATTCTTTCATTATGTCTTGTATTCTTTCTGAATCAGCTACCGGATAATAAAGAAATTGACCTGTATGGTTATAATCGAACATACTATTCATCAAAAATTGAAGCATTTGACTTTGAATAAATCCAGTGGATAGATTAGACAGAATATAATCAAAAAAAGCTGGGTGAATGATGAAGTTGATGACAATATCGTTTTCTTCACATGAAGCTAGCTCATGTTCGATATATTGGTTTAGTAACAGGATATCACCCTGCTTTAAGGTGATCGGCTGATCGGCTACCTTTTGATGAAACTTGCCGTGAAAGACATAATTCATTTCGATATAATCATGGGAGTGCCTTGGAAAATCGATATATCTTGGATGTTTACGAATCATGATAAGATCGTCTTTTAGAAATTTCTCACTTTGGATAACGAAATCAGAGGTGAGATCTGTGTATATTTTTTTGTTGACTGCTTGATTGCCTTCCAATATCGCACGTTCTTCCTCTGTTTCCTTCATTAATTCCTGATATAAAAGAGTATTCAAACCGATGCTCTCCCTTCAAACAATGGGACATTTCCTAATCCCCATATCTTAAATAAGTGGCTTTACGACAAATCGGACATACCCACCGGACCTTATTCGGACTAGATAGCTTCTGCGAACTAGTGAAAATTAATTTTGGAGTAGCTTCGTTCCATCTGATTAAAGATCAATGCTGCGCTAAATTCAGTGTTCTGATTGTGGAGAATACTGACCCCATAAACCTATATTCCCTGTATTTTTTATCACTCTATTAGAAAGAGAGTATTTTTCCACAGCGATGATCAAGCACGCATCCATAAAAAAATGGAAGAAAGCAAATATCTAACCTTCGCGGCATATGTTTTGTGAACGTTTTCAAATTTCCTTGGCTTTTAAGAAAAAGGAAGCGGTTAGGTCGCTTCCTTTTTGTCAAATTAGTAAATGGAATAATTGTTCGTCTTTGTTAATTTCGATGTAGGTAAAACCTTTTCTCTCCATGCGTGCTGTGATTTGGTGATAGTCTTCAGCTTGTTGCAGTTCGATTCCGACTAGGACTGGTCCTTTGTCACGGTTATTCTTCTTAGTATATTCAAAGCGGGTGATGTCATCATTCTTGCCTAAGACCTCATCCATAAATTCACGTAATGCTCCTGCACGCTGAGGGAAATTCACAATGAAATAATGTTTAAATCCTTCATAAATTAAGGAACGCTCTTTAAATTCCTGCATACGATCGATATCATTATTTCCACCACTTACGATACAAACAACATTTTTCCCTTTAATCTCATCGCGATAGTAATCAAGTGCAGACACAGGTAATGCTCCTGCCGGTTCTGCGACAATCGCATTTTCATTATATAAATCTAATAAAGTCGTACATAACTTACCTTCTGGTACAACCGCAATATCATCGATAAACTCTTTGGCAATATCAAACGAAATATCTCCAACTCGTTTTACACTGGCACCATCAACAAATTTATCAATCTTATCTAATTTAACCACTTCATCTTTTTCTAGAGCTGCTTTCATCGAAGCTGCACCTTCTGGTTCAACACCGATGATTTTTGTATCTGGACTAATACTGTTTATGTAAGACCCGACACCAGAAATTAATCCGCCACCACCAACTGCCATAAAGACGTGGGATATCGGCTCTTCCATGCTATCCAAAACTTCTAATCCAATTGTTCCTTGACCAGTGATGGTTCTCGTATCATTAAAAGGATGGATAAATGATGCATTATGTTCATTACAATAATCCATTGCTTTTTCAAAAGAGTCATCGAAAGTATCTCCGATTAATCGAATTTCGACAAACGGACCACCGAAAAATTCAACACGGTTAACTTTTTGGCGCGGTGTTGTACTAGGCATAAAAATTACACCTTTAACGCCAAGTGCTTTACAAGAATATGCAACTCCTTGTGCATGATTCCCGGCACTAGCACAAACCACACCATTTTCTAATTCTTCTTTCGTTAAGCCTTGCATCAAATTGTATGCTCCACGAATCTTAAATGAGCGAACAACTTGTAAATCTTCTCTTTTAAGATAGACATTACATTGATATTTATCAGATAATATGGTATCTCGCTGTAATGGTGTTTTCACCACTACATCTTTTAGCACTTGATTTGCAATAATGATATCTCTAACTTGAATTGGATTGACTTTTGTACTCATTATACGAACCCTTCCTACTTCAATTGTTAGATTTATACTAACATAAAGAAGCGGAATAGAAAATATTTTTACTCGTTAAATTTACCATTTTTAGTAGACTAAAATGGCAACATCGGTATTTTTCACTGTGATTTCTTGAGAAACTTGCTTACTTTGTAAACAATCCTGATAGATAACGCCATCCTTTAAAGAAACTGTTACAGCGTCTGTATTATGATTAAGAATAAACAAATATGTCTTCTCGTTTTTTACTCGTTCCACGATTTCTACGTTTTTTGGCGCATCTATTGGGGCGCTGATATCTAATTGTTGTAAGAGTCCGTTCATTAACTGGTCTAGATAATCATCTGTCGGGTTTGTACCAATGTAAATTGATTTGCCCTGACCATAGCGATGAATGGTTACAGCAGGGTTGTCTTGATACCAGTTTTCTTTAAAGGTTGCAATTGCCCGGGCACCTTCTAGTTTAATAATATCTGCCCATTTATTAACGATAAATTTCTCGCCATTAGATACTATCTTATTTACCTCTTCATCTGCCATAGGAGCAAATTCTTCCACTGTTACACCTAAAAGTGACCTTAATGGTGCTGGGTAACCCCCTAAATGAATATGGTCTTGTGCATCCGCAATACCACTGAAAAAACTCACCACTAATGTTCCACCGTTTGCAACGAACTGTTCGAGATTTTTTTCCTCTCCATCACGAACCATATATAACATCGGTGCTACTACTAATTGGTAATTCGTTAGATTACCATTTGGTTCTACAAAATCTACAGCAATGTTATTTTCATAGAATACACGATAATATTGGTAGACTTGGTCTAAGTATGATAATTTATTATGTGGTTTTCCTTCATGCTCCACTGCCCACCAATTTTCCCAGTCAAAAACGATCGCAACTTTTGCAGTACCCCGTGCTCCTGCTAAACCATCTAATCGTTTTAATTCATTTCCTAATTGTTTTACTTCTTGATAGACCCGACTATTAGGATCATTCGAGTGCGGGACCATAGCACCATGGAACTTCTCTGCCCCTGCTTTTCCCTGGCGCCATTGGAAATACATCACACCGTCCCCGCCACGTGCAACAGTAGAATAGCTCCATAACCTCATTTCCCCCGGCTTTTTCGTAAGATTAATATCACGCCAATTGACATGTGACGTTACCTGTTCCATTAAATAAAAGGGTTGCCCATTTTTTAAACTGCGCATTAAATCATGATGCATTGCATGACGATAAGGTTTACCCTCTCTTGGATCCGGATAAGAATCCCATGTCACAAGATCCATTTCTTTGGCCCATTCAAAATAATTAAGCGGCTTAAATTCATACATAAAATTAGTAAACACCGGTACATCCGGGGTGATATCACGTAATACCTCTTTTTCAATCTTGTATAAATCAAATATCGCATCGTTCATAAACCTTTTATAATCCAACTGTTGACTAGGGTTATAAAAAGTAGGTATATTAACCGGAAATTGAATCTCACCCCAGTCATTATAACGCTGACTCCAGAAGTTAGTACCCCATTTTTGATTTAGGTTTTCTATCGTTTCATAACGATCTTTTAACCATTCACGAAACGTTAGTAAACTTTCATCACTATAACACTCCGCCAAGTGACAGCCGTATTCATTATTTATATGCCACATTTTTAATGCAGGGTGTTCTTTATATCTTTTGGCCATTTCCGTAACCAATTGTTTTACTGCGTATCGGAAACGCTTACTATTAGGTGAATAATGTTGCCGTGAACCGACTTGATAAGGTACACCATTTTCTTGTACGGCCAACACCTCTGGATATTCTTTGGATAACCAAGCTGGTGGAGATGCTGTTGCAGTCGCTAAAGACACACCAACTCCGTGTTCATGTAAAATCTCCAATACTCTATCTAACCAACTGAAATCAAACTTAGCTTCTTCTCGTTCCAACACAGACCAGCTAAAAATTGCTACAGAAACAAGGTTTACTCCTGCTTCCTTCATTAACTTAGCATCTTCTAACCAAACACTTTCATCCCACTGCTCTGGGTTGTAATCGCCACCAAAAGCTATATGAGGCATCACTTCATCTATACGTTGAACCATTCTCTACACTCCCTTACTTCTTCTAACTATGTAACAACCAATACGTACATATTATAAGAAAACGTTGTCATTATCAACTATTAATGATTGCCAATCTAGTCAACTGCCAAATCAAGTAAGGGAGTTTTTCATAAACTAATTACATCATAACCAGGAATTTGGTGAATAAGGTGGAAAAAGAAAATAACAAGTTACTTGGTGGTTGGATACAAGCGGTAGGGACAGTATTGTCTGCTTTAGGAAATACACCTCGTATTGCTCTTTCATCTGATATAAAAGATGACCTTAAGCTGATCGGCAATGTAATGCAAGCAACAGGAAATACATTACAAGTTAAAGGTATATCCTTACAGGACTTAAATAGTTTAGGTAATGAGATTCAAGCGGTCGGAAATATAACAGAGGTGGCATCATTACGATTGCCTGTAACTGATAATGTAAAAAGTTTGTTAGGTATTCAGGGAGATTTAATGCAGGCACTTGGAGGCGGTATGAATTTTGCTGAAGAATGGCAAAAAGAGATTACAGTCGAAGTGATGTATAATGGATTTGGCAATCTATTACAAGTAATCGGTAATAGTTTGCAAGCTCTTTCTACTCGAAGTACAACTAATGCAACAGAAATAAATACTATTGGCAATTGGATTCAAGTGATAGGGGCTATAATGACTGCGATTGCGGGATCTGTTCATTAAATCATTGGGGATTTATTATGAGAATCGTCCCTGCAGGATCAGATATTCAAAATCATGATGAATGTTCATGAATCTCTACTTCATCACGTATCGGTATCACATGTTTATTAAAGCATTCAATAGTCTCACCTAGCTGTCTTGTCTTAAATTCTAACCATATACATCTTGCTGCGAATAATTGTCCATACAGTCAAGCCAAAGAGTTGAACCACCAAATTCAAAAGCAAATGATTTTTCTTCTTTGACTTTGAGACGAAGACCAAGAATATCTTTCTTAAATGCCACCGTTTCTTTAAATCTATATTTCGGAATTTTAATCGCAATATTATTTCCACCTTCTATTTTCATGATTTCAACTTCTCAAATAGATCAAGTTTGTTTCCGTATAAATCTTCAAAAACAACACCTTTACCTCCTGGCACTTCCGGGCTCATCAAGAAAGTTTACTCCTTTTGCCTTTAACTTTTGATATGTCTTATTAATATCATCCACCGTAAACATAAGAAAAACCTGTTCTGCTGCTTGTCTACCCACAAGTTGTTTTTCCTCAGTAGTTACAGCTTCTACCAACTCAATAACGACCTCACTGTTAGATTGCGGTGCAACTGTTAAATAACTCCATTCTTCATCGAATTCTTCTTCATTTCGAATAATAAAACCTAATTTTTCTGTGTAAAATGCTTTTGCTTCTTCTTTGTCTGTAACAAAAAGAATAAGCTGATAAGTGCTGCTAACCATAGAAAACTTCCTTTCTCATTTTAGATACTTCCATATATTTATATCACATAATGGAAAGTCAGATTTCTTCTTTATTGCTAGGTTAGTACAATTCAATTACACCGTAATGAAATAAAGAGGTTTTTCTTTTAATTTGGGTAAAGCCATATCGATTAAAACGATCACTTTTCCAATGATCTTTCAGCACTACCCGTTTTCTGGCAACACGTTTGGCTTCTTCCAACGCTTCAACGATAAGGTTGTTTTCAAGAGCATGTGTTCTAATAGGATTAAATCCATCCGATGTGTTAATTGCTTCTTGAAACATTGGGTCAAAATATACGACATCATAAACATTTGATTCTAATTGGTTTAAATATTCTAGGTATGGAATATGTTTGACTTTAATCCTTCTCATTGCTGTATCGAGTATGTCATTCGAACTGTTACAAGTCTTTAAACCTTCATTAGTGATTATATAAATAGCTTTACTCCCTTCTAACCCTGTAACGGAACCATTAGACCCAACTGCCATACTAGCAATAATACTATCTGAAGCAAGTCCAACTGTACAATCTAATACAGACATCCCCTTTTCTAATTTTGCTGTTGTGACAAATGGGTCTTCTTCCGTACGGAGTAGTCGCTTTGCACGAACCATTGCAAGATTAGGGTGAAAAAAGAGACTTGTTTTCTTGTTTAAAGAAGAAATAAATAACCGATCTTTTCCAGCAACAATGACATCTTCTTGATAATAGTCCTTTAATTTTTGAATAGAATATCCATTACGTTTAATGTAAGGGATTTGATAATTCACAGATAATCGTTGTGCGTATTGAATAAGTTGAGGTGTTACACGACCTGCTGTTGTTATAATCATATGATTCTTCCCATTCTATATAGATTATTTTTAATTATACTATAACTGTTTTATGAACATAATAAAATCGAGTTTCAAATTGTATAAGAGAATAACAATATTTAACTTAGTTTATTCGATTGACAAAGTAAGTTTGGCTTGTTACAATCAATTCTGTTCTAAAATTTACATCAGGAGGTGCAAGAGAGAAGAACACTCTCAATTTTTATGAAAGCGAATAATAATGTCTATATTACGTTAATAACCTTAGTTGCTACTTTAGGTGGTCTCTTATTTGGATATGACACTGCTGTTATATCTGGAGCAGAAGGAGCATTAGAAGCATTCTTCGTTGATAATTTGAATTTGAGCTCATTTGTCCATGGTGCAACCGTATCCAGTGCGTTAATTGGGTGTATCATTGGTGGTTTAATCTCAGGATTACTAGCATCCAATCTAGGACGTAAGAAATCTTTGATTGTTGCAGCGGTACTATTTTTAGTTTCAGCACTTGGTTCAGCATTTCCTGAATTTCTATTTTTCGAACAAGGTGAACCTTCAATTGCCCTGTTAGTTACATTTAATCTATATAGAATTATTGGTGGTATCGGTGTAGGACTTGCTTCAGCTGTTTCACCAATGTATATCGGGGAAATTGCACCACCATCTATTCGTGGGCGCTTAGTATCTTTAAACCAATTTGCTATTATTTTTGGAATGTTAGTTGTGTATTTCGTGAATTGGGGAATTGCAAGAGGACAATCACTTGAATGGATTAATGACATGGGTTGGCGCTACATGTTCTTATCGGAAGCGATTCCTGCCGCATTATTTTTACTATTTCTATTCACAGTTCCAGAAACACCACGTTTCCTTGTTTCTCAAGGTAAAAATGAAAGCGCAATGGATATTCTGAACAAACTATATGATAAGACAATGGCAAAAGCTACCTTGTTTGAAATCAAAAACTCATTTGATGAGAGGAAAGCTAAACTTTTCACTTATGGTAAGGCAATCATTGTAATCGGTGTCCTACTTTCTGTTTTCCAACAATTCGTTGGGATTAATGTAGCTCTTTATTACGCTCCTCGAATCTTTGAAAGTATGGGTGCGGCAAGAGACGCAGCAATGCTTCAAACGATTACGATGGGACTAATAAATGTAATCTTTACGGTAATTGCAATCTTAACAGTTGATAAATTTGGTCGTAAACCACTGCTTATCATCGGGTCATTAGGTATGACTCTTGGTATGTTCGGTGTAGCGGGATTAGCCTTTTTTGATGTAATTGGAATTGCTACACTAGTGTTTATTATCATCTATACTGCTTCATTCATGATGTCTTGGGGACCTGTTGTTTGGGTGTTGATCTCTGAAATCTTCCCTAATAAAATTCGTGGACAAGCAGTTGCAATCGCCGTAGCTGCACAATGGGCTGCTAACTATTTCATCTCTTCTACTTATCCAGCGATGATGGAGTTTAGTGGCGGATTAACTTATGGGTTCTATGGTTTAATGAGTTTAATTTCTGCCATATTCGTTTGGAAGTTCGTTCCTGAAACGAAAGGGCGTACATTAGAAGAATTAGAGAAAGTATTATTTAAAAAGTAATATTTCTAAGCAGTATTTTAGAATGGACCTGACCAATTGCTTGTAAAGTATTGGTAAGGTCCATTTTTTTTAAAGCAATAGTAGTGGCATGACTTATTTAAGTGATAGCGATATGTATTTCTATTTCACCGTTAGGTAGGTATTTTTCAAAATCTACGGTGTATGCTCGTTCAAGCTCACCAGATTCCTCTAAACCCCATATCTTTTGCCATGTTCTTAAAATCCCTTCTTCTTCGGACGAAGCTACCTTATAAACATTATAGTTGGCTTGATCCGATATCAACATATTTCCATTTTCAACATTTTCTATTCCTACGCCAATAGAATAATCGCCTTCAAAGTCGCTTTCATAGTCATAATAAACGCCATAAACGGTATCGTTTTTCCCTTCTAAACGTCGATAAGCTTCCTTCCACATATTTTGAATCTTCTCCATCATTTGTTCATCATTAAAATTATTAGTTCGAATACTAGTGAGTAACTCAATTCTCATATTACTTCAACCCCTCAATAAAGTGAGATTTCATCAGTGGGGGTTTTTACCCACCACTACTGATAGTTAATGAAACTTATCAGGGTGTTAGAGTCCGTTAGCCGTCCACTTCTTTTACTCAAACCTTGAAGTGAGGTATTACGGACGATTAGCACCGTGATAAAATCGTGTTTATTACTATAACGTATGAAAGAACAAATTAGTTTCAGAAATTCAAATACGACAAACTATATTATAATTATTACTTGAATCCAAACTTGAAATTGTCTTTATATAGAGTATCTCGTCCTGGTGAAGTTCTCTATCTTATTATTACATTTATCTAAGGTATTGTTAGTCAAGTAATTTTTTGTTGATATACAGGTACACACTTGTTAATAAAACTAACATTGCAATTACAAGAACGGTACTTTCATAAGGAAATTCAATCAGGCTACTTATAAATATTAACAAGCCAAACGGCAGGAAAAAGCCCCCACCTACCACTTTACCTAATAAATTCTTATTCTTAATTATTTTTTCATTGAATCCAGCTAATAACCACGTTTGTTTTTTATTCCTACTAAAAATGATACAAATAAAAGAGCTATACTAATAATCAATAAACCATAATCCACCTGTACACCTCCCACAAAAATCGAATCGAATTTATTCCCATACTTTAATTACGACACCACATGAAGAAAGTTTCTTTTTATTTACAATCCCTTTAAAAATTCTCTTTATGGTGGTGTTTCGTTATTTGATTAATGATTTATTACAATTAATTGACGACCTATATATGGCCAAATTATAAAATGCTTATTAGTAAAAAAAGATGTCAGACACTTTTTATGTCTGACATCTCTATAAATCTCTTATCTTAAAATGCATTTTGTAAGTTTGGAACTACCTGTTTCTTACGAGATACAACACCTTTTAATGTTGCTGTTTTGTTTTCAAGTTTTACATCAAACGCTTTAGCTACTTTATCCTCTGCTTCCCCTACTGCAAGTACTACGGAATCATTATTAAGGATATCTGTGATGACAAAAACAAATAATTTTAAACCTTTGTCTGCTACTGTTTTTTCAATAGCTGGTTCTATTTTGTCGCGAAGTGCTAACACATCATTTACTTCCACTGTGTTTACTTGTGCAATTTCCACTTTGTTTCCATTCATATCGAATTCTTTTGCATCCATAGAAATTAGTTCTTCTGCAGTTTTGTCGCTAAGATCAGCACCTGCTTTCAACATTTCAAGGCCATATTTTTCAGTATCCACACCAGCGATTTCAGCTAATTCTTTCGCTGTTGCAACATCTTGATCTGTACATGTTGGGGATTTGAATAAAAGAGAATCAGAAATAATTGCAGAAAGCATTAATCCTGCTGTTTCTTTTTTAATTTCAACTCCGTGCTCTTTGTATAATTTATTTAGAATGGTAGCAGTACAACCAACTGGTTCTGCACGGTAATATAATGGATCTTTTGTTTCAAAGTTTGCAATACGGTGATGATCGATTACTTCCAATACTTGTACGCGCTCGATATCATCCGCACTTTGTTGACGTTCATTATGATCTACTAAAATAACCTGGTCGACTTCATCTGATACATTTTCCACCATACGTGGTGCAGTTTGATTGAAATGATCTAGTGCATATTGTGTTTCATTGTTCACTTCGCCTAAACGTACTGCTTCTACATCTTCTCCTAGTGCTTGTTTAAGGTCCGCATATGCAATTGCTGAACAGATTGTGTCTGTATCCGGATTTTTGTGTCCAAATATTAATGTGTTTGCCATGATTCATACTCCTTTTTTACCAAATGTTTATCTCCGACTCTATTATACAGGAATTGTCACGAAAGAAAAATAGTTTACTTAATTTGACCATTACCGTGTAATAAATATTTCGTTGATGTTAATGCTTCTAAGCCCATAGGTCCACGTGCATGTAACTTCTGTGTACTAATTCCAATTTCAGCACCAAAACCAAACTCAAATCCATCAGTAAATCTGGTTGATGCATTATGATAAACAGCTGCTGCGTCTACTTCATTCATAAAGCTTACAACATTTTCATCGTTTTCAGAGATAATAGATTCTGAATGATTGGTTCCATATTTATTGATATGATCAATCGCTTCCTGCACCGAATCTACGACCTTGATTGCAACTATATGATCTAAATATTCTGTTTCAAAGTCTTCTTCTGTAGCCTCGATGATATTCTCACCTTTAGATACAACAGTGCTATCCCCATGTATTTCCACTCCCGCATCCTGTAATGCCTGAACTAATTCAGCCGAATGTTTTTCTGCCCATTTACGTTCTATTAAAATGGTTTCGATCGCATTACATACAGAAGGTCGTTGTGTTTTCGCATTGATCGCTACCTCAATTGCCATGTCTTTGTTAGCTGTTTCATCAATAAACAAATGACAATTTCCTGCGCCCGTTTCCAAAACCGGTACCGATGCATTTGCTACAACCGTATCAATTAATTTTTTTCCTCCACGCGGAATTAATACATCTAAGTATTCATTCAATTTAAACATTTGTGATGCTGTTTCACGACTTGTATCCTCAATTAGCTGTACGGCATCATTCGGTAAATCAGATCGTTTTAGTGCATCATGAATGACTTTTACTAATGCTGTGTTGGAATAAATAGCTGAAGAGCTCCCTCTAAGTAATACAGCATTGCCTGTTTTTAGACAAAGACTTGCGGCATCAATTGTTACATTTGGTCTTGCTTCATAAATCATACCGACAACACCTATTGGCACACGGGCCTTTTGGATTTTTAGACCATTTGGTCGTGTCCATTCTTCCATAATCTCGCCAATCGGATCTTTTAAATCTGTTAGTTGGATTAATGCATCTGCCATATCATCAATCCGCTGTTCGTTCAAGATTAAGCGATCAATTAATGACTCATGTAAACCATTATTACGCCCATTCACTATGTCTCGATTATTTTCCTCCATAATAAAACCTTTTTGTTTTTTTAATTCATCGGATAAAAGTTTCAATGCATGATTTTTTTGTTCGGTTGATTTCGTTGCTAAGGCAGTAGTTGTTTTATTGACCAACTTAGCTTTTTGGATTAAATCACTCATAATTATAAGCCTCCTCTATCGATAATACGAGTCGATCACGATGAATAACTTCTGGTCGGTTACTTGTAGATTGTTCCATCGCAATTTGACTCGGTTCACCCTTAAATTTGATTAAATCTTCAGAAGAATAATTCACTTGTCCTTTTGCTATAACACTGTCTTCAAAGACAATGTCGACAACAGATCCAACAGAAAAATCTCCATCTACCCATTTAATTCCGGCTGGTAATAAACTTTTTCCTTGATAAAGAATTGCTTCACTTGCCCCTTTGTCAACATGAAGTTTTCCAGATACATTTGAATGAAAAGCAATCCATTGTTTCTGTTTACGGTAACTATTGGTTAAGTCTTCACCAATATAAGTACCATCCCCTTGATTTTGCATAATGCGGATTAATTTTTCTTCGCCTTCACCAGTCCCCACAAAAACTTTCACTCCGAGGGAGATTGCAGTTTTTGCAGCTAAAAGTTTTGACTTCATTCCACCAGTACCAAATTTGGAGCCAGATTCATGCTTCGTTTGTTGCAAAATTTCTGTCGACAATTTCTGGAGCCGATGATATTTTTTAGCTGTTCGATCTGTTTTTGGATTTTTGTCATATAGGCCATTAATATCTGTTAACATTACTAAAAAATCTGCATGAACAAGACCACTTACCAATGCCGATAACATGTCATTATCACCAAATGTCAATTCATCTATTGCTACCGTATCATTTTCATTAATAATAGGGATTACATCACGTTTTAATAATTCCGTCAATGTGGCATACACATTACTGTACTGTGTCTCATTACTAAATACATCTTTCGTTAGTAAAAGTTGAGCGGTAACCAAGTTATATTTTCTAAACTCATCGGTATATGCTTGAACAAGTAAGCCTTGACCAACGGCTGCTGCTGCTTGTTTTCCTGCGATAGTAACAGGTCTTGTTGGATAACCTAAATCAAAGAAACCAGCAGATACGGCACCTGACGAAATCAGTATTACTTCATAGTTTTGTTTTTTTAGTGCTGCAATTGCTGTCGTATGTTCTTTTAATTTAATGAGGTCAAGACCACCATTCTTGTTCGTTAGTGAACTGCTCCCGATCTTCACTACAATACGTTGCTTAGCCATAATTTTCACGCCTTCATTTACTTAAGTGTTAGGGAACTGATATAGCGTATTATCAGTTTCTATAAAAATTGTCTCACTCTTCTCTAACACTTTAAGATATAGTTTATCTTTGGAACTAAAAAAGCTCTTTCATCCTTACTATCGTAAAAGGACGAAAAGAGCCATATCCGCGGTACCACCTTTAGTTGACCATACTTTTTTTGCATGATCCCCTTAACTCTTTAACGCAGAGTAACGATTAAGTTTATTCTTAACAGTTCATAGAGTAGGTTCATTAGGACAGTGGGTGATGGAATTTTTCAGCCTGTGAATTCCATTCTCTTGTCACCATATCTCTAACTACTGGCTCTAATCATAACCTTTTTATATTCTAATGCTATTATAGAAAAATGTTATATAAATCTCAAGTATTAATATTTTACTTTTACAATCCAATTGAACGGATCTATTTCTGTACCATATTGAATTCCTGTCAAAGTATCATATAAGCGTTTAGCAATTTCTCCCGTTTTCCCATTATTGATTTCCATTTTCTTACCTTCCCAGGCAAGCTCGCCTACTGGAGAAATAACAGCAGCTGTACCTGAACCAAACGCTTCTTCTAATTCACCTTTTTGGTGATGTTCATAAAGCTCTTCCATTGTAATACGACGTTCAATTACCGGAATGTCCCAATGTTTCAATAATTGGATAACTGAATTTCTTGTAACTCCCTCTAATATACTACCGTTAAGAGCTGGTGTTACAATTTCACCTTTTATTTTGAAGAAAACGTTCATACTGCCAACTTCCTCGATATATTTCTTCTCCACACCATCCAACCATAAAACTTGTGCATATCCTTGATCAGCTACTTGTTCCTGCGCCTTTAGGCTGGATGCATAATTACCGGCAGTTTTTGCTTCACCAGTACCACCTTTTACCGTTCGAACATATTGATTTTCCACTGCAATTTTCACAGGGTTGATGCCCTCTTCGTAATACGCTCCAACAGGAGATAATATCACAATAAATTGGTATGTAGCAGAAGGAGAAACGCCTAAATACGGCTCTGTTGAAATAATAAACGGTCTTATATAAAGCGATGTTCCTGGTGCGTCTGGGACCCAATCTTGATCAATATGAACCAAATGTTTGATTGCATCTATTGCACACTCCTCATCAATCTTTGGGATACACATTCTATCATTGGATCGATTAAGACGTTCCATATTTTTATCTGGTCTGAACAGCTGAATTTTATCCCGTTTTGTACGGTATGCTTTCAATCCTTCAAATACCGTTTGACCATAATGGAATACAATAGCTGCTGGATCTAACACAAGTGGTTGGTAGGGCACGATGCGGGGGTTATGCCAGCCTCTTTCAGGATTAAAATCTTGAATGAACATATGATCTGAAAAATATTTTCCAAAAGATAGCTCATCTGATTTTGGTTTTTCTTTTGGATTTTCGTTCTTAATATAAGTGATTGTATACTCTGACATAAAAAAGACTCCCTTATTTGAATGAATTCTATAATATTTCGGCAAAATAACCTACAAACTTTATTTTATTACTAAACGACTAGTTATGACAACCATTAATTTTGATAATTTTCAAACAATTAAAGGAGATTTATCATGGGTTATGAACTTTCTGAACGATTTGAAGCAGCTTTTAACCAAATACATGATACATTATGTGATTATGCAAATGAACATAATAATCATGCATCGTTTACCGAAGTATTAACAAAAGCGAGAGTACAGCATCATGCTATAGATCAATATTTTGATTTATTAAAACAGTGTAGTAAACTGCGAAATGCAATGGTACATCGAAAAATTAAAGAGGACTTCTATATTGCAGAACCTCATCAGGATGTGGTTTATGAACTGGAGCAATTGGCAGTTCTTTTAACTAAACCACCCACTTGCTTGTCTATTGCTTCAAAACCTGTTGAATTTTTTTATTTAGACACACCGATAAAGAAATTAATTACTTGTATGCAAGAAAAACAATACTCACAATATCCCATTTACCAAGAAGAAAAACTAATCGGATTATTAACAGATGGCAATATCGCAAACTGGTTTGCTACAAATACTGATCAATTATCAATTGAATTAGATCAGCCTATCGGTGACATCTTTCGAATTGAGAAAAAAGAACATACAAGGATTGTCGGAAAAGAAGCTAGTGTAATGGATATTGAATCAATATTCAAAGAGTACTTAGAAAGAAATCAAAAAATAGAAGCAATCCTAATCACCGAAACTGGTACAGCAGCAGAGCTACCAATAGGGATTATTTCCTCCTGGGACCTAGTCCAACTAAAAACATATAATTTTCCACTGCTAAAACATACTTAATACAACTAAACTATTCAGCGTTGTCGGGTCAGTTACAAAGGATTTTACTGCTATGTAAAATAAGCTCAAATAGGAGCTTAAACAGCTGATTTCACTTAAACTGTGCAGTAATTCTTATATGGATTTGCTTCCTCCATTCTGATTAGAGGTGAGTGCTGCCATTCGCTCCGGCAGATTACTGCGCTTTCCACGGGCACGTATTCTGCCTCCGCTAAAGGCAGTGTTCTGATTATCGAAGGAAGAGAAATTTTTGAATTTTGTAAAGTTGAAATTTATCTAATAAACTTCCTGTATTTACACGCTAGAAAGCGCTTATAACAGAACTTGTCGCGGGACCCCGTTACTTGAGTGAGAAGAAATTTCTAGCTAGTATTATTACTCCCTGGAATAACTCCAATTACATCTTCAATATCTTGGTCGACAAGAAACGTTGGAGATGCAACTACGTTTTGATTATAGGTCGAAACTAAAAATATTTCTTCTCCATCATAAGTATTTTCTATATACTTTTTATATTTATCTTCTAATTTTACCTTTTCCACACCTAAACGGTCCCACAATTCTTTGTTATAGAAACCATCATTTCCTTTAGTTTCAATATAACTCCATACCACTTTTTTAACATTTTCATTTATTTCTGAACTTTGTTGATTGCAAGCACCAAGGAGGACAAAAATAATCAGTATAAAGAACAAGCTTTTTTTAACCACTAAACTAACTCCTCCTTCCTTTGTTCCTTGTTCAACAATTTAAGTACATTATTTCACAAAATATAATTTATTTTGAAATTCCTTCCTCGATTTTACTCATAATATCAAATGCACCTTTGGATTTGTTCGAACATATTACTGTTTTTATTGAGGTTTTGGGATAAAAAGCAGAATGGAAACTAACTCCTGGGTCATAACCATAATATGAAATTTGAAAATCTCATCATCCTTTTTTTCAATCCATACACCATAACCATAAAAGCCACTTTAGTCATTCGTTCGAACATATGGAGTTAGTAACTTATTAGTGTATTCTTCATTGAGTAATTTGTTATTTAAGAGCGAATCCCACAAATTTGCCATATCGTTCACTGTTACAAAGGCTCCACCATCTGAACCACCCTTTACAGGCAATGAGTAAATATTTGTTTTCCACTTACCATTTGGAAGGTCAATATAACCCAGTGCTGTGTGTCTGGGGAGAGAATCAAATTCAAAATAGCCTGAGTCATTCATATCAGCTTTGTTAAAGATTCTCCCTTCCACATATTCAACCCTTCCAAGAGAAAAGGATCGCCAATATTATGACGATCCTCTTGTTGAACTATAGCACCCTTCAGTTTAAAACTGAGAAATTATTCAAAACAATAATCACACAATAAATACAAAAATCAATAAATTGATTACAAATAAAATATAAGCAATCTGTATGATTATGTACATTATAAATTCAAAGGTTGAAAGTTTATGTTATTTTTTCTTTTTTTCCAAATGCCTTAAATAGAAAGCAGAACTAATAATAAGTATTACAATAGAAATTGTTTGTAAGGCTTCTGCAAAAATGGTCAAGCTGATCTACTCCTTCCCCTGCCTATTCAAGTAGAGCTCTCCGTTTGTTTGAGACATTGTTCACGATTTTTCCTCTAAATCATCAATTCTCTGTTCAAGTTCTTTTATTTTATTACTACTAGTCAATGCTGTTGTAAAAGCAATAAGTCCGAAAGTAAATCCCATAGCTCCAAATGTGAACCCCATAATTCCGAAAACTTCCACATAATCCCCCCTAATTTAATTGTAAGAAATAACTCTAAATTTATTTTATTACTCAACTGCCCGTTAGTTCAACAGTCGCAACGACAGTTTGTTTTCACTATAACTAGCACTAAGTATAATCCACCAGAAATCAGTTTTCTCTGTTTTTAAGTTGAAGACGATTTAGAATTGGAAATCCCCATCCTTCATTAGCAGGACTTCAGTTCCACCTTCTTTAATGCCCACTACTTTCATATCTTCAGTACCAAAGGTCACATTGACTAACAAAAGTGAAGTATTCAGACCTGCTGCCTTCAACTCTTCCTCAGATTGGTCAATGCCATTTTGAATATTGGAGGGAGATGCATTTCCGATTCCAATATGACAGGCCGTATTTTCATCAAACAAGGTATTGTAAAAAAGAGTATCTGCCTGAGCAAGAGGAGATTTATTGGAGACCAAGGCAATTTCACCTAGATAATGTGAACCTTCGTCTGTTTCAATGAGATTTTGTAACACTTCTTGTCCCTTTGCGGCATAATAGTCGGTAATCCGTCCATCTTTAAAAATTAGATAAAATTCATCGATGACACTTCCCCCATAGATAAGAGGTTTAGTACCTACCAATTTGCCATTCACCTTATTTTTATGGGGAGCAGTAAATATTTCTTCCGTAGGAATGTTCGGAAAGAAAGGTATTCCATTTTTATCTATGACACCTCCACCGATATAGAGATGATTTTTAGGTAGACCAACTAATAAATCAGTTCCACGTCTATTTGTAAAATGCAGGGCTTCAAATTGGCTCTCGTTTAGGATTTTTTTTCGATACTCAAAGGCTCTATTGTGACTCTCCCAATCTTTTATATGATTTTTCCCATCTGCCCGAGATCCTTTTAAAATTAATTTCCATAATGATTGTAAAGCTTCTTCTTTACTTCGGTTCGGAAATACTTTAGTTGCCCATACAACGTACGGGACAGCTAGAAGACACCAGCGTATCTCGTGGGATCTAATTTTCGCATAATAATCTCCTAATTTGGTACGAGTAGCTTTTTGGAAACGACTTATCCTTTCTGTAGAAACCTCCTTAAAGACATCTAAGTTTTCAGAAATAATATGGATGTAAGCAGCACCTGCATCGTCCCACTCCTTAAAACGGGCAGCCTGCCAATCAGGAAAGTGATCGATGACACTATCTGCTGCATTTAAGTAAAATTCTTTGGTAGACTGTTCATCTGTCCAATCTATAAATACATTTGAAGCTCCTGCCTCGTAGGCTACCGTTTGGATTAGACGTGCAAACGTAGCATGTTGTATATCACTATGAATAATCAACAATTGATTTTTTTGCAGATTTACACCAGCTCGTACAGCAAGTTCTGCATACTTTTTTAACTGGGCTTCACTTATAAATTCATATATTCCTTTAATCATTTAATATCTCCCCTGTGATGTTCTTGTATAATTTTACTACAGAACCCTGACCTACTTAAACTAACCTGCCTTTAGTTTAAGATCAACACTTCACAAACTAACAGTTCTTCATAATCAAATTTTACCAGAAAATAAAGAAATTAATTGTTTTTTGTGTATAGTGTGCAGCTTTCATTTGAAAAGGACAAAAAGAAAAACCTACGACAATGCGTAGGTTTTCTCATTATATTACATGTTTGCAACGGATGGTAATGCAGTTTCTCCCATCAAATATTGATCAACATGATAGGCTACTTCACGGCCTTCATTAATTGCCCATACAATAAGACTTTGACCGCGACGTGAATCACCGGCAGCAAATACATGCTCAACATTTGTACGGAAGTCACCATACTTAGCATCTACACGATTGCGTTCAGTTTTCACATTAAATGCTTCTAATACAGGATGTTCTGTACCTTCAAATCCGATAGCGATTAATACTAATTGTGCAGGCCATACCTTTTCTGTACCTGGAATCTCCTCAAATACAAACATTCCATTTTCATCACGGGTTTTCTTCATTTCTACCGTGTGTAATTCTTTTAATTTACCATTATCATCCGTAACAAATTTCTTTGTTTGAATAGAATATTGACGGATATCCTCACCATAATACTCTTTCGCTTCTTTGTGTGCATATTCTAAACTGAAAACTTGTGGATATGCTGGCCACTGGTTTTCATCTGAACGTTTAATTGGTAATTGTGGGTGCTTACCGAATTGTGCAATACTGTTTGCACCTTGACGAAGTGCCGTAGCGATACAGTCAGCACCAGTATCCCCACCACCAATAACAATAACGTCTTTTCCTTTTGCGTCTAATTCTTCTTCCACTTCGATACTATCATCTAGTACTTTTTCAGTTGCTCTCGTTAAATAATCCATTGCAAAGCGAACACCTTTACCTTCACGACCTTCAATAGGTAGATCACGGTGTTTTTGTGCACCAGTACATAGAATCACAGAATCATGATTCGCTTTAATTTCTTCTGCAGAAATATCTTTACCTACTTCGGTATTTAGAACAAATTCAATACCTTCATCACGAAGTAACTGAACTCGACGTTCTACTACCCCTTTATCTAATTTCATATTTGGAATGCCGTACGTTAAAAGACCCCCAGCGCGATCTGCACGCTCATACACTGTAACCTGATGTCCTGCTTGATTCAACTGGTCTGCCGCTGCTAACCCAGCTGGTCCAGAGCCGACAATTGCTACTTTCTTTCCAGTGCGATGTTCTGGAACTCGTGGCTCGATCCAACCTTCTTCAAAACCTTTATCAATAATTTTTTGTTCAATATTTTTAATTGTTACGGCCGGATCATTGATCGCAACTGTACAAGACCCCTCACATGGTGCCGGACAAACTCTTCCTGTGAATTCCGGGAAGTTATTGGTTTTCATTAAACGATCTAACGCTTCTCTCCACTTACCTTTATACACCAAATCATTCCACTCTGGAATCAGGTTGTAGATAGGACAACCTGATGTTGCCCCTTCAATATCCATCCCGATGTGACAGAATGGTGTACCACAATCCATACAACGTGCTCCTTGTATTTTTGCTACTTCATCAGAGAAAGGAGCAGAGTATTCTTTCCAATCATGAACTCTTTCTAATGGATCACGCTCATTTGCCGTTTGTCTTTCAAACTCCATAAAACCTGTTGCTTTCCCCATATCATCTGACTCCTTTCTATTTAGTCATTACTTCTTCTGGATTAAGTGTTACAGTCATTTTTTTTTCTTTTTTTGCCGTAAATGCTTCAAGTCGAGCTTCGTCCACTGATAAGCCTTGAGATTCAAACCAAGCAATTTGTTTTAACATTAGCTTGTAGTCTGTCGGGATTACCTTCACGATTTTTTTCACTTCATTTTCCCAATTTTGCAACGTGACAGCTGCTTTGTCACTTCTCGTGTATTCGTGATGATTCATAATTAATTCTTTCACTTCTTCGATTTCTTGATCATCTGTTAATTCTTCAAACTGAACTAATTCCGTATTACATAGGCGTTTAAACTGCTCGATGTTGTCTGGTTTCACATATGCAACACCACCAGACATACCGGCAGCAAAGTTTTTACCTACATTGCCAAGGATGACTACACGGCCACCTGTCATATATTCACAACCATGGTCCCCTACGCCTTCGACAACGATTCTTGCTCCACTATTTCTTACAGCAAAACGTTCTCCCGCGTACCCTTGGATATAAGCTTCACCACTTGTTGCTCCATAGAAAGATACATTACCTGCAATCACATTATTACCTGGATCAATCGTTGTTTTCTCGGAAGCACGTACAATAACTTTTCCGCCTGACAAGCCTTTACCAACATAGTCATTCGCATCTCCAGTTACTGTTAATGTCATACCGGAAGGAATAAAGGCTCCAAAACTTTGACCAGCTGATCCTATAAAGTGAAGATTAATCGTATCTTCTGGTAAACCTCTTTCTCCATATTTCTTAGAAATTTCACTTCCAACAATTGTACCTACTACACGATCGGTATTTTTAATCGGGAATGATGCTTCCAACGCTTCTCCAGTTTCAATTGCTTTCTGTACAGTCGGTAAAATATATTTCATATCTAATGATTCGTCTAGTTTATGATCTTGTGTTGTTGTATTAATACGAGTTCCTTCTGGTTGGTAAAGCAATGTAGATAAATCTAAATGTTTTGCTTTCCAATGTGCATTTGCACGCTCTGAAACTTCTAATACATCTGTTCTTCCAATCATCTCATCGATAGTTCGGAATCCTAATTCTGCCATGATTTCACGAACTTCCTCTGCGATGAATGTCATATAGTTGACTACATGATCAGGGTTACCAGTGAATTTTTTACGTAATTCTGGGTTTTGTGTTGCTACCCCAACTGGACATGTATCATTATGACATACTCGCATCATAATACATCCGACAACAACTAACGGTGCTGTAGCGAATCCAAATTCTTCTGCACCTAATAATGCTGCCATCACGACATCTTTACCTGTTAACAATTTCCCATCCGTTTCTAGAATTACTCTATCTCTTAGTCCGTTTAACATTAATGTCTGGTGTGCTTCTGCTAGACCTAATTCCCACGGTAAGCCAGCATGTTTAATACTTGTTTTTGGTGAAGCACCTGTACCACCATCATATCCAACAACTGAAATAACATCTGCGTTACCTTTTGCTACACCTGCAGCAATCGTTCCTACACCTGATTTAGCTACAAGCTTCACACTAACTCTTGCATCACGATTAGCATTTTTTAAATCGTGAATTAACTGTGCTAAATCCTCGATAGAATAAATATCATGGTGTGGCGGAGGTGAAATTAAGTCTACTCCTGGGGTTGAACCTCGAACATCTGCTACCCATGGATAAACCTTCATACCAGGTAATTGTCCACCTTCACCAGGCTTTGCACCTTGTGCCATTTTAATCTGTAATTCTTTTGCATTGACAAGATAATGGCTTTTCGCCCCGAAACGCCCAGATGCTACCTGCTTAATCGCACTAGAACGCAAGTCCCCATTTTCATCTTTACTAAAACGGTCAGGGTCTTCTCCACCTTCACCACTGTTACTTTTACCACCTAAACGGTTCATCGCAATTGCTAATGCTTCATGTGCTTCTTTACTAATGGAACCGAATGACATCGCACCTGTTTTGAATCGTTTGACAATCGATTCTACTGGCTCCACTTCTTCGATCGGGATCGCATTCGACTTATTGAAATCAAATAGATTTCGTAAGAAGCCAATACGCTCTTCGTTCGCTGCTTTGGAGAATTTCTTGAACAGATCATAATCACCACGACGACAAGCCCACTGTAACGTGTAAATGGTAGTAGGGTTAAAGGCATGATGTTCTCCTACTTTTCGCCACTGGAAATCACTACCTGATTCGAGTGATTCTTGAACAGCTGCTTTATAAGCTTCATTATGACGTTTTTCCGTCTCTTCTTGAATCACGTCTAAACCAATTCCGTCAATTTGTGAAGCAGTACCAGTAAAATGATCCTCGATAACTTTTTTGCTAATACCTACAGCTTCAAAAATTTGGGCACCACGATAACTTTGCACTGTTGAGATACCAATTTTCGACATAACTTTAATGATACCTTCTGTTGCGATGCCAATAAATTTATCTTGAACTTCTGCAAGTGTCATATTTAGGCGATCATCCAAAATATTTGTGTAGTATGTTTGATATACAAGGTATGGATGAATAGCGTCGACACCGTAACCTAACATTGTTGCAAAGTGATGAACTTCTCTAGCTTCACCTGATTGAGCAATAATGCTTGCTTGTGTACGGATACCTTCGCGTACTAAATACTGATGCAAACCACTAACAGCAAGAAGTGTTGGAATTGCTTTTTGATTCGCATCCATGTCCTTATCACTTAAAATAATGATATTTGTTCCTGCTTCAATTGCTTTTTTCGCTTGCTCAAACACTTTTTGAAGGGCTTTTTCCATATCATCGGTAAACAATGTTTCAATTACTTCTGACTGAAAGCCTTTTATTTCATTGTTTTTTAGTTTTTCTATTTGCGTATTTGATAATATTGGTGAGTCTAAGCGAATTCTGGTTGATTTCGTTTTTGCAGGATGAAGGATATCTCCCTCCGCTCCTAACCATGTCAGCATCGATGTAACAAGTTGCTCACGATAAGCATCAATTGGTGGATTTGTTACTTGAGCAAACAATTGTTTGAAATAGTTAAATAAGCTTTGTGGACGTTCGGATAATACCGCTAACGGCATATCATTACCCATCGCACCAATTGGGTCTTTTCCACCTTCCAGTAACGGAATAAGATATTTCTCCACATCTTCCGTTGTATAACCAAATGCTTTTTGTTTCTGAAGTAGTTGTGGATCAATATAGTCATCATTTTTCGCTTCCACTTCTAATGGTACAATTTGATCCTCTAGCCAGTCTTTGTAAGGATGAGAACTTGCGACCTCTTCTTTAATTTCTTTATCTGATATAATACGTCCTTCTTCAATATCAATAAGGAGCATTTTACCAGGACTTAACCGTTCTTTTAATAATACATTTTCTTCTTCATAGTCGATAACACCAACTTCAGAAGAGTAAATGATATAATCATCTTTTGTTACATAATAACGCGCCGGACGTAAACCATTTCTATCTAGAATCGCACCGATCTGTTTACCATTTGTAAAGGTAATGGATGTTGGACCATCCCATGGCTCCATCATCATGCTGTGATATTGATAAAATGCACGTTTTTGTTCATCCATGTGTGGATTTTTCTCCCATGGTTCAGGAATCAGCATCATCGCAGCATGTGCTGGTTTACGACCTGCCAAAGTAAAGAATTCTAATGCATTATCTAATGTTGCAGAGTCACTACCTCCGCCATTGATAATTGGTAGCACTTTCTCTAAGTCATCCCCAAATGCTTCAGAAACAAATTGTTTCTCTCTTGCACGCATCCAGTTTACGTTTCCACGCATCGTATTAATCTCACCGTTATGAATTAGATAACGGTTAGGGTGTGCTCTTTCCCAAGATGGGAATGTGTTGGTACTGAATCGTGAGTGTACAAGTGAGAAAGCAGATACAAACTCTTCATCTTGTAAATCTAAATAAAATTTATCTACTTGTTCAGGTGTTAATAAACCTTTATAAACGATCGTTCGGTTTGACAAACTTGGAAAATAAAAGCGGATTTCTTTTTCGTTCGCCCAATTTTCAGCTTGTTTACGTATAATATATAATTTTCTTTCGAAGGCTAAATCGTCTTCTAATTCATCAGCAGCTTCTATAAATACCTGATGAACAGTTGGTAAAGTTTCAACCGCACCTTTACCAATGTGTGTCGGGTCTGTTGGAACATCTCTCCAACCGATTAATTTTTGACCTTCTTGTTCAATTAATTGATTAATCTTTTCTTTTGCTTGTTTTTGTTCATTTTCATCTTGAGATAAGAATAACATACCAACTCCATACCGTCCGACAGCTGGTAGTTGAAAGTCTTTACATTCTCTTCTAAAATAATTATCAGGGATCTGTACCATTAAGCCAGATCCGTCACCTGTTAGTGGGTCACTCCCTTGACCACCACGGTGCTCTAGTTTGCATAACATGTCTAACCCTTTTTTTACGATTTCATGTGTTTGTTTCCCTTTTATATGCGCATATAATCCAATACCACAAGCGTCATGTTCAAAATCTGGATTGTATAACCCTTGGGCACTAGGCAAGTCGCGATACATCATATATGTCGCCCCCATTCAATATACTTTTAAGGTGTCTATTACTATTGTAAGTTTTCTTATTGATCGAAACAATATATAATAAACATAATATTGTTCTAATTCTGATATATATCATGAGGTGAATCGAGTGGAATTACGTCAATTACGCTATTTTGTGGAAGTCGCAGAGCGTGAACACGTCTCTGATGCAGCAGCAGAATTGCATGTTGCCCAGTCTGCAATCAGTAGACAAATAGCTAACCTAGAAGCCGAACTTGGTGTCGAACTATTTGAAAGAGAAGGTAGAAATGTGCGTTTAACCCATATAGGGCGGATATTTTTGACACATACCAAAACGGCATTAAAAGCAATTGATCATGCAAAGAAACAAATCGATGAATACATTGATCCTGAAAGAGGTTCAATTAAAATTGGTTTTCCAACCAGTTTGGCAAGTAATCTGTTACCTACCGTTGTTTCCGAATTTAAGAAAAAACACCCGAAGATCGGTTTTCAGTTAAGACAAGGCTCTTATAATTTTTTAATTGAATCCGTAGAAAATCGTGAAATTGATGTAGCATTTTTAGGTCCTGTTCCAACAGAGCATCCTGATATTTTAGGGGATATCTTATTTACAGAAAATTTTTATGCATTAGTGCCAAATTCACATCCTTTAGCCGAACAGAGCAGTGTGAATTTACGCGATTTACATGATGAAACATTTGTAGTATTTCCGGAAGGTTTTATTTTACACCAGCTCGTTATCGATGGCTGTAAGCAAGCAGGTTTCACACCAAATGTGTCTTCTCAAGGGGAGGATTTGGATGCAATAAAAGGGTTAGTTGCAGCAGGTATCGGGATTACATTATTACCGGAAAGTGCATTTAACGATTTGAATCCGTACTACAGTGCAAAAGTTGCGATTCAAAATCCAGAGTTAAAGCGAACTGTTGGGATTATTATTCCCAAGAACAGAAAACTTGCACCTTCTGAACAAGTATTCTATGAATTTATTAAGGAATTTTTCTCCATCTTACAAAGGTTTCAATAAAAAAGAGCTAGCTGCACGGCTAGCTCTGCTTTAATATATTTTTTTAGGTTTATCCCGTTGCTTTTTCCCATAATTTATCTAACCATCGTCCCGGATTTTGAAATTCTAATTCGTCGATTAAATAAGTTCGAATGTTCGTTAAGTCATTGTTCCATACTGCCGTTTCTACGGAAAAAGTAAGCGGCACTTCTGTGTGAATAGCTGCTAATTTCCGAGATACTGCTAGATCTTCTGCATACTGTTCCAATTTTTTCTGCATGCCTTTTGTTAAATTTTCTTTATCTGCTAACAAATTATCGATTGTTTCATACTGCATTAATAATTTGAGAGCGGTCTTCTCCCCTACTCCTTTTACACCTGGATAATTATCAGATGAGTCTCCCATCAATCCTTTTAGATCTATAATCTGACTAGGAGTTAATCCCTTCTTCTCATAAAAGTTATCAGCACTAAAAACGTCGTAATTACCTTGTCCTTTTTTCATAATCGCAATATTAATATTTTCATCCACTAGTTGTAATAAGTCTTGGTCACCAGTTACAACCGTTACTTGATGATGTTTTTGCAATTGTTTGGTAAGTGTACCTATACAGTCATCAGCTTCATAACCTGTGACTCCTACGTTAGGCACTTGAAATGCTGTTACAATATCTTTTGCAAGGTCAAATTGTGGCACAAGCTCTTCAGGAGGTGCATCTCGATTAGCTTTATATCCTTCATATAATTCATTGCGAAACGTTTGGCTTCCCATATCCCAACAGCAGACAACATGTGTCGGCTGAAATGTCTCTACCGCATTGGTAAAATAATTCAAGAATCCAAATAATCCGTTTCTCGGAATCCCTCTACTATTGACCATAAAATTCCCGGTAAATGCAGTTGCAAAAAATCCTCTAAATAATAATGCCATCCCATCTACAATAAGGACGTGTGATCTATTTGTCATTTTTTTCACCCTCTAAGTTTAATTGATTTACTTCTATTAATATAACTTGTATATTAAATGCTACAAGAGGATTTTGCAACATAAAGGAGAAACATACATGGAGAAAAAATTGGAAAAGGCCACATTTGCTGGTGGTTGTTTCTGGTGCATGGTGAAGCCTTTTGATCAATGGGATGGGGTAGAAAGTGTTATTTCCGGATATACAGGAGGACATTTAGAGAACCCAACTTATGAAGAGGTGAAAACAGGTACAACAGGTCACTATGAAGCTGTACAAATCACCTATGAACCTAACAAAATATCGTATCAGCAAATTCTAGACTTATATTGGCCACAAATTGATCCTACTGATGATGGTGGTCAATTTCATGACAGAGGTCCACAGTACCGAACTGCTATTTTTTATCATAATGATGATCAGAAGCGGTTAGCGTTCCATTCACTAGAGGTATTAAAAATATCCAACCGATTCCAAAAAGAGATCGTTACTAAAATATTACCTGCAAATATATTTTATCCGGCAGAGGTATATCATCAAGACTTTTATAAGAAAAATAAAGAGGAATACTTAGAAGATCGAGAAAAATCTGGAAGAGATGAGTTTATAGAAAAAAATTGGGATCAAAATTAAATATTTGTTAGAAAGAAGAACATTATTAAGAAGTAGAAACCTCGATAAATGGACTAAGAACACAGAAGAGGAAATAAAAGTGGCTTGTGGATTATTTATTAAACGACAACAAGAATATAAACGACAAGCAGCTGAATCAGTTATTCCCACATTAGAAATAAATACTGATAATAAAGAATGGGACTCCTATGCATCAGATTTAATTTTTTAAATGAGGCTATATCTTTGTAGACAGCATGAATTAAAAACAAAAATCTCCACATATGGACCCATAGTGGAGATTTTTAGGTTACCATTTTTTAATTTCTGCACGGTCCCCTTTATTGTTCCCTTTTTTAGCAAAACGGTTGGATAATTCTTGCTTTACATCTTCTAACGACACGTCTTGATTGGCCATTATCACAAATGTATGATAGAGTAAATCGCTAACTTCATTCGTTAGTTCTTGCTTATCATCATTTTTCGCAGCGATTACTACTTCACCTGCTTCTTCAATTACTTTCTTACCAATTTTATCGACGCCTTTATCATATAAATAGTTGGTATAAGAATTCTCAACACGTTCTGTTTTGCGCTCTTCTACTTCTTTCATCACTTGATCAATGATAGAAGCATCAAAGTTGGATTCCTTTTCGGCTACGCGATTAAAAAAGCATGAAGTCTCACCAGTATGACAGGCTGGACCTGCTGGGATCACTTGAATCAATAATGTATCCTGATCACAATCTAAATCGATCGACTGTACTTCTTGCGTATTTCCAGAGGTTGCACCTTTATTCCATAATTCATCACGTGAACGTGAATAAAACCAGGTTTGCTTTGTTTCTAACGTTTTTTCGTATGCTTCTTCATTCATATAAGCAAGCATTAAAACATCTTTCGTATAATAATCTGCTATGATTGCTGGTATAAGTCCTTTTGAAAAATCAGGCTTCACGAATATTCACTCCTTGTTCCACACAGACATCTTTTACTTGTTTAACTGTAAAGGTATTTTCATGGAAAATCGATGCTGCTAAACCTGCCGAAACATCGGTTTTATTAAATACTTCCGGAAAATGTTCTGGTTTACCGACACCACCTGATGCAATAACAGGAATGCGTACAGCTGAGACCACAATGTCGGTTAACGGTATATCAAAACCGTCTTTAACACCATCTGTATCGACGCTTGTCAGCAGAATTTCACCTGCTCCCCTTTTTTCGGCTTCTTTTGCCCATTCAATTGCATCCATACCAGTGTCTTTCGATCCTCCGTGTGTCATCACATGCCATTTATCACCAACTCGCTTGGCATCAATTGCTACCACTGTACATTGTGCACCAAAACGGTCAGAGGATTCCGTGATAAGTTGTGGGTTGTTTACAGCAGCTGAATTCATCCCTACTTTGTCAGCACCTGCTTTTAACAAGCGGTTTACATCTTCTATCGTTCGAACTCCACCACCTACAGTAAAAGGGACAAAAACTTGTTCCGCCGTTCTCTTCACAATATCAACCATTGTTTGACGGCCTTCGTTTGTTGCAGAGATATCCAAAAAGATGATTTCATCCGCCCCATCTTTAGAATAATTAGATGCCATTTCTACCGGATCACCTAACTCTCTTAAGCCTACAAAATTAGTACCTTTTACTACTTTTCCTTCTTTCACATCTAAGCAAGGAATAATACGTTTGGCAATCATGTTAGTTGCCCCCTATCACTGGTTTCTTCCATGAATACTTTTAACAAATCGACACCAACTTCCCCGCTTTTTTCTGGATGAAATTGCATTCCATAGACGTGGCCATTTTGTACGATTCCCGGAACCTTCGAACCATAATCTGCTGTTGCGACAAGGTATTGTTGTTCCGTTCTTGCCTGAAAAGAGTGTACAAAATAAACATGCTTATCCTGGAACGATGCGAAAGGCTGATTGTTGTTTTCGACTTGTAACTGATTCCAACCAATATGAGGCAAAATATATTCTGTTTCGATCTTATTAACTTCACCTGGTATTAATCCAAGTCCATCGGATATACCATTTTCATAACCTTTATCAAATAGTAATTGCATACCGAGGCAGATACCTAAAAAAGGTTTTTCTTTTGCAAGACGTCGTAATGGTTCGGCTAAGCGACGCTGATTGATTTCTTCTACTGCTGCTTGAAAAGACCCAACACCAGGTAAAATAATGTGGCTTGCAGCTTGAAGACGATCGACTGAATCGGTAATTTCCACCTCATAACCTAGTCGTTGAAAAGCTGTTTTAACACTAGCTACATTTCCCATACCATAATCAACAATTGCAATCATTCGATTATCCCCTTTGTAGAATTAACCCCTTTAATATCCGGATTAATTTGCATGGCTTCTCCAAGTGCACGACCCAGCGCTTTAAAAATTGCCTCAATTTTATGATGGGTGTTGTGTCCATACAATACTTTCGCATGCAGTGTGATTGCGGACTGGAAAGCGAAGGCCTGTAAAAATTCCTGAACTAATTCCGTATCGAAATTACCGAGCTTTTCATTGGAAAATTCCGCGTCAAATACGAGAAAAGGCCGACCACTAATATCTAAAGCAACAAATCCTAACGCTTCATCCATTGGTACATAAGCATTTCCGAAACGATTAATTGATTTCTTGTCACCTAGCGCTTCCTTGATTAATTGCCCCAACACAATTCCGACATCTTCCACAGTATGGTGACTGTCGATATGCAAATCTCCTGTAGCTTTGACGACAAGGCCGATTCGTCCGTGACGGGCAAATGCTTCTAACATATGGTCAAAAAAACCAACACCTGTTTCGATACTTACTTCATTCGGATCATCTAAGTTCACAGACACTTCAATTTGTGTTTCTAATGTTTCTCTTTTTTTACTAGCTGTTCTCATCGTTTCTCCTCCAGACGTTTACTTACCGCAAGTCCATGTCCTTCTAACTGTTCTTGATTTGCTATTCGAACCACGTCGTCTCCAGCTTCTCGCAAAGCTTCTTCGGTATAGTAAAGATAGGTAGTTTTCTTGACAAAATCATCGACTGATAAGCCGGATGAAAATCTTGCTGTGCCTGATGTTGGTAATACGTGGTTAGGTCCTGCAAAATAATCCCCTAAAGCTTCTGGTGTGTAATGACCTAAAAATACTGATCCAGCATGTTTTACTTTACTTAGGTAACTTAAAGGATCTTTTACCTGGATTTCTAGATGTTCTGGTGCAATCCTATTTGCTACATCAACTGCTGTAGCTAACGTTTCTACCACAACAGAGGCACCTTTTTCCTGCAAAGAAGTAGTTGCGATTTCTTTTCGAGGTAACACTTGGCATTGTTTGACTAATTCCTGATCGACAGCTTCTGCAAAAGCTTGAGATGTTGTAATAAGAAAGGCACGCGCAATCGTATCATGCTCAGCCTGTGCGATAAGGTCAGCTGCCACAAAAATCGGATTTGCTGATTCATCCGCGATAATTGCTACTTCGCTTGGTCCGGCGATCATGTCTATTCCAACGTCACCATAGACCAATTTTTTTGCTGCTGCTACATAAGCATTTCCTGGGCCGACGATTTTATCTACTTTTGGAATTGATTCCGTACCGTAGGCAAGTGCGGCAACTGCCTGCACACCGCCAACTCGGTAAATATTCGTTACACCGGCAATATCAGCTGCAACAGCTAAAATCGGAGCGAGTTCTTCACCATCTTTAACAGGTGTTGCCATGTTTACTTCTCCGACACCGGCAAGGACTGCTGGAATAGCATTCATTAAAACGGACGATGGATATACCGCTGTTCCACCTGGTACATAAATACCTACACGATCGATTGGACGATATAGTTGGCCTGAGATCACATCTCCATCTGCCTGCATCATGCGGGAATTATTTAATTGCTTACGATGAAAATCTCGAATGTTTTCTGCTGCACGTTGTAATGACTGTATCACTTCGTCATCCACTAGGTCCCATGCCGCGTTCCGCTCTTCTCTAGATACTAAAAAGGTTTTCGGTGCTTTCCCATCGAATTTCTCGATATATGATCGCACCGCTTGATCGCCACCTTCTTGAACATCAGCAATAATGGTACTTGCTGCTTGTAAGAATTTTTGCTGTTCTTTGCTATTTGTTTTTTCAGGTGCTGCTTTTGCTAAAAATTCTTCAATGGATAATAAAGGAATCATTTGTTTTTCGCTCCTTCCCTAAACCGCTCAATAACCGGAACCAATTGTTCTCGCTTAATTTTTAATGACGAACGATTGGCAATTAACCTTGCACTAAATGACAAAAATTCGTCTTCTATCACCAGACCATTTTCTTTTAATGTCGTTCCTGTTTCAACAATATCGACAATTGCATCAGCCAGACCTAAGATTGGTGCCAACTCGACAGATCCTTCTAGCTTAATGATATCTACTGATTCACCTTTATCTTTAAAATATGATTTAGTAATATTGGTAAATGTACTAGCAATCCGCTTCTTCTGATCTGGCCACTGGTAATCTTGTTTCGTTGCAAGTGCCATTCGGCAATGACCAAATGGTAATGGAAACAAATTGAATACATCAGGCTCGTGTTCAATTAAAATATCTCCACCTACAACTCCGATATCTGCTATACCGTTTTCCACATAAGTAGTTACGTCTACCCCTTTGGCAAAAAAGAAGGAAAATTCCTTCGTTTCAATTTGAAGTTTTCTTCCTTTTTCAAATAAGGATTCGACCTCATATCCTAAGCCTTCGAAAAATTTTAAAAATTGTTTTTCCAGTCGTCCTTTTGTTAGTGCAATTACTGGTTTCATTTTTCAACCACCTTATACTGACTGTTCTCCTCTACCACTTGATAAATTTTATGATAGGCTGCTTGATTCCTTAATTCGTATTGGATATCTACTACTTGTTCCTCCATTTCCATGCGGAACTTTTCCGCAATCGCATGTGTTTTGGGAGAAGCAATTATACAAATTTTTTCAGGTTCTTGTTCCGGTTCCATCTGTTTAGCTAATTCGTCGACATCAAAAGCAAGACCTACTGCCGAAGTTGTCTGTTCAAATTGTTGATAAAGACGATCATATCTGCCACCTGAGAAGCAAGTCGATCCATCATTTGTCAAAAAACCTCTAAACATAATGCCATCATAATAAGGCAGGTTTTTCACACGGCCAAGGTCGACTATAACTTCTGTTACACCTGAAGCTTCAAGTAAATCAATCAGCTTTTCGATATGGGTTAAAATTTCCGTTAAGTCTTGACGATTCTCCCAACGTTTCCGGTATTGCTCTATAATATCACGAGAACCATATGCATCGATTAATGCAAGTAAAGGCTTAACAAGTTCTGAACTCCCCGCTTTCACAACAATTTCTTCGACAAGATCTGACCGTTTATCATGCATTGCTTTTAACAACTCCGCTTCCTCTTGTTTGTTTAATTTAAAAGGCGCAATCAATGCATCAAAAATTCCGGTATGTCCTAGCTCGATAACATAAGATTGAATGTTTAAATTTTTCAAATAAGCCACAGCGGTAAGCAGGCTCTCTGCCTCCCCGAAAAACCGATCGGCATGAACGATTTCAATACCGGCCTGTCTGTTCTCGGTATCTTCTTTGTCAAAGCGAAACACACTACCTTGATATGACCACTTTTGTTTGGATGGATGCTGTCCTGCAATCGCACGTGCAATTGCTGCAGTCCAGTCCGGTCTTAGTACTTCTATCTCCCCTTCACCATTAAACCATTTTAGCATGGAATGTAAGTCCATACCTGCTACATCATTGGTAAATGTTTGAGCATATTCCACAACTGGTGTTGAGATCTGCTGAAAATTTCGTTTTTGAGTGACTCGTCTGAAAATCTCTGATGCCCGAAGCCTGTTGGAGATTTGCATACCTGTTTCGTCTTGACTTCCTGCTGGTAAAAACATATCGTTCACATCCTATTTACACTTTATTGATTTACCACTCTACCGTGGTAAAGCGTCCGTTTATAAATACAACATTAGCATACTTTTTTTACTTCTGTCAATCATCACTTTTCATTTTAGCGAATTGTGTATACAATAAAAAATAAACCTATTTACATAAGGAGATGTCTTGTATGAACATGAGAGGAGATTATCACGTACATACCCCCTTCTGTCCACATGGCTCAAATGATAGTATCGAGATGTACATAGAGCGAGCCATTGAAAAGGGGATGAATGAATTAAGCTTTACCGAGCATGCGCCATTACCGGTAAATTTCAATGACCCAACACCTGATCAAGACAGTGCAATGTCATGGGAAGATCTTGATGCGTATATTCAGATTATAGAGAATGCTAAACAAAAATATAAATCAAAAATAAAAATTAATTTAGGCTTTGAAATCGATTATATTGAAGGATATGAAGATGATACTACTTCATTTCTTGATCAATATGGCCACTATATCGATGATGCCATTTTATCTGTACATATGTTAAGAACACCTGATCATAACTATGTATGCATTGATTTCAGTAGTGAAGAATTTGCTCGTATCATTCAGTTATTTGGTAGTGTTGAAGCAGTCTATGATCAATATTACCGCACTATCGAAAAGGCGATTATTTCTGACCTTGGCGCTCATAAACCTAACCGAATCGGTCACCTAACCTTAATTCACAAATATCAACGCAAATATGCTGTCGATCAAAGCTATAACGCGACAATAGCGCGGTTGCTTGATCTAATACAAGAACACCAATTAGAATTAGACATTAATACAGCTGGTCTTTATAAAGACGATTGCCTTGAACTATACCCACCAATTTCCATCATCGAACAAGTAATAGAAAAGGGAATAAGTTGGAAACCAGGCTCTGATAGCCACGCATCAGAAACCATTGCACGCGGATTTGATCAACTTAAAATTAGCAAATAGTGAAAAATGAAGGACAAATGCTTGTTTAGCTTATTTGTCCTTCATTTTCTTATGATAGAAAGACTAGATTAAATTCTATAGAGCGTGAATTTTTGAGTCTAATACGTGAGCTAAATGCTCTTTGATCGCAAGCAAATGCTCTTTATTTTCTTCCTGATCTTCAATACCTGCTACTACCTGATGATAGTATGTGGTTGTTTCTTCATGATACTGTTGCCAAATCACTCGATCATAGTGCTTCCAATGGTCTTGATAAAACGTAATCAAGTCTTTTTCCATTTTAGTAACAGCTTCTTCCCAAGTCTCACCAAAATACTTGCCAGTTATTTGTTCAAGCGCTTTTCTATCATTTCCAGCAAAAAAACTTTTCGAATCTTTATAAGTGTTACTCCACTTGGTTAACAAACTTTTATCAACTTCTCTTTGCTTAAGAAGTATCTCTGGTTTTGGTAAATGAACACTTTCTAAATCTGATAAAGAAAATTGCTTGTCGACTTGCTTTATTTTACGTTGAATATCTTGATGCATTTGTTGTAACGATTGGTTAAAAGTTTGCTCCAAGCGAATCGAAATAGCTTCATACTCCAACTCCAAACGTGTATCTATTGCTTTCCAAAGTGCAGCAAGTGCAGCTTCAACTTCTTTTTTACCTTTGCGCCCATTCGATTGAATAGCACCGGGATTCACATAATCCTTGAATAAATCGATATATTGAATCGAAAACCGTTGCTTAGCATAGAAGGTTTGTTTCGTTAACTTTTGGATGATTTGATCGAGATATGATTCACCATCACGTTGCTTGATTACATGCTCTATTTCTGTTTGATTAGTTTTACCTTGCTCGATTAACCGTTCTTTTTCTGCCTGATCCCCATTAATAATAGTAAGCCAATTTGTCACAAGGGAGTTTGCCCTATGCAGATCAGTATAGATGGAACGCATACTCATTTGGGTTAATTCTTCTTTTACAAAGCGATAAAAGGATTGTTCAAATTTCGGCAATCCAGTACATTCACTTTTCTCTTCAATTGCTTTTTTGCTCGAGACGGAAAACATTCTAGGACCATTTATATCAAATTGCTGTAATTCATTACGAACATAATCAACAACTAACTGTGCCTCTTGTTCGTCTTTCGCCAAGTCAATTGCATTAATAATAAAGAACATTTTATCTAGTTCAAACGCATCCTTAACTTTACCTAGACGTTCTAAAAATTGCTGATCTGGCTTGGAAAAAGGATGATTATAGTACGTTACAAATAGAATTGCATCAGCATCTTTGATATAGGAAAATGCTAAATCTGTATGACGAGCATTAACAGAATCAGCTCCAGGTGTATCTACTAACGTAATTTGCTTCTCTGTTAACGGGCAATCATAAAAAAGCTCCATTTCCTTAACAAAACATGCGATCTCTTCTTCACGAATATACGCCTGAAAATCATCAAAACCAATGACATAATTGGTTCCAATTCTATCTTGCATGTCACTAAATCCATTGTAAAAAGCAGTCAGAAAGGACTTATGTTGATCGGCAATATCTAATTTATCTAGTTTTGTTTTATGAATCCACTTATATGCCATTGACAAATTACGAAAATCTTCTTCAACAATTTCCTGTATATCTGCTAAAAGTTCTTGTTCTTGTTTAATCACTACGTAGACATCTTTATGCTGAAAATCGCCATTTACTGGGCTAATCTTATTGATGGCAGCTGTTGTCGGATTTGGTGAAACAGGTAATATTTTCTCTCCAATCAATGCATTGGCAAAGGAAGATTTGCCCGCACTAAAAGCACCAAAAAGTGCTATTGTAAACGACCGGTTACTCAGCCTATCTGTTTTATTAAGCATCTCTTGACGAATCGAATCCAAGCTATTAATTCCTTTAAACATTCGTTCTGATTCTTCTACGTCTTTAACAGTTTCGTTAAAAGAATATAATGGCAAATCGTTATCTTTACTGTTTTGTGAAGGATCCTTTGTTTTTGTAACGGACTCCTTCTTTTCTGGTAGCTCTTCTATATCCATTACATTATCAATTATTTTGGCATCTAATTCCTTCTCGATAACAAGTAATTCTTCTTTACCAAAAGTGAGCTCTTTACCTAAAATGGATTCTGCGTTATTTCTATACTCATTAAATTCGTGCTTTATTCGCTCTATCTCAGATTGGATGGAATGATACTTTTCGATTGTTTCTAGTTCTGTTTTCTTCTCGATTAATTGTTCCTCAATCGGTGAAAATACCCTATCTTTTACTTCATGCCATTTGTTTTTATAAAACTGCCGAAATACTTTTTTAATCGCTGATGAGACCTGATCTGTGTAGACAAGAATATAGTCCCCATTGACAGTCGCACCTTCATTCATTAATTTCACTAAATCATTTGCTTGGAAATACTGTTCAAAGATAGGCTCTGAAAAGTGAACTGATACATAAGGTTTTAAAAATTCCGACATTTTATCTCTTAATTTCCATTCTAAACTTACTTCTGCTTTCACTTTCATTGCTTGATAAAACGTAGCTAATCGCTCATTACGTTCCGCTTCTATTTTTTTACGATTACGGAATAGACCCACCTTAAATTTTGGATCGAAGGATTGGAGCAAATGCTCCGCTTTTTCACGAATTTCATACGGGACAAGCTGAGCATTTTTCGTTGTCTGCTCGACCTCATATAAATAGTCTTTTTCTAAATTATTTTTCTTTGCTTGTAATGCTTGATAACGGTCTTGGACTTCTTCATAAGAAGTTGCAGGCAATTCTATTTCCTCTAACTGATCCTCTAAATTAGTAAGTGTTGCATCCATTTGTTTTTGCTTTTCTTGGATGCTTTGATAAACCGAGTATACTGTACCTTGCCATAAAGTATCGCGTAAAATAGTCTGGTGATTAGCCGTTATTAATTGATTAATCGTTTTTCTCAACTCGTCAAATTGATTAATTTTCTTTTCAGTGTCATAGATGGATGTATAAAAAACTTGCTCAGGGCTAATCCCCCATTGCTCAAAAACCTGCTCCAAGCTATCTTTAAAATCCGAAAAAGCAATTTCCATTTCATCATGTTTATCCATTTGATTAATTATGACATAATATGGTTTATTCATTTCATCTATTTGTTTCAAAAATCGGGCATTCACCTCTGACTGTACATGGTTATAATCCATCACGTAGAACAACACATCAACTTGATGGAGAGCTGATTCAGTCATTAATCGGTCTGCATCATTGGCAGCGTCGATACCTGGCGTATCCATAAACGTTACTCCTTGAGGTAATGTTTCCATGTTTTTAAAAATTTCTATCTTTTTCACTTCATCTCCATCACGACATAATTGATGAAGTCGATCCAAATGCGGAAGAGCTTTCATTTTAATAGCAGGTTGATCAGCAAAATGAACAATGACGCCATCATCTCCCCTTTTTATCTCCACAATATTTGCACTGGTTGGGATAGGACTTTGAGGTAATAACGATTCGTTCATTAACTGATTGATTAACGTCGATTTCCCTGCTGAAAAGTGCCCACTAAAACAAATATGCAACATCTGTTCTTGTAATTTGGCATAATAATCAAGTATTTGTTCTTGAAAGGTTGATTCGTTTTTTTGATCGAAAAAGTGATATAAGTCTGCTAATTGTTGTTTATCTACCATTTGGTCACTAGTTGTCAACATTGTCTAAACTCCTTGATTGATCATTCTATTTTCCCATTATACTGATTTTTTTGAATTATGGCTAATAGTTTTCTCACTTTTCCATAGATAAACTTAGGTAGTTAACTTTGCAAAGTGGATATTCAGAGCGCGCTGATTCCCCAGGAGTCGAAGTAAACGCCTTTTCTAGATAAAATGCCTACATTGGATGCGAGTGATAGCAGTTAGACTCTTATTTCTTGCTATATGGGGTACCATCCTTTTAGAACGTTCAAAAAGATAACGGTCATTACCATTGTAGAGCAAACTATATAGAGAAGGCCGCCCGCTTCCACTCCTACAGGATGGTTTTCTCCGAAGCGATTTTCTTGCACACGATAACTTTCATCATAAAGTGAGACTTCCATCAGTGGGGGTTATTAGAAACGTAGCGACTTCAGAATCACGGTGAGGTTACGAACCGATGATGGCTTTCACCCAAGGGTATAAGGGTGACTAAGCCTCTGGTTTCACCAATCGGCAAATCTTCTTTATCGTAGGGCGATTCGTGAAGTAGCCTAGTTTTTGGGCGATCGGAGCTAGACATCCGCGCAAATTTTATACTTTCTTTGTCTTGCAAAAAAAGATACCCAAACCATAAGCTGGGTATCTTTTTATCACGGTGCTCCGTCTGTATGCCCCCACTTAAGCTTCAAGTAACACAAGGATAAGTATAACAGACGCTAACATGATCATAGTCTACTTTATCTTATTCTTTTTCTTCGTCAAATGCTTTGGTTAGTTCCATTTTTGGTTTGATCGTTGTTACTTCGCCTGCAAGATCGGTGTCGATCACATATGATCCATTGCTGTATCGATCGCTAATAGGAAGTTCCATTGGTTTTACTTCATGAATTTCCGCTTTTGAGGTTATTAGTGTGATCACATCTTCATTGTCCACTAGATCGAAACCGACAATACGATGTGGTTTTCCCTTTAATTCTCTTAACATAACTAGCCCTTTTTTAGCGCGTGATGATTTCTCGAATCGATCAATCGACATTCGTTTACAAGCACCTCGCTGAGTGGTAACAAACAAGTTTCTGTTCTCGTGAAGTTCATCCATCAGAACCGCATTGATAACATATTCACCAGCTTTTAATTGGATTGCTTTCACTCCTGCAGCTCGCTGACCAATGGCCGCTACTTCTGATTCGTGATACCAAAGTCCATAACCTTTATTGGTAGCTACTAATATATCTTGATTACCATCCGTCTCATAAACATTGATTAACTCATCATCCTTTTTCAAGTTCAAAGCAATCAGCGGTCGGGAATAACGTTGTGAATAGTATAAATCTAATGTACTTTTCTTAACCATACCATTTTTCGTAAAGAAAATAAGGTATTTATCTTTTGCAAATTCTCGAATTGGTATAGCTTTTACGATCGTCTCATTTTTGTCAATAGAGGCTATATTGGATAAATGCTGACCGAGTTCTTTCCAGCGAATATCAGGTAACTGGTGAACAGGTATCGGCACGTAACGTCCTTTATTCGTAAACAATAACAAATGGTCTGTCGTATTCAGTTCCAATAAGGAGATTAAATGATCATTTTCTTTGATCGTAAAATCTTCATTACTTGAAGCAGTATAAGATCTGATACTTGTTCGTTTTACATAGCCTTGTTCTGTAACAGATGTAATGACGTCTTCACTAGCTACTGTTACTTCTACATTTATTTTTAATTCTTCGATCTTTTCCTCAATTTTTGTACGGCGAGGCTCTGCATATTGTTTTTTCATACTTCGAAGATCTTTTTTTATCACAGATAATAAATTATTCTCATCAGCAAGAATTGCCTGATATTTTTCTATTGCTTTTTGAAGTTCATTCGCTTCTTTTTCTAAAGCAGTTATATCTGTATTGGTTAAACGGTACAACTGCAAGGTGACAATTGCTTCTGCTTGAGGTTCCGTAAAACTATATGCTTCCATAATCCGCTTTTTGGCGTCTTGCTTATCTTTAGATGCGCGGATCGTTTGAATTAATTCATCTAAGATAGAAACGGCTTTTATTAAACCTTCGACAATGTGTGCTCTTTTCTCAGCTTTATTTAAGTCAAATTTTGTTTGTCTTGTGACAACTTCTTTTTGATGCTCAATATAAGCATCAATCATTTGTAATAAATTTAATAATTGCGGTGTTTTATCTTTGATGGCCACCATATTAAAGTGATAGGTAATCTGTAAATCGGTATTCTTATATAAATAATTGAGTACACCTTGACTGTCTGCATTTCTTTTCATTTCGACCACGATCCGTAAACCAGTTCGATCTGTTTCATCGCGAACTTCTGCAATTCCTTCTACTTTACGATCGATTCGTAGTTCATCCATCCGTTTGACAAGGACAGCCTTATTCACTTCATATGGAATTTCGTCAATAACGATTTGTTCACGGTTTCCTTTTAGTGGTTCAATATTTGCCCTTCCACGTACGACAACTTTACCTTTTCCTGTCTGATAGGCTTTCTTTAGTCCTTCATAACCTTGAATAATTCCACCGGTTGGAAAATCTGGCCCTTTTACAATCTCCAATAATTCTTCTACTGTTACAGATGGTTTATCTAAACGTTTGATAATGGCATCGATGACTTCACCTAAATTATGAGGTGGAATTTCTGTCGCATATCCAGCAGAAATTCCGGTTGAACCATTGATCAACAAATTAGGTATTTTTGCTGGAAGTACTACTGGTTCATCAATCGTATCATCAAAGTTTGGGATATAATCAACGGTTCCTTTATCAATATCGCGAAGTAGCTCTGATGAGATAGCAGATAATCTTGCTTCGGTATAACGCATCGCTGCTGGTGGGTCACCATCGACACTACCATTATTACCGTGCATTTCCACTAACACATTGCGAACCTTCCATGTTTGACTTAATCGAACCATGGCTTCATATACAGATGAATCACCGTGCGGGTGATAATTACCAATTACTGTACCTACCGTTTTGGCTGATTTTCGGAAGGCTTTATCGTGTGTATTTTTTTCTTCATGCATTGCAAAAAGAATTCTACGTTGTACTGGTTTTAATCCATCACGCGCATCAGGTAATGCTCGATCCTGAATAATGTATTTACTATAACGTCCAAATCGATCCCCCATCACATCCTCTAACGGAAGATCTAAATACTTTTCTTCTACTGCCAACGAAATTCCTCCTATATAACCTTAACTTTGAATATTTTCATTATCAATAATATTATCATCTTCTTCTAAACTGAACTGTACATGAGATTCAATCCATTTACGACGAGGCTCGACCTTATCCCCCATCAATGTCGTCACTCTTCGTTCTGCTCTTGCTAAATCATCAATAGTTACCCGAATTAATGTACGAGTATCAGGGTTCATTGTCGTTTCCCAAAGCTGATCAGCATTCATTTCCCCTAGACCTTTATAACGTTGCAGTTGATAACCATTTTTAAATGTCTTGGTTACTTTTGCTAATTCATCTTCTGTCCAACAATATTCTATCTGTGCCTTGGCACCTTTTCCTTTAGAAATCTGATATAAAGGTGGTAAGGCAATGAATACTTTCCCGGCTTCAATTAAAGGTCTCATATAACGATAGAAGAAGGTCAGTAATAATATTTGAATATGAGCACCATCTGTATCAGCATCAGTCATAATCACGATTTTATCATACTGGACATCATCAAGAGAGAACTCACTGCCTACTCCTGCACCAATTGTATGAATAATCGTAGAAATCTCTTCATTCTTCAATATATCTACTAATTTTGCTTTTTCCGTATTTACAACCTTACCTCTTAGAGGCAATACAGCTTGAAACTTTCGATCTCTACCTTGTTTGGCCGATCCACCAGCTGAGTCACCCTCCACCAGATATAGTTCATTCTTGTCTGGGTTTCGAGATTGTGCTGGAGTTAATTTACCACTTAACAAAGCATCTTTTTTTCGTTTTTTCTTGCCACTTCTTGCTTCTTCTCTTGCTTTTCTTGCAGCTAATCGAGCATCTTTAGCACGAATGGCTTTTTTAATCAGCATAGATGCAATGTCCGGGTTTTCTTCCAGGAAATAAAGCAAATGCTCAGCTACAATCGTATCGACAGCAGACCGGGCTTCTGCAGTACCTAGTTTTCCTTTTGTCTGCCCTTCAAATTGTAACTTTTGTTCTGGTATTTTTATGGCAATGACTGCTGTGAAACCTTCACGGATATCGTTACCTTCAAGGTTTTTGTCTTTTTCTTTTAACAGATTAACTTTTCTTGCATAATCGTTCACAACTCTTGTAATGGCAGCTTTGGCACCAGATTCATGAGTCCCGCCATCTTTTGTTCGAACATTATTAACAAAAGACAAAATATTTTCAGCAAAACCATCATTAAATTGAAAAGCAAAATCGAGCTCCATTTCTTGATGTTCGCCTTCAAAAGCAACTACATCGTGGAGTGCATCCTTTTCTTCGTTTAAGTAGGATACAAACTCTTTTAATCCGTCTGGATAATGGAAAGTCTCCTCTTTTCCTTCGTTTCTTTCATCGATTAAATCAATGGTAATTCCTTTTAACAAGAAGGCAGCTTCTCTTAATCTTTCTGCCAAAATATCAAACTGAAACATATCAGTAGAAAAAATCGAACGGTCAGGTTTAAATGTGATTGTTGTTCCCGTTTTTTTCGTTTTGCCTTTTTTCTCTAGTGTAGTAACTGGCTTACCACCGTTCTCGAATCTCTGGTAAAAAACTGCCCCATCTCTTTCGATGGTAACTTCTAACCATTCTGACAGAGCATTAACAACAGATGCCCCTACACCATGTAAACCACCACTTGTTTTATAGCCTCCTTGGCCAAATTTTCCACCAGCATGTAATACGGTTAATATGACCTCAGGAGTAGGTCTCCCTGTTTGATGCATACCTGTTGGCATACCACGACCATTATCTGATACGGTAATACTTTGATCCGGGTGGATCGTTACAGTAATTTGTTCACCATAACCGGATAATGCCTCGTCAACGGAATTATCTAATATTTCAAAGACTAGATGATGTAAACCTCTGGCATCTGTACTACCAATATACATCCCTGGTCTTTTTCTTACGGCCTCTAGCCCTTCTAAAACTTGAATTGAATCATCACTATACGTTGTATTATTGCTCATTACTTTCTCGAAACTCCTTCCCTACACTACCTCTATAACTAGAATATAGAACATACATTCCTATTTGTAAAGTTATTTCATTATAACGGCGTGTGCGACTTTTATACATTGGTCCATGATTATCTGTTTGTTATGTTTAGTTAAATAGTCGTATGCATCATTATCTTTAACACCTTGTTGCATCCAAACATAATTTGCATCCGTATTTACAATTTCTTTAGCTAACTCTTTTAAATAGACGGACCGCCGGAAAATATTGATCAATTCAAAAGGTTCTTGCACATCTTCTATTTTCTCATATGCCTTTTCACCTAATACTTCCTCAACATTCGGATTCACCGGAATGATACGATACCCTTCATTTTGCATTGCTTTTGCAATTTGATATGACGTTCGATATGATTTATCTGAAAGTCCGATAACTGCAATTGTTTTTGTTTTTTCTAACATTTCATGCATTAATTGTTGTTCATTTTCATGCTTCATCTTGTTACACCTCATTTTTATTGATTAAACCATTTAATAGACTTTGACGCAAGTGTACACTTAAAAAATATACCACTTTCTATCCATTTCTTGCTAGTTCTTCTTCTTTTTTATCATAGATGAACAAAAAATTAAATAATGCATGTATCCCTTTTACTAACATCGTGCTAAAATATAATCAACATTACCAATCATAACATTATATTTAAGGAGTTTGATGATGGATTATATTATTTTTATCATTCTTGCCTATTTACTTGGTTCAATACCAACAGGACTAATCGTAGGTAAGGTTGGCTATCAAAAAGATATAAGAGAACATGGCAGTGGTAACTTAGGTGCTACAAACACCTTTCGTGTACTTGGTATGAAAGCTGGTATAACGGTGACCATAGTCGATATCTTAAAAGGTACGTTAGCAGCTGTACTACCTATCCTTTTTCAAGCAGAAAATGTTTATCCACTGTTAGTTGGGATTTTCGCTGCAATTGGACACATGTACCCAATTTTCGCAAAATTCAAAGGTGGGAAAGCAGTAGCAACCTCGTCAGGAGTAATTTTAGGTGTTAACCCGTTATTATTTGCCATTATGATTTGTAGCTTTTTAATTATCCTTTATTTCACAAAATATGTATCATTAGCATCAATGTTAACTGGTATAATCGCCATTATTGTTAGCATTGTGCAACAAGATATCGGGTTAATTGTCGTGATTTCTATTTTAACAGCATTTGTGATTTATCGTCATCAGGCCAATATAAAACGAATTATTAACAAAACCGAGCCTAAAATTAAATGGATGTAAAGGGGTCTAACAGAACCGTTAGATCCTTTTTTACAAGCTTTTTAAATTGAATATTGTACTCAGATTAAGTATACTTTGAAATAGTTGAAGACGAAAGGGGTCTAATCATGAAAGATTTTAACACCAAACAACTTCCAAGCAAAACAGAAAGACATAAATTGTTTGGCTCAGTTGAACCAGGTGAAAAAACGAAACCAACTGAAAAAGAAAAAATGCCCGACTTACAAAATACACAGAAAGACTTTTTATTTGATATAGATCAAGTTGGTATTTCCAATGTCAAGCATCCGATACAGGTTTCCAGTAAGGTGAAACCTGAAACGCAAACAACAATCGGGACATTTAAAATGACATCTTCCATTAAGAAAAATCACAAAGGGACAAACATGAGCCGCTTTACTGAAATGATGCAAAATTATAGTAATGGAAATCCTTTCGAGTTGTCCGTTTCAACATTAAAACAATTTACCAAGGAAATGGCAGATCGATTGGAACAGGATGATAATCAAATTACTGTTTCTTTCCCATGGTTCTTTGAGCGTAGCGGACCAGCTTCTGACTTGGCAGGCATGAACCATGCAGATGCAGAAATCACGATTATTTATGATAAAAATGTAGGATACAACATAACGGTGTCATTGGAAGGTACTATTACGACTTTGTGCCCTTGTTCAAAAGAAATCAGTGAGTATAGTGCGCATAACCAACGCGGTAATGTTAAAATGACCGCGGATTTATCGGCTGACTATCAAGAGGATGACGTAGACTGGAAACAAGCTTTATTAGATGCAGCGGAAAGTAATGCAAGTGCACGTATTCATCCAGTATTAAAACGCACTGATGAAAAAATGGTCACCGAGCAAGCATACGAAAACCCTCGTTTTGTGGAAGATATGGTTCGACTTGTGGCCGCGGACTTATATGAATTACCGTTTATTGAAAGATTCACCGTAACGTGCCAAAATGAAGAATCCATTCATTTACATGATGCAATTGCATCGATTACCTATGATAAAGCACTTCATCAATGAGGTGAGTACTTTGAAAAAAGTGATTATGGCATTCATTCGTTTTTATCAACACTTTATCAGTCCAATGTTTCTACCAAGTTGCCGTTTTCAACCAACTTGTTCTCACTATAGTCTAGAATGCTTTCAACGTTTTAACCTATTTAAAGCAACGTATTTATCAGTCAAAAGAATAATAAAATGCCATCCATTTCATCCTGGAGGCTTTGACCCGGTACCTTCCAAAAAGACCGAGCATTAACAAGTAGTTCTAATATAATCGCCTAACAAATTACAGCTAATAATAGTCTCTTTTTAATTTACACACAAAAAAGGCTTGGAATCTAAAACTTTATCCAAGCCTTTTTTTCATTATTATTGCTGTCTGATTTTTCGCGATTTCCAGGTCACCCCTTCAATCAATGTGAAAATCTCTAATTACAATTGAAACTTATTTATCTGTTCCCATTGTTGTTCATTAAATAAGATTTGTTTTTGCCTCTCTCCAAACAGATCAAAATGCGGATAGTTTGGATCTTGATGAATCCACTCTTTCCTCAGACTATATTTTTTACCCCATTCAATTAATTTCTGATAATCAGCACAACCTACTTTTGTAACTGTCGTGCATCCGGGAAAACGGTCATCTAGCCAATAATGAGTTAAAAAAGCTATTTCCCCATTTCTAACATCTGACTTCCACTTTTTTAATGTATTTCTGTTAATTCCGAAGGCCATGATTATTCCACGCTTTCTAACGCATTCTGATACGCATCATGCCAGTTTGGAAATTGCTTTTTCAAGGAAAGTGGCCGAAAATTATCTTTTTTTACAATTACGTGTTGTGTTTCACCTGTAACTGCAGCATTTCCTTCCTGATCTAAGATTCGATAACCATATGTTGTACGAATGCCATTATATTTTTCCAGCCACGTCTCCACATAGGCATCATCACCATAACGAATTGGATGCTTAAATTGAATATTGGCATCGATAACCGGGGAAACAATCCCCTTTGCTTCCATTTCATGATATTTAAAGCCTAATTCTTCAATAAATGCTGTCCTTCCTATCTCAAACCAGATTAAATAATTGGCGTGGTAGACTACTCCCATTTGATCTGTTTCCTGATATCGTACTTTAATTGGTGTAGTTACTTTCATTGTTGATTTGTCCCCCTAATAGATTTCCAAGCTAATTCGAAATCTTTTTTCGTTAACAACTCAAGATTTTCTATTTGTGCCGTATCAATATCAAGTCTTAACGCTTGATACTGGATCGCTTCGTTTATCAAGTTAACGATGAATCGTCCATTTCCGCTAATTGTCGTATCTTCAAAATGTTTTAATAAATAGTCGATTACATCATCGTTCAACTGGTATTCAAATTCTTTGACATGATATCGCACCATTTCCAGAAGTTCCTCTTTCGTATAATCTTGAAACTGAAAATATTTTTTAAACCTAGATTCTAATCCTGGGTTACTAGCAATAAAACGCTCCATTTCATTTTTATAACCAGCAAGTATAATCACAATATTTTCGTTATGCTTCGTCATTTCATCAACTAACGTATCAATTGCTTCTTTGCCAAAGTCTTTTTCCCCACGGTATAACGCATATGCTTCATCAATAAACAATACGCCACCTAAAGCTTCACGGACTTTATTCTTGGTTTTCATAGCTGTTTGACCAACAAATCCAGCAACAAGATCGCTTCTTGACGCTACTACTAAATGACCTCGTTTTAGTAAACCACATTGCTTTAAAATTTGCGCAAATAATTTGGCAACTGTTGTTTTGCCAGTACCCGGATTACCCGAAAAGACGGAATGTAATTGAACAGGTACAGTCGGTAGTTTTAATGATTTGCGCTTTTGTTGTATTTGCACAAATGCAGATAACTTCTTCACTTCCTCTTTCACATTATCAAGCCCAATTAATTGTTCCAGTTGTTCCATTGGCTCAGTAGAATCCTTCTGATCATCAAGTGTGGCGATATCTTCTTCTGATATGCGCATATGGGCAAGCCAATTGTCCTCTAATGGTAGCTCATGACTGGCACCAATATGGAAAATTACTTTCAGTACCAAATCTTTAACTGTACGAGCATTTCCGAATGATTCATCAACACGTGCCTTTTCAATTAATGATAGAAAGCGATGTCGTGCCTTTTCTGTGAAAAAGTAGTCATTTTGTAAAGCCGCATCTTCCGCAATTTGTAATAATTCTTCATTAGAGAAATCAGGCAGCTTAATAAAGTTACCTTCTGGAAAACGACTTCTTAGGCCTTGATTTGACCATAAAAAGTGCTGCATTTCATCAGGATATCCCGCAATAATTACTGCAAATTTATTAGCATATTCCTTACTAGTCATACTAGAAACTAATGTATCAATAACTGCTTGACCATAATCATTACCAGTTTGGTCTTCTCGTTTTAAATTATAAGCTTCATCGATAAAGAGTACTCCACCTAATGCTTTCTTGACATAATTTAATGTGTTCTCCTCACTTTGCCCCATAAAGGAACCGACTAATTGCGAACGGTTCACTTCAATCACTTCGTTTGTTTCAAGCAGCCCCAGACGGTAGTAAATATTCGCTAGCAAACGAGCAATGGTTGTTTTACCTGTTCCTGGATTTCCGGTGATCACCATATTTAATCCTTGCTCATCAACCATTTGAAATCCTGCTTCTTTCCTTTTTTGCTGGTATTTTAAATATTGATAATAATGGTTAATATAATCTTTAACCTCATCCAGTCCGATCATTTTCGATAATTCATCTAATGGATCAGATGCTGTTTCATCTTTAATAAAGGAAGGTAACGCATCATAAAAAAGCGTAATAAAATAGCTTAGTCTTTCGACAGCCTCATTGTAAGATTGAATTTCTTTTGTTGATTTGCGTTGCTCTAAAGTGTAAACCATTGATTCGGCTACATCTTCAATAAATTCCACTTGCTCAAAGATTTGATCATACGTTTTCTTGATATGGTTGGATGATGCTGTATGAATTGATCTCAATTTTGATAAACGATCCATTTCAGCTAAGAGTGCTTTAGCTTTCTTTAATTTAACCGGATCAAAGTCTGTTTCACGAATGTGATACTGTGCAAGATCGGTCTCCTGGATATCATTATAGATTGATAAATAATGCTTTAATGCTTGTACGTCTGCAACCATTGGATGATTACTTTCTTTCTTTAATTGTTCGAGATGTTTATTTAAATGATCATCTGTCACATTTCTCTTTAAACGATAAAAAGTAAGCATACTATAAAGTAATGCTTCTGAGTCAACTTGCAAAGAAAAAGTTGCTTGTTCAACTTTATCAAGGATTCGCAATATTTCTATCTCATTGTAGGGTGGAATCTCATCTAGTGAATTCCAACTCTGGATTTTTTCTTCTATTTCTTGCCATTCTATTGTTGACACAAACATACTCCTTCCCGATCAATTCTAGCTCTGTAACTCTTTTAAGTGATCTTGCATTTGCTCTAGTGTCATAGCACCATTAATTCGTTTCATAACCTTTTGATCACTTGTTCTAATGATAAAGGAAGTCGGCATACCGATAATCGAATATCTTTCATACACGACATCATCTTTATCTAATAATACAGTAAATTCGAAATTACCTTCTTCCACGAATGCTTTTACTTTATCGATTGATGTTTCTCTATTCGTAGCGTTTACTGCGATCACCTTAACTGTATCACTATTTTCATTTTCAAACGTCTGCATAGCAGGCATTTCTTCTCTACAAGGCTTACACCAAGTTGCCCAAAAATTCAATAAAATATAGTCCTGTTCCACATCAAATGCCTCTACTTCATTACCAGCAAGATCAGTTAACCTAAAATTAGGGGCCTGATTACCTTCCTGTAATTGTTCCACGTTCGGTGCTGTAATACCTACACCATCTACAGAGGTATCTTCTGTAACATCTATAATATTTGGCTCTGATTGTTGATCACCTATATTAGTAAAATTGGTAATCACCACAATTACAACCAAAATCAAAACAACCATTACCGATAAAACAGTCTTCCACATCGCGCTCATCCTTTACATTAACACTAAAACCTATTATATAAGATAACAACCAAAGCGTCTAATTATAAAAATAAGATATTCCCCCATTCATTGTTAAAGACTATAAGGGAAAAAATCCAGACGAACCCTGTTAAACGGTTTCGAATTAGATAAAAACTGTGAAGTAATGAAAATTTCCGAAGTGAGGCTTTTCTCCATTCTGATTTTTACTGAGTGCTTACATACGCTCCGGCAAGATACTTCGCTTTGCGTAATGTTATGAATTTGATTGAAGTAACACACAGGAAGGACTTTCCGTCCACTTTACAAAGTGATTTTCTTTGCGAAGTTAGCTGAAGCCGAGCCCACGGAAAGCGCAGTATTCTGCAGGAGCGATATTCCAGCACTCTCTTAGACATGATGGAAAAGAGCAAAATCACAAAAATGTTACTTCGCAGTTTATGTTTTATGTTCCATTTTCTACTAG
>NZ_JBQQCK010000008.1:0-214673 GCF_052246695.1 Gracilibacillus sp. D59 | reverse complement strand
TAATCTCTAGTCTACAGCACTATAGAAAGGTGCATGCCTAAATAAGTTGGAACCGCCGTATACGGATCCGTACGTACGGTGGTGTGAGAGGTCGGATAATCAATTAATGATTATCCTCCTACTCGATTTATGGAAAGAAAATAGAACAATTCACAAAAAACTTAAACCGCGACATAATTTTGATGTAGTTTTACTTCCTTCCACATTGCATTTTGTTGAGGGGGACCATACGCTCCGGCAGAATACTACGCTTTCCGCGGGCACGGCTTCAGCTAACTTGGTAAAGAACTTCACTTTACCAAGTGGATCTACAGCTCGCGTGAGTTCCCGCAGGAGTCTCCGTATTCTGCCTCCGCTAATCACATTATTCTATCTTTTTAAAGTACAAGTACTCGGAAACGAATTCCCGTGTATTACCTCTTTTAAAAATCATAACACTTTGCAGAGCGAAGTATCTTGCCGTAGCGTGTGCCTGTACTTTGGTTTGCAGTATTTATTTTGACATCTGATAAATATCATGTAGAGGAGGTTTTGTTTTTATTATATACACAAATTAGTCATGTAACTTGTCCTTTGATCGCTTCTACCTTTTGTCATAGATTAGGGGCTTGTACATATAATGAGTATAAAGTGTTAAGGGGCGGGTTAAGTTGATTTATGTGTTACTTTTTTTGATTGGGTTTGGATTGTCTATCTCAGGTGGAGTATCGATTATTCTTTATTTGAATTTTATACCGGCTGGCTTGTCTTTCCTTGATTACCTTGCCATTGTTCAAGCGAAAATTGAATGTTATTTTTTCCTTCTGGGTCTTATTTTTATGGGAATATCTGTTCAAAAGATGACACTATTTTCTGTTAAATAATAACAAGAAAAGAATAAATTATCTCGTATTGGTTCATACTGTTTGATAAACAGATTAGTCAAAGTGAGGGTTCGTCATATGTTGTATTTACATGATGTATGGGTCAATTGGTTTGAAGGAGAAGAAAACGGCTATAATGTATGTCCCTTCCATGAATGGAGAAAGTCAGATGGTATTGAAATTCTAGATCAGGCTCCGATACTCTTCATCGATGACAACACCTTTCAATACATTGAAAATGATTTGCAAGATATACCTCAATCTATGCTAGATCAAATTTATCAACGTGCCTATACTCGAAAAAATCAGGAACGGCAACAGCTTGATTATGCTTGTGTCATCACGAATGGTTCATCCATACTAGCATTTGATACGATGGGATATCATATTCCGATTCGAAAAAGTAGATTAATCCCCCGTCAGGAGCGGTTAGTATTTGATCTAATTGAGGGACGAACGGCTAAGACATACTCAATACCTGACCATACGGATAAAGAATTTCACATTTTATCCTTACCACCAGAATATATGGTTGGTCTAACGAGAAGAGAACGTCAATTAAAACAATTACTAATGATCGCATTGGATCAATTAGAAGTCGCTCATTGCCAGGAAGAAGTAAGATACTGGTTAACAGAATGGGTACCGGAGCAATATCACTCAATTAAAAAAATGACTTTTAGTGAAGCATGGAAAAAGCTTTACAGAGATTTAGCGAATGGCTGGAGTTCCAAACATGAACATTTTTGCAAACAAATTATTAAAGGACAAGCTTTTTATGAAGATATTTGGGAGCGGGAACACGAACCTTATTCAACTAAATCATTAAGATCGTAAATAAGAAAACCTTGGAGAATTCATTCTGAACTCCAAGGTTTTCTTAAACAAGACAAGAAAGTATAAAATTTGCACGGATGTCTACGGAAGCGCCCAAAAGCTAGGCGACTTCACGAATCGCCATTATGTCCTTGTGCGAAAGTCATCAGCGGTTCGCTTTTCTAAGTGATTCCTTTATCTCAGTTGAATAGCTCCAGTCGCTACGTTTCTATGCGGGCGCTCTGTGCTTTTCTTATAATTTGTGTATCTAAATTTTTCTAAATACTATTTTTTCTTTTTCTTAACTCGGCCAAGTCCCATTGCTTTTTTTGCTTTACGTAACATTTTATTCGCTGCAAAGTTCGCTTTATCAGCACCTAGATCAAGTAAATCATCTAATTCATCTGATTCAATTAATTCATGGTAACGCTGTTGAATCGGACGTAATGCCTCAATTACAGCATTCGCAGTGTCTTGTTTAAATTCGCCATAACCTTTGCCGTCATATTTGTGTACCAATTCTTCAATTGATTCACCTGTACAGCTTGCATAAATAGTTAATAAGTTGCTAATACCTGGCTTATTTTCTTTATCATATTTGACAATACCATCTGAATCCGTAACAGCACTTTTAATTTTTTTTTCAATTTGTTTTTCGGTATCCAGCATAAAAATAGAAGCCTTTTGGTTTTCATCCGATTTACTCATTTTTTTCGTTGGTTCTTGTAAGGACATAATCCGTGCTCCGACTTTTGGAATGCTAATCTCCGGAATGGTGAAAATATCATTAAAACGGTGATTAAACCGCTGTGCTAAATCACGTGTCAGTTCCAAGTGTTGTTTTTGATCCTCACCAACAGGTACAATATCAGTATTATAAAGTAAAATATCAGCAGCCATTAGCGGTGGGTATGTTAGCAAACCAGCTGATACTGCTTCTTTACCTTTTGATTTATCTTTGAATTGGGTCATACGCTCTAATTCACCTATGTAACTCACGGTTTGTAACATCCAACCCAGTTGTGTATGTGCAGCAACTTCTGATTGGATAAATAGCACAGATTTTTCTGGGTCAATTCCTGAAGCTATGTATAATGCTGCCAAAGACTTAATATTTTCGCGTAATTTCAATCTGTCTTGTGGAACCGTAATCGCATGCTCATCTACCACACAAAAATAACACTGATTATCCTCTTGCAATGCCACAAAATGCTTCATCGCACCTAAATAATTTCCTAATGTTAAACTACCACTTGGCTGAATACCTGAAAAAATTGTTTTCATTTTCCTTCACCTCAATAAATCCATCTATATTTTTTTCCATAATTCTTTTTCATGAATACTCATTTAATTATCAATGTATATTACATTTATTTAGGCTTATACTCATTTGATTCTATCACATGTTGTATATAATTTCTCACAATTACTTATCACGGTGCTAATCGTCCGTAAAACCCCCATTGATAGAAGTCTCATTTTATGTCATTTAGCCCTTAGATTCCTACTAAATAAGCATTTACATCATTTTCTTCTATTTATAATAACATTTGTTAGGTAAAGTTGAAAGATTGCTTTCGTTATCATTCGTAAGTTTTGCTTATGAGCTGAATGGTATTAAGCCTTATGATGAATTATCAATTGATGGGTAGGGCATAATGTTAATAGATTTTTTAAAAGAAAGGAAGAAAACCTTATGCCTGAAAACCTTATACATATAGATGCTATCATCAATGGAGAGAAGCTAAAGGCCGACAAACAAGATCCACGCGAAAATCCAGCACATCCGGATGAAATTGTAGGCTATGCACCAGTTAATACGGTTGAAGATACGATCAAGGCGATTGATGTAGCGCACGACACCTTTACTACTTGGAGAGAAACGTCTATTGATGAGCGGATTGAACGAATGAGAAGTGCGATTCAGAAAATTAACGATAACACGCCTGAGATTGCTGAATTGTTATCACGTGAGCATGGAAAACCCCTTTATGATTCGGAAGGTGAAATAGGCGTTTCACTAATGTGGATGGAATATGCATGTGATAATGTAAAGAAAGTTTTGAAAAGTGATATTCAAGAGCATGATAATGGAAAGACCATTATTGCAAAGGATGCCATTGGTGTTGTTTCTGCTATCACACCTTGGAATTATCCTATATCACTTTCCACTATAAAGATAGCTCCTGCATTGTTAGCAGGAAACACGATGGTGTTGAAACCAAGTCCGTTGGCCCCGCTTGCTGTTAGTAAAGTCATAGAAATAATTGCCAATGAATTTCCACCAGGAGTATTAAACATGGTACATGGAAAAGCAGAGGTTGGTGTGGAGTTAACATCGAACCCTAAAATAGCAAAGATTGCCTTTACAGGTGGGACGGAAACAGCGAAACATATTATGAAGGCTGCGGCTGATACAATCAAACATATGACATTGGAATTAGGGGGAAATGACGCAGCGATTATCTTAAGTGATTTTGATGTCAATGATGAAAGAGCAATGAGACGTCTAGTTATTTCTAATTTTCTTACCGCTGGCCAAATATGTATGATTGCAAAAAGAATTTATGTTGATCAATCCATTTACGATCGATTTGTTGAAAAGTATATCGAGGCAGCAAACAAGTGGATTAGGGTGGGAGATCCTTTTGATAAAAACGTTACAGTTGGTCCTGTTAATAATCAAAAGCAAGCAACATATGTACAAAGTTTAGTTGATGATGCTGAAAGTAAAGGTGCTAAGGTAGTTAAATTAGGTAAGATTCTTGACCAAAATTTATTTGAAGAAGGTTATTTCATGCAGCCAACAGTTGTTTTAGGTGCTGACCAGCAAGACCCGATCGTTGTAGAAGAACAATTTGGACCAACAGTTCCCATTTTACCGTTTGAGAATGACCAGCACGCGATTGAGCTAGCCAATGACAGTATTTTTGGTTTGACAAGTTCTGTCTGGGGAGAAGAAGAACATGCCTTAAAGATTGCAAAGCATATACAAGCTGGAACGACAATGATTAATACAGCAGCGGTTCAAGGGCTAGATGTGCGTTTCCCATTCGGTGGTGTGAAACAATCTGGGATGGGGCGTGAATATGGTAAGGAAGGGATCCTAGCTTACGCAGATACCCATGTTATTAATGTTCCTGAAAATTTAGATTTGCCTTATATTCCTGAATAATTTGGGAAAATAAAAAAATGGAGGATGCCGCATTTGCCTTCGTGGATTTGCATATTAGAGACAAATATAGGGTCTTAAGAAGAATAGATTAAAACTATCAGGATGTTGTTCATAAATATAACAAAGCCTTGGGATCCCAAGGCTTTGTTTATACTAGAATGAAAAACTCTTCTAACTAGTATTTATTCTGTTTTATCATTTCCATATATAATTATTACTAAATTACATAAAATTTATCATTTTTTAAAAGTTTAGTAATATAATAGTAATAATATAAGCATTACCCCTAACAAAGCTCCTCCTTGGATAAAAAAGAAATGAACCCAATTAGTATTTACTCTATTAGACGGTAATTCATACTCATCAAAGCTATTTTGCCATTTAGTAAACACTTTTCGGAAGCTGAAAGCAGTAATATCAAAGAATTTTTTCGATATTACGTAGAGTAAAAGTCCTGCTATTAAATATAAGGCTCCCATATAAAAAGTAGTATTGATGTATGCGAGTAATGAAACATTTTTAGTAAATAATATGATTAATAGTAGACATACTAAGCAATGTACGACTATTAGTATAAAATGATTAGTCCCTTTTCTCATGAATATCTTGTCTCCTTTTTTATTTATTATGAAATAATCTAGCAATAATATCAATTATCTGAATAATTAAAATAAACTGAAAAAACTAATAATTCAGACTAATTTAGAGAATTCGGGACTATAATACCATTTTATCGTTTGCAATCATTGAATTTAAACGATTTTGTTGAAAAATGACGAAAAATATAGTGAATTGTTTGAAAATTATATGTATAATATCTATTGTAAGTTTTGTCTTTATAAACTAAAAAAATAGGGGGTATTATTTTAATGAGACATAACAAATGGTGGTTGTTAGTATTAGCGCTTGTTCTTGGTTTAGTACTTACTGCATGCTCAGGTGCAAGCGATAGCACAGAAGACGACAATGCTGGGGAAAATGAAAGCGCTGAAGAAAAAGTATTACGTATTTCTTCTCCATCTGACATTCCGACAATGGATCCTATCCTAGCAGAGGACAATGTATCAATTCAATACACAGATACAGTGTATGAAGGTTTATATCGCTTAGCTCCAGAAGGTGAAATTGTTTCCGGGATTGCAAAGAAAGATGAAACAGAAGTAAGTGAAGATGGTTTAACATATACTTTCCATTTACGTGAAGACGCAAAGTGGGAAAACGGTGACCCTGTAACAGCACAAGATTTTGTTTATGGTTGGCAACGAGCAATTAATCCGGATAACAAGTCTTTCTACGCAAATTATTTAATGAGTGGCAAAATTAAAAATGCTGCTGAAATCTATGCAGGAGATTTAGAGCCATCTGAGTTAGGAGTAAGTGCTCCTGATGATTATACTTTTGTAGTTGAATTAGAGAAGCCAGTACCATATTTTGAATCCTATGCTGCTTTTCCAACTTTCTTACCAATGAATAAAGAATTTATAGAGGAACAAGGTGATGATTTCGCCTTAAAACCTGAGAATATGTTATCTAATGGTCCATTCAAAATGACCGAATGGAATGCAGAAGCAGGATGGAAATTAGAAAAAAATGAAACATACTGGGATGCTGAAAATGTAGCATTAGACGGTATCAATGTTAAAGTAATTAAAGAACCAGATACAGCACTTTCTAACTATGAAGTGGGCGAATTAGACCGCGTTACATTATATGGTTCACAAGTAAATGATAATCAAACAAGTCCAGAATACAACTCACTTGCTGAAACAAGTGTATTTTGGATGAAATTTAACCAAGAATCAAAAACTGCTAGCAAGTACATGCAAAATGAAAACTTCAGAAAAGCATTAGCAAAAGCATTTAACAAGCAAGCATATATTGACGTTGTTTATGGAAATGACTCTACTCCAGTTAATTATTTTGTACCAAAAGGTTTTGTGAAACACCCTGAAACAGAAGAAGATTTCCAACAAGGTAGTGATGTTCTAGCATATGACGTTGAGGCTGCTCAAGAGTTATGGGCAACAGCAAAACAAGAACTAGGATTTGAAGAAGTAACATTAACCTTCTTAAGTGGTGATAGTGATGTTGCTAAAAGTATTAGTGAGTTCATGAAGGGAGAACTTGAGAGCAATTTAGAAGGTTTAACCATTGAACCTAACAATGTTCCATGGTCACAACAATTAGAAATTATGCGTAATAAAGAATATGAATTAGCAGTTTCTGGTTGGGGACCTGACTATAAAGATGCGATTTCTTTCGTAGATCTTTGGGTAACAGGTGGAGAAAACAACGATATTGCCTATTCTAACAAAGAATATGATGCACTAGTTAATGCCGCAAAAGGTGAGCTGGCAACAAAACCTGTAGAACGTTTCGAAGCAATGCAAGAAGCAGAAAAAATTGCATTGGAAGATGCAGCAATTGCACCAATTATGCAGCGTAAAACATCTGTACTTGCAAAAGACTATGTAAAAGGAATGGATTCACTAAATCCATTTGGTAATGACTATAGCTTTAAATATGTAGATATTGTTAAGTAGTTACAATGAATATCTAATCTTATAGAATGGCAAAGAGAGTATAGCATAGATTGGATAGCTATACTCTCTTTCAACTGTTTTCAGAATTGTTAGAATTATTAACAAAAATCAAGGTGAATTTTACTATATAGGAGGTGGAAGCAATGGCCAAATATATTTTGCAACGACTCGTGTATATGATCATTACATTGTTTATTATTGCAACAGCGACGTTCTTTCTGATGAAATTACTTCCGGGTTCTCCGTTTAACGAACTAGGGGGCAAGATGACAGAAGAACAGGAACAGATTTTGTTAGAAGAATATGGTTTGAATGAACCTGTACCTGTACAATATGCCAAATACATGGTAGGTATGGTACAAGGTGATTTAGGCGTGTCGTTTCAATATAATAATCGATCGGTAACAGACATAATACTGAATCGACTTGGTCCATCTGCACAACTAGGGGCACAAGCTTTAATTATTGGCTCTATTTTAGGAATTGTTTTAGGGATGATTGCAGCTATAAGACATAACACTTGGTTAGATTACTCTTCCAATGTTTTAGCGGTTATTGGGATATCCATACCGTCATTTGTATTCGCAGGTTTGCTTCAATATTACTTTGCGGTTCAATGGAGAATTTTCCCGCCTTCGTTTTGGGAAGGACCGATTTATACCGTATTACCAACAATAGCTTTGATGATATTTCCGATGGCCATTTGTGCTCGTTTTATGAGAACCGAAATGTTAGAAGTATTAGGGTCTGATTATATTGAATTGGCACGAGCAAAAGGTGTTTCAAATAGTAGTATTATGTTTAAACACGCACTACGAAATGCATTGATTCCTGTTATTACTGTCTTAGGTCCAATGACTGTTAGCTTAATGACTGGTACATTAGTTATTGAACAAATTTTCGCAGTTCCAGGGATTGGTGAACAATTCGTTAGATCAATCAGTGTTAATGATTATCCGGTTATTATGGGGACAACCATGTTGTTCTCTGTATTATTTGTCGTGATAATCTTAGTAGTTGATTTATTATATGGAATTATAGATCCAAGAATTCGAATTACAGGAGGGAAGGACTAATGGACAAGGACACAAAGAAATATAACACGGAAAAGTTCAAACGTGTCCATTTACACGATGATGCCAGTGAAGAGCTGAATCGTCCTCAACTCTCCTATTGGAAAGATGCTTGGATACGACTTGGAAAAAATAAAGGAGCTATTTCTGGATTAATAGTCCTAGCATTCATTGTTTTAATTGCCTTTATTGGGCCACTAATGAATGATTATGAAAATGATGAAACGAATTATGATGCAGCCTATTTACCACCAAAAATTCAAGGTTTAGATTGGCTTGGTTTTGATGGGATCCAAACATATGAAGTGCAAGGAACATCAAAAGAAGATGCAATTGAAAGTGGACTTAAAGGATATGAAATTGATAAAGAATTTGTCAAAAGCACAGAAGTAGTGATTCCGAAAGAAGAAAGCGATAATGGTTACTTAACCGTTGCAATGGAAGTAGATATATATGCAGCGAGAGGTTTAGAAGATCAATATTTTTGGTTTGGCACGGACAGTATGGGGCGTGATTTATGGACCCGAATCTGGAAAGGAACACAAATTTCCTTATATATTGGTTTTCTTGCTGCGATGATTGATATGGTAATTGGTGTACTTTACGGTGGAATATCCGGGTACTATGGTGGCAGAACGGATAATATTATGCAACGTATTATTGAAATTCTCTCGGGAATTCCAAACTTAGTTGTAGTAATTTTGATGATCATATTACTTGATCCTGGATTAATTGCCATCACGATTGCCTTGACGATAACCGGTTGGATCGGCATGGCACGTATCGTTCGTGGCCAAGTTTTAAAATTAAAAGGACAAGAGTTCGTTTTAGCCGCACGAACATTAGGTGCTAATGATAAGCGGATTTTGATGAAACATTTAATTCCGAATGTGACAAGTGTGATCATTATTAATACGATGTTTACGATTCCTAGTGCGATATTCTTTGAAGCCTTTTTAAGCTTTATTGGTTTAGGTCTACAACCACCAATCGCATCACTAGGTACACTAATTGATACAGCCTTCGATGATTATAGGGTATATCCATATATGCTTTTATACCCGGCTGTGATTATTTCCTTATTAATGATTGGCTTTAATATACTAGCGGATGGTTTACGAGACGCATTAGATCCGAAGATGAGAAAGTGAGGTGTGTGAAGATGGATCCAATTTTAGATGTTCGTAATTTACATGTATCGTTTGACACTTACGGTGGTACTGTACAAGCGGTAAGAGGTGTTAATTTTGCATTGAATAAAGGAGAAACATTAGCAATTGTTGGGGAGTCCGGTTCCGGCAAGTCTGTAACAACAAAAGCGTTAATGGGACTTGTTGCAAAACCAGCGGGGCACATTCCCAAAGGAGAAATTCTTTTTGAAGGAAACGATCTAACGAAACTATCCTATAAAGAAATGCAAAAAATTCGTGGGAAAGATATGTCGATGATTTTCCAAGATCCGATGACGTCTTTAAATCCAACGATGAAAATTGGTAAGCAAATTATGGAAGGTCTCATTTTACACCAGGAATTATCAAAAACGGAGGCGCGTAAACGTGCGATTGAGTTGCTCGAATTAGTTGGGATTCCTGATCCCGCTAAACGAATCGATCAGTATCCTCATCAATTTTCTGGTGGTATGAGACAACGTGTTGTTATTGCCATAGCACTTGCATGTAATCCAAAAGTGTTAATTGCGGATGAACCGACAACAGCACTTGATGTAACTATACAAGCACAAATATTAGAATTAATGAAAGATATTCAGAAGAAAATGGATACCTCCATCATTTTTATTACACATGATTTAGGAGTAGTAGCGAACGTAGCAGATCGTGTAGCAGTTATGTACGCAGGTAAAATTGTCGAAATTGGTACAGTGGATGACATTTTCTACAATCCTAAACACCCTTATACTTGGGGATTACTTGGCTCTATGCCAACAGTAGATAGTGATGAAGAAAAATTAATTGCAATACCTGGTACTCCGCCTGATTTAATGAATCCGCCAAAAGGGGATGCATTCGCTGCACGTAATGAATATGCGATGCAAATTGACTTGGAAGAGGAACCACCATTGTTTAAGGTTTCAGATTCACATTATGCTGCAACTTGGTTGTTGCATGACGATGCACCAGATGTGGATCCCCCTGAAGCGGTCAAGAAGCGGATGAAAGGTAATATCTCTTCTGGAGAGGAGAACCCATCATGAATAAAGAAAAAATTTTAGAAGTCAAAAATCTAAAGCAACATTTCCAAACAGGTAGAAACAGTGTTGTTAAAGCAGTAGATGGTATTAGCTTTGACATTTACCGTGGTGAAACCTTTGGATTAGTTGGTGAGTCCGGTTGTGGGAAATCAACGACTGGAAGAACGATCATCCGCTTATATGATGCGACAAGTGGTGAAGTGAAGTTTAATGGTGTTGATGTTCACGGAAGTAAGTCAAAAAAAGATATAAAACAATTTAATCGTCAAATGCAAATGATTTTCCAAGATCCGTATGCATCCTTGAATCCTAGGATGACAGTAAAGGAGATCATTTTAGAAGGTATACAGATTCATGGATTAATTAAAAATGAAGCTAAAAAAACGAAACGCGTGGAAGAACTACTAGATACTGTTGGTTTAAACAAAGAGCATGCGACTCGTTATCCACATGAATTTAGTGGTGGTCAACGCCAACGTATCGGGATTGCCAGAGCGTTAGCCGTTGATCCAGAGTTTATCATTGCTGATGAACCTATTTCTGCTTTGGATGTATCGATTCAAGCACAGGTAGTCAACTTAATGAAGGAATTACAAGAAGAGCATGGTTTGACATATCTTTTTATTGCTCATGACCTTTCTATGGTTAAATATATTAGTGACCGTATTGCAGTAATGTATTTTGGAAGGATTGTAGAGCTTGCGGATAGTAATGAGTTATACGAAAATCCATTACATCCTTACACAAAGTCTCTCCTATCAGCGATTCCATTACCGGATCCTGACTTTGAACGTAATCGTGAGCGGACCATTTATGATCCAGCACAACATGATACAGCGGATGCTGAATTTAGAGAAGTAACACCAGGACACTGGGTATTATGCACAGAAAAAGAATATAAAGCATATCAAAATAAATGAAGTGAAAGCTCTTATCCAATATAGGATAGGAGCTTTTTATCACGGTACTAATCGTCCGTAAAACCCCCACTAATGGAAGTCTCACTTTAAACTCGAAATTAGTCAAATATACTCTAAACAAAACACAAAAAGTAAGTTAAAAGGACTAAATTCGCTTTTTTTATAAATTTTTTAATGAATATTAACAAAAGAGGTCAGTAATTCTATATAATAAGGTTATACATAAATTTAGTTGTAGGAGATTGATGGTATGCGTAAGTACATTAAATGGTCAGTCAGCATGATGGTTGCGATGATCCTGTTAGTAGTAATCACAACTACAGTAAGCGCAGAGGAAGAAAAAGAAGTAACACTACAGGCACATGCCCACAAAAAAATGGGCACCGAATTAATAAAACATACATTGCCTGAAGCATTAGCACGATTTTCGTTTGTATCTGATTTGAAATTTGAATATCCAGATGCTGTGCGAGGAATATATGTAACTGGTCATTCTGCTGGTGGAAGCAGATTCGAAACATTATTAGATCTTATTGAATCAACTGACTTGAATGCGATGGTAATCGATATTAAAGAGGATCATGGCTATGTTACGTTTAAACCTGATGAAAAATTACCATATGAGGGCGTTGCTCATAATTTCATGAAAGACCCTAAAAAAGTATTGAAAACCCTTGAAAAGAAAGGGATTTACCCAATAGCTCGTATTGTTGTATTTAAAGATTCTGTCTTAGCTGAAGCAAGGCCAGATTTATCTTTTACGAAAGACGGCAAAGTTTGGACAAATGGTAAAGGCGAATCATTTGTTAGCCCATTTCAAAAAGAAGTCTGGGAATATAACCTTGATATCGCCAAAAGGGCAGCAGAGCTAGGCTTTAAAGAAATTCAATTTGATTATGTTCGCTTTCCGGAAGGCTTTGAAAAACGTGATAAGGAACTAGAATATGATCAAGGGGATTACGCTGACGTTGAACTTGATGAAATTAAGAAAAGAGTAAAAGCTGTGACAGATTTTGTTGCATATGCGAGGGAAGAATTAGCATATTACAATGTAGATGTTTCTGTTGATATATTTGGTTATGCTGCAACAATTGAAGAAACACCAGGTATTGGACAAAACTTTTCAAAAATCGCAAATAATGTCGATGTAATTTCATCTATGATTTATCCTAGTCATTGGACACCATATTTCGGTATCGATTTTCCTGATAAAGAACCATATCGTTTGGTTAATGAATATGCTAAAGTGGAAAATAAAGTATTAGGTGCATTAGAAAATCCACCAGTATCAAGACCATGGATTCAAGATTTTGAGGCGCCATGGCTGTATAGTGGTCCTACTTTCCAGTATGAAGTGGAAGAAGTGGAAGCTCAGATCAAAGCTTTAAATGAGAATGGTATTGATGAATTTTTAATTTGGAATGCTGGAAACTCATATACTGAAGGAGTCGATTACACACCATTAGATTAGCCTCACAACATGTGAGGTCCTTTCTATTGAGACAATATTCTTTTTAGCGAGTAATTAAAGTAAATAAGGGTATAATGAGAGTGATTCTATACAACTGGAGCACTTTAATAAAGGGGAGATTAGTGTTGAATTGGTACGAGAAATTAAATCAATATTTCCCACTAGAGGAAATGAAATCAAAACAACATATGGAATTACTATTAAAAGAAAAAGGAGATGTTTATTACAAAGATGAAGGACCTCATCACGTATTAATGTATGCTGAGTTTCCTACATTTCTTTTTATTGACTATGTCTATGTATCGAAGGAGTCACGTGGACAAGGTATCGGTCATCAGCTTATGGACAAACTGAAGAAAAAAAATAAACCAATTATTCTAGAAGTTGAGCCGTATGACTATAAGGATAGTGACTCAACCAAAAGGTTACATTTCTATCAAAGAGAAGGCTTTAAGCATGCCGTATCGATTGGTTACACAAGAAAGTCATTAGCTACAGATGAGACAAATACCTTAGAAATTTTATATTGGTCTCCAACTGGAGAAGATGAAGAAGCAATTTATGAACAAATGAAACGGATGTATGAAGATATTCATACATACAAGGATAAAGAAATTTACGGAAAATCCTATCAGCCTGTCGATGAAGTATTAACATATAATGATGGCAGGGAAGCGGATGATATCTTTACCACATTAGATAAACAACGTAACGAAAAAAATAATAAATAAAGTTATAAAATGTGTTTAGTTATGAATTGTGAGGGTATACTCTTGATAAAGACAAAGATATGTAAAAAGTGAAGAAAAACACATAATACCCTATCATTCCATTACAAGATATAGTATACTTAGTACATAGATAATAGATTAGATTCATTTTAAAGTAATAAAAGGTGTAAGTGACAAGCATCTAAATATAAATTAATCCATTTTGAGGAGTGAAGTTACATGGTAACACTTTATACCTCGCCAAGTTGTACATCATGTCGTAAAGCGAAAGCATGGTTAGAGGAGCACGATATTCCATTTCAAGAGCGCAACATTTTCTCAGAACCATTAACGCTTGATGAGATTAAAGAAATTTTAAGAATGACTGAAGATGGAACAGATGAGATCATTTCAACTCGTTCGAAAGTATTCCAGAAATTAAATGTAAACTTGGATCAGCTTCCATTAAAAGATTTATTCCAATTGATTCAAGATAACCCTGGATTATTAAGAAGACCAATTATTTTAGATGAGAAAAGACTACAAGTTGGCTACAATGAAGATGAAATTCGTCGCTTCTTACCACGTACAGTTCGTACTTTCCAATTAAGAGAAGCACAAAGAATGGTAAACTAAAAGGAAAAGCAGATCTTATTTTTGAGATCTGCTTTTTTATTAAAAGTCAATTGCTTACAAAAGCCATACAGTGCAATGTATATTCCGTCGGTTGTACAAACGTGATCATGAAAAAACACTTGTAGTTTAAGCAGAATACGCAGACACTTGTGAGAAAATATTTCGAGCAGAATCATATGTGTATTTTTTCATGATTTAAACAATTAACTAGTGACAAATAGGGTATAATAAGCTACAATCTATAATTAATACATTGTTATAAGGTCCAATTTTATTTTTTTAGGTTTTTATGTTTTCAAATAAGCAGTAACTATCATACAATAGAGGTAACATCCTTTTTAAGTTAAGATAGGATGACCAAAAGGGTATATGTATTAATAAGGGTTTAGATAGAAGAACATTGATCCCTTCCAACCCAATCACTTATCAAGAAGGGAGAGTTACAGGATGGAAATAGAAAGAATTAACGAAAATACAATAAAATTTTACATCTCTTATATGGACATCGAAGATCGCGGCTTTGATCGGGAAGAAATCTGGTATAACCGTGAAAAGAGTGAACAACTCTTTTGGCAAGTAATGGATGAAGTCAATTATAATGAAGAAGACTTTCAAATTGATGGTCCATTATGGATTCAAGTGCAAGCTCTTGAAAAAGGTCTGGAAATTGTAGTGACGAAAGCACAAATTTCTAAAGATGGTCAAAACTTGCAACTTCCAACAGAGTCTGGAAAAACAATTGATATGCCGGTTGATGATAAGATTGAATCACTTCTAGAAGAAAAGTTCGGTCCTACAGAGAAAGAAGTGCCAGAATTGGAACAACAATATGGGCAAGATTTTGTTGTGGTGGTAAACTTCAAAGAGTTAGAAGATATTATTCAATTAAGCCACGTTTTTGAATCGTCTATAGGAATGAGAGATGAGTTATATTATTACGACAATCAATACATGCTGATTACTCGATTTGACGAAGATTATTTGACAGATGATGAGCAAGAAGATTTAATCAGTCAGATTTTAGAATTTGGTCAGGAATCAACGGTAACATGTTTTGTGGTCGAAGAATACGGAAAAATGATTTTTGAAGAAGATGCACTGGAACAAGTTAGTGAACATTTTGCACGTTAACTAAGTATCTATAATGATGCTTAGTTTTTTTCTTTTTGTTTTGACAGAAGTTTGGACCATAAGACAAAAACCTATTATGAACTGTGGAAAGAGAGTGTCTTTTCACAGTTTTATTATGGCTAATAAAATTACAAAGTCTTGATCACGAAAGCGCACAATAATAAAGAAACTTGCCGATTGGAGCTGCATAGTCGTACATATACCTTGTGGTGGGGTACCTTGCTCACCGAGATTCCGTTATCGCAGTTGATTCTGAAGCCGCTACCTTTCTAAACGAGCACCCTCTACACTTTCCTAAAAAGTTGAGGAATCCACAAACGAGATAAACGACAAATCCAATAAGCAAGAGCTAAGATTTTTAGAATAAAACAGGATAATTGACAATCCAACAAGGATGAACAAATTTATTACTATAAATAGCTTTATCACAGTGTTAAACGGTTTCAAGACCTGACTTTCAAGTTCAAGTTAATCGAGGAAATAAACGTTAGGGAAAACAATTCATTTGAAATTAGGAAGAACAGACGGGCGGATTTCCCGATTTTTTCTATGTATGTATCCAGGAATAGTTTTCATCCAACATCCAAAAATATAAATTACTATTCCGCATATAATAAAAAAATATCGTTGCTTTTAAAAAAATGTTGCATTTATTTCGTATATCGAAATAATTTATGTTATGATGTACCCTGTTATGTAAAAAATAGAGAGAAGGAAGAATATGAACAATGATATAGAGATTAAACGAACACCGTTGATGATTGTTTTAATGTCAGGTGCCTTCGTCGCAATATTAAACCAAACGTTACTAGGAACAGCATTACCTCATATTATGGAAGACTTACAAATCGATGCGGCTACTGCACAGTGGTTACAATCGATTTTTATGCTTGTAAACGGGATTATGATCCCAGTTACAGCGTTTTTGATTGAACGTTTTACAACAAGGGCATTATTTTTAACTGCAATGGGGAGTTTCGCTATTGGAACATTAATAGCAGCAGTTGCTCCAGGATTTTCAGTTTTAATGGTGGGTAGAGTATTACAAGCTGCTGGTGCAGGTATTATGATGCCTTTAATGCAGACCATTATGTTTTTAATATATCCAATTGAAAAGCGTGGGACAGCAATGGGACTATTTGGAATGGTCATTGCATTTGCCCCGGCAATTGGACCAACATTATCAGGTTGGTTAGTAGAAAATTTTCCATGGAGAAGTTTGTTCTATGTCGTGTTACCGATCGCCATCATTGACTTGTTCGTTGCTAATAAAATATTAGTCAATGTAACAAAACAAACATTCCCGAAAGTAGATGTTATCTCGATCATGTTATCAACTCTAGGTTTCGGTGGTATTCTATATGGATTCAGTATGGCTGGCGATGTTAATCATGGCTGGTTAAGTGGTATGGTACTTATTCCGTTAATTGTTGGTGCAGTTACGTTATATTTCTTTATCCGTCGTCAGTTCAAGTTGGAAAAACCGATTCTGGAATTCCGTATATTTAAGTATAGTATGTTTAGCTTGACTACTGTTATTGGCATGATATCCTTTTTAGCAATGATTGGTGGAGCAATTATTTTACCAATCATGATGCAGGATTATCTAGGGTTTACTGCTTTGGAGTCAGGTTTAGCATTGTTACCTGGTGCTGTTTTAATGGGATTAATGAACCCAATAACTGGGCGCTTATTCGACCGTTTTGGAGGAAAATGGCTAGCTGTAGTAGGGTTAGGAATACTTACGATCACTACTTTCTTATTGGCCATTCTCACAACGGAGACAACCTTTGCTTACATTGCAACAGTGAATGCAGTGCGAATGTTTAGTATTTCGATGGTGATGATGCCGGTAACAACTGCCGGATTGAATCAGTTGCCAAACGAAGTAATCCCTCATGGGACAGCAATGAATAATACAATGCGTCAAATGGCCGGCGCACTTGGTACAGCATTGCTTGTTTCCGTTATGATGAATCAAGCGATCCCTAATGATGGCTTGGCAGGAATGGTCCATGGTTCCAATGTTTCATTTATGGTTGCTGGTATCATTTCAGCAGGAGGCTTTTTCTTAGCTTTCTTTATCAAAAATTCGATACCAGGAAAAACGGAATAATAGAGAAGGAAAAAGCACCTTTTTGTAGAATTATAACTACATGGAGGTGTTTTTTTGCTACAAGCAGTTAATCAAAAAGGAGAGCTTGTACCTATTTGGAAAATGAATCGTGACGAAATAAAGCAAAAAAGAAAGCAACAATTTTTCTGTCCCGCTTGTAAAGAACCATTAATGATAAAAGCAGGATTGAAAAACACACCACACTTTGCTCATTACTCCAAAAGTAATTGCGCCCTTTCTGGTGAAGGAAGTTATCATGAGAATGGAAAAAAGGATATTTATCTGTGGCTAAGTGACCAAGGCTATCAAGTACAGTTAGAGCATTATTTTCCTGATATTAAACAAAGGGCTGATGTATTCTTAGAGATGAAGAAGAAAAGAATTGCAATAGAATATCAATGTGCTGCTATTACTATACAGGAAATTTGTCGGAGAACAGAAGGTTACCGTTCTATAGGTGTTATTCCGATTTGGATCCTTGGAGCCAACAAATTACAGCGAAAAGGCACACAATCCCTCAGGATTCCCTCTAATGATCAAACATTTCTGCATCAATTTTATCCGTCCTTACCATTAAGCATTTTCTATTATTGTTCCAATACGAAACGTTTTATCATCTATCAAGATTTGATCTTTTTATCGAAAACGAACACATTTGGAGCCATCCATATATCTTCGTTATCATCTCTTCTATGGCAAGATTTATTTCAACCAAGGTATCGCAATAAAGCATTATTTCGCAAATATTGGCAACAGCACAAGCAAAAATGGAGAAATAAGCCAAGTTCACCTTATCAGCGCCAAGAGAATGAATGGAGACAATGGCTTTATCTTCATCAATTAAATGTACAAACTTTACCATCCTTCATTTATCTTCCAATTACCACGCAATTTCAGTTGAAAACTCCACCATGGATTTGGCAATCCAGACTCTACATTGACCTCATATTAAAAAAAGAATATTTTACAACAGATCAAGCAATACATCTTCTCCGTGATCATTACCATTCTTCAGATTGTTTCCCTTTAGTTCTGCCAACAAATGACCCGGTTGGTGAATATTTACGGATACTAGTGCGTATAGGTATTTTAAAGGATGTCTCTGAAACTAAATACCAAGTAAATCGTACTACTGTATGAACAATACGTAAATAAGTTATAATAAGGGCACAGTAACAATGAAGGAGGAATTTAAATGGCAAAGGCACAGAAATCACTACCGAAACGTGAAGATATACCTGAAGAGTTGACATGGAAATTAGATGACATTTTTGCGACAGATAATGAATGGGACAAGGAATGGGAAGAAGTAAAGGCGTTATTACCTAAATTTCAAGATTTTCAAGGAACCTTGAAGGATGGAGCGGAAAATGTATATCAATTATTACAATTACAAGATGAAGTATCAGATCGTTTAAGCAAACTCTATACATACGCACATATGCGTTATGATCAGGATACAACAAACTCTTTCTATCAAGCGATGAATGGTAAAGCGGAAAATTTGATTACTCAAGCTTCCAGTACGATGAGTTTTATTACGCCTGAGATCTTGAAATTGGATGAGCAGACATTAGAACAGTATTTAAAGGAGCATGAAGGCTTACGTTTATATAAACATACATTAGATGAAATTAATCGCCAGCGTCCACATGTTCTAACCGAAAAAGAAGAAGTACTATTAGCAGAAGCATCAGAAGTAACGGACAATCCGTCCCAAACATTTAGTATGCTTAACAACGCAGATCTTACCTTTCCATCTGTAAAAGATGAGCAAGGAAATGAAGTGGATTTAACACATGGCCGTTATATTAATTTCCTCGAGTCCAAAGAGCAGCGAGTTCGTCGTGATGCATTTAAAGCGATGTATGACACATATGGCAGTTTAAAAAATACATTTGCTTCAACACTACAAGGAGTTGTCAAAAAAGATAATTTCTATGCAAAAATCCGTAACTATGATTCTGCAAGACAAGCAGCTTTAAACAAAAATAATATTCCCGAAAAAGTATATGATAATCTGATTGAAGCAATCCATGAAGGACTGCCATTACTACAACGATATGTAGCATTAAGGAAAAAGGTATTAGATATAGAAGAATTGCACATGTATGACCTGTATACACCATTAGTGAAAGATGTCGATATGTCATTCACTTATGAACAAGCACAAGAAACAGTGACAGAAGCGTTAAAACCTTTAGGAGAAGATTACTTACATGTCATGCAAAGGGCATTCAATGAACGTTGGATTGATGTCGAGGAGAACAAAGGAAAGCGGAGTGGAGCATATTCTTCTGGTGCCTATAGTACAAACCCATACATTTTAATGAATTGGCAGGACAATTTAAATAACTTATTTACATTGGCACATGAACTAGGTCACTCAATGCATAGCTATTATACACATAAGCATCAACCATACCGCTACGGAAACTATTCCATTTTTGTTGCGGAAGTAGCTTCTACTTGTAATGAAGCATTATTGAATAATTATTTAGTGAAGAAAACGGATGATAAGAAGGAAAAATTATTCTTGCTTAATCACTTTTTAGAAGGATTCCGAGGTACTGTGTTTAGACAGACTATGTTTGCTGAATTTGAGCATCAAATTCACGTATTAGCACAGGACGGAGAAGCCTTAACTGCAGATCGTCTAACTGAACTATACTATGATTTGAACAAAAAGTATTTTGGTGATGACTTGGTTGTAGATGAAGAAATCGGATTAGAATGGTCACGTATCCCACACTTTTACTACAATTATTATGTCTATCAATATGCGACAGGCTATGCAGCAGCACAATCATTAGCCGCTCAAATTTTAGAAGAAAAAGAACCTGCAGTTGAACGATATCTAGGCTACTTACAAGCAGGAAGCAGTGATTATCCTATTGAAGTGTTGAAACAAGCAGGCGTTGATATGACGGAGAAAACCCCTGTTACCAATGCATTGAAAGTATTTGAAGAAAAACTTGATGAAATGGAAAAATTATTAGATCAAGTTAACTAAGGAAAAAGGCCACCTTATCTGGTGGCCTTTTGAAATCCTTTAAATTGTTTTCTATCACGCCAAAAGTACACGGACATGTAAATCGTGACAAATAAAATAGGTATAGTAAAATACGGTGGAATCATTCGCATTAACCCAAAAATATTAAGTATAAACGCAAATACCGGAAGTATCAAAAGTAATACTTTCATTAACAGCAGCACCTCCAAAGGAGTTAATGGATAAAACAGACAAGTTATCGGGTGTTCATAGACCGAACCATCAACAGTATGCCATTATAAATAAGCAATTCCTAAAGTATCAATCAGGGTCAGACGGAAAAAATTCACTTAATTATTATTTTCGAATGAGTGTACTCCATGACAAACAATTTAATAAAAGGTTTACCACTCACATAACATGACTTTCATCACGGTGCTAATCGTCCGTAAAACCCCCACTGATGGAAGTCTTCCAAGAGACCAATATCCTTAAAAGGTGACCAATAAATACAACATTAGCAACTATACTATATCGTATGCATATTTCTGTATTCTAGAAGTGTGAAACTTTTGTGAATTTGTGCACAAACCTATTGTCAAGCGGGGTGACGCTTGGTATAGTAGAGGTAAGGTAAACAAACAACCCCTTTGTTTGACCTGAAACTTTCTCCCATCCCTTATCTAGTAATAGGTAAAGCAGAAGCGGACATGTTACGTAACATGTCCGCTTTGCTAAAGTTAAAGAGAGTGAAAAATCAGCTGCTCTCCACTTTACTTATTTTGTATATTTCCAGAAGTAACCAAACTTTACTGGTACTTTTTCAACTAGTTGCTTAAGTTGTAATTTTTTCATTTCCTTTTCTGCTTTTTCCATTGACCAATCATAGACTACTGAGATTTCTTTAGTGCCAACAAAGTCATAATGTGATATGAAATCCAGCAGTTTAGGCTTTATTGCTGGTAGAGGTTCCTTTTGCAACATTTGCTTCAGAACTTTGACATAAATTTCATAAGGGTAAATACCAGAAATTTTTAAGCCTGCATCGTCTTCTGATTCATTGAAGAAAACCATTGTTGGGATATATTCAACATCCATTTCTTTTGTAATCTTCAAATCACATTGCAAAGCTTTTTTAGACGATTTTGAATAAAGATCTTCACGAAATTCATTTATATCCAAGTGTACATTATCAGCACAATCCAATAGTACTTCTTCTCGTGAAATATCCTGTTTATCTAAAAAAGCAAGCTCTTGTAATTTACGTAAGAATCGTTTGCCAGCTTTTTTTCCTTGTAATTCTGCCGCTTTGATAGCAATGGAAGCAAGCCATGGATAATGAATTGGGTTTTCGATCCAGAGATCACCATCACAACTCATTCCAGTACGACTTGCGGTTTTTTCCCAAATATCTTTTAATTTTCGTGGCTTTTCAAATTTATCTTTATGCAAATTTGTTAGTTGTCCACTTAGAACGGTTCTTATCGTAAAAAAACGTCCATATTCAATGGAAAGCTTTTTTAAATATGGTTCCAGAGACCAGCATTCAGGACAAAGTGGGTCAATAAACACATAAATTTCAATTGGCTTCTTTAAAATATCGATAAAGTGATAATGCGCTGTTTGGTTACGATCTTGAGGTTGCCAAGATCCGGCGGAGTTCCAATTCACAATGATTCTCCTTTCTCTTCAGGCGTATTCATCATGTGATTGGCCGTAAGTATGAGCCGATCAAACATTGCACTTCGAAATGGTTCCTCAATATTTGCCTCTTCCAGTGCACCTTCCATACAGGAAAGCCATGCATCTCTTCTTGTCGGTGTAATTGGAAAGCGTAAATGCCGCTTTCTCATCATAGGATGCCCATGTTCTTGTATATATAATGGTGGACCTCCAAAAAATTGAGTCAAAAATTGTTTCTGTTTCCGAGCGACTTCGGTAAAGTCGTCTGGGAAGAGTGGAATTAGATCAGGATGTTTAGACACTCGTGCGTAAAAAGCCTCAACTAATTCTTCAATTTTTCTCTGTCCACCAATCGCTTCATAAATGGAGCCCGCTTCTTCTCTCATATTACTCCAAACCTTTCATTTCATGTTACTAAATAATTCTCTCTTTATGTTACTATATTGTAACAGTGTTTACATAGAACAAGCAACTTATGTGTTTTGGTAGTTTAATCCTTTGAACAGAACGCATTCAACTGTTATTGAACAGTAAAATAGAAAAAGTCTCATATTTAAAATGAAAGCGCTATCTACAGTTCTAGTGTATGATAAAATCGTTCAATTTTATTCGCCGTTCTTCTCTTGGGAATTTGATGAGTAGATAAAAGCTCTTGAAAAACTGCTATACCATGTTGCTCATCTTCCGCTTCTAATTCTAATTCATAGTCTGTAATACCGTTATAATGGCTCTGGTCAAGGACAACGGTTGTGCTATCATAATTACATTCCTTTCGATATGTCTCCAACATTCCACCGTATTTTAAGTCTTGAATATTAATACGTAGAGCATGTAGAGCTTCCGTTATCTCATCCTTTGAAATAATATGCCCGTTGATCCATTGTTGTGCCTCATCTGTTGTTATATCACAATGCGTTTCTAATAAACCAGCACCATTTTGATTTGGTTGTTTTAGAGTTAGTTGAAATTGGTTGTTTTTTTCTCTGATCCGAAGTGCAGCATGATGCTGTTTCAATTGAAAATCGACCGTTTCAAAATAGTGGTTTTTCTGTTCTATCTTCGTCAGTTCATATGAACTAAAATGTTTCACTAATTGTTGATACTCATCTTTAGTTAGTAGGTTTTTAAATTCAATCTCAATTTCTTGTGACATTCACTTCACCCTTTCATGCTACTATATTTTGAAGGATTTCTAACAAAAAAGCAAAAATAATGAAAATGGCAAAGATTACTTCTTTATCAAGATATATGATAAAATAAATTCAGATAATGTTAACATAGGTGGTGCAAGGCATGAATTGGAAAAACTTCTTGGCACCTTATGCACAGGTGGTTGAAGAATTAAAGGTTAAACTCAAAGGAATGCGATCTCAATTTGAATTTGAGTCCAGTCACTCACCGATTGAATTTGTGACGGCCAGAGTTAAACCTGTATCAAGTATTAAAGACAAGATGAAACGTAAAAACATACATATTGATAATATAGAAGAGGAAGTGCAAGATATTGCAGGTGTTCGTGTAGTTTGTCAATTTGTCGATGATATCTATGATATTGTGGAGCGATTGAAATCACGGAATGATTTTGAGGTAATAGAAGAGCGGGATTATATTAATCATAAAAAGGAAAGTGGTTACCGTTCCTATCACTTAATTATCTCCTATCCAGTGGAAACGATTCATGGGGAACGAAAAATTATTGCGGAGATTCAGATTCGCACTTTAGCAATGAATTTTTGGGCGACAAATGAGCATTCGCTTAATTATAAATATGAAGGCCGAATTCCTGAAAAGGTAAGGACAAGACTAAAACGTGCAGCAGAGGCAGCGTTCAAATTAGATGAAGAAATGGCAAAAGTAAAAGACGAAATCCAAGAAGCACAACGAATTTTCAAAACAAATAAAGAGAACAATGACAAGTAATGGAGGGTAATGACATGCGCTTTGCAATCCTGTCAAGAAGTGACAATAAATCAGAAGTGATTAAATCGAGGATGAAGCAGTATTTAGCAGATTTTTCACTTGTAAATGATGAAGAGGAGCCAGAGCTTGTTATTTCTGTCGGAGGAGATGGCACGTTTTTAGAAGCTTTCCATACCTATAAACACCGATTAAAGGATACCGCCTTTATAGGGGTTCACACCGGTCATTTAGGTTTTTATGCTGATTGGGTACCGGAGGAAGTGGAGAAGTTAATTATTGAAATTGCGAAGAAACCTTTTGAAGTGGTGGAATATCCACTATTAGATATAAAAATTCATCCAGTAGATAGTGATCAATATAAGCAATTTGTGGCATTAAATGAAGCTTCGGTAAAATCATCAGAAGGAACAGTTGCAATGGATGTTCATATTAAAGGAGCGCATTTTGAACGGTTTCGTGGTGATGGATTGTGTGTATCGACACCATCTGGGAGCACTGCATATAATAAGGCGTTAGGGGGAGCAATCCTCCATCCCTCGCTTAATGCTTTACAAATAACAGAAATGGCGTCGATAAATAATCGTGTCTATCGTACAATCGGTTCACCTTTAATCTTACCGAAACATCATGTATGTGAACTGTTACCCCTATATCACGACAGAAATTTTTTAATTACAGTTGACCATCATACCGAAATGTACGACAATATTGACCGCATAGAATGTCGTGTCTCCGATGAAAAAATCCGTTTTGCCAGATTTAGAGCCTTTCCGTTTTGGAAAAGGGTACACGACTCCTTCATCTCTGATGAAAGAACATAATAAACTGTAGGTGGATATATTGAAGTGGAAAGTAAATAAGCAGTACGACGGCTTATTATTAAGAGAATATTTATTACAAGTTAGAGGAATATCACGCAGAATTTTAACTGCGATTAAATTTGAGGGTGGTAAACTGTTAGTCAATAATAGTAACGTAACCGTCCGTCATCAACTTTCGGAGAGTGATGTTGTTGAGGTGGTTTTTCCACCAGAGAAAAGAAGTGAGTTATTAGTTCCAGAACCAATACCGATTGATATAGTATACGAAGATGACGATGTTTTAGTGTTGAACAAAGCACCACATATGGCAACTATTCCGTCTTATCATCATCCAAGTCACACGCTAGCCAATGGAATTATTTATCATTATAATCAGCAGCATATTCCTTATACAGTTCATGTAGTAACAAGATTGGACCGTGATACATCTGGCTTATTATTAATTGCCAAACATCGTTACAGTCATTCGATTCTTTTTCAGGATCAGCACAATGCAACAGTAAATAGACGGTATCAAGCGATCGTTGCTGGTCAGCTTACAGAGAAAAAAGGGGTGCTGGCTTATCCGATTGATAGAGCTCCAAATTCGATTATTGAAAGAATGGTATCCTCTACCGGTAAAAAAGCTGTTACGCATTATCAAGTAAAAGAAGAGCTGGAGGATACTTCGTTGGTAGAGATTAGACTAGAAACAGGAAGAACGCATCAAATCCGGGTTCATTTCTCTTCGATTGGTCATCCTTTAATTGGTGATAGTTTATACGATGGGGATACGACGAAACTGCAACGACAAGCATTACACTGTCATAAGCTTGCTTTTAATCACCCACTCACAAAGGAACGAATGGAATTTGAAATTCCGCTTGCAGATGATTTAGAAGAAGTCTGGCAGCAGTGTAAATTAGCTAAACATAAAGGATAATATTTTATAGATTAACTCTTTATTCGCCACCTGAAGTATAGGTTGTGCTCTTAAAAAGGTAAAAATTCATACCAGGGCTAGAAAAAAAAGAAAGGTTTGGGCAATACCAATCCTTTCTTTTTTATTTGTCATTATATGTTAAATCAACAAACAAATTATCAATAATTGAAACTATTAATAGGGGAAACTCGTCTATTTAAAAGGAGAATACTAATATAACTTTCAGTGAGGGCTTTAATTACAAAAGGAGTGCTACAATGTCAAAAGAAAACAGGAAAGAAAAGAATAAAAAAGGACTATGGTGGAAAATTCTATTAGGTATCGTAATGGTTGCTGTTGTATCAGCTATTGTTTATACTTTATCCATTTATAATACTGCAAAAAACACAGTGGAGACTGAAATACACAGTCCTACTAAGTCGATAGATACAGCTGTTGGAAAAGAAAAAGTAGAAGATGCCGAACGATTGAATATTCTTTTGTTAGGTGTTGATGAACGAAAAGGTGATAAAGGTAGATCTGATGCATTGCTTATGTTATCCCTTAATCCAAAAACAAAAAGTATTGATTTAGTTAGTATCCCTAGAGATACTAGAACAGAAATCATCGGTAAAGGAGTTAAAGATAAAATTAATCACGCCTATGCCTTTGGTGGAACGGATATGTCTGTTGCAACAGTAGAAAATTTTCTTGATATCGAATTAGATTACTATGTAAAGGTAAATATGGAAGGCTTGGCTGAGTTAGTTGATACTGTTGGTGGTATTACTGTTCAAAATAAAACTGATTGGTATGACGAGGGCTATTATAAAAAAGGGTATCATTACGCAAAAGGAGAACTTCAGTTAAATGGTGCGCAGACAATTGGTTATGTGAGAATGAGACACTTTGATAGTGACTTTGCTAGAACTGGACGACAGAGACAAGTAATCGAGGCAATCATTGATCAAGGTGCAAGTGTCGCATCTGTAACTAAGATTAATAGTTTTATTAATGTACTAGGTAATAATGTAACAACTAATTTGGATTTTGAAGACATGAAAAACTTGATGAAAAATTACCGTAATACTCGAAACAACATCAATAGTTATCAAATGAAAGGTGAAGGAACATATATTGAAAATTCACGAGGTCAAGATATTTACTATCTGGTTGTTCCTGATGAAGAAGTATCCAAGGTTCATGACATGCTTAAGAAATCTTAAGTTAGGTGCAGGGGAAAAGTAGGATTATGTTTAAAAATTACAATTCATGAGCAAATTATAGACATATTTAAAAATGAATATAAATGTTGTATTAATCTATAAAAGATGTAATAATAAGGTAATAAGATAACCGAGTAATAACAATAAAAGCAATGATGAGAAGAGTAAATCAACTTTATTCATTTACAGAGAGCTTCGATAGCTGAAAAGAAGCATTGAATTCTTGATTGAAAATGGTCTCTGAGCTGCATAACTGAACTCATAATGGAGTAAGGTTGTGACGAGATTTGGCACTCGTTATAAATGTCAGAGTATAAGAACATATATTGTTCCGTACTTATTGAGGCTAATTATGTAAGTAATTAGTGAATTAAGGTGGTAACACGGGTTTAAACCTCGTCCTTAGACAAACGTTTTTGTCTTAGGGCGAGGTTTTTTAATGATTAAAAAGTACAAAGTTAAAACATCTGCTTAGAAGCTAGGCGACTTCCTCTTAGAGGGCGCTCTGCACTATTTAAATTAAAAGGAGGAAGGAAAATGAATGTACTAATTGGAGGGGCTTGGCCGTATGCAAATGGATCATTGCATTTAGGTCATATTTCAAGCCTATTATCAGGAGATACTTTAGCTCGGTATTATAGAATGAAAGGAGATAACGTACTTTATGTTTCTGGAAGTGATTGTAATGGAACTCCAATTACAATTAGAGCGAAGCAAGAAGGGATAACACCTGTAGAATTAGCTAATAAATATCACAATGAGTTTAATGAATGCTTTGATAAGCTTGGTTTCACATATGATTGTTATACGCGCACGGACTCAGAATACCATCATAGGATCGTTCAAGAAATATTTTTAAGTTTATTGAATAACGACAAAATCTATAAAAAAGAAATTGAGCAGGCATATTGTATAACTTGTGAACAGTTTTTACCAGACCGTTTTGTAGAGGGTCGTTGTCCGAATTGTGGTAAGGATGCACGAGGGGATCAATGTGACCATTGTTCCAAAATTTTAGACCCATTAGACCTTCATGAGAAGCAATGTAAGATATGTGGTGATCTTCCCACTACCAGAAACACAGAACACTTCTATTTCAAATTGAGTACCTTTCAAGAAAAGTTAGAAGAATATGTAGCAAACGCAAAAAATAAGGGCTTATGGCGTGAAAATGCGATTAAATTAACAGAGCGATATTTAAAAGAAGGTTTGCATGATCGTGCAGTTTCAAGAGATTTATCAAATGGTGTTTCAGTACCTGTACTTGGTTATGAGGACAAGAAGGTTTATGTATGGATTGAAGCTGTTTCAGGATATTATTCAGCTACTAAAAAGTGGGCTGAAGCAAATAATAAAAATGATAATAGTTTTTGGAGAAAAGATACAAAGTCGTATTATATACACGGGAAGGATAATATTCCATTTCATTCAATCATTTGGCCATCAGTCTTGCTAGGGATTAAGGAACAAGGCTTACCTACTCATATCGTTTCAAATGAGTATTTAACAGTTGAGAAGAAAAAGCTCTCGACAAGTAAAAACTGGGCGGTGTGGGTGCCAGATATAATTGAACAATATCATCCTGATTCTATTCGATACTTCTTAACTATAAATGCCCCTGAAAATAGAGATTCTGATTTTTCATGGAGAGAGTTTGTTTACAGTCACAATAGTGAATTACTAGGTGCTTACGGAAATTTTGTGAATAGAACGTTAAAATTTATAGAAAAATCTTTTAAAGGAGTGAAACCAGATGGAAAAATTGATAAACAAATAAAGAAGGAAGTTCAAAAGCTTTACCCCAAAGTAGGGATACTGATCGAAGAGACACATTTTAAACAAGCTTTAGATGACCTGTTTGAATTTATAAGAAGTGCAAATAAATATTTTGATATGCAACAACCATGGATTCAAGTGAGAGAGTCACCTGAGCTTAGCAAAAATACATTGGCTACTTGCGTATATATCATTGCGAATTTAGCTCAGCTATTAAGTCCTTTTCTACCTTTTTCAAGTGGGGAAATAAAAGAAATCTTAGGAATACCAGCATTTCATTGGAAGCCAATTGAGAGATATTCAACCACTTTCAAAAACGTTAAACCCTTATTTGAAAGAATAGACGTTTCTACTATTGATAGCGAGGTAGAAAAATTAAAAGAACAATCTTCATTATAGAGAATGGTTAGAAAATACACTTCTTTCCTAAAGGCATAATTGAAAATCAGCTGTACCTTACATTCCATAGCAAAGCCTCAGCCTCTCAAAGAGCAAAAAGTGCTCATCTTGAGAGGCTGAGGCTCAAAGATAAAGAATAAAACTTAGTAGCATACACTTTTATATTTAATTTTTCGAAATTGTTTCTTTAATACCGGAACTTTTCTTCTACAAATGGCATGGTGGATTGGACACTGACTATTTCTTCTTCTGGTAAGCGGAAGGCTGTCAGTTTATTGCCAAATACACAACCAGTATCAATGTTAACTGTTTGATTCACAAACCTTGATTCTAAAACCGGTGTATGTCCGTAAACAATCCACCTGTCCCCATGATAATCCTGAGCCCAATCTCTACGTACCGGTCTGCCATCAGCATGTTTTTCCCCGGTGATATCTCCATATAGGACAAATGTTTTTACCTTCTTATCATGCCTTCCTATATATTTTTCAGGAATTCCTGCATGTGCGATCACTGCATCTAACTTATTAATGACATGATATAAAGGAGACTCTTCATAAAGTGTCATCATCATCTGTTTTACTTCCTCTTTTTCATGTTTAGACAACTGCTCATATTCTGCTACCGTTGTTTCCAATCCATGTTGTTGTTTCACATTATTACCGAGAAAATAACGGTACAATTTGTCACAGTGATTACCTGGAACATAATAGCCGATTTTCTGTGTAACAACTACTTGATAGACAAAACGAATGACATCGAGGGAACGTGGTCCTCGATCTGTTAAATCTCCTACAAAAGCGAGCTGTCTTTCTTCAGGGTGATGGATTTGGTCATTTTCCCATTGATAACCTAAATCATCAAGCAGTGTCTGCAACTCTTGATAGCATCCATGAATATCACCTATAATATCTAGTTTCATCAAAATAACTCCTATCCGCTTGGTTTAGGTAAGAAACATATACCCGATGGTATCAAAGTATTTTGGTATCCTATTCACGTTTGAAATGTGTAATAAATAAAGAGATAGTTGACTAGTCATGTTGTTTATCTGGTGTTAATCGTCCGTAAAACCCCCACTTCAAGATTCGAGTAAATCAAAGAAGATAAGTGGGGGATAACGGACGCTAACAACCTGAAGTTTTACTAGCCATCAGTAGGGGGCAATTACCCCCACTTGGGCAGCCGGAGTGGTGGTCAAACGGTCGATATATTTCATAATAGCTACTAATAGCAATCGCCACAGACCTACTTAGCATGTAGTTAAGGCGGGGCGGGTTTTGCCCAGTTTTTCTTATTTTCTATGATTCGTCAAACATATAGGTTTTTATACGATAATAGATACTGAGGACAATACCAATAGCAATCATATAGGTAAGTGTCGAACTCCCACCATAGCTGATAAACGGTAATGGTAAACCGGTAACAGGTAATAATTGAATCGACATCCCGATATTTTGAAATACTTGATAAGTAAACAAACCGATAATTCCGGTTACCATATAGCTGGCAAACGGATCATTACATCTTAATGCGATATAAATGAGCCGGTAAATAAGTAAAAAATAAATTAAAATTACTATACTGGAACCGAAAAATCCAAATTGCTCAGCGATAGCCGTAAATATATAATCAGTATGGTACTCCGGAACTTCATTTGCAGCTTGAATTCCACCAATTCCTTTTCCGGATAATTGTCCAGAACCAATAGCTAACATGGCTTTTATTGTCTGATAGGCCCCACCTTGACTGTATTGATCTGGAAATAACCATCCTTGGAAACGTTCCACTACGTGATCAAGATCATGGTCATAGAGGAATTGATTTACTTCTTCAGTATTTGTCAAATAGATGGTGATAGCAGATATAAAACAAATCAGAAATGTACCCAAAATAGTCAAAATAATGCGCCATTTAATACCGGAGACAAGAATCATACAAGAAGTAATGGAAATTAATACCAACACACCACCAAGGTCTGGTTGCTCAATCAAGAAATAAATTGGGATGAGAGTGAAGAACCCCAATTTACACAATAGCCATAGATCCATTTTTACGGTATGTTCTGGATATTTTTCGTTGTGTGCTACCATGATATGAGCCAGAAAAATGATCAGAAACACTTTCATAAATTCTGCAGGCTGTATACTTCCTATTCCCGGAAATTTAAACCAGCCCCATGCTCCGTTAACTTCATCAGCTATGCCAGGTGGAAAATGGAAATATAGCATAACAAGGGATATAATACCTATTCCATAGAGTAACCAGGAGACTTGTCTAAAGCGATCATAATCAAACATCATAATAACGGCAATGGCCATGGATCCAGCAATATACCAGATCATTTGTTTTAAGTACACATTTTCATATAAAGGGTTTTGCTCCAGATATGGATCTAATGTATATAAAGTAAAAATACTGATAATGGCAAGTAAAATAATAATTAATAGTAACGAGTAATCAAGTTTTGCATTTGAGTTTTTTTCCGACATAATATACTGAACCTTTCTTTCTTGAAAAATATAGTCTATTCCTAGTATAGTGTATAAATGGTTTTTTGAGAATAAAAACAATTGTTATTCCTTCATTATTGTAACATTTTCATTTGCTAAGAATGTGTAAAATTTGCGTTTTTTTTCACAAGATATGTTATTCTTTTAACATCCCGATTTAATGTATAAGTCAAAGTGAGATAGGGGGCGGAATAATGGAACATTTAGAGCAACATGAACGAATGGAAATGTGGGAAAAAATACAGAAAGCATTAATCGATGAAAAAATCGATCAATTTCGAGCGGAATTTCTAGAATTACATCCATATGATCAAGCAAAGATTTTCGAAGAACAAGATGACGATATCCGCTTTTTAATTTATTCCTACCTATCCCCGGAAGAAATGGCTGAAGTGATAGAACAAGTTGATCGAGACCTTGTTGCGGCATACATCATTGAGATGGTTCCAGCATTTGCAACTAAAATATTAGAACATATGTCTACGGATGATGCGGTAGATATTTTAAATGAATTAGATAAAAATAAAGTAGCAAGTTTCTTAACAATAATGGACAAGAAGTCTTCAGAGGAAATTAAAGAACTTCTTCATTATGAAGAGAAAACAGCAGGTAGTATTATGACAACAGAATTTGTCGTCATTAATACGAAGATGACTGTTAAAGATGCGATGAGGCATTTAAGAAAGGAAGCCCCTTCCGCCGAGACAATTTATTATATATATGTGGTCGATTCTTATAAAAAACTGGTCGGTGTCATTTCATTAAGGGACTTAATTATTGCAGAAGGTGATTGGCTCATCCAGGATGTAATGAGTGAACGTGTTGTTTCTGTACCAGTTGGAGAAGATCAAGAGGATATCGCACAAATGATGCGTGACTATGACTTTTTAGCTCTTCCTGTTGTCGACTTTCAAGATCATTTACTTGGAATTATTACTGTCGATGATATTATGGATGTTATGGAAGAGGAAGCAAGTGATGACTACTCCAAGTTGGCCGGTATCTCCGAGGTAGAACGAAGTGGAGACACTGCTCTTTCATCCGCTAAAAAAAGACTGCCATGGCTTGTTATTCTTTTATTCTTAGGTATGTTATCTGCCACTGTTATTGGTCGATTTGAAGCTACGCTAGAGCAAGTAGCCATTTTAGCGATTTTTATTCCATTAATTGCAGGTATGGCTGGTAACACGGGTACTCAGGCACTTGCTGTAGCTGTTAGAAGTATTTCAACCGGTGAAATGGAGAAGAAGGGTAAAGCTTCTGTCATTTGGCGAGAAGCAAAAACAGGTTTAATTACTGGATTATCTTGTGGAATTATTATTACAATATTGATTGCAATATGGCAGAGTAATATATTTTTAGGATTACTTGTAGGTATTTCGATTATGGCAACTTTATTTGTCGCAACAGTCTCAGGTGCATTCGTACCACTTGTTATGCACCGTTTTAATATTGACCCTGCTGTTGCATCTGGTCCATTTATTACAACATTAAATGACCTGATTTCAATATTTATTTATTTTGGTTTAGCAACAGCATTTATGAGCTTTTTAGTTTAGAGGGAAAGGAGTTGCTGTAATATGGAGCACGGTGAATCTGTAAGCTCACTAGTTATAGTCATTCTCGCAGCATTTTTAACGCCGATTCTATTACACCGATTCCGATTAAAAATGATTCCTGTAGTAGTGGCAGAGATCATTGTTGGTTTGATAATCGGTAATAGTGGCTTTAACCTTGTGGAAGAGAGCAATTGGCTAGAAACACTATCCACGTTAGGTTTTATCTTCCTAATGTTTTTAAGTGGATTAGAAATAGATTTCTCGATTTTTTCGAGTAAAAGACAACGCAAAAATAAAGAGACGAAAAAAATGCCCAATCCAGTCTTATTAGCAAGTCTCGTTTTTGTTGGCATTTTGATCTTGTCGTTTGTATTATCCTATCTGTTTGTACTGTTTGGATTTATTGACAATGTTTACTTAATGACGTTAATCATTTCTACGATTTCATTAGGGATTGTTGTTCCTACACTAAAAGAAGCACAGGCGATGCAGACAACCGTCGGCCAAACAATTTTATTAATTGCTGTCATTGCCGACCTTGTTACGATGATACTGTTAGCTGTATTTGTTTCCTTCTATGGTGAAGGATCGGGGAATATGTGGTTATTACTGATCCTATTTGGTGTCGGTGTATTATTGTATTTCGTTGGCAAGCATTTTCGTAATCAATCTTTTATCGAAACAATGTCTAAAGGTACGATTCAAATTGGGACAAGGGCAGTATTTACGTTAATCATTTTTCTTGTTGCCTTGTCTGAATCTGTTGGAGCAGAAAATATTCTTGGTGCCTTTTTAGCTGGTGCGTTAGTCTCGTTATTAGCGCCAAATCAAGAATTAGTACAAAAACTGGATAGCTTTGGTTATGGCTTTCTAATTCCGATTTTCTTTGTTATGGTCGGGGTGGAATTGGACTTATGGGCACTGTACGATGAACCCAAAGTATTGGCTTTGATTCCATTATTATTTATCGCCTTATTGGTTTCAAAAGTCATTCCAATAGCTATTTTAAAAAAATGGTATGATACCAAAACAGTGATTGCTGCTAGTATGCTATTGACATCTACATTATCTTTAGTGATTGCGGCTGCGACCATTGGAGAACGGTTAGAGATCATTTCAAGCGAAATGCATGGGGCTCTAATATTAGTTGCTGTTTTATCCTGTATTATTACTCCGTCATTTTTTAAAAAGTATTATGTGAATCATGAAGAAACAGATTATCAGCAATCCGTTTCTTTTATTGGTATCAATCAGGCTACCATTCCTGTAGTTAGAGAATTGGATACAAAAGAATTTGAGACACATTTATTCCATACACGGCAAGAAAAAATAGACGATAAACTAGGTCGATCCATTTTCGATATTAATGAACTTGAAAATTATGATCTGGAAACACTTAAAGATGCAGGTGTATTTGAACATGATATAGTTGTAGTAACTACTGGGGATGAATATAAAAATGAAGAAATTGCTACGTATGCGAAAGAATACGGAGTCGAAAGAGTTATTGCGCGAATTGAAATTCCAGTTATCGAAAAAAGACTTAAGGAAATTGGCGTTGATGTGTTCTCTGTATTACTGTCCTCCAAAACACTGTTGAAGGCATTAATTGAATCGCCAAATGTTGTGAACATCTTTACACAACAAGACAGTGCATTATACGAAATTAATATGAATAACGCTAATTATGATGGTACACTATTACGTGAATTTCCATTTACGGGTGATGTAATCATGGTTCGTATATTCCGTGGCAATGACTCGATTGTTCCTCATGGTGATACCGAATTGAAACTAAACGATCGCCTAGTTGTAACAGGATCAACAGAATACGTAGAAGAATTGCAACAAATATTAGAATATGTATAAAAACTCTATTGGAGCTGCTGTCATCATGAAGTGATTCCCAAAAGCTTAGAAAAAAATTCTATTAAGTAGTTTGTTGGGCAAGAATTCGATATTGTATCGGATTCTTGTCTTTTCATTTTGCTTTTAATATGTTCAGCCCAAACTATTGCCTAAAAGGATAAGATCTAAGCAATTCAAATAACTAAGTATTACCTTTTGTATCGACATGGATAATTCTGATATATTGTACAAAAGAGGTGCTATATATGAAAAGAATAATTTTATTTGATGGTATTTGTAATTTTTGTAGTAGCAGTGTTCAATTTATAATAAAACGAGATCCTAAATTCAAATTCCAATTCGCATCACTACAGAGTGAAATAGGTCAACAACTTTTAAAACAACAACAATTCTCCGAAAATATGGACAGCATAGTGCTTATTGAAAATGATCAAGTATATACAAAATCCACCGCTGCTTTACGTATTGCTAAAGAGCTTAAAGGAGCTTATCAATTCTTATCGATATTTCTCGTTATACCAAAGCCGGTTCGTGATATATTTTATAACATCCTTGCCAAAAATCGTTACCGCTGGTTCGGCAAAAAAGATCAATGTATGATCCCAAAAACAGAAGATAAACAACGTTTTTTGGACACATAAAAGGCTATCTCGTAAGGGAGATAGCCTTTTAATATTATGAATTTTCTCTTTTCTTTCTTTTCAATGTGTATAGACGTGCTTCTTCTTGGAATGCTTTAAACAGCGAGAAGATGACCATAATCATGATAATGGCAAACGGGAATGCTGCTATGATCGAGGCCGTTTGTAACGCCCCTAAGCCACCTTGCCACAATAATACAGCTGCCGTACCTGATTGAACAATCCCCCAAGCAACTTTAACCGGAACATCTGGATTCAAGTCACCATTTGTCGTTTGCATACCAAGGACAAAAGTTGCCGAGTCAGCTGATGTAATAAAGAATGTACTGATCAGTATTACAGCTAGTACCGACATAATTGTACTTAGTGGAAAGTTCTCTAAAACAGTAAATAATGCCGCTTCAGAGCCGGAATCTTTTATGATACTTAGAATATCTATATTTTGGTTCATTTCCAAGTGAATAGCTGATCCACCAAATACACTAAACCACAGTGCACCAAATAGGGTAGGCACTAACAAGACACCAACAACGAACTCTCTAACTGTACGGCCTCGGGATACACGTGCGATAAACATACCGACGAATGGTGCCCATGCAATCCACCATGCCCAGTAGAAAATAGTCCAATCTTCTAACCAGTTCGCATTATCTTCATTGAACGGTGCCATTCGGAAACTCATTTCTGGCAAATTCGAAATATAAGAACCTAAAGTTGTTGTGAAGAAATTCATAATGAAGTTCGTTGGACCAGTAAATAATAAGAAAAACATTAATAGAATCGCAACAACAATATTCGTTGTACTTAAAATTTTTATACCTTTATTCAAACCAGTTAATGCTGACAACATATATAAGACTGTTACAACTATAATAATTATGAGTTGTGTATTAAAGGTATTAGAAATATTATCTGAAATAAATTCTAAACCACTACCTATTTGTTGTGCACCAAGACCTAGTGAGGTAGCAACACCAAAAACAGTAGCAAATACTGCAATAACATTAATTAATGTTCCGTAACCACCGTTCATTCTGTCTCCGTAAAGTGGTTTCAATGTACTACTAATTAAACCGGGCTCGTCCTTCCTAAACTGAAAATAAGCTAATGCCAATGCTAAAGTGGCATAAACTGCCCATGGGTGAAAGCCCCAGTGAAAGAAACTATGCTGCATGGCAACACGTGCTGCCGCTGCCTCCGATCGTGTTGGGTATGGCGGTTCGTGTAGGTGCCATATTGGTTCTGCTGCACCCCAGAACACAAGACCGATACCCATACCAGCACTAAATAACATACCAAACCAAGTTAAGTAATTATATTCAGGCTTGTCTCCATCTTTTCCAAGTACTATATTTCCATATTTAGAGACAATTAAAAAGATCGCGAAAATTAAAAAAGCAGTTGTAACTAATAAATAAAACCAACCAAATCGTGTCACCAGAAAACCTTGAATAAGTGAGGTGACATGATCGAGGTTCCATTCAGGTAATGCTTTTTTAGGAATAATCCCCCAAACAATAAATAACAACGAAATAGCAAGAGAAATGTAAAATACCTTTGTAACCTTTTTCATCCTATCATCCTTTTCCAAAAAAATAATTTTGTGTATGAGTGCACAATATACTTTACCCTACCTTTGACAAAATATTCATCTTTTTTTACACAACGTGTCGGATTTTATCAGATATTCATGTGTAAATTCAAGTAATATGATAAATAATTAAATAAAAAAACTCTCCCAGTATTTTAACGCTGGAAGAGTATAACTGATCATTAAAGTACAGATACAGCTGGTAAACAAGTAATAGCGCAGAAACAATTTAAGTCTACTGTAATACAGATGCCAGTACGCTCTAAATCATCTACTTTCTCGTTGTCCAATTGCTCACAAGGATCGCCACAAGTTGTGTCATCGTTGTCAAATACTAATAGTTCTAATACTGCACAACAGTCATCATCCACTTCAGTTACACGGAAAATAAAACTGTTGAAGCAATCAAAACGAGCTGGCCCACCATTAGCATCAACTTCAGCTCCGAATCCTTTGAACGGTTTACCTTTTTTATCATATAAAATAAAAGGTACTGTATCTAAGCCGTTACCTCTTACAGGTGATACTAAATCTTGGATAGAACGTGAACAGCTCACATCACATTGTTGATCTAAAACGTTATCTTGTGCATCAGCAATCGCACGGACAACTTCGCAAACACAGTCCTTTCCACTTCCAATTCCTGCTACATCATCGTTACATCCTGAATTTCTTCCCATTACACTACACTCCTCTTCTGAAAAGATTTCGTTAACACTAATTAATCTATGATAGAAATGTCTATTCGTATAGACGAAAGCCTTGTTTTCTATAATTAGGTGTTGCTTTTTTTTTCACAAGTTATAGACGTTTGTCATATATATAATTATGCAATGTTATTAGGGAGGTAGTGAAGATGGACGCCATTAATGAAAAGCGCGAATTACCAAAGTTATATATTACGCAACCTGATTTGGATGAACCAAAGAGAACCATGCAGTCACATTATCATTCTGTTAGTACCTATGATGAGCCTCAGAATTCTCAAGATATACCGAATCAGTATTTCTCAAAGAAACAACTGGAAAATAAAAAGTTTAAAGAGATGACCATATTGGAAAAAGTAATCTATTTTGCTTCCATGCCTTTTCATGTTCCAAAGGTAAAATGCGAATTAATAACCGAACGAAAAAAATACATTGGACTGATTGAAGACTATCAAAACGAAATGGTAATTATAAAAGTGGCAAGTAAACCGAGACCCATATCTGTTCCTATGAATCAAATTAAAGAAATCAACATGGTCGGCTTTTAACATAGAGAGATAGGCACTATTCTTTACCTGTTGCATAAGATGTAATGATCATTTCAACCCAGTACATTTTGAGATAAAAGAATGAAGGAGTGAAGAACGTGTCAGATAAGAAGAAAGTGATTTATGTGAAAGATCTAGTTATCAAAGCAGAGAATGTTCGAATTGAACCAACTCGCCGTCATGATCCATTCTTTGGTCCACGTGGAGTGGAAGAGGAAGAAGAGGAATTGTTTGAGAAAGATGAAGTTGAAGAGGTTGCAGACGAACAAGACGATGATGACAAAGATAAAGACGAACGTCCACCATTTTCATGGCTCTAACAATAAAACAGATAGCTTTTTCGTGAGAAGCTATCTGTTTTAGTTATGTAAATTTATTTGTGCGCATAAAACATATACTACGTAGCAACTATTATGTTCCTTCCTCCCATCCTTTTGGAGATGAGTGCTACGATACGCTACGGCAAGATACTTCGCTTTCCACGGCCACAGCCTCCTCAGAAAACAAAGGGCGTTTTCTTGTGGGGTCTTCGGACACGTGCTGTTTCCGTAGGAGTCTAAGTATCTTGCCTCCGCTTAGCGTAGTCTTCTAGTTTTTGAAAAAAGTAAAACACAGGAATTGGTTTCAGAGTATTTCCACTTTAAAAAGATAGAATAATGTTATTAGCGCAGGCAGAATACGTAGACTCCAGTGGGAACAGCGCGAGCTGAAGATCCACTTGGTAAAGTGATTTTCTTTACCAAGTTAGCTGAAGCCGTGCCCATGGAAAGCGAAGTATTCTGCCGAAGCGGTATTTCAGCACTTACTATGGATAGAATGGAACAGAGCAAATCTGATTTTTCACTATTTCGCAGTTTGTATCTAGTGCGAATAAGGATCGAGCGAGTTATGCCATTTTTTTGTTTGACGGACAAAAGTAGGATTCATTTTCCGAAAATATGGGTATAGAATATTATAAAGGCATGAAAGGGGATGGGTGGTAATGGGATATATTATGCCGGTTGAGAATTATCAGTATCAACAATATCATAATCGTGTCACGCGTAAAGAACGTGACCCATTTCCAATTGAAAGGCTATACCCGATCCAATTTGGCATGCGTTATAAAGAGGAACGAACCAAGGAGGAACCTAAAAAAATAGTGATTCCTCAACAAAAGAAGAGAAATCATGAATATGTAACAGAACCAGAAAACCAAACAAAACATACGGTATATGCAGAAGTCACTGGAAAAGGTGGAAAGTTTGAAGCAACTGTATAGTGGAGCAATCCTCCTATAATGGGAGTACAAAAAAGCAGTTCAGTTTGGAGTACATTTTTAATATTATGTACTCCAAACTGAACTAGATGGTTCCCATTCCAGATATTTAGAATCCTTTTATCACGGTGCTAAGCCGCCCACTTCAAGCTTCAAGGATAACAGACGCTAACATCTTGCTTAACCATCAGGGGGTCAAAAAAACTCCACTAAATTAATATCCTTGAACATACAGATTCTTATCTTTTTCGTATTCAGCATAAAACACATCTTGCACAGAAGTAATTTCTTGTTTTTTTAGTTCCTCTTTTAACCAGCTTTCATCTTTACCGATTTCACGAAGACTATCCCAAATAATTTCACCATCATTAATAAGCATAAAGGGCAAGACAACTTGTTCCGGGGGGAGATGCAAGTCATTACGTGTAGGGGTTTGGTAGGCCGTTTTCTTCAATACGGATATGGTTCCATCTGTTTCGAGGATGGCATAATCCACTTGCCTAATGGAAAAAACATCTTTAGAGCGCAATAAGTGTAAAAGTTGATTCATATCGAGCTTTCCTTTTTTCATTTCTTCGCGTTGCAATTTCCCTTTATGAATAACAATCGATGGTCTGCCTTCTAGCATAGACCTTGTTTTCTTATACCGTTGTGTGATGATTTCAGTTAAATATAATAAAGCTCCCCACAATAGAACGGCAAAACCAATATCACTAATGCCCACTTCGTCATCATAAAGTGCATTCCCTACTAATTCCCCAAGAATAAGTGCTGAGATGAAATCAAATGCTGTGAGCTGTCTGATTTGTGTTTTTCCAAGCACTTTAGCTAAGATAAACAACATGACAAAACCAAACAATGTTTCAACAAAAATTGAGCCGTATTGCATCGTTGTTTCTCCTATCTTTATCATATTTTGTATTAGGATACACCAAAATATTAAAGTACATACATGAGAGAACCATTGTTAATAAGAAAAGCTAAAATGCATGATTCACATTTTAGCTTCCACTGTCAATATTGATTTTGTCATTGTCACATGGGGAATACCTGCATCCATAAATTTACCGGAAATCGTTTCATAACCAAGCGATTGATAAAATTTCTCTGCTTGTATTTGGGCATTTAGTTTTGATTTTTTCATTCCTTTTTCTTTTGCTTTGTCTTCCATATATAAAAGAATATCTTTGCCATAGCCTCTACCACGCTGTGATTTTAATACACAAATACGCTCCATCTTTGCATAACCGTCAACGAGCCGCATTCTGCTTGCTGCTACCGGTTCGTCATTATGATACCCAACAAAATGAAGCGCTTCTTGTTCCAAATCGTCTATTTCTAGTTCTTCAGGTACACCTTGTTCCTCCACAAAAACAATCGAACGAACTTTGTAGGCGTCTTGTAATTCTTTATCTGTCTTGACTACTTTTAATTCCATTTTCTATCTCCTTATCCTAACATCTTTATTAATATATCCTTTAAATCCTTTTGCCAAAATTTCCAAGTATGATTACCATTAAACTCATCATAATGATAAACATGTAATTTTCCTTCTAATTCATTATGTAAATGACGATTAGGTGTTAAGAAGTCAGCAGATTCACCGTTTGTCATCTGTACTTTGGTTTCTTCTTTTCCAATTGAATGATATATTTCAAGATTGGGAAATATAGTGGTTATTCGTGCTCTTTCCAAAACATCTCCATCTACATACGGTGATTGCATTATGACGGTATCAAATGTATGTGGGAATTGAGTTGCGATCATAAATGCTAAAGTTCCAGCTAGCGAATCTCCCATTAATATCCGCTTTACCGGTGTTATATGTAAATGATTCTCGACATAAGGAATCGCTTCTTTTACGAGAAAAGCGATATAGGTATCCTGTTGTTCACCACTTGGATGGTATTTTTCCCGTCGATCATGCTTATCTTGATAATGAATGCCAACAAAAATGGTCGGTTCAATTTCTATATTTTCATGTAGCTGATCACTTAAAGTGGCAACTCGTCCCATTCTGAAATAATCATCACCATCATTCATGATACATAATTGATAATCTTGAAAAGCTGTAAATCCTTCTGGAAGGTACCATTTTATCTCAATTTCTTCACGTAAATGTTTACTTTGAATAGTTACATCTTCCATTGTGCCATTACGTCCCACAGAAACTCCCCCCTTATCATAAAGTATTTTAACAGGATTTTTCTTTACATGCATTATTTTAACAACCATCGTGAGATTGGTGCCATGCTAAGACTTTGTATGGTTAGTGACAATAAAATAACGGTAAAGCTAACTCCAACAATCCAATCACTATTTATACCACTGGCACTTTTGGCGTATAAGGTCAGGACTAAAAATACAGACATAGAACCTTTTAATCCTGCCCATGATATTAACAGGTTGTAACGCCAGGAAAGGGGGGCGATTACCTTTGTTACAGCGTAGGTAATAACAAACCTTACGAAAATCATGAACAAAAAAATGATGATAGCATAAAGCCAGTAATTAAGTGATAAGTACTCGGTTATTTCAATCCCGATTACTAAAAACAATATCGCAAGTAAACTGTTTTCAACAATTTCCCAAAATCCGTCCAATGATTCTCGAAAATGATCTTCTTTAATTGCGCGACCATATTCAAATGAAATCATCATGCCGCTTGCAACAGTCGCTAAGACTCCAGAAACATGTAGAGCTTCAGCAATTAAGAAAGAACCATATGCCAAAATAATACTGAGCATAATTTGATAATTACGATAATGAGAATAGTGAACAATTTTGCTTACTAAATAACCACAAAAAAGCCCAATTGCAATTCCTCCTAATGAAATGAGCAGAAAGTCACCTAAAAATGCAGAAAAAGAAAATCCTTTTTCACGCGTGGCTATAGCAATTAAAGTTGTGAAAAGTACAATACTAGTTCCGTCATTCACCATCGATTCCCCTTCGACCATACTAGCTACCTCTTCGTTTCCGGTTGCTTTTTTGATTATGGATACAACTGAAACTGGGTCAGTAGGTGTCAGTATAGCGGCAACAACAAATGCTCCGGCTAAACTAATAGGGGAAATAACAGAAATCAAATAACCTAATAGCAGTACATTCAAAATGATTCCGATAGTTGCAAGGGATATAATTAAGTTAGCATTTTGACGGAAATCCTTTATGGGAAATTGGTAAGCCGATACAAATAGTACCGCTGGCAAAAAAATATGATAAATGGTATTCTCCGTTAGTTTTACCGATTCGAAAAAAGGAATAAAAGCTAGTCCGATTCCCAGTAATATTAATACGGATGGGACAGGAAAGTTTTCTTTCTTTGTATCAATCGTAAAAATGATATAACCAATAAAAAGTAAGATAACGATATGTTCAATTGACATTTTCTTCACCACCTATGATGTAGTTATTCCCATAATTTTTCATCAAAAACACATGTATGAATCTTATTATTCAAGGTAAGCTAAGCAAAAAAAGGATGTGTGCTTTGGTGAAGAAGCTTTGTTTATTTTTATTAATTTTCACGATGATGACTTCAACAGCATTTGCGAATAGTCAAACTGCTCTTGTAACAGATGAACTATATAAAGATATGGAGGCATTAAAATATCCGCAAGTTTCGGAAATGGAAAAACCTGAGATGGAGGATAAAATTAATAAAACATTTCAGAAGTATATTAAAGAGTCATATAAAGAACTAAAGGAAAATGAAAAACAAGCAGAAAAATACGATTTCCAAGCGGAATATCAGACAGATTATGAAGTGAAATATAACAAATCTCCTAAATTAAGTATTTTGACAAGTAATTATATTTTCAGTGGAGGAGCCCATGGTAACACTACTGTTGAATCGTTTAATTTTGATGTTGATAAGGGAAAACGTGTATATTTAACCAATATACTTACGGAAAAAGAACAAATTGAAGCTGTTCGTGATTATGTGTGGGAATATGCCACTGATCGTCCAGATATATTTTATCCGGATTTAAAAAAGGAAGATATTAAGTTAACGAAAGATACTGCTTTTTATTTTACTGATGATGGTATTACATTGGTGTTCCAGCAATATGAGATTGCACCATATGTTGCAGGGAATCAGGAAATCCATATACCGGCAGAAGTATATATAAATAGCAATAAAAAATAAGAGAACTGGAGCTCCAGTTCTCTTATTTTGCAAATACATGATTGCCAATTTTAACAGTAGTTTGTTGCTCAAAAATCCAAGAGCTTACTGCTGTATCTGGGTTGTAAAAATAAATTGATCCTTGTCCTTGTCCACGAAAAGCAATGGCTTCTTCGACAGCACGTTTTGCTTCACTATTAGCAGGCTTGTTGATTTCTCCATTAGCAACAGGGCTGAACGCATGAATTGCTCCATTCTCATAAGTTTCATACACAACGCCTTTTATCGTATTTGGAAAATTCGGATGATCAACTCTATTTAAAATAACAGTTGCTACTGCCACTTTTCCTGCATAAGGTTCTCCTTTTGCTTCTGCATGAACTAATCTAGCTATTAATTCTTTGTCAGATTCTGAAATAGACGCTGGTATCGTGAGATTCTCTCCAGGGTATAACATAGAAGAAGAGTAGTTATTAATATGCATAAGTTCATTCGTAGATACACCGTATTTTTGCGCTATTTTCCAGAATGTATCCCCTTGTTTGACTGTATATCCTTCAACGAAACCAGGCATGACTGTCAAGCCTGTAACGATAATGAAACTAGCTAATAAAACTTGAATTTTTCTCATCTAATACCTCCTGCAATTTGATCTATTTAATAGCTTAGCAGATGTAATATAAAGAATCGTTATGATAAATTTCCCAATCTATAGGAAGCTTGATATAATAAGTAACAGAAAAGTTTACCAATTTCAATAGATTGGTAAGAAGAGGGTAATATGTAAATAGGAGCTAAGAATATGACAATTGTAATGGTATTGAAACAATGGGTAGGAGCATTATTCAGTAAAAATGGTTGGACAATTTACAAGGAAAGTGACATAAAAATTTGACTATCCTATGATCGATGTAATGAATCAACAGGTGGAAGCAAGAGTGTTGTACAAGAAACAAGTATATTTTCGTGTTTTGGTGGATTTCAAAAACGAAAGTATGGATGTTGAAGGAGATATAGACAAGTTAAATAGAAAGATAAAAAGAGAATTACGTGCTTCAGAAGAAGAGTATATGAAATTACTGCGAGCTAATTCATGGTATGTCATGGAAAACATTAAAAGATAATTGAATTCTTTTTATGGATGAACTAGGATTTTAAACAGTTTTCATCATACATCGGATAGCTCGTGATATTATTTATTGACAGATTATAATAGGTTGATTATAGTAAAATTACTGCTATTATTGTATAGCTCATTTGATTGATCACTTTGAGTGGGAGCAAAGTTAAATATTACGATCTGATAGTTCAGCGGGAGAATGCTTGCTTGACAGGCAAGAGGTCGGGGGTTCAAATCCCTCTCAGATCATAGTTTCAAGACACATGTCATAATTTTGAATGTGTCTTTTTTTGTTCATTTTTTGGATTTAGAGTTATAACTTACTAAATCTATAATCAGAATTAGAACGCAAGAAAAGATAAGATTCTAATTTCTTTCAAGTGTTAAAGTTTTATTGAAGGAAGGGATGTTTAATGGAAAAGCGTTCTATTGGTTTTTATGAAGGTATAGCATTGTATATTGCTTCCATATTGGGTTCGGGTTTCTTTTTATATCAGCAGTTACTGCTTCTATAACAGGTCCTGCATCGATCTTGTCTTGTATAATTGTTATTTTTATTAATTTCCCATTAGCCTACTCAATTGCTTGATTGGATTTAATTAGAAAAGCCTAGAGTGGTTGTCAGTTGGTAGATTCTTTATTGATTGGACTGATTTTATGAAATCAAATACTCTGTCTTTAAAGTTAATGTTTAAAGCAGTAGCTACATGTGATAAAAGATATGATGGTAAGTTTATTTATGCGGTAAAGACAACTGGTATCTTTTGTCGACCATCTTGTAAATCTAAAACCCCGAATTTTGAGAATATATGTTTCTTTGAAAATGCTGTGATTGCAAAACAACAGGGGTTTCGACCATGTAAAAGGTGTCAACCTGAACTATCTGTCGACATCTTCGATCCTCAGCAAGATATGGTAGTGGAAGCAAAAACCTTTTTAGAACAGCACTATCAAGAAAAAATCACGTTAAACATACTTGCGTTCAAAATTGGTGTAAGCCCGTATTATTTAAGTCGAATCTTCAAAGAAAAATATGGTGTGACACCACACAAATACCTTGAAATCATAAGAATTCACAAAGCAAAGAATTTGTTATTAAACACAATGCATAACAGCACGGAAATATGTTTTCAAGTAGGATTCAACAATTTTTCTAGTTTCTACAAACAATTTAAAAAAATATGCGGTTGCTCACCATCTCAATTTAGAAGTAAAAACGGAAGGGGAATTTAAGCTGTGAAGCAAACAAAACGTAAAGTTGCTTATTGGAGTTTGTTTTCCCACGATCAATGGAAAATGTACCTCATTGCTACAAATAAGGGGTTGTGCTACTTAGGCCCTCAGGATAACAGTTTTAAGAAATCTACAAACTTTTTTGAATCGAGATTTCCAGATTATCATTTAGAACAAAATAACGAAAAGTTACAGCCTTATCTAGCTGAGTTAACGGAATATTTTCAACGGCAAAGGACTTTTTTTACTTTTCCATTTGATATGCGTGGAACTGATTTTCAATTAACCATATGGTATGAATTAAGGAAAATTCCGTATGGACAAACCTTTTCCTACTCACAAATCGCATCTAAACTTGGAAGACCTCATTCTGCTCGTGCTGTTGCAAAAGCCATTAGTGCTAACCCGGCGCTAATCGTAATTCCTTGTCATAGAGTTGTAGGTAAAAACGGAGGTTTAGTTGGTTATCGTGGGGGCGTAGAAATGAAGAAACAACTTCTGGAGCTAGAAGTTAGTAAATTTTACAATAAAGCGAAGTAAAGAAAGAGCTAACTTAGGGTTAACTCTAATGTATCATAATAAATCCTTCTACAAATAATAATGAAACCTTTTGATGAAGATTACCGTATCTAATATAAGGAGGTTTTGTTATGTTTAAGAAATTCCTGAAAAAAATATCGCATGAAATGAACAAGCATAGTAGTAGTCGAAGATCCAGACACCATCACTATAGCTCCAGTAAAAGAAAAAAGCACCGCTATTACGGAAGCAGCAGTAGTGGACGTCGAGGTCATTATCCGTACTCCGGGTCCCATCGTTATAAAAAACGTGGTTTCTTTGGGAGCAGTAGCAGTTAATTGATATGATCACTAATAGCATGATTGACATCTTGTAAAATGTCATTAACATTTTGGTACGGCTCTTCTATTTGTAGTAGCTTTTTTAAGATGCAAGTGGTATTAGTTTGCAAATTTAATTCTTTGGTCCAAGGTTGATTTTTTTTAGATGGAGCATCATATGTAGAATAAAGTATGAACAGAAGAAAGTCTCCTAAGTCATAAAAATCATCTTGGACGTTTTTCTTGTGAAGGTTTTGTGATAATCCAAAATCAATTAAAAATAACCTTTCATTGTTCATAATAACATTTGGGATTCTTATATCCCCATGTGCCACTCCTTTTTTATGAATATGTTGAACTATCTCTAGCAATTCTTTAAAAAATAGTAAGGCCTCTTTCTCTTGATATTGTTTTTTCTTAGTAAATAATAAATCTTCTAAATTTTCTCCATCTATAAATTCCATGGCAAAAAACATGTTGTTTTGGTAAGTAAAGGTTTCCATTAGTTTTGGTATGCTTGGATGATTTAATATGCTAAGTACGGCTGTTTCTTGCTTATACATCGTTTCATTCTCTTTCCGCTTACTCTTGCGCATTTGTTTTACCACGCATTTTCCACTTGTGTTCAAATCCCAACATAAATAAACAATTCCATAACTTCCCTCGCCTAACACTTTTTCAACTTTATAGCGATTCGCTAATATATGGATAGGAGAAAAAGTTTTGTCCATAAGTGTCTGCCATAATTTTTTTATAATCCAACGTATGACTTCCATAGGCACCTCGTATTTTTAATGAAAAATAGTACTATTATTATATCAAATGGAAGCAACGGAAGGAATATAAGGGACAATGAAAATTAATGGTATTGTTTCGTAAAACGTTTAATGAAAGAATCTAATGCTTCTTGGAGACAATCACTGGATTAACTTGTCTAATAATTGGTAAGTTAGAAAATCCCATCTAATATTAGAAAGCCTATTTCTTGCCTAATTATATTTTAGAATAGCTAGATAATCATTTAACTAGTTAAAGCAAAATTCTTTGTGGAGCCGAATAGCAGATAATATCTTTACCATTAAGCTTTTCCTAACATTCCTATTGTTAGCCAGGGATAATCATTTTTACAGAAGGATATTCAGATACGTAGGATTCAAGTATTTTGTTGGTATACTTATGAAGATTCCTGATTGAAAGGGGGGTAATCTGTAATTTTGTAATCGCTTTCTGTTTGGTTTAATTTTTAGTTTCAAATAAGAGGAGGTAAAAAAATGAAGGGTATAAATTTAGATTAGTAAGTATTTTCTCCATCTTATTTTATTAATTAAACACAACATCCTGGAAGTGAAAAGGAAAGAAGAAATGGCCCTGGAGGGTAAGGTTTTACGATACTGGAGCATCAAACATATGAGGAATGTGCTTATGTAAAGGATGTGAATGATTACTCCTATATCAAAGTTGATCGAACATTAAAAATCGGTGGATTGCATCGATCGAATCAGAATAATGAAAAATGTGAAGGGATTTATCTTTTTCTTAAAACGTTAATTACGAAAGGTGGATTATTTATGAGAAAGGTGCAAATCAAAATTTTAAGTGTTATATGTTTTTTATTACTAATATTAATTGCGTGTAGCAAAGATGAAGGCGCTTCAAGTGGAGATGCTGAAGGGGAAAGTGGTGAACGTCCGACCATTCACTTTATGACTAATCTTTTAACACCGAATGTACCTAATGAAAATATCTTAACTAAAGTGGAAGATGCTACTGGCTTTAATTTAGAAATAGAATGGGTACCAGATAATAACTACAATGAAAGATTAAATACGGCTTTTGCGACGAACTCACTTCCAGATGTAGTGGGTGTTGGATTCCAACAAATGGAACAATTCAAAGATGCCATCCGTGATGGACAGTTTTGGGAGATTGGTCCGTATCTTGAAGAATATGAAAATTTGAGTAAAATGAAAGATGAAATATTAGAGAATTCAAAAATAGATGGAAAAATTTATGGTATCTATCAAGGGCGCCCATTATCCAGATCAGGAATTATTTATCGCAAAGATTGGGCTGATAATTTAGGTCTTTCTGCACCAACCACAACAGATGAATTTTATGAAATGGCGAAAGCGTTTAGCGAAAAGGACCCAGATGGAAATGGTAAGGATGATACAATTGGGTTAACAGATAGAAATGACCTAATTTATGGATCATTTAAGACAATTGCTTCATGGTTCGGTACACCAAACTATTGGGGAGTGCAAGATGGTGAAATATTACCTCAGTTTATGTACCCGGAATATATAGAAACTATGGATTTTATTAAAAAATTACATCAAAATGGGTATATGAATCAGGATTTTCCTGTAACAAGTAAAGAAGATCAAACAGAAATGTTCAAAAACGGAACTGCTGGACTATATGTTGGTTCCATGTCAGATGTAAAATCTTTGTATGATGATGCCTCAAAAATAAATCCTGATGTAGAATATGATGTTCAAAATTATGTAGAAGGTCCTCATGGTGAATTTGGAGTTTGGTCTATTCCTGGTTATGGAAGTTTAATGTTGTTTCCTAAATCTGCAGTAGCATCAGAAGAAGAATTAAAGAATATTCTAAAATTCTATGATTATCTAATGACACCTGAAGTAGCGAATTTAGCATTATGGGGAGAAGAAGGTGTACATTATGAATTAATAGATGGTCAGGCTAAAGTAATTGATCAGGATAAATATGATGCAGAAGTTAGACCGTATAAAATATTTGAAATTGGTGAACCAGAAACAAGTGGAAAATATGAATCCTATAATGATTATGAGACAGCTATAAAAGCATTAGAGCTAGAGAAAGATAACGAAAACTATCTCATTAAAGATCCTACTGTCACATTAGATTCAGAAACTTATGCCGCAAATGCTGGCCAATTAGATCAAATCATGACTGATGCCACGTATCAATATATGATGGGGAAATTAGATAAGGAAGGATTTGAAGCTGCCATTGAGAAATGGAAAGAGGCAGGTGGTACAGCGGTAATGGAAGAATTTAATGAAAGTTTAAGTAATCAATAAATTTTGGTGGATATTTAAATCATGTCCCTTGCTTAATAACATAGGGCATGATTTAAGGTCTGTAATAAGAATTAGAAGACTTAGCGCAAGACCAAGTAAGAAAAGTTGACGGTAATAAAAAAAGGATGATATAGGGGGATTATAGTGTATCAAAAAATAAAAGATGCGGAAAAAGAGTTAGAGCTATCCATTGATTGTGTAGTAGACATCCGAAATAATTCCTCATCAAAAGATTCAGAATATTTACACTTCACATCCGTTCAAGAAGCTATAGACAGTGCAGAAGAAAATCAACCATATATTATTTATATTTGTAAAGGAATCTATAAAGAAAAATTGGATATAGATAAGTCTTTTATTACTTTAATTGGTGAAGATAGAGAAGAGACAATATTGTGTTTTGATGTAGCAAGCGGATCGAAAAAAGAGGATGGAAGCAAGTATGGTACTTTTGATAGTGCGAGTGTTATCGTCAGAGAGAAGGGCTTTACCGCAATAAACTTGACAATAGAGAATTCTTTTAACTATATGCAAGAATATGTAAAAGAAGACGATGATCCAACGAAAGTAGAAGGTTTGCAAGCAGTCGCGTTTCGTACAACAGAGCGAAGTGACCAAGTAAAATTTCAAAATTGCCGTTTTCATGGTTATCAAGATACATTACTTATCGATCAAGGAACCCATTATTTTTATCAGTGTTTCATAGAAGGAGCTGTTGATTTTATTTTTGGGGCGGGATTAGCAGTATTCGAAGAGTGTAATATTATTTCCTTAGACAGAGGTGATGACGTAAATAACGGATTCATTACAGCTGCAAGTACTTCCATATTTACTCCATATGGATATGTTTTTGAAAGGTGTAATATTATTAAAGAATCGAGTGAAATGATCGATTATACTGTATATTTAGGTAGGCCATGGCACCCTAGAGGAAACCCTGAGGCTCAAGCAAGTGTATTGTTTATGGAATGTACTCTAGATAAACATATAAAACAAAAGCCTTGGACGGAGATGGGGGGGTTTTCAGCTTTAAATGCTAGATTATTTGAATATGATAATACTGGTTTAGGAGCTGGAAAAAATGAGATAAGGAGAGAACTTACTCAGGCAGAAGCAAAGAGTTTTCTTCACTATTTACGAGAAAAGTGTGTAAGATAAAGTGAAAATGGCGAAGTAGGTATTATAAGAAGATTATATAATATTTGCATATCAAAATGAGGAAAAAGACTTAACTGTACTGAAGAGGCTGGGACAAATCACTTTTGTCTCAGCCTTCATCTTTTTTAAGTACCCTAAATGCTATTGTTTAGTTTATTTCTATTTATACTTTTAAAGTTTAGTCGATATTTACCAGGAGTGATACCTTCCAATTTTCGAAATGATCGAATAAAGTTTTGAGAATTTTTATATTGAAGTTGTAAAGCTATATCTTTTACAGACATATCTGTAGATAAAAGCCAAAGTTTCGCTTTACTTATCCGGTAGTTTATTAAATATTCGCTAAAAGTGCAATCCGTTTCTTTTTGAAATATATTCCCTAAATAATTCGGGTTGTAATGAAGATGTTCAGCAATAATATCTAGTGTAATTTTAGTATTATAGTTTTCTTTAATAAACTGAATGACTTTATCTGATATGTTTTTTTCCTTATTATTATTTTTTGCATCAAGTCGGATAATAATAGTTTGAACGACATCATCCATTATCCATCTTTTTGTTTCTTCTAATGATTTTAGACTATGATAGTGATTAATCATATCAAGAGAGTCCAAGTCTTCAAGATGTATTCCTAATAATTCTTTAAGTTCAAATAATTCATATAAAAATCGTGACAAAATGATGGTAAGATGTTGATGCTTGATATTGTTTCGTTCGATGAATTCAAATAGATTCATCGTTTCTTTGCTAGCGTTTTGATAATCGCTGATCTTGATAGAATCAAGTATCTTATTGATAATTGCTGTTGGGTATGGTGCTAACTTTGAATAACTCCGATCCAAATTTTTATAGAAAATCACTGAAGAATCTTTAGTTTTTAAGCGATATTTTAGTGCTTCGTTACTTTCTTGATAAGCTTTTTCTGTCTCGATAAGGTGTTTAAAACGATTACTAATACCAATACTTATATTTATGTTGAAATACTCTTGCACTTTCTGTTGAATTGTTTCGACAGTTTGATTAATTTTTTTAGTATATGTGGTGTCATTGTCACTATCTATCAGAATGATCGTTGTTTGTGTTTCATTAAATACAATTGGAGATAATCTCTGATCTATCGGTATGAGATCTTCTAATAGATTATTAATTGCAAATAAAATCAAGTCTTGATCGTTTTCATTAAATTTCTTTTGATTTATGGCATCTATTTTAATCGAAAAACAAATTAACCAGTTCCATTTATCGGGGTATTTATATGTTTTTAGCTTATAGTTAATTTCATCATCATTAATTTTGCCTTGTAATAAACGGATCATAAATAACTGTTTTAGTTGAGTCACATGATTCTGCGTTTTTTTGGTCAGTTGACTATTATGATTTAATAATTTATCAATATGAGACTCAATCATTTCAAATTCATTTTTATCTTGATCTACAGGGTGTACATTCGAACATATAGAATTTCGTAGCTTTTTAATTGGTTTATATATGACGTTACTTCCAATATAAGCAAAAGCTATCGAGATCATTAACAATACACTGACAACTAATAAAGTTAACCAACCAATAGAATTAGATTTTTCTTGTAAATCATCAATTTTGACAAAAGAGATATAAGTCCAATTATTATAGTCTGAAGTATGATGAGTAACCTTAAAGGCGGTATCATTGTGAGAAAAGTTAAACTGATTCTTCATATTAGTTTGGGTAATTTTGTTTATTAAAGGTTCTGGGATTGTTTGGAAATCCCCGGTATATTCTGGATTACTATGTGCAATTATCTGTCTGTGTTGGTCAAGAATCATAAATGATTCCTGGTTTTTACTTTTAGTCATAATATTCGTTAATTTGCAAGATGGCATAAATATAGATATAAGTCCAGTTGACTTTGTAGAGTTTAATGGTAATTTTTTTACCAGATATATATATTGAGAACAATTATTCCTAGTTTCATTAGGTAAAGTAATTTGATCCCAATCTTCGATAAACCAATGTGTTTTACCAGGTCCGTTAAGGTATGTATTGTATATTCTATTAGTAGTCTCTTTATTTAATAGGATAATCCCATTATTATTTATTAACCAACGCTCATCTAAGTTAGCAAATACTATATCTTCAATACCATAATCCACATTTTGTAGCTCTGCTAAATCATTGTTTAGCTTTCTAATATCGATATAAGACTCTCGATTAATATCTTTGTTTAGTAATTCCTCAGCTTGACCAGAATTTATAAAATGTACTGTTGATAGTTCCACATATTTTAAAACCTGTTCCACATTGGATTGAATCTGTTTGATGTTTTGTTGTTTTTCCGTGTTAGATAAATCCATAATAGCATCTGAAGATTGAATATATGAAAGGATTCCTGTAATAATTACTGGTACACAACTTATTACGAGTAGTATGGAAATTAACTTAGAATAATGTTTGTTGATGAAATTTTTCATAATGACATCCTTTTACAATATATTTCTTTCATTAAGTTCAGAATTGACATTATAATACAAGCTATATTTAATAAAGTAAATAGGGTGATTTGCTGGTTTGATACTAGAGTAATCATTTTATTAGATAACAAATATTCATCTGCTAAGTCTTTTTAGTTTCATCATTCAGAAACCAATCATTTAAAAATAAGTTAATTATTTTAATTTTTTAATCCATTTTATTGCAAACCAAATGATTGGTAAAAAATATAATCCGTTTATTTTCGAAACATTTTATAAAGAAGTTTTCCTTGTAAATATACTCTTATCAAATGTAGTAATAGTTCAATAATCATTATATTAGAAACATTTCTCCCCTTAATAACAAGGCTTTAAAAGATAAATCTCATCCCAGATGATCATTTGTAAAGAAAAAAACGTTCCGGTCAAAATGATTATTCGTTTAAGTGAATGTATATAGAACACCATTTTAGTAAGCGGTTTCTTTCCCTTATAACCTGATTATATACAATGGGCCTCATTTCTACTACATTTATTATATACCATTTATTAAATAGCTGGGAGGGAATTCACGAGTCATAACTTTTTATAAATTCAAAGGATGCTACATATTTAAAAATAATGGGGGCGTGACTAAAGTGAAAAGAAGAAAACATCTAAAGTTATTATTTATTAGCATTTTATTGTTGATTACAATTGGGTGTAATAATAATTCAGAAAATACTAGTAATAATGAGGAGAATTCATCCAATCAACCATTTGAATTCTCCATGATTGCAGGTCTCCACACAGCTGAAGTTCCTGAAGATAGGATACTTAACGAAATCGAAGCACAAACAAATGTCAAAATTGATATTCAGTGGATTCCATCTAGTAACTATTATGACAGAATAAATTCAGCTTTTGCTACAAATTCATTGCCAGATGTAATTAATTTAGGGTCACAAGAAGTCAATCAATTTAGAGATGCAATTGAAGATGGACAATTTTGGGAGATAGGACCTTATATAGATGAATATGAAAATTTATCTAAATTAAAAGACAATGTTATAGAAAATACGTTAATTAATGGGAAGATTTATGGTTTGTATACTGGAATTCCGTTATCACGACAAGGTTTTATTTATCGTAAAGATTGGGCAGACAATTTAGGATTAGATACACCTACTACTACCGAAGAGTTTATGGAGATGGCCCGGGCATTTACCGAAGATGACCCTGATGGTAATGGAACTAATGATACCATCGGATTAGCTGATCGAGGCGACCTCATTTACGGTGCATTTAAAACAGTTTCTTCTTGGTTTGGAACACCAAATTATTGGGGAGAAAAAGATGGACAACTATTGCCTGAATTTATGTTTGATGAATATATCCAAACAATGGATTATTTTAAAGAGATGCATGCTAATGGATATATAAATCAAGATTTCCCAGTAGCAAGTAAAACGGATCAACAAGAGATGTTTAAAAACGGTACAGCAGGTATATACGTAGGAGCAATGGGAGATGTAGGTAGTTTGTACAATGATGCTAGTGCGATTAATCCGGATTTAGAATACGATGTGAATAACTATGTAGAAGGGCCAAAAGGAGATTTTGGTGTATGGTCATTGCCAGGATATGGTAGCGTAATGATGTTCCCAAAAAGTTCAGTGAAAAATGAGGAAGAATTAAAAGGTATTTTAGCTTATTTTGATAAGATGATGACACCTGAACTTTCAAATATGGCTAATTGGGGAATAGAAGGCGAGCATTATGAAGTAGTTGATGGTAAGGCAAAGATTTTAGACGAAGATTTGTATGAACGTGAAGTAAAACCATATACAGCGTTTTTAATTGGAGAAGCGGAAACAAGAGGTAGTTATGAAATGAAGGTGGAATATGAAATAAAAGCTAAAGCCGAAGAATTAATTAAAGATAATGAGAACTATTTAATTAAAAACCCAACAGAGCCATTGTATTCACAAACTTTTATACAGGATGGAACTCGTTTGCAGCAATTTATTACAGATGCTACTTATCAATATATCTTAGGTCAAATTGATATGGCTGGTTTTGAAGATGCTATCGATAAATGGAGATCTCAAGGAGGAGATAAGATTATCGAGGAATTTAATGCTTCAAGTCAAGAAGTAGAAAATTAGATTTTGGAAAAGTTCTTTAAAAATAACTTAATGAAACGATTGAACTAATTTGAGGTGTTAAATATGAATTCTAAAAATAAAAAACTATGGTACAAAAATCCAGCTAATAATTGGAATGAAGCATTACCAATAGGAAATGGTAGACTTGGTGGTATGGTGTTTGGACAGGTAGAGAATGAAAAAATCCAATTAAATGAAGATTCTGTTTGGTATGGGGGTCCACGTGATAGATTAAATCCGGATGCCCTAGCTAATTTGCAAGTAATAAGAGGACTGTTAGCTGATGGTCGATTAAAGGAAGCGGAAGAATTGGCAAAATTAAGTTTTTCGGGTACTCCAAAAAGTCAGCGTCATTATGAACCATTAGGTGAGTTAAATATAAATTTTGAAAATATGGAAAATCATAGTGAATATTATCGGGAACTGGATTTAAGCACAGCTGTTGCAAAAACTACTATTAGATCTAATAACAATGAATATCAAAGAGAATGTTTCACGAGTTATCCAGATCAAGTATTGGTGATGCGTCTTACCTCTACGGAATTGAATGAACTATCATTTCAGCTTCATTTAGACAGAGGCAATACTAGAAATTTAGATACCACAAGACAACTTTCGGATTCTAGTATTGTGATGTTAGGAGAAACAGGTGGAAAAGATGGGATCGCATTTTCAGCATTAGTAAAAGTAATAGTAGAAGACGGTGAATTAAGAACAATTGGTAATCGAATATGTGTCAATGGGGCGAGTGCAGCAACCATTTTACTTACTGCAGCAACTTCATTTAGATATAGTGATCCTGTTGAGCAGTGTATGCAAACAATAGAAAACAACATATTAAACGATTACGATATGCTAAAGAAGCGACACATCGAAGATTACCAAAATTTATTCAATCGAGTAGAATTAGATATTGCAGATCATACTGATGTGCATGAAGATTTACCTACAGATGAAAGGTTAGGAAATTTAAAACAAGGAGGTACTGATTTAGGCCTAATCAGTACATACTTTCATTTTGGTCGATACTTAATGATTGCCTCGAGCCGACCGAATTCCTTACCTGCTACACTCCAAGGTATCTGGAATGATTTAATGATTCCACCATGGGATAGTAAGTATACGATCAATATTAATGCTCAGATGAATTACTGGCCAGCAGAAGTATGTAATTTATCCGAATGTCATTTACCTTTATTAAATCATATTGAAAAGATGAGGAAATCAGGCAGAATAACTGCTGAAAAAATGTATAACTGTCGAGGGTTTACCGCGCATCACAATACAGATATTTGGGGAGATACAGCACCACAAGATATTTATCCACCTGCTAGCTATTGGCCTTTAGGTGCAGCTTGGCTCTGCTTACACTTGTGGGAGCACTATGAATATACTTGTGATATCGAATACTTAAAAGAAGCATATGAAACGATGAGAGAAGCGACGCTATTCTTTGTAGATTTTCTCATGGAGAATAAAGAGGGATTATTGATTACAACACCATCAGTTTCACCAGAAAACACATATTTGTTACCAAATGGCGAGAAAGGTAACATGTGTGAAGCTCCAGCGATGGACAGTCAAATTATCTACGCCCTCTTTTCTAGTTGTATTGAAGCAAGTGAATTATTAGATATAGATGAAGATTATCGTCAACAATTAATCAACTTAAGATCAAAATTACCGCAAATACAAATCGGTAAACATGGGCAAATTCAAGAATGGTTGGAAGATTATGATGAAGCAGAACCTGGTCACCGCCATATATCTCATTTATTTGCACTTCATCCAAGTAATCAAATTTCACCAACGACTACTCCTGATTTAGCAAAAGCGGCAGAAGTTACCTTGAATAGAAGATTAGAACATGGTGGAGGACATACTGGTTGGAGTAGAGCATGGATTATTAATATGTGGGCACGCTTACAAAAGAGTGAGGAAGCTAATGAAAATGTTATTGCGCTTTTAAAGTCTTCTACCTTACCAAACTTGTTTGATAACCATCCCCCATTTCAAATTGATGGGAACTTCGGAGGAACTGCTGGAATCGCAGAAATGATCGTTCAAAGTCAAAATAGGGAAATTTATTTGCTACCATCTGTTCCTGAAGCTTGGAGAAATGGATATGTGAAAGGATTGAAAACAAGAGGCGGTTATGAATTAGAATTAAAATGGGAAAATCATCAATTAGTCTATGCTAATATTATTTCAATTAAATCTGGAGTTTGTCGTATTAGAGTACCCTACCCATTAGAAATTACTATTAACCATCATACATTGACGGAAGTAGATGCTTGTTTATTTGAATTTCCTGTTGAAAAAGAAAAAAAATATAAATTATCATTTAGAGCTAATGATAATCATTAATAGGTAGGAATTGAATTATCCAACTGTTTAAGATGCTCTCCTTAAGTAGATTCGTTACTTTAGGGGGCATTTTTCGTTGTTAATAAAATTTTTACTGGTTTTCGACATCTATATATTTTCGATTCATTTAGGGAATCCCCAACAAGCCATGATTTTACGATTTAACAATAAAAATCAATAATAAATGAGAAAAGATCATATGTAACATAGCTACCATAAAGATTAGCTACTTTTTACATTAAATAAGAAAAAAAGAGAATACTAATATATATCGTTAACACATGTAGGGGGTAATCTAATGAAACAACGTTATGTAGTGTTTTACATATCAATATGTATACTTTCTTTGCTCGTTATTGCCGGAATTATTATTCCTGACGCATTAGACAAGATCACATCAAATATTCAGGCTTTCTTTTCTGATGCATTTGGATGGTATTATCTTATACTGGTCACGGTTGTTCTTGTTATCTGTCTATATTTATTAATTTCACCTGTTGGTCGTATTAAGCTTGGAAATCAGGATGAAAAACCGGAATTTTCTAGGCCGACTTGGATTGCTATGTTATTTAGTGCTGGAATGGGGATAGGGCTTGTTTTTTATGGCACATCAGAACCAATTAGTCATTATGCAATTAGTTCGCCTACTGGTGAAATAGGCACGGATCAAGCTATAAAGGATGCACTTAGATTTACTTTTTTTCATTGGGGGATTCATGCTTGGGCTATATATGCCATCGTTGCTCTAGCAATTGCATATTTTCATTTTAGACATAATGAATTGGGTTTAATAAGTGCAACTTTACAGCCAATTTTCGGTGATAAGGTGAAAGGGAATACAGGTAAAGCTATTGACATCTTTTCTGTATTGGCAACTGTTTTGGGTGTTGCAACATCGCTCGGATTTGGAGCAGTTCAAATCAATGGTGGTTTGTCATATCTATTTGAACTATCTACAAGTATTTGGATACAATTTATTATTATTGCCATTGTTACAGTACTATTTTTAATATCGGCATGGTCTGGATTAGGTAAAGGAATAAAAATATTAAGCAACGCTAATATGATTTTAGCCGGTGTTTTATTTTTGCTTATGTTTCTATTCGGTCCAACGTTATTTATTTTAAATTTATTCACTAATACGATTGGTGCATATATTCAAACGTTACCACAGATGAGCTTTAGAATTGCACCTTTAAACGAAGACATTCGTGGCTGGATTAATGGATGGACAATTTTCTATTGGGCCTGGTGGATTGCATGGGCACCATTTGTCGGAATCTTTATTGCCCGGGTTTCTAAAGGTAGAAGTATTAGGGAATTTGTTTTTTTTGTACTACTAATACCTTCAATCGTTATTTTTTTATGGTTCTCAACTTTCGGAGGTTCAGCAATTTCACTAGAACATAATGGTATTGCTGAAATATCAAGCTTATCTGCAGAAGAATCGTTATTTGGCGTCTTTTCGCATTATCCATTGCCCCTACTAACATCTATTATTGCAATCGTGCTAATTGGCTCATTCTTTATTACATCTGCTGATTCAGGAACATATGTATTAAGTATGATGACAACAAATGGGTCACACTCTCCCGGCAATAAAATCAAATTCACATGGGGGATTTTACTATCTGCAATAGCAATAGTGCTTCTATATACAGGCGGTCTTCAAGCATTAGAAAATATGATGATTATTGCAGCATTACCGTTTTCTGTCATTATCGCTTTAATGGCGATTAGCCTATTGAAGGCATTACGAGAAGAAGCAAGAGTACTTGGAATAGGGCGGATTAAAAAAAGAAAGACATAATGTAATAAGCTATATAGTTTGTACAGAAAAGTAATTTAATTTTCCCTTATAAATAAAGCACCATCTTTCTATAGGAGATTGGTGCTTTAGAATTTTAGTAACTATCTATTTTCTTTTCTCGTATAGAATATTCTTTAAACATTGAATGATAAACAATGTGCTCTCGTCTGAATTTTGTTGGACTGTCTAAGCCTGCAACCGCTGCTAAATCAAATAAATCTTGTCTTAAAGTTACAAGATAATTGGCTACACGGTACTTTTTTTCTTCGATGGAAAGAGCTTTTTGCAATTTTTTATCCGTAGTAGCCACTCCAACTGGACATGTGTTGGTATGACAAACCTGTGACATAATACAGCCAATACTGATCATAAAACCTCTCGCAACATTAATAAGATCCGCTCCCAAACATAACGCCATTGCGATTTTATTAGGTGTCAATAATTTGCCCGAAGCAATTATTTTTGTTTGATCTCTTAGTTTATATTTTTGAAGGTATTCATCTACCAGAGGAATAGCGGAGAATGCCGGTAAACCAACGGAATAAGCTAGTGCATAATACGATGCTCCGGTACCACCTTCACTGCCATCTACTGTAATGAAATCAGGAACGATATCAATTTCGGCCATTGTTGAGATTAATAGATCCACTTGATTTTCATTACCTACTACAATTTTTATCCCTATTGGTTTCCCACTAAATTCCCTCAGTTCATCAAGAAACTCAAGAAGCTCTTTCGCAGTGTCTATGCCAGGAAATCGGTTTGGACTGTTGATATCTTTCCCAATTTCTACTTTGCGAATTTCAGCAATTTCTTCGGTTATTTTTGATCCATCTACATGTCCACCACGGGTTTTTGCGCCTTGCCCCAGCTTTAATTCAAATCCTTTGATCTGTTCAATATTAGCTTTTTTGCTGAACTCTTCCCATGAGAAATTACCATCTTTATCTCTCACACCAAAAAAGCCTGGGCTTATTTGCATGATGATATCGACATCACCTTTCATATGATACGCTGAAATACTTCCTTCACCAGTGTTCATCCATGAACCGCCCGCCATTCCTAAGCCCATGGATAAAGCAGAAATGGCATGTTCTCCTAATGAACCGTAACTCATGGCGGACTGCCCAATGATCCCTTTTAAACGAAATGGCTGACGTGTATGTTTTCCTAAAACGACACACTCCTCATTCGGTAAATATGCAGGAGAAATTTCTGTATTATTCCGATGTTCTTTTCGACTAAAGAGCTGCTCTTGATCAATTTCATAAAGTCGTGTTTTAATCTTCGGTAATTGTTCGATTTTCAATTCTTCTGTTTTTTTAGGAAACATGTTATTAACTAAATAGAGCCCATCTTTTTCAAAGTTTCGTTCCGCACCGTAACCCATCATACTAGTATTATATTTGCCTGCTTTAACAACAAATTCAAATTCTTTTCGGTTAAAAGGTTTGCCTTCCCGATCATTATTAAATAGATATTGTCTCAGTTCTGGCCCCATCTTTTCTAAAATATATCTCATTTTTCCTAACACTGGATAGTTTTGTAGTACAGAATGTTCTTCCTGTTTAACATCATGTATATAGATTCGAAATAAAAATAAACCTGGGAAAATAATTATAAAAATAAACAAAGCAACTAAGGTAATTATAATCCAATTTTCAGTCATGCCTTTTACCTCCATCATAGTATATATGGTAAATACACAATTAAAATAATTAAAATCCAGATGATATCTACGAAATGCCAATAATATTGAAAGATTGTTTGTTTTTCATGATAGAGAAAATCTGGAATTTTTTTCACTTTGTGTTGAATGAATAACTGACAGAGCCAGCCTAATCCAAATAGAACGTGCGCCCCGTGATATCCTACTAACACATAAAAAGACGAAAGAAATCCATTTTTTGAAATCGTATAGCCTTCCTTCCAATATTTGAGAAATTCATGAACTTCTGAGCCAATAAATAATATACCGAGTAAAAAGGTTAAGAGAATACCAATGTAAAACTTATTGTAATTTTTATTGGACATACCTTTTTCGCTATAATGAAGCGTTAAGCTACTTGATAATAGAAATAGTGAAGATATAATAATTGTCCTAGCTTCAAATACTTCTGATGGATGTGGATCTGTACCTGCAGGTGTAAATAGAAAATAGGTAGCAAATAGGATGATAAACATGGTTGCATCTATCACTAAGTACAGATAAAACCCTAGACGTTTGTCCTTAAATAAAGTCATTAGATCTTCTTTACGTATATTCCTTTTCTCATAAACTTCTATTCTCTTATCCTTCCAGGACATATAAATCATCGTTGCAAGAGTTACCAAACCTATGGCTAAACTTGCCATAAACCATTTATAAATCATGGTTATACTAAATAAAAACAATAGTGTAGCAAGTATACTTGGTAAAACACTTGTTGTTGAAATCGGTTCAGGTCTACTATTTTTAGTAGTTGATAAGGACTCTTTGTTCATTTTAGCTTTCCAGAAAGGGTCTAAGCTACCCACGACTGGTGCAGGTGTAAATATGTTTTCTGTTGGTGGGGAAGAGACTGACCATTCCAAGGTACGGCCATCCCATGTGTCAGCTATAACATCCTGTTGTGATCTATGCGTTTTAAAAATATTCCAGGCAAAAAACACCATTCCTATTCCCATAAGAAACGCCCCGATTGTACTGATTGCGTTAAATAAAAACAAACCATCTCCTGGAGCATAAGTGTATACTCTACGTGGCATCCCTTGAAGACCTGAAAAATGCATCGGTAAAAAGGTTAAATGAAAACCAATTATAAAGAGCCAAAAATGCCACTTACCTAATCTTTCATTTAATTTTTTTCCTATTATTTTAGGATACCAATAATAAATACCGGCAAAGATACCTAAAATAGTTGCCCCAAGTATGGTGTAATGAAAATGCCCGACAACAAAGTAACTGTCATGAAATTGGAAGTCGGCTGCAGGAACTGCCAGCATAACACCAGTTACACCCCCCATGACAAAGGATGGGATAAAGCCAATCGCAAATAACATCGGTACGGTTAATTGGATCCTGCCACCTTTAATGGTAAATAACCAGTTAAATACTTTGATACCTGTAGGAACAGCAATCATCATCGTTGTAATAGCAAAAAAAGTATTGACCATAGGCCCTAAACCAACGGTAAACATATGGTGAACCCATACCATAAATCCTAAAAACCCAATTAAAATAATCGATAAAACCATGGAAGCATAACCAAAAATAATTTTTTTCGCGAAAGTTGAAATCACATCTGAAAATATCCCAAAAGCTGGCAGTGCTAAAACGTATACTTCGGGATGACCAAATATCCAAAATAAATGCTGCCAATATACAGGATTCCCCTCATTTGCACCAAAAAAGCTAGTTCCAAATAAGCGGTCAAACATAAGTAAATACAACGCAACAGATAAAGCACTAAATGCAATAATAATCAAGACGGAAGTAACTAGAGTACTCCATGTGAATAAAGGCATTCGAAACAGTTTCATTCCTGGAGTCCTGAAACGGATAATGGTCACAAGCATATTAATTGCTGTTAACAGTGTCCCTAAACCGGATATCTGGATACCGAATATGTAAAAACTGTTACCAGGACCCGCAGTAAAAGTATCCGTACTTAATGGAGCATAGGCGGTCCAACCGGCATTTGACGGTGTCGCTAAAAAAAAGGACAAGTTAAATAAAATTGCACCACTAAAAAATAGCCAAAAACTTAGCGAGTTCATAATAGGGAAAGCTAAATCTTTTGCTCCAATTTGCAACGGTACGGCAACATTCATTAATCCAATCAATAATGGCATTGCTACAAAAAAGATCATCATGGTTCCATGTGTTGTAAACAAGCCATTATATTTATCTTGTTGAAATACCCAGAAATCTAGTTGAGGTGCAGCAAGTTGTGTACGAATGAGTAAAGCATCCATACCGCCTCTAAAGAAAAAAATGACACCACTTATCAAGTACATAATTCCTATTTTACGATGATTAGATGTTGTAATATACTCTAACAACATACCCCATTTTTTCTTTTTGGTTAGATAGAGGAATAGACAACCTCCAAGTATAAGTGAAAAAATCCAGGCAGCAATAACATCTGAATTCTGATATAAGTTATAATTGGTTAGATCAATATTCATATAAACCCTTCTTTCACTTTTGAAACTTATCTCTAGATTGTTCTATTTTTTATTTAACCAACTACTAAATGCATTGTCAGAGACTACATGTGTTGTAAATCTCATCCTTGTATGGTTTGTACCACAAAATTCAGCACATTTTCCTTGATACGTTCCTTCTACCATATTTTTAATTTCCATCGTGTTCTCTTTATGTGGCAACACGTCCACTTTTCCACCTAAAGATGGAATCCAAAAGGAATGAATGACGTCTTTTGATTGCAGATGAAATACAATCGTTTTATCTTTTGGAAGATACAACTTATCCCGAGAGACCTTCCCGTTATCATAAATGAATGACCATGAAAATTGCTCAGCTTCTACTTGAATATGAACTGTATCATCCTTACTATTTCTTTCATAATCCTTACCATTTGGCGATTGTGAATAAGTTGCCAAAACGGTTGGTACCGCTAAAATAGTAAGCAACAATATTGGGATGATTGTCCATGTCCATTCAAGTTTTTTATTTCCCTTGATTTGTTCTGGAATGTCATTATTATTATTTTTGTCACGATATTTTCGAACAAATTGAAAAAGCATTGCAAATACAGTGATCAAAACTATCACCATAATCATAAAACTAAAATAAATTAAATCGGTTTGTGTACTAGCTGTCTCACTTTTAGGATTTAGTACCCGAATGTCACAAGCACTTAGAAAACTAATCAAAGTCGTTAGAGAAAGAATAAATTTAAAATTTCTCATTTTACCAAAACTCCTTAAAATAACCGCTTAAGAATGGTTTTAAGTGAAGGCATATCCCATTCTCCTTCATTTTCCTTCAATTTTTTCCAAAGATGTTTGGAGTAAGAAAGGGCTTGATCCCATTCTATTTTTCCCGGTAATGGGGCACGATCTTCGATTTCTACATCAATAATAGTAGGTAAGTTTTGATTTTTCGATGCTTGCAATGCTTCTTCCAACTCTGTCGTGCTTTTGACTTGAAAACCATTTCCACCACAAGTAGCAGCAAATTTTCCAAAGTTAAAATATTCTAAATCTGTCTGATAGGGAATGTTTCCGAGCAATTCTTGTTCGTATTTAATCATGCCGATTTTTTCATTATTGAAAATAATAACTATAATTGGCAATTGATACTTTACAGCCGTTAAAAAGTCCTGCATTACCATTGAAAAACCTCCGTCACCACAAATTGCGATGACTTGCTTTTTTGGTTCCTTTAATTTGGCAGCAATAGCACCTGGCAAACCACACCCCATCGTAGCTAACCAACTTGAGATGATGAGTTGCTGGTTTTTCATTCTTAAAAAGCGAGCTGTCCAAGATGTTACATTCCCTACATCGACAGATAATATTGCGTCATCTTCGATATATTGGTTTAATGAATGGATTACGTCTGGTCCTTGAAGATTTTTATTTTTATTCGTAACAATTTCATCGATATGCTTCCACCAGTTCTTCATATTTTCCTGGCAAGCTCTAAGAAATTCACGGTTATTTTTATAGGAGAGCTGTTCATTAAATCTATATAATACATCTTTTGCTGACCCAATTAATCCAACATCCACTGGATACCATTTACCTATATTATTTGGATTTATATCAAGTTGAATAGCCGGAACATTTTCTGGGAGAAATTCTCTATATGGAAAAGCTGTTCCGATTAATAACAACAAATCTGTTTCTTGCATTGCTTCATAGGCCGGCTTTGTACCTATTTGGCCTAAGTTCCCTATATTTAATGGGTGTTCATCCGGCAATAGTCCTTTACCTCGTAGGGAGACAACAACTGGCGCCGCAACCTTTTCAGCAAATTCCGCTATTTCTATTCTTGATTCGAGAGCTCCTTTCCCTGCCAAGATAACTGGTTTCTCCGCCTTTTGTATGAGTGAAACAGCTTGTTTGATGCTTTCTTTATCAGGAAAAAGATTATAATCAGATGTAATAGATGAACGTAAGGCGGTTTTTTTGATTGACTCATTGAACACATTATCAGGTATTGTAAGGACTGCTACACCTTTTTTATTCGAAGCTTCTCTAAATGCTTGTTTTATTAAAGGAGCCATTTGATCACCTGAAGTAATCCGTCGATTAAAAACAGCTACATCATCAAATAACCTTTCCAAATTGACCTCTTGAAAATTGTCCGTACCTAGTAAATGATGTGAAATTTGTCCTGTAATAACCACCATTGGAGCATTGTCTTCCTTGGCGTCATACATACCATTTAATAAATGAATGGCACCTGGACCACCAATAGAGACACAAACTCCAATGTTTCCTGTAAGTTTCGCTTCTGCTGACGCAGCAAGTGCAGCTACTTCTTCGTGTCTTACTTGAATGAAGCGAATACGGTTTTTGGATTTACGTAGCTCTTCTATAAAATTATTTACTGAGTCTCCTGGGTAACCATAAACATGATGAATGTTCCAATCATGAAGCATTTCAATCAATATTTCTGAAGCCTTCATTTAATCAACTCCTGTATTCAGCTCTAAATATTTCGTAATCTACAAATCTCTACCCATTTCAATTTGTACTAAACATAAACCTAGGAAGGTTCAGCACTCATGCTGCATCTATGTGAAGAAACGGAATATAAAAAAAGGCGGTACATACTTTATTGTTCTTCGAATGTATAGTGGAGTAATTAATGCGAAGGATCTAAAAATGATTTAATATTGAATAGCATATAATGAATTTTTAAAAGGGGGAGACACAATGCAAATTAGAAAGTTAAATAGAAATGAAATACCTCCAATAGAGTTATTATTGTTGGCTGATCCTTCCCGAATATTAGTAGAGGAATATCTGAAACGCGGAGAATGTTATATAGCTGAGAGAAATAATAAAATAATGGGAGTATATATTCTGCTCCCTACAAAAAAAGATACTATAGAATTAATCAATATAGCTGTTTTTGAGCATGAGCAAGGAAAAGGTGTTGGAAAACAATTAATCATGGATGCGATTCAAAGATCAACAGTAAATGGCTATAAAACTATCGAAGTAGGAACAGGCAATTCCAGTATCGGACAGTTAGCTCTATATCAAAAATGTGGATTCAGGATTACAAGTGTAGATCGTGATTTTTTTGTAAGAAACTATGAGGAAGTTATTTTTGAGAATGGGATTTGGTGTAGGGATATGATTCGGTTATCGCAAGATTTGGAATAATAAGGCTGAGTTTTGCCCCTAGAACTACCCTAAACATACAATAGGTTAGGAGGGAAGAAATTTATGAGGAAAGTTGAAGTGTGTCCATATAATAAAGATTGGCGATTAATGTTTAAGAAAGAGGTTGAAAAGCTCCAAACCATTTTTAATAAAGAAATGGTAACCATCCACCATATTGGGAGTACCTCTGTTCCAGGTTTAAAAGCGAAACCAATCATCGATATTATGCCTATCGTGAAAGACATTACTAACGTAGGTAAATTCAATGAAGCAATGCAAGAGATTGGTTATAACCCTAAAGGCGAAAACGGTATCACAGGACGAAGGTATTTCCAAAAAGGTGGAGACAATCGTACTCACCATGTTCATATTTATCAGGTGGGAAGCTCTGAAATAAAGCGGCACTTGGCTTTTCGAGATTATTTACTAAATCATCCGCATGAAAAGAAGAGATATGGTGACTTAAAAGAGAGTTTGGCACAACAATTTCCTTATGACGTTGAATCATACATAAATGGAAAAGAATCTATGGCAAAAGAAATAGAAGGTAAGGCACTTGAATGGTATAATCAAGTCAAATAACAGAATGGTATAAAAAGCGAGTCTCTCCTATAAATTAATGTTATAGTTAGATTGAGAATATAAACGGAAAGGTGTGATGTCTTATGATGAAATATTTAATTGAAAATGCCAATTTAGAAAATTTCGAAAGATTAATTAAAAGGAGATGTCACATTGGTATTAAGTAGCAACAAATTTGAAATTACTTCAGAAACAGAAAGACTTGTTATAAGACCCTTAACGAAACAAGATTACGAGAATTGGCTGAATGAATTTGAAAATAGATTTCCATCTCAACACAGGCATGATAAAGGAAAAATCGATATGAGTGAATGTACCGTTGAATGGTTTTCTAATCTGGTGGATAAACATCGGAAATTAGCTTTACTAGATGATGGATATATCTTTGGTATATTTAGAAAAAAAGAAGGTATTCATTTAGGGATGGTGGACTTTTCCATTTTTGCAAGAGATGAGTTTCAGTGGGGAAGGATTGGCTACACTATTCACAATCAATATTGGAGAAATGGGTTATGGTAAAGAAGCGGTGACAGAAGCTTTGAATATCGCGTTTCGTGAATTGAATTTGCACCGAATAGAGGCCCATATAAATCTGGATAATGCGCCATCTAAGAATTTAGCTGAAAGTGTAGGGATGGAGTTTGAGTGCAAAAGAAAAGGATTTATTTTTGAGTTTGGTGAGTGGACGGATAATCTGATATATTACAAAAATTTTAGTGAATAAGGGTATAAAAGAACGGTTGTTTAATGGGGAACAATCGTTTATAACAGAATCCCCGTATCAACGTAAAAATGATACGGGGATTTAATTTTAATACTGGCGATAGCCCAAAATTTAAAAATCTGGACTAAATCAATAGTTAAAAGTAACATGATTAATTATTCAAAGTAGGAAATTCTGCAATTCGTAATCTTGCACATCCGTAAGGGATTAGCTCAATATTTTCTTCGTAAGCATGGCTATATACTTCTGGATTAAGTGGCGGTTCACCTGCAGAATTATTTTCCATTAACCAGTTACTTATTTGCTTTCCTTTGGCAAGAATTTTAATTGGTGCGTCCAAATCGAACGGTTGCTTATTGATAGCTTGTTCTTTGACTAGGAACTCCGATTGACGCATTAGTCCAAACTGCCAAGCTTTCTTAGGGTATATTTCCCAATCATGAAATCTTTCTCTTTTGTTCATACAAATCCATTGTTCTCCAAGCGAAAGCGCATAGACTAATGGACCACGTTGGACACTAACAGCCCCATTATTGTGATCATTGAACATGATATCCATTGGTAAAATTACTTCAACGGTATCTAGATTGGACCATTGCCGCTCGATGATGGCAAATTGATTTTCTGTACGATAGTATTGCTCTTTTCCATTAACTTTTATAAGCATATGCTTACACCAATTTGGAACACGTAAATACAAAGGAAAATGGACGCTATTTTCTACGTGTACTTTGATGTTAACATTCTCCCGGAAAGGATACTGACTATCAATATTTAATGTAATAGGTGTTCCATCGGCAACTGTTGTCGTTGTTTGACAAGGGATATAAGATATAGCTGCTAATCCCCCATCATTTGTAGCCATCCAGGCACTTGAAGTAAATTTTGGCCAACCTTGGTGCATATTTGCAGTACAACAACCGAAATTAGGTTTTAAACCAAACATGTTTGAATCAGGTGCATTTACCCAAGGACGCTGTGCTCTATTACATAAGATTTGATTAACTTGTTGATCATATTGATGTGAGTCCCAAGTTGGGGAAATAGCTGCAGGAAGAGCATTAAAAGCAACCTTTTCCAATATATCACCGAAACTACCATCCCCAAGTATTCTGATTAAATTTTCCATGCTATACATGTATTCAACAACCGCACATAATTCCACGCCTTGGCTTGGGTGTGTACCAGACAGCCATTCGTCACCAGAAAACATGCCGTGTGCCTGCCCATGATAGGTCATTAAGCTTTCTATACCTTTATAGACAGCATTCTTTTCCCATTCGTTATCCGTTTGTCGATAAAAGACAGCGGGTGTTTTAATTCCCATCGCAACATTTACAACATGTGTCCGATGATCCCATTGGTTTTGTTTACGCCAAAAAGGAAACTTTTCAAACAAAGAGCTCCAATCGGTAGTTTGCTGGCGGACTTTTTCAGCGAGTGTAAGAAGTTCAGGATTTTCTGTTCGTTCATACAGCCAATGAATACTTAGTAATAAATCTGCACCTCTTGCTTCCATCCATTCTTTTAAAGGATATTGATCCAATGCGTTTTGAAGATATTGAAAGTAACGAGTTAAAAAAGGGATAACTCGTTCATCTTTTGAAACTTCTTCGTATTGTGTTAATACTTTGAGCATAATCGCTTCCTGCCACCAGTCCTGATTGTCACCTAAAACCTCATTCAATTGAATCAGATTATTAGGACCGAAAGAGCCATCTTCTTGCTGGCTGTTTAGTGTCCATTCGATCCAAGGTTGTACTTTTTCAATTAGCTGGTTATCTTCTAAAAGATAGGCTAGTGGAAGGAGGCCATCTAAATAGTATGGCCCCCGTTCCCAACTGTCTCCAGTTCCTCCTAGCCAACCATTATTAGGGCCAACATCTTCCCAATGTTCATCTAAGTGACCAGTAAATCCGTTAGCTTGTATTTGTAATTGCTCCCGCAGCCACCCTTTAGGTTTAATACTCCCTAAGTGTAAAGAAGTTAAGACAGTGTCCTTAAGTGAATTCATTTATCCAATCCTCCTCGAATATTTTTCATATTTAAACATGGTGTATGATTAGTCTAATGGTATAATCAAAGAAAGTGAATGCAAAATTCTAACAATAATTTGTATTATCTAAACAATAGAGGAGAGATAGAATGCTACAAATAAAAGCACCACCATTGCCAACTTTTATCGAAGCTGGTGAAGATACATATATAAAAGGAATGACCCATCCTGATCGCCATCATATTGGTGTGTTTGATTTATTATTAGTTACAGAGGGTTGTTTAGAAATGGGAGAGGGAGAGAATATATATGAGGTAGAAGGGGCACATATTCTTATACTTTATCCGGATCGCCACCATTTTTCGGTAAAGCCGTGCAAAGACAAAACCCATTTTTTCTGGATGCATTTTCAGCCAGAAGAATGGTCGGATATGAATCATAATACATTCAGGATAAAGGATTACAGTAACAGTGGCCCTTTTAAAGAAAAGCCTTTTTCTTTTTTGCTGCCTAAATATAGTCGTATTCACAATGAAAGAGTAGTTATTCCTTTATGTGAACAAATTCTTTCTTCGGAAAATCAGTGGCATAAACAATTATTATTTCAACAGCTATTATTTCAAATTAGTCAAAATGTAACACATCAAACAAATTCTCATGATTTAATTATTGCAGAGCAAGCTGCAGGCTATTTGAAAAATCAACTTTCGCAAAAAATTAGCTATCAAGATTTAGGCAGTTTTTTAGGTTATCATCCCAATCATATTGCAAGATGTATGAAGGAGGTGTTTAATTGTACACCGATAGAGTATCTTAACCGGGTACGATTGGATCAAGCAAAGGTGCTACTTGTAACAACTAATTTAAGTATGGAGCATATCGCAGAAAAGTGTGGCTTTTCACATATATCTTATTTCAGTCGGATTTTTAAAAAAGTCGAAGGTCTCTCACCAAGCGCCTATCGCAAAAAATACATCAGATAATTATTTTATTACGGTGCTGATAGTCCGTAAAACCCCAACTGATGGAAGTCTCACTTTATAATGCTATTACCAATTATGTGTAGTTCTGAAAAGTAAATGCTTAGCTCTTCTTTTTTCTTTAAGCTAATTATAGTAAAGTATTAGAAATAACTTTTGATAAACGTAAGAAAGGAATCACTCACAGCTGTAAGATTTCTTTCTTGATACAAACTAAAAAAGTTCCGACTTAGATGAATACCACTTATAGATAACTCCTTAAGTGTGTTCAGTTTTAGTTCTTTTGAAATGGCAGATTTTGAGATGAGTGATACTCCCAATCCTGCTTCCACAGCGGATTTTATTGATTCTGTACTTTCTAATTCCAAAATAACATTCAAATTCTCTGGGTTAAGTTGATTCTGAATTAATTTTTCTTCGATGACTTGTCTTGTTCCAGAACCGCGTTCTCTTAATATTAGAGGAAGTGAAAACAATTCTTCAGGGCTAATTTGGTCTTTATGGCCAATCTTATCATCACAAAATGAGCGAGATGCAATGAGAACTAATTCATCATCCATAAAAGCTGCCTGATTTAAATGGGGGTAATTTACCATTGATTCAATAAAGCCTAGATTTATCTCTTCATTAAGCAATTTTTCAACGATTATTTCGGAGTTGTATACTTTTAAATGTACTTTCACCTGTGGGAATTGTTGTTTATAGAAACCTAGCAATCTAGGAAGAATATGCTCTGCAATGGTTAAGCTAGCCCCTATTTCAAGATTACCATTCATTTTTTCAGACATTAACGCAATCTCATTTTTTGTTTGATTTACTAATTTTAATATTTGATCAGTGTGACGAAAAAGAAGCTCACCTTCTGGGGTCAAATACACTTTTTTTGTAGATCTGTTAAACAGTACTACTCCTAAAGAAGCTTCAAGTTGTTTAATCTGCGAACTTACGGAAGGTTGTGATAAATGAAGGTTTTTGGCTGATTCAGAAAAATTCCTTTTTGTTGCAACAGTATAAAATACTTTTAGGTGTTCAAAATTCAAATCAAGCCCTCCCATTTTTATATCTTAAAATAATTGAATTAATACCAATACTAGTATTAATAAAGAAATATATCCAGCGATAGATACAAAAACAGGTCTAATTCCAGCTTTTTTGAGATCATTGAAGTCCACGTTCAAACCTATTCCTGCCATAGCCATTGAGATTAAAAAGGAACTGATAAGTATCAAAATATCAGCTACTGAGTCTGAAATCCAGCCTGCTGAATTAATCATTGCCATTCCTAGAAAGCCGAAAATAAACCATGGTATAGGTAATTTATCGCGGTATACAGTAGAATCCTTTATTGCGTTTCTTTGGAATAAACGTCCAATAACTATTGCTACTGGTATAAGTAGTGCAACCCTTCCAAGTTTCGCTATAACAGCTGTATCATAACTAATTTGACTCGTAGATGCACCAGTTGCTGCTACATGTGATACTTCATGTAGAGTAGCGCCTACCATCACTCCAAAGTCCATAGAATTAATGTTGAAAATGGAGAATATTAGTATATAACTTATTGCTGCAATGGTTCCAATTATGGAAATACAAGTAACAGCTAATGCTGTGTTTTGTTTATTACTTTTAATTAAAGGTGCGACAGCCATAATGGCAGAAGCGCCACAAACTGCAGTACCTACAGCAATTAATGTGGTAATTTGTTTGTCTAGGGAAAGTAGTTTACCTAAGTAGAAGATTGTTGTTAAGGTAAATAGGATAACGATTACATTAATCCATATAATAGAAAACCCATCTTCAAATATTTGAAAGATGTCAAGTCTTACCCCTAGCAAAATGATTCCTAGCTTAAGCAAAGATTTCGTGCTAAAAGTAATTCCTGGTTCTAATTCACTACGAACTCCAAACCACCTTCGCCAAATCATTCCCATAAAAATCGACAGTATCATGACTCCCATAATAGTTAAAAAAGGTAGTCTAGCTAGAATAGTAGAAATAATGGCTAAAATGGAGGTGAGTAGTACTCCCTTTGGCAATGTTCGAATTTGTTTACGTAACGAGTGTAACAATTTTTCGTTCCCCCCCTGACTTAACATAATATATGATAATCACAGTAGCACAAAGTGTAGCTATAGAGTTATTTTATTTGATTATAAGTGTAATTACTGATTCTTATAAATCCAGCTGAAAGAGTAATAGAAGCTTGCGAATCTTAACTATTTGGATTCTAGATAACTGTTATAAATAAAATTAATATGTTTTTTTCTTGTAAATGGCATAATTACCATTTACAATTAATAAAAATGGTATAGTGGTTGGGCCACTCGTTCACTGGATGATTATGTGGAAGAAGGAGGGGGTTTCTTGCAAGTATTAGTTACTGAATTGATATGGAAAGACGGGTTAGATCGTTTGACGAAGATTGCTGACGTCTACTATGATGATTCGTTATGGAATAAACATGAAGAATTACACGAAAAGGTTAAAGATGTTGATGGAATCATTATCCGTAATCAAACGAAAATAACCCCATTACTGCTAGAAAAGGCAAAACGTCTAAAAGTGATTGGAAGACTCGGAGTAGGCTTAGATAACATAGATATTCAAGCCTGCAAAGAAAAAGGAATAACAGTTGTCTATGCTCAAAATGCCAATGCCATCTCAGTTGCAGAGTATGTTATGAGCGCTATCCTATCTTTCAGAAGAAATTTATATGAGGCAGACATTAGTGTTAAACAGGGGAACTGGGATAGAAGACATCATACAGGTTATGAAGTATACGGTAAGACATTGGGTTTAGTCGGTGTTGGGGAAATTGCCCACCGAATAGCGAAAAGAGCTCTTCCTTTTGGATTAGAGGTATTAGGGTATGATCCATTTCGTTCTTCTTACGATTTTCAGGTTGCAGAAACTGGGATACAATTAGCTTCTATAGATGAACTCCTTACCAAATCTGATTACGTAAGCATACATGTTCCGTTATTAGAATCCACACAAAATATGTTTAACTTAGAAACTTTAAAATTAATGAAAAGTAGTAGTTGTCTTATTAATACTTCAAGAGGTGGAATTATTGATGAAGATGCCTTGAATATTGCGTTGGATAGTCATTATATTGCAGGTGCTTATCTAGATGTACTGAATGCTGAACCACCTGCCAAAGATAATAAGTTATTGACTAATAACAAGGCAATTTTCACTCCGCATATTGCAGGATTAACGGAGGAATCACAAGTGAGAACTTCTATTCTTGTGGCTGATGAAGTGTTAAAGGTACTTAACGGAGAATCTCCGTTATTTGCTGTATGAGAAAGGGAGAGAAGCATGTTCCAATCTATTAATTTTCAAAAGACTACAATTTCAAGAAAAGTCGTTGATTATATCAGGAATCTGATTATAAATGAAGAATTAACTCAAGGAGAAAAGCTGCCTTCCGAAAGAGAAATGTCAGAGATTCTTAATGTCAGCAGAAACACAGTGCGAGAGGCATATCAGATTTTAGCTTCTTTAGGTTATGTACAGATCAAACATGGGCAGGGTGTATTTGTGTCAAGTGATACAGAATCTATTCAGCAATGGGCAGCTTCATTTTTTAATAAAAATGATCAATTAATTGAACTATTTGCAATAAGGAAATTATTAGAAACTCAAAGTGTAAAATGGGCAGTTAACAATATTCAAAATGACAACATTAATGAACTTAATAGTTTTATAGAAAAGGATATGGAATACATCAATAATAAGGAAAAATATTTTGATATATCTTCATCTGATCAAAAATTCCACTTGTTAATTGCGAAATTATCAGGAAATTCCGTTTTATTTAGAATAATGTATAATTTAATAGATTTAATGAAGGAGGTAAGGGTGGAAGCATTACAAATTCCAGGAAGAATGGAAAAATCTATTGGAGAACATAAAGAAATAGTAAAAGCTCTATCGGAAAAGGATGTTGATAAAGCAGAAAAGAAAATGCTCGAACACTTGAATAGCGTAGAAGAGACATTGGTTAAAAACATATCTGATAAAGATAATTAAAATTAAACATTATACAAGGAAGGTATTTATGAAAATTACAAATATGGAGTTATTTAAAGTCCCACCTAGATGGCTTTTTTTAAAAATAGAAACTGACGAAGGGATAACAGGCTGGGGAGAACCCATTGTAGAAGGAAAGACTGAGACTGTAAGAACAGCAGTAAACGAACTAAGCGACTACTTAATTGGCAAAAATCCGTTGCATATTGAAGATCATTTTCAAGTTCTGACACACGGATGGTTTTATAGAGGAGGTCCTATTCTTTCTAGTGCAGTATCTGGGATTGAACAGGCTTTATGGGATATAAAAGGGAAATACTATAATGCTCCTGTGTATGAACTCCTTGGAGGGAAATGTCGGGATAAAATCCGTGTTTACAGCTGGATAGGAGGAGATCGTCCATCTGGTGTAGCGGAGGCGGTGAAAGAGCGATTAGATGCAGGTTTCACAGCGATTAAAATGAATGGTACCGAAGAGCTTAATTATATTGATTCTCATTCAAAAGTAACAGCAGCTGTTGAGAGATTAGCAGCAGTAAGAGAAGTTACTGGAGTGGACTTTGGTATAGCTATTGATTTTCATGGTCGAGTGCACAAAGCAATGGCAAAAACATTAATGAAAGAAATGGAAGCGTTTCATCCTATGTTTATCGAAGAGCCGGTTTTACCTGAAAATAATGAGGCATTAAAGCAGTTAGCTACACATACAACCATTCCAATAGCAACCGGAGAAAGAATGTATACAAGATGGGGTTTTAAAAACATAATTTCGGAAGGTGTAGTAGACATTATCCAGCCAGATCTGTCACATGCAGGTGGAATCTTAGAAACAAGGAAAATTGCTGCAATGGCAGAAGCCTATGATATTGCAGTAGCTCCACACTGTCCACTCGGACCCATTGCTTTAGCATCTTCTTTACAATTAGATGCGTGTACACCAAATGCATTTATTCAAGAGCAAAGTAAGAGCATTCATTATAATGTTGGCTATGATTTATTAGATTATTTAAAAAATCCATCCGTATTTGATTATCACGCCGGTTTTGTAGAAATACCAAAAGGACCTGGTTTGGGGATTGACATTGACGAAGAAAAAGTACGTAAGGCTGCAAAAATAGGTCACAATTATAGAGCTCCCATCTGGCGAAATGAAGATGGCTCTTTAGCAGAAAGATAAGTGAGGAGCCTGTAAGAATAATTAAGGAGGTAATAAAATGAAATCGCTTCATAAGTTGGTTTATTCTTTATTATTCATTTCTTTCTTTTTAGTTGGCTGCCAAGAAAACGAAAATACGGGTGCAGATGAAAATGGAAAAACTGTCATTACGATGTGGAATAGACTTTCAGGACTAGATGTCTATCTTCCTGAAATAATCACTTCTTTTGAAGAAGAGTATCCAGATATTAAAGTGGAGCTTGAAAATCTGCCGGTTGAATCTCAAGAACAGCAATATCAAGCAGCCGTTCAAGAAAATAAATTACCGGATATTTTTACAACTGGTGGAGGATATGGTGTACCACAACTTGTAGCTGCGGATCAGATTCGGCCGCTGGATGAAGTATTTACAGATGAAGTAAAAGAAAAATTTGTAACTGGATCATTTGAATCGGGACAAACCGTAATGGACGATAAAGTATATGCATTTCCAGTATTCTCCCCTTCTCATGGTGCTTTTATGACTTATTACAATAAGGATCTGTTGGAGGAACTTGGTATTGAACCAAGAGTACCTGACTCATGGAAAGAGTTTATGGAAATAGGGGAAGAGGTTTATGAAAAATCAGATGGAACAAAATATGGTTTATTGGTCGGAATGCAAGCAGGATGGCTAATCTCCGATGTAACTTTACAAATGGCAAAAGCTATTACACCAGAAACAGAAAGAGACTGGACTACAGGTGAGTTTAACTTTGCAACACAAGGTGTAATCGAAACAGCTGAATTTTATAAAACGATGCTCGATAATAACATAATGTCCATTCAAAGTTTAGAGTTAGGGGCACAAGATGTCTACACCCAGTTTGCTAATGGACAATCTGCATTTATGTTTGCTGGGAATTATGTAGGAGCTCAGCTGAAAGATCGCGGGTTGGAAAACTTCGGAGTTGCAAAGTTACCAACCAAAAATGGTGAAGGTGTACAATACGGTGAAAAGGCAACCCCAGAAATGATTACGGTTTCAAAATATACAGAAAACTGGGATGAGGTACAACTCTTTATTAATTTTCTGATTGATCATATGTATGATTACATTGTAGAAAGTGGAACTTCCGCACCTGCTTTAAAACTAGATCATGTCGGAACAACTGAATCGAATCTAGCACAGTTTAATGATATAGCCGAAATTATGAATGAAGTAATGGTAGTGGCACCAAATCCTACTAAGGTTAACCCAGAAACGATAAAGGTAAATCAGGAACATGGTGAAATGGCTCCAAAAGAAGGACTGGATACAATTATTAATGGTTATTTAACAGGGCAAGTAGAAGATTTGGAGGGCACGCTTCAGCAGTTGACTGACGATAACAATAAAGCTCTTAAGGAAGCAATCGAGCAATCCAATGGGAAAGTGTCGATGGAGGATTATATCTTCAAGAATTGGACCCCAGGACAGGATTATGTGGAAGAAGATTATTCATCCAGATAAGTAAATGAATGAACTTCGGAAATAACATAAAGGGAGGAGCCAAAACCTTGAATGATAAAAGAATTGATAAGTATAAGAATAGCAAGCCTCTCTCAATGAATAGAAAAAGATATATATGGGCTTATATTTTTATGATGCCGCAGATAATTTGGTTCTTCGGTCTTTCTATGTACCCGATAATAATGAGTTATGTTTATTCTTTTTATGACTGGAACGGGTTGGAGAAGTTAGAAAACTTTATTGGATTAGCTAATTATAAGGAATTACTTCAAACTCCTGAATTCTGGAATGCTTTTCAAAATTCTCTTAGTTATGCTATAGGTTTTACTACTGTCTCAGTGGTACTTGGTTTAATATTGGCATTAATTTTAAACGAACCGAGATTTAAAGCGAAAGGATTTTATCGAACGCTTTATTTTCTTCCGGTTGTCACTACAGCTGCAATTGTTGGGATTATTATTCAAACTATGTTTGGTACCCAGGGAGCAGTAAACCAGCTTTTATTAGCTCTAGGTATTATAGAACAACCAATATCATGGTTATTAGACCCGATTCTGGCAATGATCTTACTGATTGTGGTCGGTTCTTGGAAAAACATTGGTGTTACAATGATTTACTGGTTAACTGGTCTACAAACAGTTCCTCAAGACATACATGAAGCAGCACAAATCGATGGAGCAGGGTATTGGAAGCGGTTAAGATATGTTACTTTACCTTTATTGGCACCTATTGGATTTACGATTTTACTTCTTACATTGACTAGCAGTATGCACGTATTTGACCTTGTAAAAACATTAACTAATGGTGGCCCCTATTATTCTACTGAGACATTAGAGCTATATATTTACAGGTATGCATTTGCTTCTGTAGGAGGAGGAGCTCGGACCGGTTTTGCTTCTGCAGCTGGTGTACTTTTAGGATTATTTGTCTTTTTGATAACAGCAGTATTCGCTGCGATTGGCTGGGGTATGAATCGAAGGAGGAGAAATAATCTCATTAAATGGAACAGGGGGATACAAACATGAAATCGAGAAGTATTACTCATTTAATTTTACACATTCTTTTAATATTGTGTGGGATTGTTTGGATTTATCCTTTTGTATGGATGGTTTTCTCTTCTTTAAAAACGAATAATACCTTCTTAAGTTCTGGTATTAATCCCATACCAGAGGTGTTTCAGTGGGAGAATTATTCCAGGGCATGGGAGGTAGCTAATTTTGAAGGATATTTTTTAAATACTGTGATAATTACTATAGCAGTCATTCTGATTGTTGTGGTACTGAGCTGTCTAACAGGATATGCACTTGGCAGAGTTAAATTTCCGGGGCGAAAGGTTATCATTGGAATAATTATAGGGTTTTCTTTTATTCCTAAAGGGTATACGATTATTCCATTGTATCAGTTTATGGTTTTATTAGGATTAAATGATTCATTATTAGGGGTAATTGCCGCTGAATCATCGGGCGCACATGTGTTATTTATTTTATTATTTGCGTCATTCTTTGCAAAAGTGCCAAAAGAATTAGAAGAGTCTGCCATGCTGGATGGCTGTGGTTTTTTAGGGACATTTTTCAAAGTGATCCTGCCAACTGCAAAACCTGTATTTGCAACTGCGATTATCATGCAATTTATATGGACATGGAGTTCTTATTTAGTACCACTTGTGTTAACGATTACAAAGCCTGATCTAAGAACTCTAGCAGTTGGTATGACAGCATTTACAGAGCAATATTCAACCGATTGGACTGGAATGGCTGCTGGAGCCACAATTTCGCTCCTACCTGTTATGTTTATTTTTATTCTAATGCAACGTTATTTCATTGAAGGTATTGCTGGTTCTGTTAAACAATAGTTAAAAAGACATATGTAATCGTTTCCTTATTAAGGAGTGAATGAGAATAACGAAAAAAATCTTTACAGTTAATACAAACTATTTTAAAAAAGGGTGTCTCTATGGAAATGATAAAACAATTGAAAAATTCAGGTGTAGTCATCATTTATCGAGGATACACAGCTGAAAAATGCTTAGAACTCAGTGAAATATTAATGCAGGCCGGTCTCCGTTTCTTCGAAGTAACCATGAATTCAGAACATGCCCTAGAATCCATTCGTTTGCTTCGAAATACCTTACCAGAGGAAGTTCATATTGGTGCAGGTACAGTTACAACTGTTGAACAAGTTAAGCTAGCAGCTGAAGCTGGAGCATCCTATATTATTTCACCGAATACGAACATGGATGTAATTCATAAAACAAAGGAACTGCAATTGGTTTCTATCCCTGGCGCATTTACGCCAACTGAAATTGAGTCAGCATGGGAAAATGGTGCTGATATGGTAAAAGTATTTCCTATTAATGTTGTTGGGCATGAATATATTACGCAAATTCGTGGACCACTGGATCATATACCGTTGATGCCAAGTGGTGGTATTACGTTAGATATGGCAGAAAGTCTCTTTAAAGTGGGAGCGTCTGCAATTGGAGTAGGCATTCATTTATTAGGAAAAAATTACGTTGATACAATTAATCGAGATGGGTTACAGGCAAGTGCAAGAAAGCTAATCCGGGCATCTTCCAGCAGTTAATTTTATCTCGGTGCTAACCGTCTGTAAGACCACCATTTCAAGCATTAAGTAACATAAGGGAGCTAAGTGGGGGATAACAGACGCTAACCTCCACTGATCATTTTAGGAGAAGAGTTGATTTATATCGATCATTTTATAGAAAAACAACACAAATTAAATGTCCAAAAAGGACAAATAGGTTTATCTTGGACCGGGCAGGCTGGTTTTGCTTTGCTTGATGATGATCATGTTGTATATCATATTGATCCTTATCTCTCTAATGCATGTTCAAGAACAGTAGGGTTTAACCGCATAATTGGCCCACCAGTTCAAGCAAATCAAATGAAAACGGATTATGTATTTATTACACATGATCACAAAGATCATTTAGATCCCGATTCAATTCCAGAAATATTTAAAGCAAATCCAGAGGTTACTTTTGTTGGTCCTCCTTCATGTATAGAGATTTTAAAGGAGATGAAAATTCCAACAAGGAATCTAAGTGTTATAAGACGAGGAGAAAAGCAGGAAATTGGAAATCTGATTGTTCAAGCCGTTCTCGCTATCCATACGAAAGACAGTGTAGGTTATGTGTTGGATTTAAAAGGTCTGAAATTGTATATAACTGGTGACACCACTTATTCAGACGATCTTATTTTAAGTGAAAAGTTAGATCTAATGATGGTTTGCATTAATGGCAGATTAGGCTGTATGAATATACCTGATGCAGCGAGGCTTACTGCACATATACAACCAAAGTATGTTATCCCTATGCATATTGGCATGTTTAAAGAAAACACCGCAAACCCTACGGAATTTGTTCATCAGGCTGAAAATTACAGCGGAATGGTACAGGGATTTATCATGGAGCATGGCAGCTGGTATATATATGATAAAGCTGGTGGGCTTAATATAAAAAAATAGGTTAAAAGATTTCATTATAAATGGAAAGGATGAATTCATTTGAAACATAAGTTTCTCATTCACCATAAAGGTGATCATGTTGGAGTGGCAACAGAAGAAATGAAAAGTGGGGAAGAAGTGATGGGAGTTTATATGGATGATGATACTTCCGTCGTGATAAAAGCAAACGATAATATTCCTCTCGGTCATAAAATAGCTTTAGCCGATTTACAAGAAAGAGAACCTGTTATCGAATACAAGACACAAATTGGTATAACGACGGAAGTATGGCATGTTGGAGACTACGTTCATACACACAATATAAAAACGGCGAGGTGGTAATGATGAATAATCAATTGTTGGGATATCGTAGAGAAAATGGAAAAGCAGGTGTAAGAAATCATGTGGTCATTTTACCGGTAGATGATATTTCGAACGCTGCATGTGAAGCAGTAGCCAACCAAATTAAGGGTACGTTAGCACTTCCTCACTCATATGGAAGACTGCAGTATGGTGAAGATCTGGAATTACACTTCCGGACCATGATCGGTACTGGAAGCAATCCAAATGTTGCAGCTGTAATTGTTATAGGAATTGAAGAAAATTGGTCAAAAAAGATAGCAGATGGTATTGCTAAAACAGGTAAACCTGTCACGTATTTTTCCATTGAGAGATACGGAGATTTAGAGACTATTCGAAAAGCTTCATGGACGGCAAAAGAATATGTTCAATGGGCTTCCGAATTGAAAAGAGAGCCAATCGATTTAGCCGAATTAACAGTAAGTATTAAATGTGGGGAATCTGATACTACGACAGGATTAGGATCTTGTCCCACTGTTGCTCAAGCGGTTGATCGTTTAGTAGATGCAGGAGCTACAGTATTGTTTGGTGAAACATCTGAACTGACCGGTGGAGAACATATTATTGCAAATCGTATGGCGACACCAGAGTTAGAACAAAAATTTATGGAGACGTATAACAATTACGTTGGCTTTATCAAAAACCAAGGTGTGGACTTGTTAGGATCACAGCCAACCCAAGGAAATATTGCAGGCGGATTGTCTACAATTGAAGAAAAGGCTTTAGGGAATATTGAAAAAACAGGTACAAAGAAGATTGTTGGTGTCCTACAACCAGCGGAAGCTCCTGATGGACCGGGACTTTATTTTATGGATAGTTCATCTGCTGCAGCAGAACATATTACTTTGATGGCAGCTGGTGGTGCGGTCGTTCATTTCTTCCCAACCGGTCAAGGAAATATTGTAGGTAACCCGATTGAGCCAGTAATTAAACTAACTGCAAATCCAATTACTGCAACAACTATGAGTGAACATATTGATGTGGATGTCAGTGGACTACTTTCCCGAGAAATTAATTTGAACGAGGCAGGAAATAAGTTGATGGATATGCTTTATAGAACGGCAAGTGGTCGATTAACTGCTGCGGAAGCATTAGGACATAGAGAATTTGTAATGACAAAGCTTTATCCAAGTGCTTAATCAGAGTTTGTCAATATCATACTAGCAGAGGGTGTCTTTATCAATATGGCAAAATTAAAGTTTCAAATTGACCCAGTATATCAATATGGAGTTAATCTCCTAACCGCAGTAGGCTTAAGTAAAAGTGATGCAAATATTGTTATGGATTCGCTTGTAAGAGCAGAGTTGGAGGGAGCAAGCAGCCACGGATTAAATCGTTTAATTATTTATGCAACAAGAATAGAAGAAGGAAGGATAAACGCTGCTCCGAAAGTGATGATAGAGAATAATGGTTCATTTCTTAAAGTAGATGGTGACAATGGTTTAGGGCAGGTTGTTGCAAGTAAAGCCTTAGATCAAGCTTTCACAACTGCAAGAGATTTAGGTATGGTTGGTGTATTTGTTAAAGGGAGTAATCATTTTGGAACAGCAGCTTTTTACTGTCAAAAAGCTTGCCAATATAATATGGCATTGATTGCGACTACCAATTCGCCACCAGGCATTGCTCCCTGGGGAGGGAAAAAGGCGTATTTCGGTACTAATCCTATAGCTTTCGGCTTTCCTGTCCGAAATAAACCACCGATAATCATTGATATGTCTTCAAGTGTTGTAGCACGAGGGAATATTATTTTAGCTAATCAGAATCATCAAAAAATTCCTTTTGGATGGGCAATGGATCAAAATGGAAAGGAGACAGATAATCCTGAAGCAGCTCTAGACGGTGCTTTGTTTCCATTGGGTGGTGTAAAAGGTTATGCATTAGCAATGGCTGTAGAAGTATTATCAGGGATATTAACTGGTGCTGCTTTTGGTCCATATGTAAATAATCTATATAAAGAAAATGAGAAGGAAGCAAATGTTGGACATAGCTTTATCGTAATGGACATTAGTAAATTAGGGCATTTAGAACAATATTTTGACAGGATTGATTGTTTGTTGGATGAAGTGAAAGAATCTCCAAAAGCAGAAGGAATTACGGAAATCTATTATCCAGGAGAAAGGAGAAGTCAAACTTATAAAAATAGTACGGTTAATGGAATTATTCTAACAGAAGAAATTGTCAACGAATTGAGCATGTTTGGATTGAAGCATGGTGTGACCTTTCCTTCTCCAATATAATTTTCATGACGGATAGAATTAATTTTACAAAAGGTGGTAAATAGTAATGAATTATACAACGGAAAATAAATCGATGTTTATAAATGGTGCTTGGAGAGAGCCGGTAAAACAAGGTACCATTTCAGTTGTTAATCCTTCAACAGAGGAAATTATTTGTAACATCGGATATGGCGGAAAGGAGGATGCTATTTTAGCAGTGGAAGCTGCAGAAAAAGCGTTTGGTCAATGGTCCCAATTTTCTGTGCGAGAAAGAGCAAACCTGTTACTTAAAGTAGCTGAATTGTTAAGAGAAAAAGCCGAGTATATTGGTGAAATTTTGGCTGAGGAATCAGGTAAAAGGTTACAAGAAGGGATTGGGGAAATTAATTTTTCTGCTGAGTATTTTCAGTGGTTTGCTGAAGAGATTAGAAGACCCCATGGACATGTTGTGCCTAGTGATGCTAGGAATAAATCGCACATTTATTATACTGAACCAGCTGGAGTTGCTCTGTCGCTAACCCCCTGGAATTTCCCAGTGTCAATACAAGCTAGAAAAATGGCACCAGCTTTAGCGGCAGGCTGTACAGTAATTGCAAGAGGATCGCGGCTTGCTCCTCTATCGGTGATAGAATTATTTAAGTGTTTAGAAGAGGCGGGCTTTCCTGAAGGTACAGTTAATTTAATACACGGTCCAGGAGCAGAAACGACAGAAACGCTTATGGCTCAACCAGCTGTAAAGGTAGCTAGTTTTACAGGTTCAACAGAAGTAGGTAAAACAATTGTGCACCAGTCAGCAAATGGTCTGAAACGACTAGCGCTTGAGTTAGGAGGGGACGCACCATTTATTGTATTTGAGGATGCTGATATTGATAAAGCTGTAGAAGGGGCTATGGTGGCAAAGTTTCGTAATAATGGGCAATCATGTATTGGGGCAAATCGATTCTTCATTCACGAACAAATATATGATCAGTTCCTCTCTAAATTTGGAGAATCTATCAAGCAAATGAAAGTTTCTGATCCAGTGAAAGACCCTTCTTCAGATTTAGGTCCAGTAATTGATATGAAGAATAAAGAACGTTTAGAACGATTAGTACAGGAAGCAGAAGAGTGTGGTGCCAGACGTTTAACTTCTGAATTGGAGACACCGTCGCATGGTTATTATGTATCACCTGTATTGCTAGATAATATTACAAATGATTGTGAGCTTGCACAAACTGAAATATTCGGGCCAATTGCAACAGTTTATAAATTTTCAACTGAAGAGGACGCAGTTGAAAAAGCAAATGATACAATTATGGGCTTAGCTGGCTACGTCTTTACTAATAGTATTTCACGGGCTCAGCGAGTACAAAGAAATTTACAAGTAGGAATTTTAGGATTAAATAATGCACTTCCATCGGTTGCATATGCACCAATGGGTGGAATGAAGCAGAGTGGATTAGGCAGAGAAGGTGCTAGAAATGGTCTTGAAGAATATCAGGAAGTCAAATATGTTTCGCAGGAATTCGATCTTTAAAAAGTATTTCGGGTGTAACTGCTTATGCTGTGTGTGATAACGTTTACAGAAATAATGTTACCTGTAAAGTGTATTACTATACGCTTACAGACGGTGCTAATCGTCTGTAAGCCCCCACTTCAAGTTTCAAGTAACACAAAGAAGCTAAGTGGGGGATAACAGACCTAACACCCTGATAAGTTTTGCTAATGATCAGTGGGGGTAAAACCCCCTCTGGCCATAGTCTCACTTTACCTGATGAAAGGAGGTGAAAACATCCAAAAAAATCTTCAAACTTTCCAAATAAAGATTAAGAACTTAGGAGGAATCAAATTTGAAAAAATGGACAATTGTATTGGTGATGGGTTTGCTTGCGTTATTAGTAGTTGGTTGTTCCATCGGTAATACTGGCAGTAATACCGATAATTCATCTGAAACTGACAATAGCAGTGAGATGGATGCAGGGAGTGGCGGTTCTAAAGAGGAGACTGATAATCAGGTAGAACTAACTTATGATTCAGATTTAACAGGGGAAATTACATTCTGGACTTGGACTACTGACACATATGACGATATTATTAAAGCATTTAATGAAGTTTATCCTAATATTAAAGTTAATAAAGTAGTATTAGAAACGGGTGACTTACACAATAAACTACAAACAACTTTAGCAGCTGGAGAAGGTGCTCCAGATGTCTCGATGGTTGAGGTGGGGAATTTCCCGAGATATAGTGTGGATAACTTCTTAGAAGACTTATTACAACCACCATATAATGCTGGGAGGTTTCAAGATTTAGTACCTGAATTTTATTGGGAACAATGGAAATCTATTGACGGAAAAAGGTTACTAGGAATGCCATCAGGAATTGCTCCAGGGGTATTCTTTTACAGGCAGGATATATATGAACAATTAGGTTTACCAAGCGAACCTGAAGCATTAGGGGAATACATCAAGGATCCAGAGAATTTTATGACAGTTGCTCAAACTTTGACAGCAAATGATATGTATATAATGGAATTTAATGATTCCCCATTTATTCACACGGCCGATTCAGTAGGATATTTTGATAGTGAGTTAAATTGGTTACGTAATACAGACTTAACTGCAGAAAGATTGGATTTTGTGAAAACTGGTGCACAGTTAGAATGGGCTCCGCATTTATCTGGACTATATAGTGAGGAAGGTCAGCAGTTACTGAAGCAAGGGAAATTAGTTTCATTACCTCAAGGTAGCTGGGCAGCCAGAGCGATTGAAGCTGCTGTACCTGAACAGGCAGGAAAATGGCGGGCTACAAGTTTGCCTTTAGGAATAAATGTAGCAATTGGTGGCTCTACATGGGTAATACCATCACAAAGTGAAAATAAAGAGGCAGCATGGGCTTTTGTAGAGTGGATGAACATTTCAGAAGAAGCCTGGAAAATTTTTGTTGATAATAATCTTCAGCCTGCCTGGAAGCATATTACGAGCTTACCATGGTATCAAGAATCGACTAATCCATTTTTAGGTGATCAACAGGCAAATAAGTTATATGCTGAGTTGAGTGATCAACTACCAATCCGCAGATATACTCCACTTGATGGAAAGGCATGGCCAATATTTATTGAGCGGATTAACGAGTCTATTGAAAAAAATATTGATTCCAAAACAACGTTACAACAAATTGAGGATGCTGTCTTGAAGCAGTTAAGCGGTGATATTGAAGATTTAAAATCAAGAATGGAAGCAGCTGAATAAAAAAGTACATTATAAATGAAGAAAAATCCATAGAATAACTTCATGGATTTTTCTTCTGGTTACATGTCCTAATTGCCCCTAACATTACAGAAATGGCTGACAAAAGTAGTGATGATAGGGATACAGGCTAATACCAAAGGGAAGTAAGTATAATTTAAATGAGCAATCCTTCTGCAAAGTTGTATAATTTAATATTCAAAAGCAGCTGAAATAATTTGTTAACTTATTTTGGTTAAAAAAATTCTACTATTGAAGCTCTATCATGTTGTTGAAGTCTATCTGATTATTTATGACGTTTTCGATAGTATTTAGGGCTTACACCATAGTAAGTTGAAAATTGTCTTGTGAAGTAATAAGGATTTTGAAATCCAACCTCTTCTGCAATTTCCAAGATAGGATCAGAAGTATACTCCAATAGATTAGCAGCCTGTCGGAGCCGCATTTTTAATAAATATTGTACAATCGAATCACCAACTTCTTGTTTAAACAAGTGTGACAACCTTGATGGAGAAAGAGAGACATTTTTAGCTAGTGATTCTAGTGTATGTTTCTTTTTTAAATTTACCTGTAGATAGTCTAATAGTTTCTCCACTCTATAATCGATTTTTGGCGCTTGATTCTTTGCATTATGCTGGGCAATCAGTAAAAGTATATACTCTAGTGAGTTGTAAGCAATACGATTGTGGAAAAAATCTTGTTGTATATTGTTTTGCAAAAGTTGCTTAAAAGCCTGTAACACTTTATTTTGAATAGGTAAATTCTTGATACTTAGTAGAAATGCATTATCAAAGTTGTCTAGCGATTTTAATAAATCCAACCAATCTGTTTTAGGAATAAAATGTGCCCATGTAAAATTCCATGGTTCTTCACTGCTTGTTGCATAATAGTGTGGGATATTTGGCGGTATGATAACGATATCTCCAGTTTGACAATACCAAGTGTTGTTATTTACTTTATACATTCCTGTTCCAGAAAGTGTAAAAGTAATATGCCAGTTCATCACTCCGTCCGTTCGATTTACTGCATATCCGGTTGTTTTATTGTAATGGTCAGATACCAGAATGCCTGGTGGGCGTGTGTTTCTGGTTATAGCAGGATTGTTAATGAAATCAGTCATTTTCTGCATTCCTTTTAGAATTTTATTCTCTTAATATAATGATAGTAGCTTCCCTTATGATAACCAGATCTATTGTTGTTTTAAAAGATGTAACTGGACTTCAATGAAGGTAAAAGTATTATTGTCCATTTTTGATCATTATACAATTTCTCACCAATAATTAACAACAGTTTTCTATAGGTTTTTGTAAAGGAGCTAATATTTTAATAGGGAGTGTGTATTATGAAGAAGAATATTAAAGTTGGTACTACTTATTATCCAGAACATTGGCCAAGGGAACGATGGCAAAAGGATATCCAATTAATGAAAGAAGCAGGAATTAATGTTTTAAGACTTGCAGAATCTGCTTGGGCTAAGCTTGAGCCAAGGGATGGTAAGTATGATTTTAGTTGGTTAGATGATTTCATTTCAATGATATCGAAAGAAAGTATTGAAGTAATACTAGGTACACCAATTGAGGCATCACCAGTCTGGTTGCGACACACGTATCCCGAAGTTGTCGCTCACGACCAATTTGGACGTATTCATGCAGAAAGGGGATTCCATTGTCATAATAACCATAACTTTAAGTATTATGTTAATCGTCTGGTAAATCAAATGGCTGAACATTATGCCAATAATCCCGTTGTCGTTGGTTGGCAGATTGACAATGAATTACGAAGCGTACCTTGTTACTGTTCTGAATGTGAAGATGGGTATCGAAACTGGTTAAAGAAAAAGTATGGTACTTTAGATAATCTTAATAGAGCCTGGGGTACAACTTTTTGGAGTCAGGTGTATAATGAATGGGTAGAAATTAAACTGCCAACCGCTGATCAACTAACAAAATCAGTAAGTCAAATACTTGATTATAAGCGTTTTCAATCAGATTCAACTGTAAATCACCTTAACCGTCAGGTCGAAATTATCAAAAAACATGCACCACATCATTTGGTGACTCATAATTCCCTTGGATTATATCATGGTTTGGATATATATAAATTATCAGAAGATCTTGATTTCTTAAGTCTGGACATGTACCCTGATGTGGATGCTGATAATACTTGGACATGTCTAAATCTGGATATCCATCGCAGTGCAAAAAAAGACAATGTCTGGGTAATGGAGCAGAAAAATGGATATTTTAACTACAGCAATTATAATCTGGCTATTGAACCGGGATTGGTACGTTTGTGGGCATTACAGGATATTGCCAGAGGATCAAATGCTGTACTTTTTTACCGGTGGCGTTCTAATGGCTACAGCTGGGAACAAAATCCGAATGGCATACTAAGACATGACGGCTCACCAAGGAGAGCATTTGATGAAATAAAACAACTGACAAATGAGCTGGAAGATTTCAGTACTTCTATAGCTAACACAAAAGTGAAAGCCCCTGTTGCTATTCTTCACAGCTATGACCATATCTGGTCTTTTGAAGCACACACTCAATATAGGAGTTTTGATTATCGCAAACACATTGTTTCTTATTACAAAGCTTTACTTCAAATGGGAATTACACCAGATTTAGTTGATCCACTTATGGATATATCTGATTATCAAATAGTTATTGCACCGTCTTTAACAATGGTAAATGATGAAATATACGCTAATTTGAAATCATATACGGAAAATGGTGGCCATCTCATTCTGGGAGCAAGAAGTGGGTTTAAAACATGGGAAAATACGACAATAGATACTCCTTGGCCTGGATTATTGACAGAACTGACTGGTGTTAGTGTAGATGAATTTGAAGTATTACCAGATCGATGTACAAACACCATCACTTATAATAATAAAGAATACGAAGTGAAAGTTTGGTTGGATATGTTAGAATTAAATACAGCAAAAAGTTTGGCCACTTATACAAAAAAATTCTATGCAGGTCGAACCGCGATATCAAAGAATCAATATAAAAATGGAATCGTTTACTTTGTTGGAGTTATGGGAAATGACAGCTTAATGAAGGATTTACTTAAAGATGTAGCTAATGAATGTGGATTAGCTTATACATCGCTACCAGATGGTGTTTACAGAACATGCAGGCAAAATGAAGAGTGTAAATTTTACTTCTATGTAAATATGAATAATGAACCGAAAGAGCTAACGCTACCTGAGGTAGGAACTGACATACTAACTGGTGAACGTATAACAGGGAAAGTTACTTTAGATGCGCTAGATGCCCTAATCATCCAGTAGCTTAACAATATAAAGAATACATCAGAGCTAACTTTCATCGTTAGCTCTGATATCTGACTGAAGTTATTTTACGTAGAGTATTGGATGGCAGACAAGTAATCTATCATTTTGAAGATACTGGGATTACTTGACTACGTAACTTGGACATCAGATGAGATTAAAACAAGGATGGAGTATTGATCGTACGTATTACAAATAAGTTAGTAATGAAATATGGGAGAGGAATAAGGATGTCAAATTATATTGAGCAAATGATAAAACAGTACCAATCATATAATCCCGTTTTAACAAAGAAACATGACCATGATACTTTTTGGAGAGAAACATACGATCAAACAAGAAAAAAACCCCTTAATAGTAAATTGAAAGAACTGGATTATCCAATCCAACAAGTTTATTCTTATGAACTAACCTATCATGGATTCGATGAAACACCCATTAAGGCACATTATTTGTTACCTAAGGAGTCGAAAAATAAGCTTCCTTGTTTAATTTTCTTTCATGGATATGCTGGAAGTAAAGGTTCTGTTTCAGATTATATGAAATGGCTGATTCAAGGATATGCAATTATTGCAGTTGATTGTCGGGGGCAAGGAAAAAGTGGTGATTATTCCAATTATTCCTCCAACGAGATGGGAAGTTGGGTAACGCAAGGAATTTTGAATAAAAAAGAATATTATTATCGGAAAGTTTATATGGATGGAGTTCGAGCAATTGATTTTGCTTGTACACGTTCTGAAATAGATCATAATCGAATAGCTTTGATAGGCACAAGTATGGGGGGAGGGATTACATTAGCAGTCGCAGCACTTGATAACCGTCCAAAATTAGCTATTGCAGATATTCCTAATATGTGTGATATAGAATTGGCAATACATGAAAAATTAGAAGGTTCATTGACTATACTTGAACGGTTTCTAGATCGCCACACAGAGCAAATAGACCAAGTATTCTCAACATTATCTTATTTTGATAATTTGAACTTGGCTCCTAATATTAACTGCAGAATTAGAGTTTCTGCAGGCTTAAAAGATCCGGTTTGTCCACCAAAAACTATATTTGGGGTTTATAATCATATAAATGCTCCTAAAACAATAGAAGTCTATCCTTTTGCTCAACATTTTGTTCATCATGAGGAACATATCAAGAAGACTCTTCTATTTGTAAACGAATATTTGTAATTAATCCGTAGAACAACATAATGGGAGTTATGCAAATTCCCCCCCTTTTATCACGGTGCTAATCCGCAAATATTACACAGATGAAAGTCTCACTTTATATAAAAAGTTACCAATTAATTATAATTAAATGGTAACAAATCATTAGGAGGGTTGGGAATGTAATTGTTGTACTTTTAAAAAAATAGTGTGACAAAGAGAATAATTCACAAATGCTGTTAGACTAAAAATAAGTAATCCACTAACTGGGAAAATGTATAAAATAATAACCAGTAATGCAAAATTAATGATTATAACTATTGTGGTCGGAAAATAGGCAATTGAAAAAAGAAAAGAATTCTTAATAGCATACTTTATCGTAACTTGATAATGAGAAAGTACCGGGAATATATAAGCTGTTACAGCTAGAAATAATAAACTAACTAGTATTAATAATCCAGATAAGAGTATATTAATTCCAGACAGGGATTGTGACATAAAATAATAATCTAGATACAAAATAACTGCAAAGATAAACCAAATAATACCAATAACAAAGCTTTGGGTAAAGTTCTGTTTGAAATGACGAAAGAAATTGCGGGTAATATTGGTTACTCCTTCATCCATTTTCCACTTTCTAATAACACTAAACATGCTTGAAGTTGCTGGGAAAATAGTTATAATAGGAATGCACGATATGATCCAAAGAAAATTAAGAATGATTAGATTGGAGAGACCTTCTGTAAACGTATACAGTTTGTTGTTAAATAGATTCATAGTAATCACCTGCTTTTAGAATTTACTTTAAAAGTAACATATTATTATAAAAAAAGATAGATGAACTAATTTATTTCAGGTGAAATTTAGTATAGTTTTATACATATAGACTAAATAAGCAATCAATTAAAATGAAAGGAGAACATATTATTATGGCAGAGCATATTCAAATTGATTATGGAAGTGGCGTACTGGAAAAAGAAATGAAAACATTACCTAGCTATATAGTTGTGACAATGGAAATACCTTGGAGGCTTTGTGATAAATTTTTTAAAGTGAATCCACCTAAACAGGTTGTTATGGTAGATTCTTTAGACAAATCAAAATTAGATGAATTAAGCACTTTGCTACCACAGCATGTAGAAATTGTTGGTCTTGGTGGAGGGACTGCGATTGATGCTGCGAAGTATTTTGCATATTTACAAAATACAACTCCTGTTTTAGTTCCAACTATTTCATCTACAAATGCTCCATTTAGTGATTTTATTTCTATTCGTAAAAACGGAAGTGCTTTTGGTTTTAAAGTTGATGAATATCCAAAGAGACTTATCATTGACTATAAAGCACTCACTTTATCGGATTGGAGATATAATAGAGCAGGATATGGTGATCTGTTGTATATGCAAACGACACTTAATGATTGGTTAATAGCATCACAAAACGAGCAACTATATGCAATCGATGTTGAGGTTCAGCATGAAATTGAAGAAATTATGGATAAGATTATAAAAAAGGCAACAGAGATTGGTGCCATGACTAAAGAAGGACTATATATCCTAATGGAAAATACGAGACTATCAACTGAATTGTATATGGATCACCCACATACACCAATAAGTGCAGGATCTGAACATTTATTTGCTTGGAATTTAGAAATGGTGACTAATAAAACATATATTCATGGTGAAATTGTTGCGCTTGGTATTGTGATCACTTCTTATTTACAGCAGATTTTTATAACTAATAGTTACTTTCAAAGATTGCGACATGCATTAGATGAAGCACAAGTAACGTATCATCCAGTTGATATAGGCATATCTTGGGAGGAAATAAAAAAGGCTTTGTTAACGGTAAATGATTATAATAATGAATTTCGCCATTTTTATACTGTATTCAATTATGTTGATTGGTCTACAGACATATTAGAAGGGCTTAGGGAGTATTTATATAGTGAACGATAAATGCATCTATGTAAATTCGGTAGGCAAAATATTGGTAATATGAAATAAATAATAGTTGAAATAATTAAATGAATGTTGTATATTATCTGTAAACGATTACTCAGAGGTTCGAATTCCTGATATGAGTGATTAATAAGAGAACATAAATTATTTATTGCGACTTACAAACATCATAATGTTTTGAACTCAAAGTGATCACAAACTTAGTTTAATAGATTTACGTACTATAAAAATAAGTGGTGAAATCCTGAAATTAAAAGAAAGAACAGAAATTAAAAAAAATTAGTAAAAGTTGTTGTTTTTTCAAAAAGAATGTTGTATTATATGTGTAATCGATTACTTATGAAATAATAGAAATGCCTAGATTTAACTTAACTAACGAAGTTTTTATTATTGTCAATGTGATAACGATTACACATTTATGCAGTGTAAGTATGGAAAAATTACCTTCCTCGTGTATAATTAAAAATTTAACAGATTGATAAACAATTAGTGTGATAACGATTACACATAAAGAAAATAAATCATATTACAGTAAAGGAAGTAGATGTTGTGAGTATTTTAGTTATTGGAAGTTTTATGATGGATTTGGTTGTTCGTACTCCTAGAGCTCCTGAAGAGGGAGAGACAATTATAGGAGATAGTTTTTCTAGATTTCCAGGAGGCAAAGGTGCAAACCAAGCTGTCGCTGCAGCGAGACTTGGGGAACAAGTTACCATGGTAGGTAAATTAGGTACTGATCAATTTGGCGAAGAAGCAATTAAAACACTGATTAATGAAGGTATTAATACAGGCTATATATTGCGAGATCCACAGAAACCAACAGGAGTTGGTTCGGTTACGTTAGATCAACATGGAAGTAATCGGATTATTGTAGTCCCAGGTGCTAATTTAAGTTATTCAGTAACGGATTTAGAGCAAGTGGAAGATCTAATAAAGCGATCTGATATTTTAATAGTTCAATTAGAGATGGATATAAATATGATTGAGAAAGCAGTGTCAATTGCAAATGCTTATGATGTGCCTGTCATTTTAAATCCAGCTCCTGCTAGAGAATTAAGTGACCAACTGTTAAGTCAAGTAACTTATTTAACCCCGAATGAAACAGAAGTCGAAATTTTAACAGGAATTAAAGTGAACAATAATGAGGATGCAGAAGAAGCCGGAAAGATCCTGTTGAAAAAAGGAGTAAAAAATGTCATTATCACTTTAGCAGATAAGGGATCTTTAATTGTAAATAATAGCGAAGTGAAACATGTACCAAGTTTTAATGTGAAACCAGTTGACTCTGTGGCTGCAGGTGATTCCTTTAATGGTGCGTTGGCTGTTGGACTAGTGAGAGGAGAATCAATAGAGAAAGCAGTTAATTATGCAAACGCTGTAGGTGCGATCACCGTAACAAAAGAAGGAGCAATTCCTTCGTTACCGACTGTTGAAGAAGTTGAATCTTTTATTAATAAATCAAGAAATATAGTAACTAAATAAGAAGAAGGTTATTAAGATTTAAGGAGGTGATAGGAACTAGAAATTTCGCAGTAAATTGACCTTTTGTGAATGCGTTTACATCAAGAGAGCAAATGGATCATTAATGTTAGGACAACATGATATCAATGATAAAATTAAAAGGGGTGTTTGTTTAATGAAACGAAAATATTTGTTTGGAATGTTAATGTTTATTTTTGTTGTTGCAATCCTCGCTGCTTGTGGTGATGGGCCTACCTCCTCAAGTGAAACTGATGAGGAAGAAACAGAGACAGATAAAACCGTTATTAACTTTTGGACTCCTAAATGGGGGGAATCAGAAGAAGAATGGTTTAACAAATGGATTGAAAAATACAACAGTTCACAGGACGAAGTACTTGTGAAAATGGAAGTAATACCAGGGGATGCATGGGATCAAAAGATTACAGCAGCACAAGCTTCAGGTGATGGACCAGATATTACAACAATGAACTACAATAAAATTATTTTTTCCGCTGACCAAGGGAAAATTAAAGCATTAGATGAATATGTCGACCCAGCTATTTGGGATGATTTACATGATAACATTGAAAGCTTTGTTACTTATAAGGATAAGCATTATGCAATGCCATTACTAGCAGAACCATCTTCTTTATTATATTATCGTAAGGATTTCTTTGAAGAAGCAGGCTTAGACCCAGAACAACCACCTAAAACATGGGATGAATTAATTGAGTATGGAAAAAAACTGAAGCAAGATAGAAGATCAGGTTTAACGGCAGCTGGTACTACTGATGAACTTGCATGGACTCATTGGGGTATCCAAGGTATGACTGGATGTCAACCTATTAGTGAAGATTGGTCTAAATCTACTATTAATAGTGAAAATTGTAAGCAATTATTTGAATTCTGGGATACATTGTACGATGAAGAAATAATGCCGGTTCAAATGCCAGGTGGATATACTGATATTCAAGCGTTTGCCGAGGGAAGAACTGCAATGACTATCAATGGTTCATGGGCAGCAAATCAGTTAAAAACAGATTTTCCAGATGTTGTTGAAAATGTAGGTGTGGCAGTATTACCAACACCGGATGGAAACCAAGAGAAGACTACTGCTTCTTTAGGTGGATGGACGTTAACTATCGATGGTAATTCTGAACATCCGCAAGAAGCTGCAGATTTTATTTCTTACTTATTAGCTGGCGATACAGAAATATTAGTAGAATTTTTCAGAGATGCTACGAAATTCTCTAAATTCTCTGCACGTCAATCTGTAGACGAAGCAATTAACCAAGATCCAGATGCACAAAGTGATCCATGGAGAAAATTGGTTGCAGAAGAAATAATTCCTTATGCAATTCCTGAACCTATCTATGCTTGGGATATTAGTTTAGCTTATGCAACTGCGCTTGAGAGAGTTTATAAAGAAGATCAAGATGTTGAAAAATCTTTGACTCAAGCTGAAAAAGAAATAAATGACTATATCAAAGCAAATGAATACGCAGGGACAAACCCTAAATAATAAAGAAAGCGTTGGGAGGTTGTAAGTTTTCTACCTCCCAACATTCAAGAAGGTGGTGTTTATCATGGATAAATTGGCTACACGACGAAAAGCGGATGTAAAAACTGCTTATTTAATGCTCTTACCTCTATTAGGTTTATTATCAGTCTTCGTGATTATCCCGTTAATCTATGCAATAAATGTGAGTTTTTATCAATGGAATTTTTATCAAGAGAATATTTTTATCGGATTTAAAAACTATAAATTAGTTTTAACGGATCCGCTATTTTATGACTCGCTATTGACCGGTCTTAAGTTTACTTTATTTGTAATTCCGTCTCAATTTATTTTAGCATTTTTATTTGCAAATCTAATCAAAGTGCTGGGCGGAAAAATAGGTGGATTTGTAAAAACGTCGATTTACATTCCTCATGTTATTTCAGGGGTCGTTGCATCTATTATTTTTATCTTTATCTATGATTATAATGGTGGCTTGGCCAATTATCTGGTGGGATTAATCGGGGTAGATCCAGTTGCATGGCTGGCAGAAGTAAAAATTGCTCTTGGAAGTATTTCAATTCCAGCCATATGGTTAGGATTTGGTATGACAACTCTAATTATGCTTGCAGGTCTAAACGATATCCCTAGCACATATTATGAGGCTGCTGTCATTGATGGAGCTAACGCATTTCATAAGATAATTTATATAACTATTCCGTTACTGAGAAATGTGTTTTTATATCTTACAGTTGTTGGAGTTACAGGAGCTATTCAGCAATTTGATATTCCATATATGATGACAGGTGGAGGACCACTTAATTCGACAATGACTCCGAATTTATTTATTTTCAATCACTTTAAAAGTGACCCATATATGGGATACACAGTAACATCAGCATTGTTGTTATTTGTAATGCTGGGCGTTTTATCAGCAATCGTGTTTAAACTGTTCAATTCAAAAAAAGGTTTAGACGGCTAATTTATAATGGGGGGTGAAGATTTTGAAGAATAAATTTAATACTATTATTTTAAAACTTGTTGGTTTGATCGTTGCGGTAATTTCTATTTTTCCGTTAATTTGGATGGCAATGTCTGGATTTAAAAAAGAATCTGAAGTTTTAGCGTATCCATTTCAATTCTTTCCTTCTGAGTGGATATTCACTAACTATATTACATTATTTGAGAGTTCAGAATTTATACGTTCCATTGGTATTACTTTACTTGGAGCAGTAATTTTTACATTTTTGATTATATTGATCAATTCAATGGCAGCATATGTGTTTGCAAGAATTGACTTTCCATTTAAAAATTTTTGGTGGATGTATGTAATTATGACATTGTTCATTCCATCAATGGCGATTTTAATCCCATCATATATTGTGGTGGCAAAACTTCAAATGCTTAATACATTAGCGGTATTAATAGTTCCAGGTATTGCCTCTGCGATGAATGTATTCTTAATTCGACAATTTTATTTAAATATTCCGACAGAACTTGAGGATGCAGCATTTATTGATGGTGCGTCGAGATTTAAGATATATTGGTATATATTCATACCGCTTTCTGTTCCAGTGTTTGTATTAGTTGGAATTACAGCATTTTTAGGCTTTTGGAACTCTTTTATTTGGCCAATAATGGTGATCTCGGATGAAAATTTATATCAAATCATGCAATTGTTAGCGTATTTTAGATCTGATCAAAACAACCAATGGGGCATGATTATGGCCGGTTCTACTGTTGCAGCATTACCTGTGATCATTATATTCTTCATATTCCAAAGATACTTAATCGAAGGAATCAAAATATCAGGGATAAAATAATTCAAAAAAGTGTTATAGATAAGGATAAAGGGGATGGCCATGTTAAAACTTGAAAATGAGTATATATTGTTGTTGTTTGATAACCAGACTGGAAGTATTAAACGTATTTTTGATAAACAAAAACAAATAGATTATATCTCTCAATTGGAACAAGGATATCCATTCCGTGTTGAATATGAAAATGCCAATGTGTCAAGTGAATTCGAAAGTTTTGATTATGAATTAATAGAAGAAGAAGAGTTGATTGGCTATAAGTTTAACTGGACATTATCACCAAAAAATAAGGTGAATGCAACAGTTCATTTAATGAAAGGCTCAAATGATATCTACTTTTTCAGTAAATTTATTAATGAATTGGAACAACCCGTTATAAGTTTAGAATACCCGATTATTCCAAACTTGCTTCCGATAACAGAAAACGGAACAGAAGATTATCTTGTGCATAGTTTTGCTACTGGAGTAAAAATTCAAAATCCGCTGGAGCATTTTGGAGAGGATTCAAATGGTTTTAGGTATATGCCATATCCAGAAGGTTTCTCTGGATCAACAATGCAGTTTTTCAGTTACTATGGACGGGGCAAAGGCGGTTTATATTTTGCTACGTATGATAGTGAATCTTATTCAAAGTGGCACAGTATATACAAGAATGAAAATGATTTATTAGAGGCATCTTTTATTCATTCTTGTGAAGACATTGGTGAAAAAAAGGGGATAGAAGTGCCTTATCCAGCAGTAGTAAAGCTGTTAAATGGTTTGGATTGGTATGAGTCTGCAGATATTTATAAAGAATGGGCAACAAATCAATATTGGTGTCAGAAAGGGCCTATTGCAGAACTAAGTGATAAAGATAAGTCTAAATGGCTTATGGAGGATGTTGGTGTTTCAACCTTTGGAATTAATGCAGGACATGATAGATCGGCTTGGATCAAAGCTTTTCATGAGCAGATAAATACTCAGATGTTTCATATTTTGGGTCCTGATTGGCCACAGACAACACAGGATTTTGGCAATCATATTCCTGGCGGTTTCCAAGACTGGTTTCCAACAAAATTTAATAAAGAAACATTATCTGCAATACAAAAGTATGACGATAAATATGCACCTTTTGAATTCGATTATTTGTTCAATATAAATGGAGCAGAAGGAGACATCGGTAAAAAAGCGTTACAAGCAATTCCAAAGGATTCAATAAAAAGTATAGATAAATACAATTTTCCACTTTTATGTCCAGTTTGTGATTTTACGCAAAAACTTCATGTCCAGCGTGATAGACAATTACAGAAAGAGATGAATGTGGATGCAATCTACTATGATATATCTGCAAATAATATTATGAAGATTTGTATGGATGATTCACATGGCCATCCAAAGGGTGCAGGTAGGGCAATTACGATGGCCTATAGAGAAAATTATCAAAAAACAAAGCAGGCGATGCAGGAACAAACTTCGATGGATTATATTCCAATGGGGACAGAGATGATGAATGAAGTCTTTCTCGATACTTTGGATTATTATCAAGCACGTGCAGGGGGACAGCCTGCAGCACCACTTGAAGGATGGAATATTAAAGATCTATTAAAAACAGGAAAAGCAGAGTTAATTCCATTATTCACTTATGTGTATCATGAATTTGGTGAAGTTAGATTAGATGGTTGGGGCAAATTAGTGGAAGAAATAGGAGATCTATTCTTTTTTACTGTTGCTCGCAGTTATCTTTGGGGAGGTTTATACGAACTAAACTATGAATACAGTCCAATGGAAATGTTAAACGATGAGGAAAATACTCCTGAGGAACACTACTATCAGTTTGAGCCTAGAGGATACCAATTTTCCACTGACCGTGCACAATATATTTCTAAGTTTGCAAACTTAAGAACTGGTATTGGAAATAAATATCTATCATATGGCAAGATGTTAAAACCTATCGTTTTTGCGTGTGAGAGTGTATCACTAAATTGGTTTCATTATAATTGTGATGTTAATTTCGCGGAATACAATGATTCAGGAATACTTGATGTTTCGTCAATTGTCCATTCGGCATGGCAATATCGCCATCAAAGCATTGGTTTATTCTTTGCCAATGTCAGTGACAGAGAGCAAACCATTCACTTTAACTTGGACTTAACTCACTTTGGTATCTTTAAAGAAAAAAATAGCCAATGTAAAGTTTATTTAGATGGTGAGGCTAGTGATTATTTTGAAATGAATTCTGATGAAAATAAACAAGTCAAACTTTCTATTCCAAGCCATAGTGTAGTAATGATGGAAGTCATGTAATATAGCAAACCAATCTATTGAAAAGGAATGATAGATTTGAGTAAACCTAATACTCTAGTCATTTGTAGCGATCAACATCATCCATTAATGACTGGTTATCGTGGACATCCATCAGTGAAAACACCTAATCTAGACCAATTAGCTGATGACGGAACGTATTTTAGTCGGGCCTATTGTAATTCACCAGTTTGTACACCAAGTCGAATGAGTTTTATAACTGGAAAATATGTCTCTCAGATTGACAACTGGTTTATCGGTTGTCCATTAGACCCCAATGAAATGACATGGGCGAGAAGGTTAGATCGAGCTGATATTCCTTCCACCATGTTAGGGAAAATGGATTTTTGTGGTGATTATCAGGATGGAGGCTTCACGGAACACAAAATCTTAGAGAGAAGACCAGCCTTTGATCCATATCCTCGAAATACGCCGATGGATTCCAGGTTGAAGGGATATATTCGACCAGATAAACGAAAGCATATTGAAAATGCAGGTATTCGATCTGATGTTAAAACAGATGGAACGAATGGGCACGATGATCGTTACGGCTTCTATGACCATGACTGTATCGTAACAGATTGGGCAGTGGATTATATTAAAAATAAAGGAAACGAACAAAAAAGTGATCCATGGGCAATTTATGTAGGTTTACTTTATCCACATTGGCCGTTTACTGTTCCGAAAAAATATTTTGATATGTACTATAATGATCCGTCCCTGATCCAATATCCACATGATGCAAATTTTCCAAATGATGATCTGCATCCTGCATTAAAAAGGTTTCAGTCCTCATTAAATCTAGGGGAAATTACGGAATACCAGTTAAAGAAAGTGATTGCTTCTTACTATGGAATGATTACCGCACTAGACGAAATGATTGGGACGATTATTCAGGAATTAAAAGAGCAAGGGCTTTATGACAATACTTATATTGTTTACATGTCAGATCATGGCGAGTCGTTAGGAGAACATGGTTTATTTTACAAGCAATGCTCCTACGAAGGATCGGTTGGTGTTCCATTAATAGTTAAAGGTCCTGCACTACCAAAAGGGCAACAAGTTGATAATCCGGTAACATTGGTAGATTTATACCCTACTATTATGGATATGGCTGGTCTTGAAACAGAACCAGATCGTCCAGGAACTAGCTTAATTCCACTTATACAAAATAAGACGGATAAACATACTGAATACGCATTTTCTGAGTATCATGGCAACTTTTTTCAACAAGATTGGTATATGTTGGTTAAAGGGGAGTATAAATATACGTATTATATGAAGGAGAGACCTTCCTTATTTAATATTAAAGATGATCCGAAGGAAATGAACGATTTGGCTAGAGATCCTGTATATAATTCCGTTTTAAAAGAATTCGAAGTTTTACTAAGATCCATTGTAAATCCAGAAGAAGTATCTTATAGGTCAAAAAAAGATCTTGGTTTAATTGGTCCAGATGGTGAGGATTATACCGAAACACTTACAACAAAAGAATTAGAAGATAAAATAAAAAAAGGTATGTTTCCAGATGAACCGGGTTTTCCGGTTTGGCAATAGTAATATAGATAATCAAGTGTAGTTAAGTTGATGTAATTTTTGGAAAAATATAAAAATTTGATTGCTTATATAGTTGATAATTTACTTACGGTGTATTACAATATCTGTAATCGATTACAGATTAGGAGCCGTGATGACATGAAAAATAATGTAACAATCAAAGATATAGCAAGAGAATCGGGTGTTTCTACCGCAACAGTTTCCAGAGTATTAAGTAACAGGGGCTATGCAAGTGAAGAAATTAGAGAGAATGTTTTAGCTGTAGCTGAACGATTGAATTATCGACCTAATGGAATTGCTAAAAGTTTGAAAATGCATAAAACCAATACGATAGGTGTAATAATTCCTGACATTTCTAACCCTTATTTCATGAGAATAGCAAAGGGAATTGAGGATGTTGTTCAAGAAAGAAAATACAATTTGTTGTTTATGAGTGGGGATGAAAACCCTGATAAAGAAAAGAAGTTGTTACAAGTGTTAGTCGAAAATAGAGTAGACGCTATAATATTAGCAACTTCAGGTGGTAACGACGAATTGATTAAAACCATCCGTGAAAGTAAAACACCTGTTATTTTAATCGATAGAAAGTTAAAAAATGATAATGAAAAAATGGATTTAGTAGTGGAAAATAACTTCGATGGTGCCTACCAATTAACTAGCCATTTAGTCCAAACAGGCCATAAAAGGATTGGAATAGTAAATGGTTCCTTGGATGTTAGTACAGGTGAAGAGCGTTTCTTAGGTTTTAAGAAAGCAATGCTAGATAACTTTTTAAATCAAGAAGATGATTTGATATTTAATGGTCATTTTACAGTAGAAGATGGAAGGCGAGCAGTGGAGTATTTTCTGTCGTTAGAGAACAAACCTACTGCGATTTTATCCTTTAATAACACCATGACTGTTGGGGTAATTCTTCAATTAACAGAAATGGGGAAAAAAATTCCTGAGGATGTTTTCGTTGCTTCATATGGTGAAACCGAACTTTCACAATTAATAAATCCATCAGGAACAATATGTATCAAACAATCACCTTATAATATGGGGATTCGTGTAGGTCAAATTGCAATGGATCGATTAATTTTTAATTTAGATGGTCCAACTCAAGAAGTCTTTAATCCAATTATCGAAACACTAGAGTCGGGTGATTTGCAACAAGAGTGATTATAAATTTTATATGTAGGAGGAAGAAAAATGTCTGTTATACATTTTGTAAGGAAAGCGATGGAGATAGAAGCATCTGCTATTAATTTACTGTTAGAACAAGTAGGAGATAGTTATGTAGAAGCAATTGAATTAATTAGAAATTCTACAGGAAAAGTAATAATTACTGGTGTAGGAAAATCGGGTCATGTAGGTAAAAAAATTGCAGCCTCATTAGCAAGTACTGGTACTCCAGCATTTTTTGTCCATAGTACGGAAGGGGTACATGGTGATTTAGGTATGATCGAAGCTAACGATGTAGTCATTATGATTTCTAACAGTGGAGAGACTGCAGAAGTGTTGAATCTCTTACCATCTTTGGAACAAATAGGTGCAAAAAAAATAGCTATTACATCTAAAGAAACTTCAACTTTAGCAAAAGCGTGTGATGTTGCACTAACCTATCAATATGAAAAAGAAGCAGATCATTTAGGATTAGCTCCTACAACAAGTTCAACGATAGTGCTTGTGATTGGTGATGCATTAGCAGTAGCGCTTTGCGAACTGGATAACTTCACCAACCAAGACTTTCATATATATCATCCTGGTGGCAGTTTAGGAAAACAATTATCAAATAAATAACTTTTTTAACGGAGGCAGAAACTATGACTTTTTTAGGAACATCTATGCGTGATTTATATCGTCAAAGGGACGCTAAAAGAAAACGAGCTTCAAGCTATGATACTACTGGAGGTAATAGAGACTTTTTGAAAATATATCCTGGTGAAAAAGTGGATATTTGTGAACTAAATGGTTCTGGATGTATTTCGCACATTTGGATGACAATGGCACCATTGAATGATGATATAGAGGAATATCTCCATCGAAAAGTGGTTATTAGAATGTACTGGGATGGTGAGGAAAACCCTAGCGTGCAAGCTCCAATCGGTGATTTTTTTGGAATGGGACACGGAATTACTAAAAATTATTCATCTGCACCTTTACAAATGAGTCCTGAAGATGGGCGGGCGTTAAACTGCTTTTTCCCAATGCCGTTTGGTAAAAAGGCAAGAATTGAAATTGAAAGCAATGCGAATGAAGCTATTAAATTTTATTTCTATGTGGACTATGAACTTTACAATAAGGATATTGATAGTCCGTTAAGATTTCATGCCGTATGGAACAGAGAGTTAACTACAGGAATTGAAGATAATATTTCTAATGCTTTATATTGCTTTGGGGGTAAGAATACTACCGGAGATGGAAATTATGTACTACTAGATGCCGTTGGGAAAGGTCACTATGTAGGATGTAATCTAAATATTCATAATTTAAGATTTACACAAGAATGGAATTGGTATGGTGAAGGGGATGACATGATCTTTATTGATGGAGAACCTTGGCCACCATCTTTACATGGGACAGGTATGGAAGACTACTTTAATACAGCATGGTGTCCGCAACAAGAACAAAATACACCTTATCATGGAATCATCTTAGGTGGAGGACCGAATTGGTCTGGCAAAATTTCAGCATATCGTTACCATATTCAAGATCCTATTACATTTGATAAGTCTATCAAAGTAACGATTGAACATGGTCACAATAATCATCGAAGTGACGATTATTCAAGTACAGCCTATTGGTATCAGACAGAACCACACCAGACAATACACCCTATATTACCTGTGAAACATAGATTACCGTTACCAGATACATTGCCATTTAATGGTGAAGATTTAAAAAAATGCTTTGATTATTAAAAATATTATTACAGGTATATATTCCCCATTATAACGCTATTAACCTATGTAATGGGGGATCCGTTTTACTTTCCTTATAACAAATCTAGTTTGCCAATTTAGTTATCTGATGTTCGAACAAAAATTTTTGTTTGTGTAGTAATTTAAGGCAAAGTGGAGAAAGGAGAATTTAACACAATGCCAGTAATTCATTTAAAGGATCAAACTGACTTTCCACAATGGAGTGAAATCAACCATTATGGAATAAACAGACTTAAGAAAGGACAAGAGATAGAACTGCATTTTCATGACAGTAATGAGTATTGGATTATTATCAGTGGTAAGGGAATCTGTACGACTGAAGGAAATTCTTATGAAATTGGTGAAGGAGACTTAGTCTTAACTAAAAAAGGGGATGAACATTCCTTAATAGTAACACAAGATATGGTCGCTGTTTATATTTATGGGGTTCTGCCAAAAGGTGGTAGTGTTGGGTACTTGTATAAATAACTAATATAAGATCTTCACGATTAGCTAACAGTCAAACCTTTCTAATGCAAACGTTTACAGATAGGGAGGGTAGGCTGAATTAATACAAATAACATAATACATTCAATAAAACTATTAATTAATCACATTTATACTACTTCTCTAGTTCTATCACCAAATCACAAGACCAGATTTTAGGATATTCATAGTGTTACTAAAAATGAATAAAGGAGATTAAAATGACTCTAAAACTGATTCAAGTGGGATTAGGTAATATGGGACAGAATGTAGGAGTGAATTTTGTCCAACCTTCAAGAGATTTTCAATATGCTGGTTTAGTTGAGATTAATAATGAAAGGCTTGTGGATGCTTCAGAAAAACTCAATGTTCCTAAAGAGTCTTGTTATACGAATTACTTAAAAGCATTTCAAGAATTGTCTGCAGATGCTGTTTTAGTTTCGGCTATTTCACCTGTACACTATGAAATATGTAAGTCTGCGTTAGAACATAATTTACATGTATTAGTAGAAAAACCATTTGTGCTGAGTATGGAGGAAGCATTGGAATTAGTAAAATTAGCAGCAAAAAAGAATCTTAAATTGATGGTTAATCAAAACTATAGATTTTTCCGTACAGTCTTAACCTTGAAAAGAGAAATTCAAAAGGAACATTTAGGGAAACCACTTTTTGTACAATCTCAGTTTTTTTATTATCACCTTGGTAGGGCTTATCAACGTAAAATGAACGATTATATTCTATTAGAAATGTCTGTTCATCATATCGATATGATGAGATTTTTAACAGATAGCAATGTCAACTCAGTTCGGGGAGAAACCTGGAACCTAGAAAATACTGAATATACAGGAGATCCTAATGTTCAAGCTAAGTATAAGATGGAATCTGGTATTCCCATATTTTATCTAGGGAGTTTGGTTTCCAAAGGAATTACCACACCATGGGAAGGCGTCTGGAGAATTCAATGTGAAGAAGGCTCCATTCATCTGGAAGATTTAGGTGAAGGATACGGAGTATATCTAGTAGATTCAAATCAAGTAAAAACAAAAATAGCTTATGATCCCCCAACTCTTGAAGGAATTCATGGCATACTAGCCAATTTGGCTGCTGCGATTCGAGATAATAAAGAACCGGCAGTGTCAGGAGAAGATAATTTGCATACTTTAGCAGCTATATTTGCTACAAGTGAATCTTCAAAAACAGAAAAGCTTGTTAATGTTAGAGATTTTATTCATAGGTAAGGAAGAGGTGGTGAGTCGAATTAATAATTATGGAAAACTAACTTATCCAGTATTTTCTCCGGAACTGATAACTCTGATCAAAAAGGGGAAAATATACAGTCTGCAACACAGTTTAGAAGCTGGAATTCCGGTTATACCAGGTCACTCCCCCTTTTCTATTAGTTCTTACTTCCGACATCATGATACCGATAACACGTTTGACGGGCCTGCTGGAGCTGCAGCTGAAATGGTAATTATGGGCCAGCATACAGGTACTCATATCGATGCACTCTGTCACTTTAGTAAGAAAATCGGTGACCAGCGGTATTTCCATGGAAATAAACCTGTAGCAGGAGCTGAAAATGAAAATGGGATTCAGACATGGAGTGTTGATCAAATGCCGCCTCTTGTGAAAAGGGGTGTGTTGCTTGATATAGCAGGTTTCTTGGGAGTAGAAGTATTAGAAGACAGTTATGTGATTACGAAAAAAGATATTTATTCCTGTCTAAAGAATCAGAATATACAGCTGAAATCTGGTGACTGTGTATTACTACGGACTGGTTGTTCGATGTATTGGAAAAAAGATAACGAACGTTTTTTGACCAAACATGCTGGTGTTAATTTAGAATCTGCAAGGTATTTAGTGGAACAAGGTGCAACTGTTGTTGGGGGAGATACTCCTACTTTTGAAGTGCTACCTTCTCCAAAGCATGATGTGCATGTCTATTTACTAGTAGAACAAGGAGTACCAATTATTGAAAATGTCTGTTTGGATGAATTGGCCCAAGATAGAATTTATGAATTTGTGTTGATTGCTACACCGCTTAAGCTGAAGGGGGCTACTGCTTCTATCATTCACCCAATTGCAATTTGTTAAATATCTATCAGATTCACTAATAAAAAATTTAATTGGAGGATAGAACCTATGAAAAAATTGAAAAAAATAGCTGTTGGAATTCTAACCGTTTCTATTGTGGCATTAAGTACTCTAATGTATGTACAAAAGGATTCAGTTGTTAATGGTGAGGAAGGAACTAATGGAATTATTGCAACAAAAGCAAAAAAAGTAGCTAGAGTTACTGGTCCAACATTAGAGGGTGAAGCGATACCTAACCCAAATCAAACAGATGTCAATTATGGTTTACGAGCAACTGATTTAGGTGTTATCTGGGATGCTACAACTAACCCGGAGGATAAAAAAGTGATGGTTGCTTTTGGTGATTCATATGATGACGGCTGGGGTGGTTTCGGTGGTGGTGGAGATCGTGAAGGCTGGAGAAGCAATCTACTCGCTCTCTCAAAGGATACCGACCTCTCAGATGGACTAGAATTTTCTTCTATGATAACAGAGGAAGACAATCCGAATTATGCGAAGGAGATTATTTATTCGGAGAAAGATACATCAGGTACTGGAGATTTTACTGCTATACCAACAGCTGGTGTGACAATAGGAGATCGACACTTTATACATTATATGCAAATTAAAAATTGGGGTGCAGCCGGTAGATGGAATACCAATTTCTCTGAAATAGCTTATTCAGATGATGAAGGGCAAAATTGGACAAAATCAGGTGTGAAATGGGGAGCAGATAGTAACTTTGCTCAAGCAGCCTATGTTAAACATGATGGAAAAATATATATGTTTGGAACTCCTTCAGGAAGAATGGACAGTGCATATTTGGCTAGAGTTGAGGAGTCAACGTTTTTAAAAAAAGAAGAATATGAATACTGGAACGGAACTGAATGGATAAAGAATGACGAAGAAGCAGCTGTACCTGTTATTGAACAACCTGTCAGTGAATTGTCTGTTGTATACAATTCTTATTATGATAAATGGATTATGGTGTATTTAAATGAAAATCGTTATGCGATGGTAATGAGGAGCTCATCTAATTTAACTGATGGTTGGTCTGCAGAAACAGAGATTGCAACAGGTAAGGAATTCCCAGGTTTGTATGGTGGCTATATCCATCCATGGACAAATGATGGTAAAGACTTATACTTCCTAATGTCAGAATGGGGACCATACAATGTCGTCCTAATGAAGTCTGAGCTAAAAGAAGGAACACCGAAGCCTAATCGTATTGCTGATCCGTCCTTTGAAGGGCAAACCACATCAACTATTACAGAACCATGGGTTTTAGAAAATGGAGAAGGCGGAATTGATATTGATAGTGGCTTGTCGAGAAGTAGTAATAATAATGCCTATTTAAAAAATGATGTTGGTTGGAATGCTATTACCCAAAAAGTAACAGTAAAACCAAATACTAAATATAAGCTACAAGGATTTGTTCGAACCTCTACAAATAATAATGCAGGCTATTTTGGGGTAAGAGGTGTTGACGGCAATATTATAAAGGAGCAGAAATACGAAAGTAAAAATGCCTATTCTAAAATTAGCGTAGAATTTAATTCTGGTAATAATGATTTTGTCACCGTATTCACTGGAATGCATGCAAATGGAGAAACATGGGTACAAATCGATGATTACCTATTAGTAGAAGTAGACACAACTCCTCCTGAAATTACAGTGAATGGTGGAAGTACACTTGAAGTTCCATTAGGTGAAGATTTTACTGATCCTGGTGCTACGGCAGTTGATAATTTAGATGGTGATATCACAGAAAAAATCGAAGTATCAGGTGAGGTGAACACAGAGATTACTGGAACTTACACACTTACGTATAATGTGACTGATTCAGATGGAAACAAAGCGGAAACTGTGGAACGAATAGTGAAAGTAACTGGAGAAGATTACACGATGTCTAATGTAGGCTTTCAAGATCGAGAAGGTAATCAATTAACGAAGCTTCCGCAAAAAGGATTCATTTTAGGAACAGCAGATTTTAGAAATAACACCGCTGAAAAGATGAACGTCACATTTGTGGTCGCTTTGTACAACAAAAAAGATGAAATGGTAAATATGTCAAACGTGAGTAAAGAATTGAAGTCAGGTGAAACGGAAAGCTTTACCGGAGGGTTTATGTTACCTGGTGATCGTTCAGGTTATTATGCCAAAATTTTCTTGGCTGATACAACAACAAATCTAAATCCTATTTCAGAGTTAGTAGATATCAAACAATAAGGAATCATTAAGGAGAGGGAGTATTTTAATGAGTGATGAATTTCCCAACTGGCTATCACAATGGTTGACCTTCAATGATAGCTCATCATCTTTACATGTTACGATCAAGGAAGTACAAGACGATAAAGCAAAACATGTTGCTGTAGTAGAGGCAGAATGGCAAGGAAGTCCGGAAGAACTGACAGCAGTACAACTCAATATGCAACTTAATAATAAAAACGGGAAATGTAATTGGAAACCGCATCTTAGTCCACAAGAAAATATGGTGGTAGGTGACTTGGTTTTTCGGTCACCGGCTATTATCTTTGAAGACGATAAAGAGATGTTTGCTTTGGTTCCAGATATTGATTTTATTGACAAACAGAGAATTGCTCCACATGTGATGGATTATGTTGAACAAAACAACCAACTCTATTATGGATTAGCTCACTATGAAAAGGTGAGACATGTCTATTTTCAGCGAACCAATCAATCATTTTTCGTACCAAATAAGCAAAAATTATTTCGTTTTTATCTAGTTTCTTGGGATAAAGAACAAATGGAGAGAGATTTTTCTCCTGTTACAACCTTTATTTGGGAGCGATTTGCAAAGAAACGTATGGTTTCTGACTTGGAGTCTCAAACAGATTTTATTCATTCTATAAAAGATCTGAATACTTATGTCGAACGAACTTATGATTGGGCTTTCAATAAATGGTCGTCAATTGTATGGCAAGAATTTTCATTAAATCAACGACCAGTAGGTGGCTGTGTTTTAGTTGTTAAAGCTGCACAATCACCTAACAAAGGAAAGATGAATAATTGGAGAGAAAAGAAAAGTATATGGAATCAAGCATGGTTCTCAAGTCTTAGAAGTGCTTATGGTTATCGTATATGGGGACAGCAATGGAATGACCGAGAGATGATACAACGGTCAGAGTTAGCAAAGAATTTGGCATTATCTGCACCACAAACAAATGGCCTCTTTCCTTCTGTTTATAGTGCTGATGAACAACAAAAATGGGAAAATGGGACATGGGGACATTCAGATAGAAGACCTGAAAAACATGAAGAGTTTGGTCATCTTTTAGATATGTCTTGGACAGCTATCTGGATGCTAAAATGGTATGAAGATATTGAGCAGGATCAAAGATTGTTAGATTATGTAAAGACTTATACTGAGCGTTTACTTGAAACACAATCAACAAAAGGAAGTTTTCCTGCTTGGGTGCATATGCAAACAGGAGAGATCTCAACTTACCTAGACAATAGTCCTGAAACATCGATGCATGTCTGGTTTTTAACCAAAATGTATCAAATGACAAAAGAAAAACGTTTGTTAGAAGCAGCTAAACTGGGAATGGAATATGTTATGAACGAGATTGTCCCGAATGGTCGTTGGGAGGATTTCGAAACCTATTGGTCTTGTTCAAGGCAGTGGGAAGGAAAAAGATATGGAGAAAAAGATGTTCGAAGTGATTTACATTACCAATGTAATTTCTCCATTTATTGGACGGTAGAAGCACTGAAAGCACTTTATTCGGTAACCCAAAAACCATTGTATTTACAAAAAGGTGAACAGCTTTTAGCCGAGCTTTCGTTGTATCAAGCTGTGTGGGAACCCGATTATTTATCGATTCCAGTCTTAGGTGGTTTTGGCGTGATGAATTCAGATGATGAGTGGAACGATGCAAGGCAAAGTCTATTTGCTTCCACCTACTATGATTATTATCAAATTACTGGAAAAGAAGAATACAAATATAGAGGAATATGGGCGATGCGATCTTCTTTTTATATGATGTATTGTCCAGAGAATCCAAAAGTAAAACAGGTTTATGAAAAAACTTATCCTTATTTTAATGAGATAGATTATGGATTTGAAATGGAAAATGCTCATCACGGTGAAAACGGTTCATATAATGACATTTCACCAGGCGAGTTTACTATATTTGATTGGGGGAATGGAGCAGCTGCCTCGGCATTAGGAGAACTATTATTTAGGAAATAAAAGGAGAAGTCTATTACGAAAAGATAGAAAGGATGTTTAACATGAGTGAATTTAATGGATTAGGAATGGGATTAGGAAATTTATCAAGATTATCTAAAGCAAAAACTAGATCAATTAGTGCTGAAAATTTTGATGGTGCAAAAGGAAAAGGTGGTATGGCGACAGAAGGTACAGGAGCAGAACCTGGTCGTGACTTAGGGAAAGGGTGGAAAATTTCACCATCCATTATGATAGAAGCAAATAAATCATATACAATCGCCGAAATTGAAGGTCCTGGAGTTATCCAACACATTTGGATGACATGTTTTCCGGCTCATTGGCGAACGCTTATTATAAGAATGTATTGGGATGGGGAAGAAAATCCTTCAGTAGAAGTACCATTTGGTGACTTTTTCTGTAATGGTTGGAATGAAAGGTGTAACGTGAATTCATTACCAATTGCCGTGAATCCTGCTGGTGGTATGAACTCTTATTGGGAGATGCCATTTAGAAAATCGGCAAAAATTACAGTGGAAAATATTAGTGAAGATGAATTTCCATTATATTATCAAGTTGACTATAGCTTAACGGAAATTCCAAGTGATGTCGCTTATTTTCATGCACAATGGAGAAGAAGTAATCCATTAGATTATAAAGATGTGCATACTATTGTTGATGGCATTAAAGGCCATGGTCATTATGTAGGAACTTATATGGCGTGGCAAGTTAACAATAATGGATGGTGGGGAGAAGGAGAAATTAAGTTTTATATGGATGGTGATGAAGAATTCCCGACAATCTGTGGTACAGGAACAGAGGATTACTTTGGAGGAGCTTGGAATTTTGAACAACCGAAAGGGGAGTATGGGACTTTTTCGACTGCCTATTTAGGAATGCCACAAGTTATTAAACCAGATGGCCTATATCATGCGAATCAGCGTTTCGGTATGTACAGATGGCATATTATGGATCCTATTCGTTTTGAAGAGGATTTACGAGTTACCATTCAGGCATTAGGTTGGCGATCTGGAAGAAGGTATCTACCTTTACAGGATGACATAGCTTCTGTTGCTTATTGGTACCAAGCAGAACCTCATCAACCATTTCCTAAATTAGCTAGTAAAGATGATTTAGAAATAATTTAAACGATATCACGTGCTTCTTTTCAAGGAGTGCGTGATTATAGTTCTTCTAATAATTATTCTAGGAGGTATAACATGCATATTTTTGATAAATTTCAATTAAAGGATAAGGTATCGATTGTTACGGGTGCTGCAATGGGTTTAGGTAAAGCAATGGCAACTGCATTAGCACAAGCAGGATCCCATATTGTAATCGCAGATATTAATTACCAAGAAGCTGAAAAAACGGCAAAAGAATTATCTGAACAAGAAAGTGTTGATGCTATTGCTATCGAAATGGATGTAACAAACGAGGACCAAGTAAATGAGATGGTTAAAAAAGTAATGAATCATTTTGGAAAGATTGATGTTCTTTTTAATAATGCTGGAATTGTTATGAATGAAAAAGCAGAGAATACCTCGTTAGCTGATTGGAAAAAAGTAATCGATATTAACTTGACTGGGGTTTTTATAACATCTCAAGCAGTTGGGAAAGTAATGATAGAACAAAAAAGAGGCTCAATCGTTAATATTTCATCCATGTCAGGCATTATCGCTAATACACCGCAATGTCAAGCTTCATACAATGCTTCAAAATCAGGAGTTATTATGTTAACGAAAAGCCTTGCAATGGAATGGGCGCAGCATAATATTAGAGTAAATTCTATTGCACCAGGATATATGAAGACGGAATTAACAAAACCGTTTTTTGAAAATGGTGGAAATATGACAGATACATGGATGAATATGACACCAATGGGTAGACCTGGGCAACCAGAAGAATTAGGAGGAATTGCTCTGTTTCTTGCTTCTGAAGCTTCCTCTTTCGTAACAGGCTCTGTCTATACCGTTGACGGAGGCTATACAGCGCTTTAACGCAGTAAATATTATTGTGAGGAGAGAAGAATGCAGAAAAAATTATTGTTGATCGGTTTTGTTACATTATTACTCATATTTGTAACATGGATTGCTGTAATCTATCCAAACAAATCTGCAACAAATGATACAGAAAGTGAAAAAGAAGAGAATTCTGTCAATGTAATTAATTCAAAACCAGAAGGAGAATCATCTGGTGATCAATCTGAAAGAGAAGAAACAGATGAAATTCCAGAAGGGAAATATCAAAATCCGGTTTTTACTCCAGTTTTTGCTGATCCATCCATTTTAAGAGGAGATGATGGATACTTTTACGCATATGCAACCGAGGATGATTGGGGAGATGGCAGTGGAGGGAAGGTTGCTCCGGTGATTCGTTCAACCGACCTTGTAAATTGGGAATATCTTGGATCAGCTTTTGAAAGTAAACCAAGTTGGAAAGATGGATGGGTTTGGGCACCTGACGTTAGTGAATATAATGGCAAATACTATATGTACTATACTAAATCAATTTGGGGAGATCAAAATCCGGGCATCGGGGTAGCAATTGCGGATCAACCTGATGGTCCTTTTGAAGATCATGGAAAAATCATAGATTCAAAAGAGATGGGTGTATATGCAATTGACCCAATGCTATTTGTAGATGAAGGTACTCCATATCTGTTTTTTGGTGGAATAACGTCTGGCATCTTTGCTATTGAATTAGCACCAGATGGTTTGTCAGCAGTTGGAGAAAGAAAAGATGTAATTGGAACTGGCTACGAGGCTCCATATATTATTAAACGTGATGGATATTATTATTTCTTTGGATCAAATGGTTCATGTTGTAATGGTGCTGAAAGTTCGTATAATGTTGGAATCGGAAGGTCTGAGTCACTTTTTGGGCCATATTTAAATAAAAATGGTGACAATCTATTATATCACCGTGGAGATGTTTTATTATTTGGTAATACGCCAGTAGAAAAGGGAAAAGGACATATAGTCGGGCCTGGACATAATGCGATTGTTACGGATGATGCAGGAGTGGACTGGCTTATCTATCACGGAATCCCAGCAGATGATCCTGTATTAAGCAGTGGAGCAACCAGAAGACCATTATTCATTGATAAAATTGAATGGGTGGACGGGTGGCCAAAGCTTGAAAATTTAAATCCAAGTACAACTCCTAAGAAAAAACCAGTGATAAAAAATAATTAATTTTGCAGAAATAAGGATTTTTAAGCTTTCTTTCATTCATGTTGAGGAACTTGGAATTCTGAGGAGGATTATCGATTGATAAATTACAATTTTGAATATAAGAAGAAGGTAAAGGCTTGTTTTATAGGTGCTGGTGGACACTCGTTTCGTAATATCTATCCAGTATTTCAATATACTCCAATAGAATTAGTGGCAATTTGTGATAAAGATGTAAATCGAGCAAGGGATTATGCTAAACAATTTGGTGCTAATGCCTACTATGAAGATCACTTGGAAATGTTGGAGAAAGAACAGCCAGATGCAGTGTTTATCGTTACAGCATATACATCTGATGGTCATGTTCAAGCGACAAAACTTGCACTTGATGTTATAGAAGCAGGTGCTCATGTTTGGATGGAAAAACCAACTGCAGCTTCAGTTGACGAGATAATGGCTTTAATGGAAAAGAGTAAGGACAAAAATGTACAAGTGATGACAGGAATTAAAAAAGTATTTTTTCCAGCTGTTGAAAAAGCGAAAGAAATTATTGAAACAGAAGAGTTTGGAAAACCATCTTCAGTGTATATTCGATATCCACAGTCCATACCAGCATTAGATAACCGTATGGATTTGACGAAAATGACAGGGTTTTTAGACCACATTTTTCATCCGGCGTCAGTCTTAAATTATTTAATGGGACCGATAAAAGACATTGCATATTTTCGCGAGGATAATAATGGTGGATCGGTAACCAATATTCGTTTTCAATCAGGAGCCATAGGTACAATGCATCTAACAGCTGGTATGTCTAGTAGCAGCCCGTTAGAAAGAATAGAAGTAATTGGAGAAGGGGCGAATGTAGTCGTTGATAACGGAGTAAAAATGACTTACTACAGAAAATCAAAACCATCACATTATGGTCGAACTCCTACTTATTTCACTAATGAAACAGAAGCTCCGCTTTATTGGGAACCAGAATTTTCATTAGGTCAATTGTATAATAAAAATATTTTTTACCTTGGTTATGTACCAGAAATTCTTCACTTCTGTGAGTCTATATTGGAAAACAAGTCTCTCCAAAAAGGAACACTCGAAGATGCTTTAGAAATTGTCAAATTATTTGAAGCTTATTGTACGACAGAAGAAGGTACAGTTAAAACGATAAATGAGTAAAGGAGTTTGCGTGTGAAAACTACAATTACAAGTTTACAAGAGGAAAAGCACATTCTAGATATGGATTGGGGAAAAATTCAGTGGCTATGTGATCAAACTATCGATCCTGACGCAGAAATGACATTTGGTATGGTATATGTCAAGGCTGGAGAATCCAATACAAAACATTTCCATCCAAATTGTGAGGAATTAATTTTCGTCCTGTCAGGAGAGTGTGATCATTCACTGGGTGATGAAATGCATCATTTAAAACCAGGAATGATGTTAAGAATTCCAGCAAATGTAGTACATCAAGCTACGACAACTACTTGGGAGCCTTGCCGAATGATAATCGTATATTCTTCGTCAGATCGGCAAACGATTACAGTTTAATAGAGCGTCTAAAATGAATAATAGGGAAGGGGATAAAGATGGATCAGACAATAACAATCGGTACAAGCTATTATCCAGATCATTGGCCGAAAGAACGCTGGCAAACAGATATTCAGATGATGGTTGAAGCAGGAATAAAAACGATACGGGTTGCAGAACTTTCTTGGTCTAAGCTTGAACCGAAAGAAGGTCAATTTGACTTTAGTTGGTTAGATGACTTTATCGAATTGGCAGAGAAAGAAGGACTACAATTTATTCTCGGAACTCCTATCGAGGCATCTCCTGTATGGTTAAGAGACAAACATCCAGAGGTGGTAAGGCACGACAAATTTGGACATATCCACGCAGATAGAGGAATGCATTGTCATAACAATGAAACATTTCGCTTTTATGTGAAACGTATCGTTACAAAAATGGTAGAGCATTACAGTGATCATCCAGCTATTATCGGTTGGCAAATTGATAATGAATTAAGAAATGTTGATTGTTATTGCGATGAATGTGCTGAGAAATTTAGAGAATGGTTAAAGGATCGATACGGAACGCTTGAGAAGTTAAATGAAACATGGGGTACGCACTTTTGGAGTCAAATTTATAATGATTGGGAAGAGGTTAGGCTCCCTTCTGCTGATCAATTAACGATTTCAGTTAGTCAAAAGCTAGATTTTACTCGTTTTGGATCAGATTCTACGGTAAATCATTTAAGCGAACAAGTGGATATTATCAAGAAACAAGCAGCAGACCAATTCGTAACACATAATATGTTAGGTTGGTATCATAAGTTGAATGCTTATGATATCGGAAAGAAGTTAGACTTTATTAGTTGGGACAGTTACCCTAGTGTCGATGGTGATAATGATATTGAATGTTTCCTTCATGATCATTATCGATCGGTTAAAGAGAATAGTCACTGGGTTATGGAGCAAAAAAATGGTTACTTTAATTACAGTGATTATAACTTAGCCATTGAACCGGGATTGGTACGATTATGGACGTACCAGGATATCGCTAGAGGTGCTAATGGAGTTATGTATTATCGTTGGCGTTCAAATAGATATAGTGGAGAACAAAATCCGAATGGCTTATTAAGACACGATGGAACACCAAGACGGGCATATTTCGAGGCAAAGCAAGTAACTAACGAACTAACAGATTATAGTGAAGAAATTGCTAATACAAAAGTAGATGCACCTATTGCGATTATTTATTCCTTTGATCAAATGTGGGGATTTGATTCACATGTACAATATAAAAATTTTGATCATCGGGGCCATCTATTAACCTATTATAAGGCATTAAATCGGATGGGTTTAACAGCAGATTTAGTTGAACCAATGGCAGACTTATCTGGCTATAAGCTTGTTATTGCTCCTTCTATGGCAATGATGAATGAAGAAATATTTCAAAATTTTAAACAGTATGCCGAGAAGGGTGGTCAACTCATTATTGGTGCTAGAAGTGGCATGAAAACATGGGCCAATACAACAATAGATACACCTTGGCCAGGCCTTCTTGGTGAGCTTACAGGAATTGAAATTGATGAATTTGAAGTTTTACCTGATCGTTACAGTAATACCATTTCTTATAAAGAAAGAGAATATGATGTAAAAGTTTGGCTAGATATGCTTAAACTAAAAACTGCTGAATCACTTGCTGTTTATAAGAAGAAATTCTATGCAGGAAGAACTGCAATTTCGAAAAACAGATACAGTAAAGGAAATGTTTACTATGTTGGTGTAATGGGGAATGAACAACTTATTAGTAATCTACTGTATGATATTGTACAGGAATGTAATCTTTCCCCTACACAGTTGCCTGATGGAATATATGTTTCGAGTAGAGTAAGTGAGAATACTAGATATACCTTTTATATAAATAGAAATGACACTGCAACTTATATGAATTTACCTGAAAAAGGCTTCGATATCATAAATGGAAAGAATATATCTGGTGAAGTACAAATCAACGGATTAGACGTGCTAATTGTAAGAACAGCATTATAAAAAACTAACAAAAAGACTGCTTCTTAATAATAAAAAGAGCAGTCTTTTTAGAAAGTAAAGAATATATATTTGTGCAGATAAAACTCCGGCAGAATACTGCGCTTTTACCCAAAGGGCATAAGTCAACATCTGCTCAAGCAAGCTTTCGCAGTGTATCCTATACCGTGGGTACGGGCTTTTCGCTAACTTGGTATAGAAAAAGGTAGCTGAAGGGCAAACCCCATGGAAAGGGAAGTGGGCAGCCGGAGTGGTGGTCAAACGTCGATATATTTCATAATGGCTACTCATAGCAATCGCCACAGACCTACATACCATATAGTTATAAGGTTATGCGGTTTGCCCAGTTTTTCTTATAGCCTAACTAATGGGGGGGATTTTGTTTTTTTATGTAGTTCTTTGGAGAGATACCGTAATAATTTTTGAATGCTCTTGAAAAAGCATATAGGTCAGGATACCCGATCGAATAAGCAACTTCTGTAATGCTAATGGTTGGATCTGACATTAGTTCAGTAGACAGCTTCATTTTTAAAGATACAAGGTATTGTACAGGACTTGAACCAACTTCTTTTGAAAAGGCAGTTGTAAAATGAGAGCGATGAAATCCAACATAGTCAGCAACATCTTTTACAGTAAGACCTTCTGTAAAATGCGTCTGCATATATTGTTTACTTTTCTCAATCCAATCACTAGAAATATTGGGAGTAAGATTACTCTCTGAAGCTTGTTCGATAAGAAAGTGAAACAATTTATAAATCAGACTTAAGCGAATCAACCCTTCGTCTGCATAGTGGTGTTGAAAATAATGAAGCACTTCTTTAACAATAGTCATAATCTGAGGTGTGATAAAACTATCAATTTTAAAATCTTGCTCTTTCAATCCCAGCCGATTCAGTAAAGCTAGCGCTTGCTTGCCATTAAAAGCAAGCCAAAACAATTCCAATCTATTAGTAGGATCTGTTTGATATTGGTGAATGTGATGAGGAAATAGACAAAATATGTCTCCTTCTTTTAATTCGATAATAGAGTCATTTTGTTTAATCTGTCCTTTTCCTTTAAGTACAAAGTGAAGGCTATAAAAATCAATTTTACGAGGACCAACTTGAAAATTTGGTTTAGCTTGATTAAAACCAGAGCGGATTGGCCAAAGTCCCCCGGAACGTTCTATAGCTGAAGGGGAAAAAAAACAATGGTAGGCATATTCATGAGCATATTCTTTCATTTTATGTTCCTCCATTTCAATACATCATATCAAACAAAATGAATAGCTTGTTTTACCATTGAATATTTTTATTATACTTGTTATTACTTATTTTTAAAACATTTAATGTATGAATCTTTTATTGGGAAATAATTGAAATACAACAAATTGATAAAAGTAAGCAAACAAAATGATATTTTAATAGCAACTTGCCAATCTTATAATGAGGACATATGAATTGAGGTGAAAAAAATGAAGACGATTTAGTATTATTGGATTCAGTAAATCGAAACATGTTACAGACGTATAATCACCAAACTTGGGTCAAAACACCAAACATAGATAGACTAGCGAAAAAAAGTATGATATTTGATAATCATTGGGCAGGCTCTTTACCATGTATGCCTGCGAGAAGAGATATTCAAACAGGCAGATTGAATTTTTTAGAGCGAAAATGGGGAGGTATAGAGCCGTTTGATGTAACACTTCCTCAAATACTAAGAGACAATAATATTTTTACACACATAACAACTGACCACTATCATTATTTTTCCACAGGTGGAGAAAATTACTGTCAGCAGTTTGATACTTGGGATTTTTATCGTGGCCAGGAATCAGATCCATGGGTATCCAATGTCAATCAGCCGTCTTTACCAGATCATTATTACGGACAAGTTAGGAAACAATACGAGTTGAATCGTACAAACTTTGTCAGCGAAGAGGATTTCTCAGGTCCTAAAACAATGCAATCGGCTTGTAAGTGGTTAGATGCGAACCATCATGCTGAACAATTTTTCTTAACAGTGGAAGCGTTTGATCCACATGAACCATTTGATTGCCCGGAATACTATGTCGATCAGTATAAAGATAACTATGAAGGGCCTAGATATGAATGGCCGAAGTATGGTCCGGCGGAAGAACCTTTAGAGGCAACAGAGCATATTCAAAAGAAATATGCTGGCACATTAACGATGATTGATCATTGGTTTGGTAAGTTTCTCGACAAATTAGATCAATATGATTTGTGGGAAGATACATTGGTTATCTTTACAACCGACCACGGATTCTTGTTAGGTGAACACGAACTTTTAGGTAAAAATGTGATGAATGTTTACAATGAACTAGCTCATCTTCCACTACTGATACATCTTCCTGGCAGTAAACGAGCAGGTGAAAGAATCGACGCCATAACACAAAATATCGATTTAATGCCTACTATTCTAGATTTTTATGATATTGGCATCCCAGACAGAATAAAAGGACATTCATTAAAAGAAATGTTAGACAAAGAAAATAACAAGGTTAGAGATGTAGCTTTATATGGATACTATGGAGTTGAAGTTAATATAACAGATGGCTATTATACGTATTTTCGATCACCTAAGGATGATAATCAGCCGTTATTTTTGTATACAGCAATGCCAACAACTCATAGAGAATTTATAACCTGTGAAAATGAAAAAGAAATTGAATGCGGTAGATTTTTACCTTATACAGATTTTCCTGTATTTAAAATCCCGCAAAAAATTGGGAAAGTCAGGATTTACAAAAACCAACCATTAAGACAAACAAGGCTTTATCATATTAAGCAGGATTATTTACAACATCATCCAATTATTGATGAAACAATCGAAAAATCATTGGCCAAAAAAATGAAACAAGCAATGAAGGAAGCAGGAGCACCAGAAGAACAATTTACTAGGTTGGGATTATAAAAAAGTTTAATTAGGAGGTATTTCATGAAAGACAACATGAATGTAATTTTTATTATGACAGATCAGCAACGGGCAGATTCTATTGGTCCAAATCGCACAGCAAATGTTTATTTTCCTAATATGGAAAATTTACGTCAGGAATCTGTATCGTTTGATAATTTTTATACAGCAGCTTCACCATGTGTACCATCTCGTCACTCATATTTAACAGGAAGACAGCCATGGAAAAATGGGGTACATGGAAACCTTAAATTTGGTGAAGAAGGAGATCCTACATGGATGCAGTTACTTCGTGACCGTGGATATAAATGCGTTTCTGTAGGAAAAACACACATGGTCCATGCAGGTAGTTTTCATATTCAAGTTCCAGTAGGCAAGACATTTGGTGATAGTGGTGACTGGAATCATTTTGAGCCTGCTGCATCACCAGAAGAAGACGACTTATACTATGACATCCATGCAACTAGACGTGCGTGTGATGCATTAGATAGATTAGATGACGGCGAGGATCCATTTGCTATGTTCATAGGTTTCCATGCTCCACACGAACCATATGTTATGCCGGAAAAATATTTAGATTATTGTAAACCAGAAGATGTAACCTTACCTAAAAATCGATCTGAAGAAGAATATGAAACCAAATCAGAATCCTATCGAAGACGTGTTAATTTGTTCAAAGATAAGTTTGGAAATATTACGGATGATATGATGCGAAAAGGAATTGCTGGCCATTATTGTTTATTGAAAATGGTTGATGATTGTTTAGGAATGATTATGAATAAACTCAAGGAAAGCAAGTTACTAGAGAACACCTTGATTATTTTTGCCTCTGATCATGGAGAAATGCTGGGGGAACATGGCATTTTCAATAAAGCAGCAACATCATATGAAGCCGAAATTCGTGTTCCATTCATGGTGCGTTTCCCTGATGGATATAAAGCAGGAGAAACAGTAGAAAGTCTCGGTTCTAGCATTGATTTTGTGCCTACTCTATTTGATATGATGAACTTAACACCTGATATATCCTTACCTGGACGTTCACTAGTACCTACCTTCCAAGAAGGAAAGTCTGTTAGAGACTATGTAACCTTAGCCGATGGAAACGGAATGATGGGGATACGAACAAAGAATTATAAGCTTTGGTATAGTCCTCATTTCAAAGATGGAGAAATGTATGATCTTATGCAAGATCCACAAGAGCTAAATAATTTATATCATAATCCAGCATACCAATCATTACGCGGAGAACTTTTTGAACTAATGCTTCATGCACGAGCGATAGATGATGAGCGAGATAATGCGCCGACGAAACGTGACAAATTACGTCATAAGGAAGTAAAAGCTTCCTATGAACCAGAAGTGGTATGATGTCACCTGTTTGGTTTCAAGCCATAGAAATCTTGAAGAATAGATAGAGAGAGAAAATAACAATAAATAGAAGGAGATAACTGATTTTGAGAATAATATACATTGACATTGACTCGATGAGACCGAAACATTTTGGTATTCATGGCTACCATCGAAACACAACACCAAATATGGATAAAATTGCAAAGCAAGGTGTACGCTTTAATCGGGCATACTGCGCGACATCTCCCTGTGTGCCATCACGTGCCTCTTTTTCTAGTGGTCTATTTGGTATTCATTCAGGAGTAGTTACCCACTGGGGACCAGGTTGTGACTATCGCTATACAAATGATAAAGATCGCCCAATGTTTACACGGCTATTAAGGGAAAATGATTATAAACTAGCGACTTTTTCATCTTTTGCAGATCGTCATGATGCATTTTGGTATATGGCTGGGTGGAATGAGGTGCACACGCATACTTTAAAAGCAGGTAATGAGAATGCCGATGAGGTAATCGATGCTGTATTACCTTGGCTAAAACAAAATGGCAAGGATGATAATTACTTTCTACATTTACAATTGTGGGACCCACATCGGAATTACACGATACCGAATAAATATCAAACATTATTTCAAGATGATCCAGCACCAGCTTGGCCAGATCAGTACACGATTGAGCAGCATCAAAATAATTATGCACCATTTAGTGCGAGAATGACTTTTCCATACAGTGACAAAAGCCCGTTAGAAACTATGCCAGATCGCATTGGCAATACTACTGATTTCAAGAAATTTGTAGATAGTTATGACGGTGCTATTCGTTATATGGATGAACAACTTGGTAGACTTTTTGATACGCTCGAAGAACTTGGTGTAATGGATGACACAGCCATTATAATCAGTGGTGACCATGGTGAGGCAATGGGCGAACATGGGATTTATGGTGATCATGTATGTGCAGATGAAGCTGTTCACAATATTCCTATGATCATTAAGTGGCCAGGATTAGAACGAACAAATGTCCAATTCAATGAACTTGTTTATAACGTTGACTTACAAGCAACGATTTGTGAAATGCTCGGTATCAAGGTTCCAAGAAAATGGGACGGCAAGTCTTTTGCTAATTTATTGCGTAGGACGTCGTATACCCCGAGAGATTACCTTGTTTGGGATCACGGCTTATATAGCGTAGGTAGATCTGTTAGAACAGATGACTGGCTACTGATGCGGACATACCATCCAGGGGTGGTTCCGCTAGAACCAATAGAATTGTATCAAATGAAAGAGGACCCATTTATGATAAACAATTTAGCAGAAGAGCACCCGGAGATTGTAGAAAAGCTGGATCATTATTTACAGGAGTGGTACCAGGAGCAAGTAGGGCAACCGTTTGAAAAACCAGACCCCCTACCATTAGTTGTAGAAACGGGTCCATTCAAATATATTACCAAGGATAAATGGGCAGAACATTTAAGCAATACTGGAAGAGAAGATTTAAGAGAGCAATATTTGCGAAGGATTGGTGAAATAGACAGTATTTGATTCATAAAGAATGTGAAAAATGGACTTTATTCAAAATTATATAAGGAAGATTAATATGACAAAACAAAGACCAAATATATTATTGGTACAAACCGACCAACAATCTGCAGAAACGTTAGGATTATATGGCAACCCGATTGTTAGAACACCACATATTGAAAAATTAGCAAAAAATGGCGTGGTATTCGAGAATACCTTTTGTAATTATCCAGCTTGTTCACCATCACGCTCTTCTATGATGACGGGAAGATACGCAACCACTATTCGTAATCATGCGAATCATATGCTGATTAATCCAGAAGAAGTAACGTTGCCGCAAGTGCTGAAGGAATATGGCTACCAAACGGCACTGATTGGTAAAAATCATGCATTTATGAATGGAGATCAAAATAATTACTATGCCAAAAGTGAAGATCGAAAGGACCACCTTCACGAAGTATTTGATTTTGTTCGATTAGCTGAGCACGGTCATATTGTAGATGGATACCATGAGGATCCTGAGGTCAAAAATGCACATGCATGGGCACAAAACAATTGCTGGGAAAGTCCATTAGGTCATGGAACAAATCCTACCTCATACGAAAAATGCGGCTCCTATTTACTTGGTAGTACTGCCAATGAATACTTAAGAGAAATGCATAAATCTGATGAACCATTTTTCTTGTGGCTATCTTTTCCAGATCCACACACCCCTTACCAGGTACCAGAGCCATATGCTAGCATTTATCAACCAGAGGATGTACCGTTGGCGCCAAAGGATGAATTATCAAATAAACCAGAACGTCAAAAGGTTGCCCATGTCATGGATGCAATGGACAAAGTCGATGATGGGACGCTTCAACAGGTAAAGGCCATTCATTATGGAATGATAAATTTTATTGATGATAATATTGGGTGAATAATGAAGCAATTAGAAGATTTGGGAATGGAAGAAGATACAATCGTTATTTTCACTTCCGATCATGGTGATTCAATGGGGGCACATGGCTTAATTCAAAAACATAATGCGTTTTATGATTCGTTTACCAATGTCCCTCTTATTGTTTCGTGGAAAGGAAAGTTAGAGGCAAGTCGATGTGAACATCTTATTGAACTGATAGATATCATGCCAACCATTTTGGAATTAACCAATACTCCGATTCCCCTTGGTGTTCAAGGGAAAAGCTTTGCACAGCACTTATTTGATAAGCCGTATACACCAAGAGAATATGTTGTAATTGAAAGCGGAGAAGCTGGGGAACCTATGTCTTTTTCTGAAATAACTGTTCGACCAGCGGGTCCATTTGATGATCGTTATTTTGTCTGGTGTGCTTATCGTGAAGCATTTATGGGTAAAGGAAAAAGCATCCGGACGCATGAATGGAAATTGAATATTTATACGAATGGAGACGGTGAACTATATAATCTAGAAAAGGACCCACACGAATTGCACAATCTGTATGATCAATCGGATTATGCTTCCGTTATCTCAGCATTAGAGCACCGATTACTTTACTGGTGTATAGAAAAAGAAGATGTAACACCTGAGAACAGAACTGTAAATGTTAATTATAGAGCTAAATGTGGAAAGAAATATGAATGATTAAACTGCCTTAAATCCCAATATTTATGATCACGGCTAGATGAGGCTTTAAGATGGATTGATTATTGTAATGGCACAGAAGAAACAGAAGTTGATAGATAATACAAATATACGCTGAAGAACTAATGGTCAATTGCTTAACTGGCGTAAACTTAAGTTCTTCAGCTGTACACTATCCTTTTGGAATTCGGAAATACTACTGTGGAAAGATAATTTTCGAGAATTAATGCTGTTCAAATAATTCACGTAAAACGAGTGTGACAGCACCGACTGCCATTCCTTTTTTACCTAATTTGGATAGAACTATTTCGTTATGGTTAGTCTTTTTTAAAGAACTATTTTTCACCATGTCTTTTAATGGATTCAGAACTACATCTCCAGCGGAAAAAACCCTTCCTTCTAAAATTACTTTAGAAGGAGTAAGTAAATTATTTAGATTCGCAATGGCAATCCCGAGGTATCTTCCTGCTTCTTCCAAAGCTTCTTTTGTGATGGAGTCATCTTCTTCAGCTGCTTTTAGTACCATTTCAAATGTTAATTCATCTTCTTCATGTAACCAATCGTTTATTACAGTTGATTTTCCCAATCGAATACTTTTCTTTACTTTATTCAGGATGGCAGCTTCTGAAGCAAAAGTTTCTAAACAACCAAAGTTTCCACAACGACACTTTGATCCGTTTAGGTCAACAATAGTATGACCTATTTCTCCTGCGCCGTGAAAAAGACCACTATATATTTGATTATTGATGAATATTCCTGAACCTATTCCTAGACCGATGCTTATACACGTAAAATCAGAAACATCTTTTCCTTCTCCATACCAGCTTTCTGCAAGTGTCAGCGTTCTTACATCATTTTCAATAAAAACAGATACTGGATACACCTTTTCGATTTCTTCTTTTAAGGAAATATTCTCAAGATTAAGATGCGGAGAAAAAATAACTTTACCATTATCTGCATCAACTAGCCCGTGCATTGCTACACCGATTCCGGAGATTGCTTGTTTATCTACACTTGATTTGGCTACTACTTTTTCGATAGATTCAAGTATGATCGTAATATACTCATTTTTTGAACGAATATTTTGAATAGTTTTCATGTAAGAAGTCACTATATTTCCATCTAGAGTAGTGATAATAGCTTCGACTACTTCAGCAGCTGCATAAATACCTATCACATAGGCGGCATTAACATTAATAGAAAGCATTAAAGGCTTTCTCCCACCTTGAGTTTTGGCTTCTCCAACTTTTTCAATTACCATATGCTCTTCTATCAGTTCACTCACTATGGAACTGACAGTAGGAGGAGCTAATTCTGTTTTTTTAGCTATATCGGCTCTGGAGATAGGCCCTTCCAAACGAATCATATTTAGAATCGTTGACTTATTTATTAATTTCATTCCTTCAAAACTGCCTGTTTTTAAATTGCTCATTACATTATCCCCAATTCTAAGTAACCATTGATTGTAATTAGTATATAATAAAACGAAAAATATACAAATAAATTAGGATACACTATCTGTTCTGATAAAATTGTGCCACTGTTAAATACATTGTATATTTTAATTAAGCTTAGGCTATTTTAGTAGCAGTGTGATATAGATAGTAAACACCTTTTTTTGAAACTGCTGGGAGTCCATAGTCGGTGTTGTCCATGGAGATAACAGAATTTTATAAAATAAAGTTTATTCCACCTCACTTGAAAAGCGTTTGCTTCTAGATCCTTCGTTAATCTTTCTGATTTTTTCTAATGGAATTTTTGGTTTTCGATCATACGTAAGTAACCCGTTGATTTCTTGTTCAACATCTGTTAGTTGTGTATAGCAAAAGCCTTGTACTAATGGAGACTCTAATAGAGCTGATACAACTTGATAATATTTTTCTTCAAATTCTTCATCCGTTTTTGCCCCTGAATAACCCCATCCATTCCAATTGCTTTTCTTGTAAGCAATACCGCCAAATTCTGTCACTTGTACAGGTTCGTTGTTATATTTGTAACCAGGGATATAAATCAACCTGCTGCCTGGAGTAGAATGAAGAATATTGTCAATCGTATTGTAACGGTTTTTCAGTACGGATTTTGAATCTTCATAATCATGTATGGTGCATAAGTCTGATTCGGTATGCTCCCATCCATCGTTCGAAATGACTAGTCTAGTGTTATCTAGTGATTTTGTTAAATAGTACATAGCTAATGTATGGTACTGCTGTTTAGTTTCAGAAAGTAAATTTGGAACCCCCCAGCTTTCATTTATTGGAACCCAAGCTACAATCGAAGGATGATTATAGTCTCTTTCAATCGCTGCCTGCCATTCTTTCGTCATACGTCTGACAGCATCTTCACTATAATCGTGACAATTTGCCATTTCCCCCCAGACTAATAACCCAAGTTTATCTGCCCAATAATAGTATCTGGGATCTTCAATTTTTTGATGTTTTCGTGCTCCGTTAAAGCCCATTTGTTTGGTGAATTTAATATCATTTTTGATTGCTTCATCTGAGGGAGGTGTTAAAATTCCATCAGGATAATAACCTTGGTCTAATACAAGTTTCATATAATAAGGCTTGTTGTTTAGCATTACTTTTCCATTTTCGACGGAAATTTTCCTCATACCAAAATAACTATCCACTTGGTCAATGATTTGGCTTTCTTCTATTAATTGGAAAGTTACATCATATAATTGTGGATGTTCAGGACTCCACAATCTTCCCGTTCCATGTACATGAAAATCATTAATTCGAATTTTTCGAATATCTTCATGGTTAGTTAGCTGGAAAGTATCCTTTGCGACTAAATTACCTTCAAATGTGATAGTTATTTGAAGAGAATGAATGGGTAACCAGTTCTGAATCGTGTATTTCACGACTAACTCATCTTTATCAAGGTCAGGCGTCAGTCTTACTTTTTCTAGAAAAGAATGTTCGACTGCTTCTAACCAAACTGTTTGCCAAATCCCTGTAGTTCTGGTGTAAAAGATATTCTCCGATTCTTCTTTCCAATACTGCTTGCCGCGAGGTTGATCTAATTGATGTGAATTATCCATGGCTCTGACAACTATTTCGGCACGATTATCCAATAACTGATCAGTAATTTCTACAGAAAAAGGCACATGGCCGCCTTCATGATCCAATACATGCTGTCCATTAATCCAAATAGAAGCATAGTAGTCTATGGCACCAAAATGCAAAATAACTCTTTTATTGTTCCACTTATTCGGAATTTCCACTTCTTTTTTATACCAGACAAGATCATGGAATTCAGAAATTCCAATACCGCTTAACTCGCTTTGATAACTGAAGGGAACGGTAATTTGTTGAGAAAAATCTGGTTTGTCAAACCATTTTTTCCCTAAGCCTTCGTTGATATCATCAAACTCAAAATCCCATTGTCCATTTAGATTCAGCCACTCATTTCTGTAAAACTGAGGTCTTGGGTACTCTTTTCGTTGAACTGTCACTATTTTACGCCTTCCTTTCAATCTGATATGTTTTTATGGTTAGTAAGTTATATTAATTAACAAACTTAATATATTATAACAAACGCTCTTAACCTTTGCTACCATTAATCAAATAAAAGGTATATCACTTCTAGGTACTATGAATAGAGGTTTTTCGTCAAAAACTGATAAAATATTACTTTGGCAGAGGTAACCGTAAAAAATCTCTTGTCATTAATTTGGATTCATGTTAATATACAATAAATTAATTAATCTAACTAACCGACTTTATAATTTAGAGAAATATACATAGATAATTTTGCCGCAATCTGTAAACGATTACAGATAAATGCTTAAGTTTTCCCTTTATATTTTTGTATGAACATCTATTTCGTCATATGTAATCGCTAACATATGCGTTGAAAGGAGTGATGGCTTTGAATTTAATGTAAACGATATCATATATTGTTCTAATAAAAAAAGGAGGATCATTTAAATGAAAGAATATTTCAAATTATTACTGCTTTTTATTTTAATACTTACTTTTACAGTTGGATGTAATATCAATTCGGGAGGTGACTCTGTTGAAACAAGTTCTGAGGAGAGTACAGAGGGAACAGAAACGGAAGCAGAAACCGATACAGAAGCAGGAGGTGAAGGGGAAGAAACAAATGGAATTGATTATACCTATGATTCTAGCATTACAGGAGAGATAACTTTTTGGTCTTGGGATGAAATGTTTAAAGATGTCATTAAAGAATTTAATAAAGTATATCCCAATGTAAAAGTGGAATTAGTCAATATGGAATTAGGCGAATTACATGATAATTTACAAACTACTATAAATGCAGGTGAAGGAGCACCAGACGTTTCTCATGTAGAACAGTTCCAAATACCAAGGTTTCAATCGGAAGGATTGTTAGTAGATGTTTCTCAACCTCCATATAATGCTAGTAGATTCCGAGATCTGTTCTCTGAATATAATTGGACTCGTTGGCAGTCTATAGATGGAAAACGCCAATTAGCTTTGCCGTGGGATGTTGTGCCTGGTGTATTTTATTATAGAACCGATATTTATGAACAAATGGGGTTTCCGACAGATCCTCAAGAGTTAGGTGAATTCTTGCAGGACCCTGAAAATGTATTAACAGTAGCACAGACTTTCTCTGCAAATGGCATTTATATGTATGAATTCAGAGATTCTCCAGCTATTCAATATGGAGATGCTGTAGGTTACTTCGATAGTGAATATAACTATCTACGCAATGATGAGAGAATGGCAGAACTGTTAGATACAGTAAAGCAAGGTGTCCAATTAAATTGGGCTCCTCAAATGTCTATCTTATTTAGTGACGAAGGAAAGCAATTAGTTAACCAAGGGAAGGTAGCATCTTTTCCAGCAGGTAATAATGCAGCACGTCACCTTGCGGATATTTTTCCAGATCAATCAGGAAAATGGAGTGTTACCCGAATGCCTCTTGGAGTTAATGTAGCACTAGGTGGTTCAACATTTGTAATTCCTGAACAGAGTGAGAATAAAGAAGCGGCTTGGGCATTTATTGAATACCTCACTTTATCAGAAGAAGCATGGAAAATTTATGTAGAGAAAGCTGTGCAACCTGGAGTAAGTCATATTACTAGTCTGCCGTGGTTCCAAGAGCATACAAACGAATACTTAGGTGGAATTCAAGACTATAAATTCTATGACACCCTTGATGAAGCTATTCCTGTCCGCAAATTCACCCCGCTTGATGGAGCTGCATGGGATATTTATATCGAAAAAATAAATGAAGCAATTGACAAGAATATTGATTCCAAAACCATATTGCAACAAATTGAAGATAATACACTTAAACAGCTTGGACCTGAAATTGAAAAGCAGCTAACGGAAATGAATGGTAGTTAAAGGTAATGATTATTGTTTCACTCTGTTCAACAGAGTGAAACAATATGCTAACTAGAGATAGGTGGGAGGGTTATTGTGATCAAATTACTCCGTAAATATTTAATCAGCATTATTGTTATCGCAGTTCTTATTACATCAGTTGTTATTTGGAATAATAACAGAGGTTATGATGATACTGTAATGGCTAGTTTACCAGAATATGATGAAGTTGAGATGCAATCTATTTTAGAAGATGAAAATATTCAAAATAAACTAGAACCGTCATTTTTTGAATATTACCAAAACCATAATTTGAATGGAGCAGAGGATACGGAAGGCTTTGAGTTATCTATCCCCTCCATTGATTATTCACAAATAAGTCATAAAAACGTTCAGATTATAAAAGATGTAGGTGGGCAATCAAATGAAGTGGTGGCCTTAACGGAAGAAAATGGTTGGGTAGAATATACATTCCAAGTACCAGAGGATGGATACTATCAAATGGGGATGAGCTACTTTCCATTAGAAGGAAAACGATCCTCCGTTATAAGAAGTATCCAAATTGATGGTACATATCCATTTTTTGAAGCAAAGAAATTGACGTTCCAACGAATGTGGAAAGAAGATGGAGAAACGTGGTTAGATAATCAAGGAAATGAATTTAATCCAGCTAGAGTAGAAGTACCAGGTTGGCAATACAAAGAAATAAGAGATTCTGAATCAAAAGTAGCAGAACCTCTAAGATTTTATTTGACAAAGGGTGAGCATACAGTTCGAATCAATGCAATACGTGAACCAGCTGCTATTGGGGAATTGAAAATTTTTTCACCGATTGATCTGCCAACATATAAAGAGGTAGCAAAAGAGTATGGAAAAAAAGGTTATAAAGAAACAAAGGGCGTTCAGGTCAAAATCCAAGCGGAAGAAGCTGTACTAAGGTCTGACCCTACTCTAAAACGAGTCGAGGATCGTGAAGCAATTACGGAACCATTTAATCCTGATGCGATTACATTGAATACATTTGGTGGTCAGGGCTGGAGAAATGGTGGTCAATGGGCGGATTGGGAATTTACGGTTCCTGAAAGTGGTTTATATAATATTGGGATGCGTTATGGACAATGGTTTTTAAATGGTGTACCTACACAGCGCAAAATTACCATTGATGGGAAGCTTTTATTTAAAGAAATGAATGAGGTTACTTATCCTTATAAACAAAACTTTGCAATGAAGAAATTAGGAACAGCAGATGAAGAATACTTAATTTATTTAGAAGAAGGTACACATACGATTCGAATGGAAGTGCAGGTAGGTGCATTAGGAGAATTGCTTGACACAGTACGTTTAACAACAAATGATTTATCTCTATTAAGTCGGGAGGTAATTCGTATTACCGGAACGGAACCAGATCCTAATGTTGATTGGAATCTGGAAGATAGTATTCCGAATTTGATCCCTCGCTTACATACGATGGCGAGGAAGCTCGATAATGTTATCCAGAAGTTATATGACTTTGGTGTAGAAGAAGGTAGTTCTGATATTAACACGTTATACGAAGCGCGAGATACTTTTATAGCGATGGCAGAGGACCCATCCGGTATTCCAGGACAATTTGAAACAATCAATAATTTACAGTCAAATTTAGGGCTATGGATGAATGGTTTGAGCTCACAAAGCTTATTGCTTGATTATATTTTAATACAATCACCAGATGTTTCCTGGCCGCGTGCAGTTGCAACTTGGTATGAAAAAACAAACGTAGCTGCAAAAGATTTAGTTAGTTCGTTCACGAAAGATTATAGTGGTATTGGAAACGTCTATGAAGGTGAAGATGTACTGGAGGTTTGGGTTGCCCGCGGTCGAGATTGGGTGAATATCATTAAACAGATGATTGATGAAGAGTTTACACCTGAAACAGGAATTAAAGTTAATGTCAATACTGTACCAGCTGGACAAATGCAAGTATTACTATTGGCAAACACTGCTGGTCTTGCTCCAGATGTTGCACTAGGTGTTGAAGGAGAAATGCCGATTGATTTTGCTGTAAGAAATGCACTGATTAACTTAAATGAGTTCCCAGATTATGACGAAGTAGCTACAAGGTTTAGACCAGGTGCATTGATACCTTATAAATATAATGGTGGAGACTATGCATTACCAGAAAATCAAAATTTCAACATGCTTTTTTATCGTTTAGACATTATGGAAGAGTTAGGGATCTCAGAGGATGAAATACCAGAAACGTGGGAAGAGGTCAAGGAACTTATCCCTTTATTGCAACAAAATGGAATGGATTTCTACTATCCTCACGCACCTAACGACACAAGTCAGGCAATTAATGAGTTTGCACCATTTTTATTCCAGCATGGTGGGGACTTATATGATGAAGCAGGGATGAAATCTACTTTAGATGCACCTGAAGCATTAGAAGCAATGGAAATGTGGACTTCTTTGTTTACCAATTACAAAATCGAAAAGCAAGCTGATTTCTACAATCGATTCAGATCTGGTGAAATGCCCATCGGTGTAGCTGATTATTCTACTTATATTCTGCTATCAACCGCAGCTCCAGAATTAACTGGATGGTGGAAAATGGTTCCTATGCCGGGGATAAGGCAAGAAGATGGACAAATTAATCGTTCAACTGGTGGTCTAGGACAAACAGGGATTATTTTTGAAGATACAGATATGAAAGAAGATTCATGGGAATTTTTAAAATGGTGGACTAGTGCAGATGCACAGGAACGATTTGGTTCTGAATTAGAAGCATTGCTTGGTGTAGAAGCAAGATGGAATACAGCAAATGTAGAAGCATTAGAAAGATTACCGTGGAATCAAGAAGATTTAGAAGCTATTTTAGAGCAATGGGAATGGTTTAGAGAGCGTGAAGTAGTAATTGGCGGATACTATACAACTAGACATATAGCAAATATGTGGAATGAAATAGTACTAAACGGAAAACTACCGAGAGAAGCTATGGAAGAAGGAGTTAAAGAAATAAATAAGGAGCTTCGGAAAAAGCGTGAAGAGTTCGGATTGGAAGTTGAAGACGGAGGAGGCGTTAAATAATTATGACTACCCTTAAATCGAGAGAAGCATCGATTGTTGATGAAACACCGTTGCGATCTGTCCCAACAGGGAAATGGGCTCAACTATGGTTTGAAATAAGAAGAAATAAGGTTTCCTATTTGCTGCTTTCTCCATTCCTGCTTTTATTCACATTTTTCACGATAATTCCAATTATTGTGTCCATTACACTCAGCTTTACTTATTACAATATTGTGGAAGCACCTGAATTTATCGGTTTATCCAATTACAAACTTTTGTTTGTAGATGATGATATATTCTTACAAGCAGTTGGAATTACATTAAAATTTGCCTTTATTACTGGTCCGTTGGGTTATATTATTTCATTTTTCCTAGCATGGCTAATAAGTCAAATTCCACAAAAATACCGGTTCTTTTACACGCTATGTTTTTATACACCTTCCATCACAAGCGCAGTAGCCATGTCAGTCGTGTGGCTGTACTTTTTTGCTGGTGATCGGAAAGGTTTGCTCAACAATTGGTTAATTGAACTCGGTATATTGAAAGAGCCGTACCTTTTCTTGCAAAATGTAGAATCGATCGTTCCCGTAATTATTGTTGTATCACTATGGATGAGTATGGGTACAGGGTTTCTAGCATTTTTGGCAGGGTTGCAAAATGTACCAAAAGTATTATATGAAGCGGGTAAAATTGATGGCGTCAAATATCGTTGGCAGGAATTAATATACATTACATTACCTTCTGTGAAACCGCAATTATTGTTTGGTGCCGTTTTACAAGTAGTGTTTTCACTTCAAGTATTCGATGTAAGTATGCAGCTTGTAGGTATGCCAAGTCCGTTATATGCAGGTCATACCATACTGGCTCATTTGCATGATTATGCTTTTATACGATTCGAGATGGGATACGCTTCAGCGATTGCTGTAGTATTGTTCCTACTAATGTTAGGTTTGAACAGAATAATTTTTAAAGTGTTAGGGAGGGATTAAAACATGAGTCGTGGAGCATTGAAGAAAAGGTTTGATTGGGGCGGTTTATTTCTTTATCTATTCTTAACTGTTGGTGGATTACTAATGTTGGCACCTTTAGTTTATATGGCTTCAACCGCGGTCAAACCAATTAGTGAATTATTCTTATTTCCACCTAGGTTTTTCCCGATTAACCCTACACTTGTAAATTTTCGTGACTTACTGTTAGTTACTGGAACATCCGTTGTGCCTTTTTCACGATTTATATTTAACAGTGTAGTAGTAACAGGGTCCATTGTAGGTTTTGGAGTGATTATATCTGCTATGGCTGCTTATCCATTGGCAAAACATAATATGCCCTTCAAGAGTGCTATTTTCAGTTTAATTGTTACAGCAATTATGTTCTCTCCAATGGTGCTACAAATACCTCAATACTTAATGATAAGTAAATCAGGGATGATGAATACGTATTTTGCCATGATTTTGCCTTATCTTGCTGCACCAATAGGGATCTTTCTAATGATCCAGTTTTTGAAGCAAATACCTGATTCATTATTAGAGTCGGCAAGGATAGATGGAGCTTCAGAATTACGTATTTTGTTTACCATTATTATGCCTTTATTAAAGCCAGCATTAGCAACATTTGCTCTACTTAGCTTTATACAGGCTTGGAACGACCCATATGCATCCATGATGTATACCACACAGGAAGAATTGAAAACGCTCCCTTTAGCTATTCAGACGATTCAAGGTGGTGCAGGGGTAATTGCACGTGTAGGAACTTTTGCGGCTGCAAGCTTTCTCATGATTGTACCAACCATTATTGTTTTTGTAATCACACAGAAAATGGTACTGCAAACTATGGCACACTCAGGTCTGAAGGAATAGGAGGGAAATTAATTGAAGAATAAACTGTTTAAAAGTCTAAGTATTATGGTCTTTGCATTAATGATCCTCCTCATACCATGTCAGGCGCTGGCTGAAGCACCTTATGAGGGCTATATTTGGAATAACTCTGATAGAGATGTCGAGTCAATTAATGGCTATATGTATGAGGAGTCAATTGATGGCGCATATCTTCCCACAGGTGCGTTCAATAGTCCTGAGGATATTTTCATTACAAAGAACGACTCTATCTATATCGTAGATACAGGAAATAATCGAATTGTCCATTTGGACGAAAATTATAATGTAGTTAAAACAATTGGTGATAAGGAAGGACCTGGGGTACTCAACGGGCCTAAGGGAATTTATGTCAAAGAAGATGGTACGATTTATGTTGCCGATACAAAGAATCAGCGAATTGTAATTTTTGATAAAAACGGCAATTTCATAAAGGAATTCAAGACACCTGAAAGTCCCCTGCTAGGGAAAAATTTCAGCTATTCACCTTCAAAGCTGATCTTAGATAAAAGAGATTATTTGTTTGTTGTAAGTGAAGGAAATACAAAAGGATTAATGCAAATTGATCCAGAAGGAGAATTCAAAGGTTTTTTTGGTGCGAATGATGTAGGTTTCAGTTTGAAAAGATTAATTGTTCGATTGATCGCAACAGAGGATCAGGAGGCAAAGCTGGAATCTGTTCAACCTCTTGCTTTTTCAAATATTGATCTGGATAACGACGGCTTTATTTATACAACTACACTAGGAACAAACGAAAATCAAATTAAAAGATTATCACCAGTTGGAGTAGACACTTTAAATAATGAAGTGAATAAATATGGTGACTTGGAGAATTATGGAGCTTATATTGAAAATTCTGCTTTCATCGATTTATCTGTAAATGATCATGGATTAATTACATCGATAAACCTACAAACGAGCAGAATCTATCAATATGACAGATTAGGAAATTTATTATTTATATTTGGTGGTCTAGGTGACCAGAATGGATTGTTCACTACTCCATCCAGTATCGATCAAAATTCTAAGGGTGAAGTGTTTGTCGTTGATAAAGGACGTAATCGTGTCGATATCTTTCGCACTACCCCTTTTGCTGACCTGGTTCATGAAGCATCTGAGTTATATGTGCAAGGTAGGTATGAGGAGGCGAAAGAGATATGGGAGCAAGTGATTCAATTAAATGGAAACTATGATATTGCTTATCATGCTATTGGGAAAGCATTGCACAGAAATGAACAATATAAAGAAGCTATGGAGTATTTTAAACTAGCTAATTCGCGATCCGATTATTCAGTGGCGTTTAGGGAGTACAGAGTTGAATTTACTAGAAATAACTTTGCAGCTATCTTTTTTGGTATCATTTTATTATTTGTTTTCTTTAGATATGGTATTCCGTTAATAAAAAAGATTAAAACAAGGAAAAAAGAAACAAAGAATTCAAAATTAATAGAAGAGGAGGGAAACTAAGTTGAATTCTTTACAGATGATACAACAGATTCTCATCCATCCGATAGATTTCTTTAGGGATTTACAGAGACCTGAACGTGTACGGTGGTCAGATGGTTTTTTATTGTTGTTATTAGCTTATATTGTGAGAATGGCCTCCCTTCTATTAATCGGCTATCACTTTGAATTGAGAGAACCTTATGAAATTTCATATCTACATGAATTTATTTGGATCTTCGTTCCATGGATAACATGGTGTGTTTCTAATTGGAGTGTAAGTACTATTCTTGATGGAGAAGGGAAATTCAAGGAAATACTAGTGGGAACGTCCTATTGTCTAGTACCATATATCATTTTTAGCATTCCCATTACATTAATGACTAACTTGATTGCGTTGAATGAAAGCTTTTTGTACGTATCAACGACTAATTTAATTTTTATATGGGTAGGCTGGCTAATTCTCTGTAAGATGAAGATACTTCACGATTTTGAACTAGGTAAATTAGTATGGATCACATTTATTTCAATACTTGGTGTGTTGATTATCTGGTTTATTGGTATTCTTCTTTTTGGTTTAATGAGCCAATTTATCAGCTTTTTCTTGGATATATGGAAAGAATTGAAATTTCGAGTGTAGGGGGTGGCTAAGAAAATGAAATTACTTCACAAGCATTTAATAAAGTTTTTAATTATCATTCTAATGTTCAGTGTTATACCACTAAACAGCTCTGCAGAAGAAGCATCAGAAAAAACTGGGAATGTAAAAGAACAATCGGATGAAGCTACAAATAATGTAACTGAAAACTCCGAGTTAGGTAAAGAGACAATGGAAGCTGCTACACCACAGATTAAGGAAAGTGGTGAGTTATTTCCAATCACAGCAACAAAAAAAGTTGCTGAAAATGACGTATTTGAATTATATGTCGATGAAAGTAATGGCAATTTAAGAATAAAAAACAAAAAGACTGAGGAAGAATGGCTTGGTTCTCCCCAAGTAGATAAAAATACTTTGCCAAATAATAAAAGTTACATAGACTCACCAGTTCATATAACTTATACAGATGGCTCAAGTATTTCCAGCACATACACACTAAAAGATGCAAACAATAAACAAACCTTTGAAGTTATTGAAAATGGAATAAAAGTCACTTTTGATATTGCTGAATTACAGATGACGTTTGATCTCGAATATCGTCTGACTGAGGATGGCATAGAAATAAGTGTTCCATTTGACTCTATTAAAGAGGAAGGTTCTGTAAGGCTAATAAGTTTGGCGGTACTGCCATATTTCCATGCAGCAAAAGAATCAGATAATGGTGCCGTATTTATTCCAGATGGTTCAGGGGCATTAATGACATTTAAAGAAAAACATCCTGTTTATTTTAGTGGTTATTCCCAACCTGTCTATGGACCTGATCATGCATTTGCTGATGAGTTAGGAGGAGTACTGGCAGGCGATTGGAGACATGCAGATGCTCCAAAGGAGAAAATAGCTCTTCCTGTGTTTGGATTATACAAAAATGATTCTGCATTTTTAGGAATTATAACCGAAGGAGCAGAAGCTGCAAGAATTAATGCTACTCCTTCAGGTATTCGTAATATACCTCTTTATAATACAGGTGTTGAATTTATGTACCGAAAACAGGACATTACTTTTATTGGATCGTCTGGTCAGATTCCACTATTTCAAGCCAATAAAATTAATGGTGATCGAAAAGTAAGATACATCCTGTTGGAGGATGAAAAAGCGGAATATGTTGGGATGGCACAAGCCTATCGAGATTATTTAATTAAAAACGTTGGACTTCAAGAAAAAGGAACAGATAGCATCCCATTAAGCATAGATATACTTGGTGGGATTAAGAGAGATGAAATTTTGGGATCCACATTTATTGAGATGACAACCTTTGAACAAATAAGAGAAATGATAGATAAATATGCAAACAAAGGAATCCAAAATATTGAATTTAACTTAAAAGGTTGGGGAGAAGATGGTCTTTATGGAAACCAACCGAAACATTTTCCTATAGAAAGGAAAATCGGTGGAAAAAAAGAATTGAAAGAGTTGCTTGACTATGCAAATAAAAAAGGAGTATCAATATATTTACAGACTAACTATGTAAGGCCTTTCCAAAAGAGTGATGGAATGAAAGAGCGAACAGATACGATTAGAGGAATTAATCGTGAAGTCATGACAAGTCCAAACTGGTTTGTTTCAAGTAGGTATAGTAACACAGACGAAACGTTCTTCTTGTTAAAACCTGATAAAGCTTTGGAATATATGAAAGAAGAAATAGATGACTTTAGTAACTTGGATATAGCCGGAATTCATTTTGAACATATTGGAAATATGCTTTATTCAGATCAAGATCCGAATCATCCTAGTACTCGGGCGCAAGCTGCTGATACATGGCGGGAAAGCTTAGAATTGTATGACCAGAAAGTTAAAAATATCAGTATAGATTATGGTTTTGCGTATACGTTAGGAATAGCAGACAGGATTAAGAACATACCAATGGATTCCAGCCACTTTGTATATATTGATAAAACAATACCATTCTATCAAATTGTATTACATGGGTTAATACCTTATACGTCCCAACCATCAAATTTGCGTGATGATCAAAGATTTGAATTACTTAGAGCTATTGAGTATGGTGCATTGCCGAATTTCGAATTAACATATGCTCCTGCAAGTAATTTGCAAAGAACGATAGAAGACCGTTTATTTAGCTCAGAATTTGATTATTGGTTTGAAGAATCTATTGAAGAATATGAGAAATTTGTTGGTATTTTCAATGATATTCAAAATCAGACAATTGTAGATCATGAAGAGCTAGACTCGAAGGTTTTTAGAACGACTTATGCTAATGGAATGCAGGTTATTGTAAACTACAATCGTAAGCAAGTGAGCGTAGGTGGTCAAGTGATAGCGGGTTATGATTACGCTGTAGTAGAAGGGGAGATGAGTTAAGTATGAAGTTGTCAATGAGAACCAGGAATATACTTGAAGGATACTCATTTGTATCTGTATGGATTATTGGTTTCTTCCTTTTTATGGCGGTACCATTAGGACGTTCACTTTTTTATTCTTTTAGCGAGTTGAAACCATCGAAAGAGGGGCTTCAAGCAACCTTTATAGGACTGACTAATTTTCGAGAAGCTTTCACAACGGATATCCATTTTTTACCTTTATTACTGGAAACAATGACAAATATGGTAACACAGGTGCCGTTGATATTAATATTTGCAATGGTAAGTGCACTACTATTAAATCGCGATATGGTAGGAAGGACATTCTTTCGAGGTGTTTTCTTTCTCCCTGTAATTATTGCTTCTGGTGCTGCTCTTAGAAAGTTGCTAGAGCAAGGAGCAGCCAATTTACCTATTTTTTATGACTTTGATTTATATCGAATACTGAACAATTTTATTCCAGGTGACGTGTTGGATGTATTGTTAGAATATGCAGATTCCTTAACACTAGTCATGTGGGATTCAGGGGTACAGATTCTCATATTTCTTGCGGGATTACAAACAATATCTCGATCGTTATATGAAGCAGCTACCATTGATGGTGCAACTAAATGGGAGCTTTTTTGGAAAATTACCTTTCCCATGTTAATTCCTATGATACTAGTCAATACATTATATAGTATCGTGAATTCGTTTACAAAACCGGATAATGTTCTAATGAACCATCTGTTACATGTAGTCTTTGTTTCTAATGACTATGGATATGGATCAGCCATTGGTTGGTTGTATTTTATTATTATTTTCTTAGTGTTAGGAATTGTATTACTCATTTTCAGAAAATCATTTTCAGAAAAATAAGAAGGGAGGAATTTTTAAATGTCTTTATCCATAATTCAAACAATTCAAAAGCAAAAAAAGAAACTTACTGATCATAGTGCTAGTTATATTGCTAGACGTGTGAAAGTTATGGCAGCAAATGTGTTTCACTATACGATGTTACTCAGCTTATCCTTTGTGTTCATCTATCCATTGTTATACATGATTTCAGAATCATTAATGCGATCTCAAGATGTAGCGGATGCAACCGTTCAGTGGATACCGAAAGTTTTAACACTTGAAAATTATGTTACCGCATTTAATGCCATAAACTATTGGAATGGCCTCTTAAACAGTGTATTGATTGCGTTCGGTAGTGCACTATTACAAATCATTAGTTGCTCCTTTATTGGATACGGATTTGCTAGGTATAATTTTCCTGGAAAAGCGCTTTGGATGGGGTTGTTAATTTTTACGTTTTTAGTGCCACCACAAACTATTGTTGTACCGTTATATATCTTTTTTAGTGATTTAGGATGGATCAATACATTATTCCCTTTTATTTTTCCTTCTTTATTTGGGTTTGGATTAAAAGGAGCACTATTTGTGTTAATTTTCATTCAATTTTACCGTGGATTACCAAATGTGCTGGAAGAAGCAGCCAGAATTGATGGAGCAGGTCCATACAGAACTTACTGGAAGATTATGTTTCCACTTGCCAAACCAGCAATGTTAGTCGTATTTCTTTTCTCTGTTGTTTGGAATTGGAATGATGTATTCCAGCCAAATATGTATTTACTGGTACCCGACTTTTTCAATCTGGCACAAAATCTTGCAACATTTAATGGTAGTGCAAACGCAGAAGGTCTTTCACAAGTCACCAACCAAATTTCTGCTAGTGATGCGTTAGGTTTGGCACCAACAAAAATAAATCAAATTATGGCAGCTGTAATGTTATCGATCCTGCCAATTGTCATCCTTTATCTATTTGTTCAACGTTCCTTTGTAGAAAGTATTGAACGTTCTGGTATTACAGGAGAGTAATATTCATTATTAGTAACCTAAAAGAATGGATTTTTTAAAGGAGAGTTTAAAGAAACTTATCGGGGGGTTAGCGTCTGTTTCCCCAAACTTATCCTTGTATTACTTGAAGCTTGAGTTGGGAGGCTTACAGACGATTAGCACCGTGATAAAATTTGCCATGAAAAGGGGGGAGTATATGCAACCAATTGTCGAAGTGAGGAATATAGATAAATCATTTCAAAATAGTCAAAACAATGTAGAAATTTTAAATAGCGTCCATTTATCTATTCCGACACATAGTTTAACCGTTTTAAGAGGAAGGTCGGGATCAGGTAAAACGACTCTGCTTAATTTAATAGGTGCATTAGATCAACCTTCTAATGGTGAAATTATTATTGATGGTGAAGTAATAAATAAATTTTCAGAAAAACAAAAAGCGGCGCTAAGAAGAATGAAAATGAGCTATATTTTTCAATCTTATGGTTTAATGCCATTAATGACAGTGGAGGAAAATGTAGAATTTGGGCTTAGAATTGCAGGAACATCACGGAAACAATGGAAGCAAAGCATCAAAGAATCTATTGATCTTGTTGGTTTAACGAAAAGAGCAAAGCATAAGCCTTTTGAATTGTCTGGTGGTGAACAACAGAGAGTGGCAATAGCTCGGGCAATCGCGATAAAACCAAAACTAATTTTAGCTGATGAACCAACAGCTGAGTTAGATAGTAAGATGGCTTTTCGTATCATTGACGTATTTAAAACACTTGTAAAAAATAAGACCACTACTATAATTATGACCACTCATGATCCGGGTATTATGGAGATAGTAGATCACGTCTATACATTGGAGGATCGTAAAATTGTGTATCAGAAAGAAAAAACAATTCATTAATTACATTCAGTTGTCACCTTACGTTGTCCTACTTTTAGTAGCCATTTTTTTAACAGGATGTTCGTTTTTTCCAAAAGAAGAACCTGTGTTAGCACCACCTTTGGTAGAACCATCACAAGTTGAATACAATACTGCTAAAGTTAAAAAAGGAGATTTGATAAAAAGAGTAGACGGAACGGGAACTTTCATTGCGAAGGAGAGTCACGACCTTTCTTATTCAAAAGACGGTGGTCGATTAAAAGAATTATTAGTGTCAGAAGGTGATGTAGTTGAACAAGGTCAAACATTAGCTGAAATAGATACTGGTAATCTTTTATTTGAAATTGATCAATTACAAATTGAATTAGAGAAGGCAAATTTAAAATTAGACCAGTTAAAAAAACAGAAAGCAGATAAATATGAAATAGAAATAGCAAAGTTAGATATAGAAGGAATTGAGCTAAGGCTTTATCAATTAAATAAACAATATGCAGAATCGAAAATTGTCTCACCGATTAACGGGGTGATCACTTTTGTTAGTGAGTTAAAGCAAGGTCAAACAGTTCCAGCTTATGAATCGGTTGTACAAGTAGCAGAGACTTCGAATTTACAATTACAATATCAAGCAATCAATCAACAACGTTTAAACGAGGTTACGGTTGGAATGAAAGTAAGCATAACCTATAATAACGAAACGTTTAGTGGAGAGGTGGTACAAACGCCAAATACAGTTCCATTGGATGTTCTTGAGACAAATCCAGATCAATATAGCAGTAGTTTACTAATCAGCTTAGATAGTTTACCTGAGGATGTTGAAGCGGGTGGGATGGCAGATATTGAGATTATTACGAACACAAGTGAAGATACACTAATAATACCAGTAAATGGTTTAAGAACTTCTCAGGGCAGAAATTATGTTCAAATAAGTGACGGTAATACAAAGAGAGAGGTGGATGTAGAAGTCGGCATCACATCTTCAACAGAGGTAGAAATTAGAAGTGGTTTGGAAGAAGGAGACGAAATTATTTTAAAGTAGGGGATAAGCATGACACTAATGAAAGTAATATTCCGAAAGATGCTAAATAATCGCTGGTTAACAGGAAGCTTATTCCTTGGGTTAATTATAACTGTGTCACTCGTATCAAGCATTCCAACTTATTCTTCAAGTATTATGCAAAAGTTGTTGATCAAAGAGCTAGAAGATTACCAGAAACAACAAAACGAATACCCAGGGGCATATGTTTTTTCCGATACTTTTTCAAAAACAAATGTAAAGAATCCTGATGATGCACTTGAGAAGGTTGAAGAAATAAATGCAAATCTTATCAAAAGTACAGGATTACCTATTGAAGCAGAAGTAAACGTTATTGGGACAAACCCATTAAAACTTCAATATGAAGACGAAAGTAGAAGAGAAACTTCTTTACAACCGGGAAAACTGATGATGGTTTCTAAATTGGAAGAACATATTACGATAAAAGATGGTCGGCTTCCTAATACTGAGGCTGTCGATGGAGTGATAGAAGTATTAGTTTCTGAAGATGCACTTCAAAAGAGAGAGATGGTGCTAAACACCGGCTTTATAATAGGCGAAAAAAATCATCAATTTACAATTAATCCTGTCGGAACGTTTCAACCTAAAAATTTGCAAGACCCTTATTGGCAGCTAATTAGATCAAATTTTAGTGAAGATTTTATTATGCTTAAGGAACAGTTTAAACAGAAAATTGTAAAAAATCATGAGGGTTTACTTGGTATCGGGCGATTCAGTGCGGCATTTGATTATCATGAAATAAACGAAGACAAAATCCCTCAACTATTGAACCTAAATCAAAAATTACAATCAGAAATATCTGCTGTAAAAAATTCATCTTTATTGTTTGAATTTCCCGTCGAGAATATTTTGCAAGGGTATGTAAAAAAAAGTGAGCAGTTAACCATTATGCTCTGGTCTTTAAATGCACCAGTATTGGTTATGCTAGCTATTTATTTATTCATGGTTTCTCGATTAATTATTGGGCGTCAACTAAATGAAATCGCTATTTTTTCAAGTAGAGGTGCGAGTCCAACTAAAATTATAGTGATATATTTTGTGGAAATATTGATTTTGGGGTCTATAGCATTTTTACTCGGTCCGTATATAGGCGTGTTGATTGTAAAATTATTAGGTGCATCGAATGGATTTCTGGAATTTGTACAAAGATCAGCTTTACCTATACAAATAGGTCCAAAATCATTTGGTTATGCTTTGGTTGCCATATTATTGTCAATTGTAATGATAATGATTCCAGTATATCAGGCATCCAAGCAAAGTATAGTTATTCATAAACTGAATCAAACAAAAACAGCTGGAACCACGAAATGGTATATGATCTTTATCGATTTATCGTTATTAACAATCTCGATATACGGATTGTTAAATTTCCATCAAAGACAAATTCCTACTTCAAATAACGGAGATATGTATGTAGATCCTATTATGTTTTTTATCCCCGCCATTTTCATTATTGGATTAGGACTTTTCATCTTAAGAATCTATCCTTTTCTGTTAAAAGCAATATACAAACTTGGAGAGAGATTCTGGCCTGTGTCTATCTATACATCTTTTATACAAGTAAGTAGATCATCGAAGCAATATCAATTTTTAATGCTTTTCTTAATTATGACAATTGGAATAGGAGTATTTAGTGCAAGTGCAGCTAGAACGATAAACAATAATATAGAAGAACAAATTCTCTATGAAAATGGAGTAGATGTTCAAGTAAGTGTGCAATGGGACAGTACGAGACCAGCACCTGTACCTTTTTACAGTAGTCCCAGTGTACAAGCATCTGAAGAACCAGAACAGACAGAAAAGGAGCCATCTACTGAAGTAGTAGAAACTATCTATTCTGAACCACCTTTTGACCCTTTTACAAAATTAAAAGGTGTAAAGCAGGCGACAAAAGTATTTACAAAAGAACAAGTAATCTTGTCAGGAAACGGAAATACTAGTCAAAATGCTAGCCTTATGGCAATAGAACCAAAAAAGTTTGGTGAAACAGCATGGTTTAAAGAATCTCTACTTCCTTATCACTGGTATAATTATTTAAATTTATTAGCTATTGAACCAAGTTCTGTATTAGTATCTCAATCTGTAGCAAATTCATTAGGAGTGAAACCAGGTGATTATGTCACCATGAATTGGCCAAATTCAGACAAAAGTGAATTTGTTATCTATGGAATTATCGAATATTGGCCAACTTTCAATCCTCTTGAAGAAAAAGATTACATCGATGGTAAACCTGGGTTGGTGGTAGCCAATTTGCCATATGTACAAAATAATCTTGGTCTGGAGCCTTATGATGTATGGATGAAGTTAAAACAAGATACAAGAAGAGAAAGTTTCTATAACAATATTAACGAACTTGCAATACCTGTAACGAAGATGGATGATGTTTATCCCAAATTAATAGAACATAAAAACAGCTCTATTATATTAGGAATAAACGGTACGATGAGTTTAGGTTTTATCATTGCCATTATGGTTTCATTTATTGGCTTTCTTCTATATTGGATATTAACAATAAAATCTCGCACATTACAGTATGGGATCTATCGAGCAATGGGGATTCCGATATCTAAACTAATAAGTATTTTAGTATGGGAGCAGATTATGACTTCAGGTCTTGCGTGTCTTTTAGGAATTATGTTAGGTGGATTAACTAGTCGACTATTTGTTCCGCTATTTAAGCTATCTTTAGATCCAGAACAATTAGTTCCTCCGTTTTCAGTCATTTTTGATAGTAGTGACAAAATAAAAATTTACTTATTTGTTTCGTTTATGTTACTAATCGGAATCATTGTACTAATTATCTTTTTAAGAAAAATTAAAATCCATCAAGCGATAAAGTTGGGTGAAGATTAATGATAGAATGCCAAAATATAGTAAAGATATATAAAATCGATGATGAACATGAAGTAATGGCATTACAAGGCCTGGATCTATCTATTGAAAAAGGCGAAATAATGGGCATTGTTGGGAATAGTGGTAGTGGGAAATCCACATTATTAAATATGTTAGGAGGACTTGATCGTCCAACAGGAGGAAAATTAATCGTAGATGGAAAGGAATTATTAAGGTTAACAGACAAGGATCTAATACAATACAAGTTAGAAACAGTCGGATTTATTTGGCAAAACAATGCTAGGAATTTTATACCTTATCTGACTGCTGTTGAAAACGTGGAACTTCCGATGCTCTTAAAAGGAAAATATAGACGTGAACGAGCGAAAGAGCTTCTTGAAATGGTTGGTATGAGCCATCGATTAAATAGTAAACTCGATAGGTTATCTGGAGGAGAGCAACAAAGAGTAGCGATTGCAATTTCATTAGCAAATAATCCGAGTTTATTATTAGCAGACGAACCAACAGGAAGTGTCGATACGAAAACAGCTGATATAATTTTAGATGTATTTCGTCATTTAAATCAACAGTTAGGTGTAACAATTGTGATTGTCACACATGATCAAGAATTAACGAAAAAAATGGACAGAGTGGTAGCGATTCGTGATGGCAAGACATCTAGTGAAATCCTACGCCGCTCTTCTTATTTTGAAAATGAAGCAGAAGTAGTAATAGAGCAGAATGAAGAAACACATGTTGAACTAGCTCTAATAGATAATGCTGGTCGTGTTCAAGTTCCAAATGAATATCTTGAATCAATAGGATTGAATGGTTCCAATAAATTAAAGGTGGAACTAGAGAATGGGAAAATATTACTTCAAAATCCAAATAGTAAATAGAGCCTCTAGCTACTTCTGGTTAATTAATGAAGAGATATTGACAGTGTAAAACGAAAAATACAAGGAAGAATTAGGTGAATCTATGAAGATAGTAAATAGTCAATGGTATAGAGTTTTAGAACTGCTTTCCAATTTGTTAATTTTAAATTTTCTTTGGTTAATTACTTGTCTCCCTGTTATAACTATTTTTCCAGCAACTTCTGCAATGTTTAGCGTTATTAGGCGGTGGAAGCGAAATGGAGAATCAAATGTTCTATCTTTATACTTTTATTATCTAAAACACCATTTCAAACAAAGTTTTTTTATAGGGATTTTATGGGTGATATTCTTTGTAGTTCTCTACTTAGATTTTCAATTATTTGTACAAATTGAATCAAATATGGTGGTATTATTGTTAATTCCAATGTTATTTATTGGTCTTATCTTTTTGTTTACTACATTATTTTTGTTCCCTATGATGTCACATTACAGAATGAGCTGGAAAGCTACAATTAAAAATTCGTTTATATTGTCATTTGCTTATTTTCCAATTTCATTGCTAAACCTAATCATAGTGATCATCCTTTCTATTATTTTGATCTATTTACCGATCACGATTGTTTTAGTATTTGGGATTGGTTCATATTTAAATTTTCACCTTTGTTATCGGGTCTTTGTAAAGGTGGATCAATTACAGAATACATTATCGGGGAGTTCACTAAAGGAGCTTAAGCCCTAAGCATATTGACTTCTTTGGATTGGAGATGAAAAACACTCCTTCTTCACACTGAGTGCAATCCTTTCACATGGTATATATACCATGTTTGATGGAAGATATGATAACCAGCGTTCGAAATTCGGTCGAGAACAAACGAAAAATAAAATTAAAACGATAAAAAAGAATACCGATTAATTTCAAATTAGAAAAAGCGAGCTATTTTTCAAGCTCGCTTTTTTCATTATTTATTCAGTCACAGTATTCTGATCCTCATTAACAGCATTATTATTCAACCCTAGTTCTTGCTTCAATAGTTCGGTAGTATTGTTTATTCCATTTTCTGTTGGTATAAAATAGGAAATACCATTTAACATTTGATTGGACCCATCTATTTCAAAAGTTTTGATATTGGAAGTATTCATCGAAAAATATGCTTGTTGTAAATTAAAAATTTCAGTTGCACTCAAACTTGTAGTCACGTTTTCACCTAAAATATCTGTGATTTCTCCTACTTTAAAGAGAGTTTGTGCTGAAATGGCTTCTTTAATAGCGGCCTGGATAAATTGGCGCTGCCTTTCATCACGAGAATAGATGGCATTCACATCACGCTTTCTCATTCGAACAAATGCTAAGGCTTCTTCACCATTTAATTTGCTCTCTCCCTTTTCAAAATAAACGCGTTCTCCACCTTGATAGATATTTTTTTCCCAGAAAGCCTCTTTAATATCAACAGTGACACCACCTAGTGAGTCTACAATGTCTCTAAATCCATCAAAATTAACTGTGATATATTCGTCAATTGGGACATCAAGCAGTTGTTCTACTTTTTCTACTGTTAGCTTATTTGCACCATAGTCGAAAATGGAGCCATAGGTGTAAGATGCATTAATTTTATGGAAACCAGCATATTGACCGGCTTCTTCCGCTGAAAATTCCATTCTAGTATCTCGAGGAATGGTTGTCATTGTCAATTGACTTGTATCTGGGTTTAATGTCACTACAATTTGTGTATCTGCACGGCCATTTTTACCATCTGTTTCGTAATCTTCTACACCAATTAATAAAATCGATATAGGGTCATCACCAATCGTAACTTCGTTTTCTCTCAGCTCTGACTTACCATCTGGCCGATCTATCTCCACATGGGATTCTTTCGACGCATTATAAACGTTCATAAATAAGTAAGTACCGTACGCAATGACGGAGATAAGCAATAACAAAATAATCCATAATATTCGCTTTTTCCATTTGTTTGATTTTTTTCTATTCTTTCTGTCTGTTCTAAGTTCACTCAAAGTAAATACCTCACCTTATTGTCTATTATTCTATTAGAATTTTTGATATTTTTCGATAAAAAGTCTTCCATTATAATTTGACGAATTTCCTATTAAAAAGTTACAGGTATTTCTTCATCAAGTCAAATAATAACAAATTATTTTGATTTTCTTTAGTTGCGAATGCGAATAAATAAAATATCTATTTGGAAAACCTATAAATTAAGCAAAAGTTTGAGCCGTGTATATCTTTTTAAAGAAATGTACTTTCAATTGTCCCGAATAATGCTTTGGTTCATAAGAATAACTCCAAAAATCCTGGTTACCATAAGATTAGCTTATTTATTATGAAATTGTTGTTAAAGTAGTATTTGGAATCTGATCTAACATTTTCTAAAAAAACGTCCATGGAGGGATTAACATGTCTAGACAACGTAAAAAAGAAAAACCTAATTATGCTCCTACAAATCCAGATAAGAAAATACCTGATGAACAAAAAAGAGGAAAAGGCAAATCACCATCACGAGGCAACCCTTTGTAGGGAAGGGGATATAAAATCTTCTCCATTTAGATAGAGGAAGGGGAAGTCCATCCCCTTTCACGCTAATGATTTAATAATTAACGAGCAAGCACTAAGAAATCCACTTTTCCCCTAAGATATCTGCTCTATCTGTCCATTCCTTTTTGAACATATAATATTATATAATTTAATGTTTTCGAAAGAATGGAGGGGAGTATACAATGCCATGTTTACCTGGTTATCGATATTGTGGTCCAGGATGTAGCGGACCAGGTGCCCCATTAAATCCATTAGATGTACTGTGCATGCAACATGACAATTGTTACCGAAGACATGGATCACATAAGTACTGTGATGAATTATTCATGAAGAGGTTGGAACCATATATCCATCGAAGAGATAATATCGGTAGGGATGCATCTCTCATGTATCGCGTTATTGCATTAAAAAGAGGGCTGTAGTTTGTAAAAAAACACATTAGTAAAATTTTTACTAATGTGTTTTTTAATGATTATCTTATTTTCTTATTGAAATTGTATAATCCATATAATACTTCATAAAACCAATAAACATTAAGATAGACCCAATAATATTGTAGGCTACGCGGAACCCGTGAATAATTAAGAATTCTCGAGCGGTTTGTACAAGGAAGTTAACAGAATGAACCGCTTTTCCTTGTATGAACATGATTTCGTTACGAGGCCATTCAAAGATCATCGAAGTTGCCCCTTCCAAAACAATCATTAGCATACTTAACAATATCCAATAACGAGCTGGTTTGCATTTCCATGAAAAGATGACAGCTAATATGCCTGTGGTAATACTAGCCATTCCTAAAGGTGGAAAATAAGTGTGCGGACTTGCTACAGCCATAAACTCCATACTTAATTCCAATGATTCCGGAATGTTATGAAAGATATTCGGATAGACCATGAATGTATCCAGTAAGATACTCCCCAGCATGACCCATTGTAGCCATAAGTGTGAGAGTACAGCTATAAATGCAATCTTTCTCATCAAATTAAAAACTCCTTCCTCCATATAAAATAGTTTTTAGTATCAATTGTATCTTGATGCTGAATCAATTATATTTAGTGCATCTTAATTTCCTATTAGGTAATTCTTAACTAATTATTAAATGTTTTTAAGTGATCAAATTTTCTATTACATACTAATAACACAATAATTACTAAATTCTAGTAGAAAGTTCTTGAGAGTTACGCGACGTCATGGTTTATAATAGCATTACCGGTAAAAATTGATTCTAAAGTGGGGAGATCATGATCGCTCAAAAGTATTGGAAAGTTGGAGACTTAGCAGGTTTAACTGGACTTACTATTCGTACGCTAAGGTACTATGATCAAATTGGATTGTTAAACCCGTCTGAATACTCAGGTGCAGGCTACAGGTTATATAGTGAAGATGACATCAAAAGACTACAACAGATCTTAGCATTGAAGGAACTTGACACTTCATTAGAAGAGATTAAACGTATTCTTGAAAATGATGCCTATAATCCACTTGATGTCTTGCTTATCCAAATTGATCGATTAAAAGAGAACATTCGCTCAGAGCAAGTATTACTGAAGGAATTGCATAATGTTGCAAGACTTATGCAGGGAAATAAAGATTTAACTGTTGAAAATTTCACCAAATTATTAAGCATGATGAGGAAAAATCATGAAAATTATTATGCTAATCATCAGCGGAAATTGGAACAAACCTTTGATAAACTAGACGACTTACTTTCTAATCAAAAAATGGACAAGGAGGATACACAATGAAAGAACACTCTGTTTTGCACGAAACCTTTATCATTGAAAGGGAATTTGCTTTACCTCCAGAACAGGTATTTGCAGCATGGTCAGATTCCGAACTCAAGTCACAATGGTTTTCAAAACCTGATCGTTTTGAATTTAAAGTTGGCGGAAGAGAAAAAAACAAAGGTGGGCCGCCAGATGGTCCAATATTTCATTTTGAGGCAGTTTATCAAGAAATCGTAGCTAATCAACGAATTATATACACATACACAATGGATCAAGGTGAAACTCGTATTTCTGTATCCAATGTGACAGTTGAATTTCATTCAAGTGAAAAGGGTACACAACTGATTTATACGGAACAAGGGGCATTTATTGATGGGTATGATAAACCTAGTATTCGTGAGCATGGAACAGGAGTTATGCTCAATAATTTAGTCGAAGTATTAGCTAAAAAAAATACTTAATTATATAAAGGAGGTCATAGTATGTCTTTGGATGATGCTGTTAATACCTTTGTTAAGCGTGAGGTTGTAAACTCACGTATTATCAATACTTCACGAGGAAAAGTCTACAAAGCTCTAAGTGAACCAGATTTACTAAAGCAATGGTGGGGGCCTAACGGTTTTAAGAATACATTTCATGTTTTCCAGTTTCAAAAAGGCGGTCTATGGGAGTATACGATGCACGGTCCTGATGGTGTTGCTCATAAAAACAAAAGTGAGTTTTTGGAAATCGATCCAGAAACGCGTATTCTTCTTCGACACCTTGAACCCGATCATGTCTTTTTATTAGAAATTACATTACAAGCTATCGGTAATGATACTAAAATTAATTGGCGCATGATATTTGAGTCAATAGAAGAGTATGAAGAAGCTAAACAATTTGTAAAAGAAATGAATGAGCAAAATTTAGATCGATTGGAAGCTTTAGTTAATGAAATGAATTAAATTAGAGGTTATTAAGGTAGTAAATTTACATTAAGTTGCAAATAATTCATCTCTTTGGTTAATCATGACCGAAGGGGTGTTTTTTTTATGCTTAATTGGAGTGGATTTCAGAAAGAAACATGATATAACAGAACAAATGTTCTATCATGTACTTATGATATCTTTTCTCTATCAAAATATGGATTATGGAGGTATAACATGTATGTAACAATTGTGGACTTTATTAAAGAATGGGAACGGGAAGCAATGCTTACTCAAAAAGTTTTGGAAGGATTGACCGATGAATCACTAAAACAACAAGTTTATCCAGAAGGTCGTACATTAGGAAGGATTGCATGGCACTTTACAATTACTATTCCAGATTATTTAGCTGATTTCGGGTTAGAGATAGACAAAATAGAAAATGCAGAAAGTGTCCCGAATTCGGCAAATGAAATAGTTGAAACTTTCCAAAGTGTAAGTGCTTATGCATCTCAAGTTATCGAACAACAATGGACAGACGAGTCTTTGGAGAAAGTGCAAAATGCATTTGGAAGAGAAGAAACAAATGCTCAAATTCTAATGGGACTAATCAAACACATTGTACATCATCGTGGGCAAGTAACAGTTCTTATGCGTCAAGCAGGAATAAAGCCGTTTGGGGTATATGGACCACCGAAAGAAGATTGGATTCATTTAGGCGTGAAAAATCCACCACTTTAATAATGCGCTAAGTCGTTTATTTTCGAGGAAAATATTGCTTTCTCTTTAATTTTATTTACATTAACATAGTTAGTAATCACCTCCGCATATGCCCATTTTACTTAGACTTTAACCCAAAATTTGTTTTGGTGAATAGGATGTAAGAGGGCGTGAGGTGATTATTTTGAATAAATTGTACGACAAAGACATAGCGAAGTGTAAACGGCTCGACCCGTGGAAAAAAACAGTCCTCGAACAATTTAATGAAAAAATGTCAAATAAAGACCATCCATTTCCTTGCATACCAGCAACGATTGGTTATGCTCTAAATCATTTACGCTTTGGGTTTGTAGGTGACCCAACAGAAGAAAAGACAATTCAAGAGCTAGCTGAATTTTTAAGTATTTACTCGAATGACTCAAGGGAATTCGGTAAGTACACTTCACTGATCATTTTTTATAAAATCTCAGAGGAAATGAAGAAAACATATACAGTTGAACAATATGAACAATTGTTTTGGGAGCATTTAAGTAATCTAAAGACTTACGATAATGAGGGATGGCCAAGGGAAATTCCTTCAGATCCACATCATCACATGTGGGAGTTTAGTTTTCAAGGAGAAAGGTACTTTATGTATTGTGCAACACCATCCCATCATAAAAGAAACAGTAGATCTTTTTCTACATTTATATTAGCCATTACTCCGAGGTGGGTATTTCAAAATTTTAACGAATCTAGACACGCAGAAAAAATAAAACAGCAGGTGAGGCAAAGAATAGAAAATTATGATTCGGTTCCAATTCACCCAGAATTAAAACCATATGGGTCAGATGATAATTTTGAATGGAAGCAATACTTTTTGCGGGATGATAATCAGACTTTATCTAAATGTCCATTTCATTTTAGAGAGTAAATGCTTAGAATGAACCTTCGCATTTACTTTTTTTGTTGATAAGATTATGATGGAAAATATAGTATAAAATCCATATCAGAAAGTGAGGAATATTAAATGAACAGACCAGAAAAAAAGGAATACGCTGACTTTTATGCAAATTACGTAGTGATCGTTCCAGAAGGCAAAATTATAGATATTTTAGAAATGCAAAGAGAAGATGTGTTAAAACGATTTCGAAAATTAACAGAAGCGCAGGCTGATTTTCGTTATGCACCTGGAAAATGGAGTATGAAAGAAGTTATAGGACATTTAGCTGACACAGAACGTTATATGACCTATCGCCTTTTTTGTATAGCTCGTGGGGAAAAAGCACAGTTACCAGGTCACGATCAAGATGAATTTGTCAAAGAAGCAATGTTTGATAGTTACCCCATTACAACGCTCGTAGAAGATTACATATCAGTTCGAAACGCAACTATAAAATTATTAAAAAACCTACGAAATGATGTTTGGTCAAATTGGGGAAATGCGAACGGTTTCCCAGTAACTGTCCGAGCCCTAGCATTTATCATTGCAGGTCATGAACTTCATCATATGAAAATTCTAACTGATCGCTATTTTCAAGATAAAGATTTTCCAGCTTAAAATGTGGTGGACATATCAACAAAGAATAAAGTATAAAAACTCTCCATTCTTAAATAAAATGGAGAGTTTTTACTATATTAAAGCAGGAATCTTTATTTTAAGAAGAAATTGCTATCAGCACAACACTTGACAACGCCATGAAGAATTTGGGTTTCCCAGATCTTCTTAGGTTATCCAATTGATCAAAAATGCTGAACTAGCATGAGTTTTTATGAAAAAGAGTATATAGGAAAAGTACCTAAATCTATTTCTTCACATACACTAGGTAGGAATATTTATTACAAAAGGAGCGATATATAATGGATAACTCTTACCACCAGCAATCACTTGCATGGCACGAAACATTAGAAATTCATGAGTTAGTTGCATTACAATCAGTTGGTTTAATGAAATTAAAAATGGGAATATATCATATTCAGGATCCTACATTGAAAAATATTTATCTGCAAACGATAAAAGAGCTGGAAATGAATTTAAATGAATTGCTACAATTTTATCCTTATGCACCACACCCAGGTTCGTCCGATGAATACCGTGTTTCAGACAGTTTCTATGCAGGGGATTTGTTAGCTTTTGCCAAAACAGCTGTAAGAAGTTACGGAGTTGCCATTACAGAAACAGCTACACCAGCGTTAAGAGCCGTGTTAAAGAAACAAATGAATCTAGCTGTTACCTGTCATGAACGTATCTATACCTATATGTATCAAAACGGACTCTATCCTTCTTATGATTTAGCAAAACTGTTACAACATGATATGACACTTGCAAAAAAAGCATTGTCAATGTAAGACTAAGGAATAAAAAGGTTTAGACGTTTGGTTTTTGCCAAGCGTTTTATTTTCATTCATTCCATTTTCTTGGACTCCAAATCGTTCCTTCCATTTCGCCTTCCATTTGGTCCATTCGCTTGGATTGCTCTTTTATGATATTCTGAGCAGCTTTCATCAGAGTTCGTTGATTGTAATGGTCGCTTTTGTCCAATACATGTTGTAATTGTTGAAGGATCCATTCATTTTCTTCCATTCCTTTTTCTCCTCCTTTTTATAGAATGTTTAATCAAGAAACATATCGTCTAACACCATTTTTAGTTCGTCTATTTTAAATCGGTTTTCTTGAATGCGTTCAATCGCAAACATAATAACTTCTCTATCAGCAGCTTCGAGGTTAGGTTTGGCAATTTGCTGTAGTTGCTCTATTAGCCAATTTTCCCTGTTAGCTAAAGTAATATCGTTATCCATTGTGAGCATCTGCCAATATCTAATTAAGGTGTTCATTTTTTCTTCCTCTTCCATATAAAAAAATTGAAATACGGGTAATGGTCTAAGATAATTCATCCCAAGTTTGTTAGCCATTGCCTGAAATGGCTTAGTGAGTTCACTAATAGTAAATAATTCCTCTCCACCAGCTTGGTATTCTCGTTCGGCTACACCAATCATCAAAATTAAACCAAAATCCTTTCCTGCTAGTGGCTTCTTTCTTGTTCCATACGCAAAACCTTCACCCAAAACCTCATCTTGCCATTTCTTTATAAGAGGTGTTGCACTATACCAATAAAAAGGAAACTGAAAAATAATCCGATCGTGTTGTCTTAATAAATTCTGTTCTTTCGCTACATTAATAGTTCCATTGGGGTATTGATTTTCTAAATGATGAACCGTTATTTCTTCGCGATCTTTTAGGGAACTTAAAAAATACTGTTGACTGCCGGATTCGATAATGTCGGGATGAGATACGATTAATAATGTTGTCACTTTTACTCTCCTTTCTGTTACCTCCATCTACTTTACTTATGTATTCCTTTTATCACGGTGCTAACCGTCTGTAGACCCCCACTTCAAGTAACACAAGAAAGCTCTAAGTGTGGGATAACAGACGCTAACACCTTGATAAGTTTCGCTAATGATCAGTGGGCCACTGATCATAGTCTCACTTTATTATCCAAAAACATTCATTTACTTAATTATTTACAATATTATCCGATATAATAGTGTAGAAGTTAAAGGAGGAATAAAATGGAAGTCAACGTAGAACAGTATCATCCGATATTACAAGCATTTATAAGAGTAGGTCCTTTTCTGCAAACACTCATAAATGACGATATAACTATTGGGATTTATGACGCAGAAAAGTTAATAATTAATTATCCTGCTCAAAATTTTTCTCTTAATGTTCAACCAGGTGATCCGTTAATGGATGGTGACATTGTGACACAAGCAATTAGAGAAAATAAAAATCAAGCAGCTACTGTTCCACCTGAGTTATTTGGTGTTCATTTAATTGCTAGGGCAATCCCCCTACATGATGAAGAAGGTAACGTCATTGGCGGAATCGGAGTTGGACAAAGTATTGCGGATGCACAAAAATTAAATGAAACATCAAGCAATCTTTCAACAGTGATGGATGAGGTGACAAATACAGTGGAAGATATGGCAGCTGCAATTAATACACTTTCCACTGATATTCATCAGGTTTCCGACAGAGCAAATACTGTAAGTAATAGTGCAGAAACGATTGAAAAGATGTCCAATGTTGTGAAAGAAATTGCCGAGCAAAGTAACTTATTAGGACTTAATGCCGCTATAGAGTCTGCTCGTGCTGGTGAGCATGGTAAAGGCTTTGCCGTGGTGGCAGATGAAATTAGAAAAATGGCAAATAACTCAAAAGAACAAGTGAATGAAATTCAATCGATTACGAATGAGATAAAAGATGCTATAGGTAATCTTAATGAACGTATTCAAAATGTGAATTCGCAATCTGACTCACAAGCAGCATCTATTCAAGAATTAACAGCAACAATGGAGGAAGTTAACTCCAATGTTCAAGTGTTAGCAGACCTTGCAGAGAAAAACGTAGCATTAAAGGAAAATTAGGAGGTTTTGTGATGGTAGATCTTAAAACTTTACATAGTCAATATATTGATGGTATTTGGAGAGAAGGAAAGAGTAGCCTTCAAATGGAAAATAAAAACCCTTATAATGGTGAGATATTAGCAATCTATCAAGCAGCAAATAGAGAAGACGTTGATATAGCTTATCAAACAGCTAAGAGAATTCAAAAAGATTGGGAAGCAGTGAATCCAGCTGTCAAACGTGAAATTTTTGAGAAAGCTGTTCTTGTCATAGAAGAAAAACATGAATCTATCGCTCAAATCATTACCAAAGAAATTGGTGGTACTCGGTTAAAGGCTGAATTTGAAATTGGCCTTGTGAAAAATATGTTGAAGGAAGCGGCGACTTTTCCTTTTCGGATGGAAGGAAAAATTCTACCTTCTGTTACGGATGGTAAGGAAAATAGGGTATATCGTGTACCGGTAGGTGTCGTAGGTGTGATCAGCCCGTTTAATTTTCCATTCTTTTTGTCGATGAAATCTGTTGCTCCAGCTTTAGCAGCTGGAAATGGAGTGGTGTTAAAGCCACATGAACATACTGTAATTACTGGTGGAACCATGATTGCGAAAATTTTCGAAGAAGCAGGTTTACCAAAAGGGTTATTAAATGTGGTAACAACGGAGATATCTGAAATCGGCGATGCGTTTGTGGAGCATCCTATTCCGAAATCAATCTCGTTTACGGGATCTACTCAAGTTGGTCGTCATATCGGTAGTGTTGCCGGTAAACATTTAAAAGAAGTACATTTGGAATTAGGAGGCAATAGTGGTTTAATCGTACTTGATGACGCAGATATCGATTTAGCGGTAAGTGCTGCTGTGTTTAGCCGCTTTACACATCAAGGACAAATTTGTATGTCTGCCAATCGTATTATTATTCATGAAGCAGTCTATGATAATTTTGTTGAGAAGTACTTGGCGAAAGTTTCTGAGTTAACTTGTGGAGATCCTAGTGATGAGAAAACAATTATCGGTCCACTTATCAATGAAAAGCAGGTAGCAGCTACTTCCAAACTTATTGAAGCAGGTATTAAAGAAGGTGCAAAGCCTCTAATTAAAGGGGAGATTCGAGGCAATATCGTTGAACCAGTTGTTTTCGGTAATGTTACAAAAGAGATGGAAATTGCTAAGGAAGAAATTTTTGCACCAGTTGTTAGTTTGATTAAAGCTAGTAATGATCAAGAAATAATTGAAATCGTTAATGACACGTCATATGGATTGAGTGGTGCTGTCCACACAGAAAATATCGAAAGAGGAACACAGCTTGCCAAACAAATGGAAACGGGAATGATTCACATTAATGATGGTACCATTAATGATGAACCAAACGTTGCTTTTGGAGGCATGAAAAATTCTGGTGTAGGACGTTTAAACGGGGAATGGAGTTTAGACGCCTTTACAACGACAAAGTGGATTTCGATTCAACATAATCGAAAACAGTTTCCGTATTCCTAGAAGCAAGTATTCTATAACTAGGTATAATACATGGAAAGGAAATATCTGAGATTTAGATGTTTCCTTTCTTTTTTACTAGTTTTCAGGTTTAAGAATAGTCCTTTGCAATGGTACCCCGCCCATACTAATATTTCTTTCAATGAACATATAGTTTTTTCCATCGATAGAAAATATTCCATCCCCTAAGTATGTGACAACTCTACCTTCATTTTCTAGCTTTTTTTGAATAGCTGCGACATATTCACCGTAATCGATGTAACGGTCATCCAAATCAATAATGATGTTTCCTTTTTCATACCCCATTAACCAATTAAATAAGCCGAAAGCTCCTGTAAACAAAATGATTACTAAAACAAAATGAAAGAACATAAATCTTCCTCCTTATTAAAGAGTACGAAGATTTCATTGTATTCGTTTCAAAATGAGGAATAACTATGATAAAAGCTATAAAAAATGGCAAAATATCGTAAGAAGGATGTATTTGAGATGGATTGGTTTTCAGTGCCACACATCCTTTTACAGAGATTATTATCAGAGTTGTTTAGCGAGTGCTAAAAGATTATACTGTAAGCGTAAAATCTAATATCTGACAAGGAGTGATTGAATCATGAAAGATTTATATCCTTCTAGAATCAAAGGTATGCCTTCTATTTTGGAAAGAAAAGATCCGATTATTCACAACTCTACCGAAGCAGACGGTCCTTTAAATCGAAAAGAATTAGATTTTTACGAAGAGAATGGTTATCTATTTATACAAAACTTTTTCTCAGAAGAGGAAGTAAAGGTTCTCCAGCAAGAACTAAACCGAAATATGAATGACAATAAGTCATCCGAAGAACCGTATGTGGTTAGAGAATCAAGTGGGGACGAGATTCGTTCAGTATTTGATGTTCATAACAATGATGAATTTTTCCACAATGTATCTTCATATGATCGTATTGTTGAAATTGCTCAACAATTATTGGGAAGCCAGGTTTACATAAACCAATCTCGAATTAATTTTAAACCTGGCTTTAAAGGAAAAGACTTTTATTGGCATTCTGATTTTGAAACTTGGCATATGGAAGATGGAATGCCAAATATGCGAGCGGTAAGTTGCAGCATTATTTTAACCGACAACTATTCTTACAATGGTCCACTTTTATTAATTCCTGGTTCTCATCGTTATTACGTACAATGTGTTGGAGAAACACCTGATAACCATTTTGAACAGTCCTTGAAAATGCAAAACATTGGTGTACCAGATCATGATAGTATTAATTGGTTATTACAAAAAGGCGGAAGAATAGATAGTGCGACAGGACCTGCGGGATCTGTTTTATTTTTTGAATCTAACACGATGCATGGTTCCAATAGTAATATTTCACCAATGCCACGTAGTAATGTATTCTTTGTCTTTAACAGTATCGAAAATAAATTAGTTGAACCATTTGCTAATATCTCACCAAGACCTGAATTTATCGCGAACCGTACGAACATCAAACCTATTGAGCCTACACATTTTGATATTACGAAGAAGAAAGTGTTATTGCATCAATAATGGATATCTATAAAATAGCCCCGCTAATACGAAACGTGTAGCGGGGCTTACTTCTGGAAATATAATGAATCTTTTAGCGAGATATCTCACTAACTGTACGAAATAGCTCGTGGATAATCCTGTAACATTTTTTAATCATGGTGTGCTAATCAGCCACTTCCTTATTATACTGCTGGAACTTTGTTGCTAGCTCCTTGCTGCATCTTATACATTTGATGATAGCTACCATATTGTTGCAGCAGTTCTTGGTGTGTTCCTTTTTCAATGATTTGTCCTCGTTCTAGCACAATGATCTGATTTGCATGTTGAATAGTAGATAATCGGTGTGCGATTACTAGCATTGTTCGACCTTTTGCTAGCACTTTCATTGCCTCTTGGATCAGACCTTCTGTTTCGGTGTCGATATTAGCAGTAGCTTCATCTAAAATTAAAATCGCAGGATCAAAAGCTAATGCTCGAGCAAACGACAGTAGCTGACGTTGTCCGGTAGAAAATTGACTGCCATTTTCCCCGACAGGCTCATCATATTGTTTTGGTAACTTTTCAATAAATTTATCAGCTCCTACTGCTTTTAGTGAGGCAATTGCCTTTTCCCTCGAAATAGCAGGATCATTCAACGTAATATTGGATAGTACTGTTCCTGTAAAAATAAATGGATCTTGAAGTACAATTCCGATATGGTGGCGAACCTGTTGGCGAGTAAGAGTTGATGTATCGATTCCATCTATTTTGATCGTACCTTTCTGGGGGTCATAGAATCGAAATAATAAATTCATAATGGAACTTTTACCTGAACCGGTATGACCGACAAATGCCGCGGTTTGCCCTGGTTTTACGTGAAAGTTGACATCTTTCAAAATATAGTCATCTTTTTCATAAGCAAAGCTTACATTGTCAAAAAGCACATCACCTTGGATTCGTTTCATCTCTAGTTTTTCGATTTTTTCACCTTTCTCTTCTAACAATTCAAAAACTCTGGCACCAGCCACTCTTGCCTGTTCTAGTTGTGGTAGCTGGTTTACGATTTGCGTCACAGGTTCAAACAAGCGGGTGAGATAATCTACGAATGCATATAAAACACCAGCCGTTATGATACTTTCCCCTGATAAAGCATTAGAACCAAAAAACCAGATAAAACCGACGAAAGCAACTCCACGTAGTGCATTAACTAAATTGAAAGAAGTTAAAGCGGATAGAACGATCATTTTCTTCTGAAATATATAATGACGCGTATTTAATTGTTCAAATTCACCCTGTGTTTCCTTTGTTCTGCGAAACGCTTGAATAATTGGCATTCCCTGGATCGATTCGTTGATCGAGGCATTAATCTCACTATTGGTGGAGCGAATAACTCGATTATATTTTCCAGCGTATCTCTTAAAAAACTTCATCCATACAAACAAAAGCGGTACCAGAATTAAACAGACAGCTGCTAATGTCGTGTTCAGTAAGAAGAGGGCGATGAAGATACCTGTCATATATATAAATCCATTTACAAAGGTTTCTAACACCTTTACATATAATTCTTTGATCGCTTCTGTGTCATTGGTAACTCTTGCTACGATCTTTCCAGCAGGTCTTTTAACAAAATAATTCATCGGCAGTTCTTCCACTCGCTCGAATACGTCATTTCGCATTCGTTGAATTATTTTATTGGCAGATACCTGTAATAAATATGTTTTCAAATATTGAAAGACAGAAGCAATTAAAATCAGTCCTAAATATAACCCAAGCAATAAGACGATTGGATGTATTTCAGGTTGGAAGAAGACATAAAGGTCACCAACTTTTAATTTCTCACCATTTACTTGCTCGGTCGTATTGTTATAACTGATCGTGATGGAATCACCATTTACAGATTGGACCGAACTATTGGGCGGAACTTCCCTATCAATTAAATAATAATTTTTTTCGGATTGTAAAAGGGTACGATGATCAATAATGTGATCTTCTTCTGTCAGGCGATCAGCTCTTTTTAGAAAGGATCCGTTTAATTCAACAGTATCTGCGTCATTTTTCTCCTCCACTTGGACCCAATTAGTTTGAATACCGACAATATGATTATCAATTATCTTTTTGGCAATAAAAGGTCCGGTAAGTTCTAATCCAACTGCAACGATCAAACAAAGCAGTCCGATTATAATAAACTTTTTACTTGTTAGCGCATATTGAAATAATCTCTTTTCTGTAGAAGGATTCATTATTTCACCTCGCTTTCCATTTGTTGAATATTGAATTGGTCTTTATACCATCCATCATGTTGCATTAATTCCTCATGTGTACCACGCTCCACTATCTGTCCATCTTCTAAAACAATAATTTGATCAGCGTGTTTAACTGCAGAAAGTCTGTGCGCAGCTATTAAGGTTGTTTTACCTTGGCGTTCTTTTCTTAGATGTGAAATGATATTTGCCTCCGTTTTACCGTCTACAGCGGACAAGGAGTCATCTAAAATTAGAATTTCAGGATCCATAAGTAACGCTCTAGCTAATGATACTCTTTGTTTTTGACCACCAGATAAAGTAACACCGCTTTCGCCAACTAGTGTATTTAATCCTCCTGGGAGCGCCTCAATATCTTCTTTTAAAGATGCAGAATCCAAGATGTGATTGATTTCTTCAATGGATTTCTCCCCACATCCAAATAAAAGGTTCTCTTTTACTGTTTTAGAGAAAAGCACATGCTCTTGTGGAACATAGCCGATCCAGCTTCGTGTGGTATCCAATCTAAAACGATCGATCGGAACATCATTAATGGTGAGCTTTCCTTTTGGTGGCACATACTCTCTTAGTAATTGTTTAAAAAGTGTAGTCTTTCCCGCACCTGTCTTGCCGACAATTCCGATTGTTTCCCCTCTGTGTATCACAAGATCAATGGCATTTAATTGCTTTCCAACAGCTTCAGGGTACGAGAATTCTACACTTTGGAAATGAATGACCTCGGGCACTTTAACGGATACAGGTTTTGGTGGATCTTGAACATCTGATTGCTGTGTAAGTACAGTATCTACACGATCGATCGATGCATTACCACGCTGCATCACATTAATTAATTCCCCAATTGCAAACATGGGCCAGATCAGCATCCCTAAATACACATTAAAAGCTACAAGGTCCCCAAGTGAAATCTGGTTTTCAAACACCATTAAAGCCCCATAACCTAACCCAATCGTATAGGAAATTCCCACTAACACTTTGATGGTAGGTTCAAAGAAAGCCTCCATTTTGGCAACTGCTTTATTTTTTTGAAACACATCTTCTGTCATCGAAGAAAATCGCTCTAAATCGTATTTTTCTTGGACAAAAGCCCGAGTTACTCGGACACCACGTACCGACTCTAGAGTATAATTGTTTAGATCACTAAATGCAGATTGTGCACCAGTAAAACGCGCATGAATGATTTTTCCATACTTATGAACGATAAAAGCCATAATTGGCATGGGAATTAAGGCGGCAAGAGTCAACTGCCAGCTAATCGTAAAGCCCATCATCAGGATAATGAATAACATAAATACGGTAGAATCAACTAAAGTGAGAATACCGAAACCGGCAGTCATCATAATCGCCTTTAAATCATTGGTAGAACGTGCCATTAAGTCTCCAGTTCGATTGTTACTATAAAATCTTGGACTCATCTTGAGAAAATGGCTCATTAAATTGGTACGCATTTTTCTTTCCAACAATAAGGAACCTCCAAATAGGTTGTAATCCCAAAGAAACATAATCGCATAACTGATGATAATTAAACTAATGAAAATAACGATGATCTCAGTTAATCGGGCTGCAGTCAGCTCATTGTATTGAATGGCATCAATCGTCATCCCTACTAGTTTGGGAGGGATTAAGTCGATAAAACTAACGATTATTAATGCAGTAATCGCAATCGTATATCGCATCCATTGTTCTTTAAAAAACCAAGATAACTTGTTAAAAACGGAAAACATTTTTTCTATCTCCTTTCTGCTGTAAACATCTCTTGTTTAGGTGCTGCTATCCGCCGTCCATCCTTTTTATTTCGTTTGCTAATAGGTGAAACTCGATTTGTAGCATCTTTTTTCCTCCTTTTTCTTACTAATTTTGCATTGATTACAAATAAAAAAGCGTATACGTTCATGACGTATACGCTGAAAAAGAATACACTTTTAGCGATTTATGCTGCTATTTTAAAATGGCAACAAAAAAGAATCACGAACGAATCCGTGATTCTCCCATTATTATTATCGCATTCTGGCAATAAATATTACATGCTAGTAGTATTTGATTCGAAGGAAGTCACGGCATTATCAATATTAAATTGTTGTGAAATAACAAGGTTAAAGTTCATATGTCTAGTATTCATTTTTGCCGCACCTCCTTTTGTTTTATTTTTTCAATGCTCAATAATTATATATTCAAAAAATTTAGACGTCAATAGAATTTACGAAATATTTTCCATTTTAAGAAAAAAACTAAAAATAATCTTCAAATAATCCGCCTCGACAAAAAAATTCTCAATTGTATTGACTGAATTGATTTTTATTGATCTTATATTTGGTATTAATCCAACTTTTGTTGCAAACTTTTTTCTTGATTACAAGGAGGGAATGGTTTGTTTGTCGGTTACTTTTGCAGTTGAATTGAATCCTATTATGATAAGCCATACTGCCATGACCATTTCGCACAGCAAGTGGCATCATAAAAATCGAAAATGTTGGTCCGAACAGGGCAAAAACACCTGTCATTAAGTATATTATGTCTGCAATAAAACCCCAGCCCGATAGCCATTTTGGTGTAATTGATAATAGAGCATTAGGGCACCTACGCTAAATATAATCGGTGAAATGGATTGAATCTGTTCACCTGAATCTAATAAAATATTACTCATGCTCTGAAAGCTGATATCGTCGAGAGAAGCTACATTTACATATTAGGAGTGATAGGCTTTTTATAGTTATTAGATTGTCTAGCTTTATTCGTCAGTATGCTAGTAATGGAGTATAATTGTAATAAAGTGCGGGAGCGTTATCATTAAAGTGGAAAGTAGGTGAATCGAAGGATGCAAGCTCCTGATAATATTCTGCGTATTTGGCGCGAATTTGACCGTTTCCCCATGGAAACCTTTACGAAAATGTGGTATTTTCACCAAGATACTGAAAAGAAGCAGCGAGATGTTGCTCAGATGAAGGAGCACTATCAACAATACGGAATTACAGGAAATTGTTTTGATCTTGCGATATGGTTAATAGATGTATTAAAAAAAGAGGGAATTATTGCATATCCGATTGGTCATGGTTTGCATAGTGAAGAGGCACATGCTGCGGTTATTGCATTAGATGAAAAAGGGAATAGATATTTGTGTGATTTAGGTGATCAATGGATTCAGCCAGTATTAATTGAAACACAACATGAAGACTATACGACTGAATGGTTAACTGGTTTTTTTCCGGCTGCTAATGTCCAGGTCTGTTCCTCAGAAAAGCAAATTAAAATCAGATATCTAAGACCAAACGGGAAAATTTCGTGTCAACTCTATGATCCTCAACCAGTTAACATGGAGGAATTTTTACATGCTGCTGAATTATCACAAACAACGATCGACCCAAAGCCTTTATTTGAATGCAGAGTTCCCTATAAAACTGAGATAGCTCACTGGGAATTTAATGATTGGGAAGCATTTCTAAGTGCAAGTGATGGGTTATTTAGCGAACCATCTTATAACAGTATAGAACAGTGGGCCACTAGAATTAATGAAGTTTCAGGGTATGATCAACAGTTTTTGCTAACTACACTAAAATGGTACCAAAAGTATTAAAAAAGCAAAACGAAAAGAGATGTAAGTATTGGGTAGCAGATCTGGCAACATCGTTAACGGAGTATGGACTTGACGATGAGTATCACCTTATCGTTAATCCAGTGGCTTTGGCTGATGGTAAGAGGCTATAAACAATTCTGTAACATATACGCCTCTAAGTGTTCCAATCAGGCAACATGTTGCTATGTTATCAAAATAGTTGAATCACGAATATTATCAGTGAAATAATGAAAATAATTCGTTATTTGATCAAGAAATCCAAAAAACATCTTGAAAACAAGCTATAACGTGTTACAATATAGAAACAACATTTTTATATAATATTCACTCGTATAATCGTAGGGATATGGCCTACAAGTTTCTACCGGATTACCGTAAATGATCCGACTATGAGTGAGCGATGAACGTTATGGCTTATTGAAAAATATCCCAATAACGAACAATACCCAAAGATCATTGCTCATCTCATATGGTGAGTATCGATCTTTGGGTTTTTTATTTTTCAAAAGGGGTGACGATCATGGAAAAACTACAACAGACCATAATCGAAGAAGGGGTTGCACTTTCAGATACGGTGTTAAAAGTGGATAAATTTCTTAATCATCAAATTGATCCACAACTAATGCATGAGATTGGTAAAGAATTTGTGGAACGATTTGAAAATAAAAAGATAACCAAAATCGTTACACTAGAATCATCCGGTATAGCTCCTGCTGTTATGGCGGGATTAATCCTAGATGTTCCTGTTGTTTTTGCCCGCAAGAAAAAATCTCTAACTTTAAAGGACGGATTGATCACTTCTACGGTTTATTCTTATACCAAACAGGAAACAAACGACATATCGATTGCAGAAAAATTTCTAAGCGAAGAAGATCATGTATTAATCATTGATGATTTTCTTGCCAATGGACAAGCGGCATTAGCTTTAATTGATATCGTAGAAAAAACAAATGCACAGGTAGCAGGTATTGGAATTGTGATTGAAAAGGCATTTCAAGACGGTGGAGATATACTACGCAACAAAGGTTATCAGATAGAGTCGTTAGCACGCATAAAATCTCTGGAAAATGAAACGATTAAATTTATCAACGAGAAGGAGTATGCACAATGAAATTAACAAAAAGTAAAATAGCATCATTAGGTTTACAGCATGTGTTAGCAATGTATGCAGGCGCAGTAATTGTCCCACTGATCGTAGGAGCGAGCATCGGTCTTACAAATGAGCAGCTCACTTACTTGATTTCAATTGATATTTTAATGTGTGGGGTAGCTAGTATTCTACAAGTATGGAAAAATAAATTTACAGGGATTGGCTTACCTGTTGTTTTAGGTTGTACGTTTACAGCAGTTGGTCCAATCATTGCCATTGGGAATCAATATGGCATTACGTCTATTTATGGATCGATTCTCGTATCAGGTTTAGTAGTCGTATTGATTGCGAAATTCTTTAGTAAGTTGATTAAGTTCTTCCCGCCAGTTGTGACCGGCTCTGTGGTTACGATTATCGGGATTACGTTGATTCCAGTAGCCATGAATGATTTGGCTGGGGGACAGGGAAGTGCAGATTTTGGCAGTTACACGAATTTAGGATTAGGTTTTGGAACGCTACTTGTCATTTTGTTAATTTTCCGTTTTGGTAAAGGCTTTGTTCAAGCAATTGCTATCTTACTTGGTATTTTACTAGGAACAGTAACGGCCTACTTTATGGGGATGGTTGATTTAAGTCCCGTAGCGGAAAGTACATGGGTGCATTTGCCAACTCCGTTCCATTTTGGAACACCGGAGTTTCATTTGACACCTATTTTGACGATGACGTTAGTAGCAATTGTCAGTCTGGTAGAATCAACAGGAGTATATTTTGCCTTAGGTGATATTTGTGATAAAAAAATTGAAGATAAAGATCTGGAAAAAGGTTATCGAGCAGAGGGGATAGCAATTATATTAGGTGGTATTTTTAACTCTTTCCCGTATACCACCTTTTCTCAAAATGTCGGCTTGATTCAACTATCCGGGGTACGAACGAATAATGTTATTTACACGGCTGGAGTTATGTTAGTTTTATTAGGTCTTGTACCCAAAATTGGAGCATTAACGTTGATTATTCCGAGCGCAGTATTAGGTGGAGCAATGGTTGCGATGTTTGGAATGGTAATTGCTTACGGGATTAAAATGTTAAGTAATGTTGACTTCTCATCACAAGAAAATTTATTAATTGTAGCATGTTCGGTGGGAATGGGATTAGGTGTAACGGTTGTGCCAGAAGTCTTTGCAGGACTGCCAGCAAGTTTAAAGATATTAACGGAAAGTGGAATTGTAATTGGAAGTTTAACAGCGATTTGTTTAAATGTTATCTTTAATTTTAGAAAGAAAGATCAATCGAAGATGACAGATTCAGAAAAAGCAGCTTAATAAAAAAGCCAGCATACAAGTAAGGGTATGCTGGCTTTTTACTGTAGTGCTGTTTTTTAGTAAAGATAATAAATTTATAAGTGATTAAGATCTAGATAAACAACAAATCAATGGAGGATGTGCTTTATCAGCCTTTTCTCTAAGAAATAACTTTTCCTGGTAAAGGGGAAGTGGGATGTGGCGGAACAAAATCTTTGGTTATATAATGGTATATTTCTTGTGCAATTGTCTTATTTTGCTTCTTGAGCCCTTGATTACCAAATAACACATTAAACTCCAAAATATAATATTTCCCATCACTTACTAGAATATCAAACCCGGCATGATTAATATTTAATAGATTAGCAATCTTTGAAACTAAGTCCAATGCTTCTTTCGGTATAAATTGATGGCTAACCTCTCCACCTTTAGCTACATTATGGAGAAATTCTCCTTCTAATCCAATACGCCAATACGCATCATAAATTTGATCACCGACAACACAAACACGCAAGTCCTTCCCGTCATTTGGTAAATATTCTTGTACATAAAGTACATCATTATTACGGGCATAATCTATAAACTGTCCATCATTTTCGATAAGATAGACACCTTTGCCCATTGAATTTTTTGCTTCTTTTGCAACAAAAGGGAAAGGGAAGGTTTCTAACACCTTTCTAATGTTGCTATCAGTACTAGCTAAAATTTCTGTATACGGAACATAGCCTTTCGCAACCGACCATAATGCACGTGTCATTTCAATTTTATTGGCACCGATTTGCATCGTTTCAATGCTCGGAAAAATTTGTTTTTTTAAACCATAAACAAGTGTTGACACTTGCCATGTTTCGGGAAACAGTATAAGATCTGCTTCCTTGATAATATCGATCTCATTAAACATAAGCTCTGGCTTAATATAGCGTACTCCCGGTATTCCAATCGTTCGAAAAGCGTTAAAAGATACTAATTTCATTTTTCATTTCCCCATATTTAGTTTTTCATTTTAATATTAGCATGATTTTAAAAAAAAGCTAGACTTTTTTTTGTAAGGAAAGAAAGTATATAATCCGCGGTATCAAAGTATTTTGTCATCCAAGTGTTTATTTTGAAATAAAGTATATGAATCCAGCGCTCCGGCTTACCGTTCCGCTTTACGGGGCGCGTGCTCCTAGCTAACTTGCCAAAGAATCCCGCTTTTCTTACTCTCAGATCTTGGCATTAAAAGAGGGGAAGAGTTATCATGAAATTAAAGTACTCTAGTATAGGAGTGAATAATGATGGATAGAGGACTAGTACTGCGTGTTTCGTTACTTATTCTATTTTTCGTTACTGCCTGCTCAGCTGAAGAACCACAATCAATTGACGAACAGCCAAACAATTCTAGTGAATTAGAGAATAAAGACCAATCAGTAATAACTGAAACATCTGATGAGCTGGAAGTGATCGCAGAAAAACTCAACGTTCCCTGGTCAATTGAAAAATTAAATGACACTTTTTATCTGACAGAAAGACCAGGAAATATTGTGAAGATTGAAAATGGAGAAGTCGAAAGACAACACGTTGAACTAAAAAAAGAGCTAGCCACCACTTCCGAAGCGGGGTTATTAGGTTTTGTACTTGATAAAAATTTTTCTGAATCCAATCTGGCATACGCTTATTACACTTATCAGGACGATACAGGTCAATTTAATCGGATTGTGACACTTCGTTTAGAAGGTAATACATGGATGGAGGAAAAGCTACTTCTTGATAAAATCCCGAGTGGTTCTTATCATCATGGAGGAAGGTTAAAGGTAGGTCCTGATAATAAGCTTTATGCTACGACTGGGGATGCAACTGAGGCTAGTATTGCACAGGAAAATCAATCGTTAGGAGGAAAAATCCTTAGAATGAACCTTGATGGTTCGATTCCTGACGATAATCCTTTTGAAGATTCTTACGTTTATAGTCTTGGACACCGTAATCCTCAAGGCATAACCTGGGATACTGAAGGGACATTATATGAAAGTGAACATGGCAACAGTGCGAATGATGAAGTCAATCAAATTGAGGCTGGTCAGAACTATGGTTGGCCGATCATCGAAGGTAATCAAGAGCAAGAAGGTATGATCATACCATTATTTACCTCTGGAGATGACACAACGTGGGCTCCATCTGGTATCGATTATCACGATGGAAAAATATATGTAGCTGCTTTGCGTGGAACAGCGGTCATGGCATTTGACCTTGAAACCGGGGATCAGAGCGAAGTTATTACAAACATTGGTAGAGTACGTGATGTTTTAATCGAAGATGATCATTTATATGTTATTACGAATAATACCGATGGACGCGGAAATCCAGAAGAAGCAGATGACATCCTTTTTAAAATTCCGCTTTCGGACATAAAGTGAGTGCGGATTTTACCCCCGTTTAGAATCGTGATAAACTGAATAAAGAGATGAAAAAGCGCTATTGAAGAGGTTCAATAGCGCTTTAGTTATTATTCGGAACTTAATTGCCAATGGATTCCATACTTGTCCGTTAATTTTGCATAATTTTCCGACCAGAACGTTTTCTGCATTTCCATTTCAACGTTTCCGTTTTCCTGTAAGAACTCATAGGCATGTTTAATCAACTCGATATTGTCGGTTACAACAGTAAGGTTAACATTATTTCCTTCATGGTATTCCATGCTTGGCGGCACATCGGAAAACATAATCGGTGTTCCGTCAATTTCAATTCTGCCATGAACAACTAGAGATTTCATTTCTTCTGACAATTCATTATCTTCTCCTGGCATGTCCCCATAAGTCATGATTTCGGTAGGTTCAGTCTGAAAAGCTTTTTCATAAAATTCGATTACTTCACGAGCATTTCCGTTAAGCATTAAGTAAGGATTGACTGGCATTAGTATTACCTCCAATTTTAATTATTTCTTGTTTTTACTTTACCATAAACTTTCTAGAAAGGTGGAAAAATTTCCTTCCTATTTTTTTTAAAAAAAGCTCTTTTCCGAGTATGGAAAAGAGCTTTTTCTGCATTAATTAGCTGATAATTTATTTATTTGTTCTGGTGATAGTTCTCCATCAAAAATTTGCAAATTATCAATATAGCCTTTAAATGGTGTATCCCAATGGTTTACTCCAAGACTGAAATCAGCGTTAGCATTGGTAAATACGTCTGGAAAATTGGATCCTACAAATTCTTCCTCACCATTCAAGTATAATTTTACTGTTCCATTATTGACCGAAAATGCTACATGTGTCCATTCATTCGTATTAATCGTGTAGCTACTCGGAGCGTCATACCATGCTTCACCTGACCATAACATAGTTCTGTTACTTGCAGGTCCTTGTGGCAACATACTAATCCAACTGCTGAATTCTCCTCCGAAGAAAGTAGTTGTGTATGTTGACAGTTCTTCTGGGTTTACCCAGAAAGAGACAGAATATTGATGGTCTGTAATCAGATTATCTGGTAATAATACACCAGATTCTCCATCAAAATAAAGCGCTTGTCCACTTACGCCATCTGCATAAGAAATAGAACCGCCAGTATTTGTAATTCGATCTCCAGTTATAGTACCAGCTCCGAAATCACCATGCTGATCTGATAGATTACCATCGAAAGGAAAATGACTAGTCAGTTCGGCATTCTGATACGGCAACACCGTAATCTCAAACGATTTTGTAGCTGTTTCGTCACCTTGTGTAATGGTAGCTGTTAATGTTGCTTGTAAAGAGCCTACTTCTTCTGATGGACGGGTGATTTCACCTGTATTTGTGATAACAGATTCATCAGAAGTTTCCCAGCTAACTGTGGCTCCATTTGCACCTGTAGTCGGTAACTCCAAATCACTCACTACTTCTTCTGTGTTTCCTAAATCAAGCTCTTCTTCAATAGCCTGTACTACTTCGGCATCCGATCTGTTTTCTTGTTTACTTCCCCAAATAGCTATACCTTCATCTGACATTGCAGTAAATGTCATCACATATTGTTCGGATGTTTGATCCCATTGCGGTACAAATACGCCTTTAAATGTTTCTCCATCAATTGTGATTTCCGCCTTGTTGTGACCTGTCTTTTTCCATTCACCTTCTACAGCACCAGAAATTTTGTTGTTTTTCTCTAAAGTAATATACTCAGAAGTCTCAATTTCAGCAGAGTATTCTTTTCCATGATTAATATATTTATATAAACCAACAAGATCTTGACTGTTTACTTTCTCTAATTCTTTTCCTGTATAACGATGAGGGGAAACAACTGGCCAATCATCTTCATTCATAAAAATAGAATGAACTCTCATTTCATGTACTTCACCTTGATTTGGAAAACGAGTATGGAAGACTAAGAATTGTTCTCCGGTTTCTTCATCCTGATAAACAGAGTTGTGACCAGGAGATACATAACCATATCCATCTCCAGTACCAGGTTCGCCGACTTTTCTGTCGAACATAAAGTTCCCCATTATTTTATTACCATACGTATGGTTTGATACATTACCAGGGAGTACTGCATCTTGACCTTGTGCATCAAGATAAGGTCCTTCTGGATCAGTTGCACGGAAGACTCTCATATTATAACCACCGTCTGCACCTAACCAGCCATAAGTCATATATAAATAATAGTAGCCGGTTTTTTCATTGTACACGACATATGGACCTTCACCTGATTTCGTATAACCACCGGCAATTTTCGTACCAAAGTAGCGATCAATCATTCTACCATCTTCAGTTTCGCCGTCTTCTTCTGGATGAATAACCTGTCCAGTCTCTTTATCTACTTCTAGTAAGAATATACCACCAGACCAGGAACCGTAAGTCATCCAAAGCTTGCCATTCTCATCATAGAATAGGTTGGCATCAATTGCATTTGGATACATCGCATTATTAAATGATCCACCGTTATTGAACCAATTTTGATTTTCTTTCGTTAAAGTACCCTCGTCAATTAACGTAGAAATATTTGTGTTTTCCCATTGTTTATTAACTGTACTGTTATTATCATAAGCTTCCTCTTTGGTGAAGCCTGAATAAATTTCAGTATCCACGTATTCATAAGGTCCTTCTATATTTTGCGAAACGGCATAGCCAATTGCTGAACGAATATATGTTGAAGATGCACTGTAATAGATCATATAGGCACCTTTTGACCCATCTTCATTGACATAATGTTTATTATAAAAAATTTCAGGAGCCCATACGGCAAAACCGCCAGTACTATCAGCATCGTTTTCGCCAGCCCATTCAAATGAGCCTGCTAAATTTTCAGATAGATCACCATATAGTTCGTTACCAGGTGTTGTATAACCATTGGTGAACCGTTCCCAACTTATAAGGTCCTTAGATTTCGCTGCTTCAATATGTGTACCAAAAGCATAGAATGTATCACCATCTTTAATAATGGAAGGATCGTGTACAGATACATTTTCAAAATTAGGAACAGGACCTTCCAAGGGTTGTCCAGGTTTATTACTGTTGTCAGATTGCTGTGAATTTTTTGTCGCCCCTACTGTCACTGGAATTAACATACATACGAGGAATAATAAAATCGATTTTCCAATAATAGATTTCATGTAAATGCTCCCTTCTAAATTTTTATTAAAATCACTTATGAATTTCCCATCGCATTCCTCCCTTCAAAATATATGGATGGTTTGAACGCGCTTTCATTTTTATTTGAATAATAAAAAAGTTAATCGGAAATATAATATGTCTAGGAAGTGACATTTTTATTTTCTAAATTATTAATTAAATGCAAAACATACAAAAAGGATATATGTATTTATTAACAAAAGAATACAATAAAATTATTTAATTTTCAATGTTGTAATATAAATGTAATGTAAGAGGTTTACTTGAGGGGGAGTTTTTTTTAAAAAAAAACCCTGTTAATTTGAACAGGGTTTGGATTTGTTTATTCTAAAACTAATATATTAACAGAATGTGGCTCCACTTCCACAGCCGCTTCATGTGTGTTCACTTTTACTGCGTGCTGAATAGTTTTACAGTTGTCAGGCTGGTCAATGTCATTATAAGCATCTTTTGAGGAACCTACAATAGAATAAAGGGTCCCATTTTCAAAGTGGATGTTAGTATTAATGTTAACGATTCTTTTTTGATCGGGATGCCTATTAACAATCGAGATACGTAAATTCTCGGAACCATCTTTTGTTGTGGCAATCACATCTATTGATGGTACTTGATATGTTTTTCCATTGTGATTCACTTCAAAGAAATCGTTTTGTGAAGTCCAAGTATCGATAGTCTTATCTCCCATATATTTCGTATATAACTCAAATACATAGTAAGTGGAACGTAAAACAACACCATCTGCATGTGTGAAAATGGCACCACGAGTGTTAACCACAGGAGCGAAATTTGCCATTCCGATCACATCGCTGTGTTTTAAACAAATATTTAAGAAACATGCATTGAACACCGCATCTGCCATTGTGTAGGTGGAATTAATATCGTTTCGATCTCTTGATGCAATAATATCCTCGGCCAACCAATCCCCTCTATGAACATTAGGATGGTGCCAGCCTCGTAAATTCCATTCGTCAAAAGCAATCTTTATTTTGTTAAGATATCCAAGTGAACCAAGAATATATTTTGTTTTTAATATTTGTTCTTCTATTTCCAACGTATAGATCATGCAAGTTTCGTATGGGGAAGGGTTGTCTACTTCATGAAGGCGGTCCCAATAACCGTGAATGGAAATCCAATCGAGAAAGTCCCCTGCTTCTTTTAGAAGATTGATATTCCAATCCAGATCAGAAATACTAGCCGCAAGTAATTCAATTGTGGGATCGACCCGTTTCATCATTTTAGCGGATTCTAATACTAATCGCCCCCATTCTTTTTGGTCTTTTGCTCCTATTTCCCAATTGCCATAGTTTTCATTACCGATACTCCAATATTTCACGTTAAATGGCTCTTCATGTCCATTTTTTTGTCTCATTTTTGCGTATTTTCCTTCATCTTTGAGATTACAATATTCTACCCAATTACTCATTTCTTCTGCAGTTCCTGTTCCAGCATTTGTACAAATATAAGGCTCTGCACCGATTGAACGGCAGAAGGCAACAAATTCATCTGTTCCGAACAGGTTTGGTTCTTCTACTCTCCAGGCTTTATCAAAAAAAGGTTCTCGTTTTCCAACGCCATCTTCCCAATGATAATTGGAAACAAAGCAACCACCTGGCCATCTGACAATCGGAGTGCCAATGTTTTTTAACGCATTTAGTACGTCTTTTCGAAATCCTTGCTCATTTGAAAGAGGGGAAGTAGGATCGAATATCCCTCCATAAATTTGCCGATGAAAATGTTCGATAAAGTGACCATAAAGCATCGAGTTACCACTGCTTAAAACACGTCTCGCATTTACTTCAATCTTTGTTTCTTTTGTCATACTCTCCACCTCATTTTTCTGAAAATAAATACTAAGTTAACGTAATACTTTTACTATACATGTATAACACCATTTTATAAAGCGTTTACATAAAATTCAGAAAACGATACTAGTTATGAAACCAATGACTATATTGATTCGTACAAAATACTAGAAAAGAATTTTGTATTGGGGTTTTTTACTATGATAGGAAACATTATTATGATCATGTTAGGTGTATATATATTGATATCATTAGTCCTCGTACCCGTTCAATATCGATACTTGGCTGGGTTAGAAGCAGAACAGAAGCGGAATGGTCAGAATCAATCAGAATACTATCAAAGTAAGGGTGTTGCTGAACAGGTCCTGCATGCAAATGCTCAAGGAAATCCTTTATTTATACTTGCTAACGTCACTGCATATAATATTTACAAAATAACGCATTAAAAAAAATAAATAAATATATGATTTAATAGTCTTATGTGTACAGTGGATACTAATACTTTTTGATCAATTTATCTGTTGATGGAGTAGAAAATAAGTACTAGTATTTTTTTGTTGTATCTAAACTAGCAAATACAAAAAAAGTATTATATAGTTTAAAATGCTATTGAAATCAATAAGTTAGCACATTGCAAAAATATGATATAGTCGGGAATCATAAAGGTTTGCTAGGCTAGATGAAGAGATTCTTTTTATTCACATAAAAATGTATCCGCTTTCTTTGTTGCGGAAATAAGAAAAAGAGGAGGGGGGTTACTTAAAAAGTGTGAAGAAAAAATCTCCTGTTGTACGTACTTTTTTAAATAAAGGAGTGAAGGTATATTGCCTAGTAAAAGTATTATGAAAAAACAATTTTTACTTATTACGATTGGAATTCTCATTCTATCATCTTTTTCTATTGTACCGACTGCCTTTGCAAATGATGATTATCAAACTGTTTATTCAACAGATTTTGGTGATGCAGAGCCATTAGAAATCGAAAATTGGGGTTTCTCTACTTATGCTGCAACGGTGTCTATTAATGAAGAAGACATTGCAGGAAATGATACCGCGAAACTAGATTTTAGTATCGTTGATCAATCTGGTGGACGTGTTGCCACAAAAGATTTTGATAGTGCAGTGAAAGGTGCCCAAATTCAAATCAAGTTGGACTGGTACCCTGGTAAAAATAATGATAAAGGTGGCAATGCAAACGAAAATGCCGGGGAACTTCGAATCGAAGATGAAGCGGGAAATCAGGTGTTTGCGATCAATAATACTAATAATGCACCTTTAACTTTCTTTGCTGGTAACCAAGAACCGGTGGAAACAGGAATTACGAATCCGGAAGCATGGTATGAAGTCAACATTACCTTCGATCTTATTGAAAATGTTATCCATTTTTCAATTGGTGGTCAAAGTTATACGTCATCATTAGAAGGTGTTGCATTTGACGGGTCCATTGATAAGTTAAAGTTAGTAGGGATTCGAACATCAGGAAATAATCATACTTGGACGACGTATTTAGATAATATTGAAATCAATCAAGTACCTGTTCAGGAGAATGCAATTACCGGTATTAATGAATTACCATATCAACGTGTTTATGTTGGTGAAACTACTTCCGACATAGATTCGATAGGATTGCCAGATACGGTGCCGGTAACATTAGCAAATGGTAGTACAACTGATGCACCTATTGCAAACTGGCAAGTTGTAGGGAAGGACTGGCATCCAGATCAATCGGGCGTATACAAGTTTGAAGGAGTATTGGCAGAATCAGAAGAAATCGATAATCCTTTTAAACGAACTGCAACCATGTATGTTTATAATCGGTTAACACCACCTGAAACAAACCGTAATACGGAATGGCTGGATCGTGGTGTGATTGCTCTTCAGTCAGAGGATGGTATTTTTGTATCTTGGCGTCTATTAGCGGACGAATATGATCAAGATGTCAGCTTCAATATATTCCGCAATGGTGAAAAATTAAATGATCAGCCGCTGGATGTAACCAATTATTTGGATCAAGATGGTAACAGTGGTGATAAGTATCGTATAGAAACAATCGTAAATGGTAAAGTAACGGAAACGAATGAAGTAGATAGTTTAAGTGAAGACTATTTATCCATCCCGTTACAAAAACCAGCAGGTGGTACAACAGCAACAGGAGATTACACATATACGGCAAATGATGCAAGTGTTGGGGACCTTGATGGTGATGGAGAATACGAGGTTATCGTGAAATGGTATCCAACAAACGCGATTGACAGTTCGCAAACCGGTATGACAGGTCCGACCATTTTTGATGCCTATAAAATGGATGGCACATTAATGTGGCGTATTAATATGGGGCATAACTTAACATCTGGTGCTCATTACAATCAATTTGTTGTTGCTGATTTGAATGGTAATGGAAAAAGTGAGTTTTTAATTAAAACTGCAGATGCAACAACTTCTTATGGTACGACAGATGGAAAATATGATCCAAATAAAGTGTTAAGTGTAATTGGAAATGCTGAAGATGATGGGAAATGGGTAAACGAAAGTGGCCATGTCTACGGTGGTCCCGAGTACATGTCTGTTTTTGATGGTGAAACGGGTGAAGTTATCGATACAATTGACTATGCATTCCCTGTAGAAAAAGAAGAAGGCGATAATGGCTCTTCTTGGGGTGACACTTGGTATAACCGTTCTGACCGCTTCTTATCTGGATTGGCGTATTTGGATGGTCAAACTCCAAGTGCGATCTACGGTCGTGGTTATTATGAGCGAACTACTTTTGTTGCCTATAATGTAGAAGATGGGGAACTTACCGAAGAATGGACATTTGATTCAGATGAAGCAGGGCGAGGCAGTAGTTTAGGTTTTCACAGTTTAGCAACTGGTGATGTGGACAACGATGGATTTGATGAAATTATCGCTGGATCCTTAACACTGGATCAGGATGGTACAATTCTGTATGCAATGGATGGAGAAATGGGGCGCGATCAAGGCTCTCATGGGGATGCTTTACATGTTGGTGCTTTTGACCCAGCGCGTGAAGGTTTACATGTTTTTGCTGTTCATGAAGTGCCAGCAGTAGCTTCTGTTGAGTTACATGACGGTGCAACTGGAGAGACCTTAATGTCTTATTTTGCAAACAGAGATACAGGTCGCGGTCTTGCAGCAAATATCACTTCCAACCCTGGATATGAGTTCTGGGGAACAGGCGGTGGTGATGCTGAAACTGGCGGAGGTATTTATAATGTGCAAGGAAATGTACATGCTGATAGTTTTAGAGATGCTGGGTTATCAGTTAACTTTGCATTATATTGGGATGGAGATTTACTTCATGAACTATTAGATGATACAGCCATTACTAAGTATCAGGAAGATAGTGGACAAGCTGAGATTGTAAAAGATTTTGAAGGTGTTGTAAGTAATAATGGAACAAAAGCGACACCATCATTACAGGCAGACGTTCTTGGAGATTGGCGTGAGGAAGTAATACTGCCAACAACTGACAGTAATGAATTACGAATCTTTAGTACAACGATTCCAACAGACTATCGTTTGCCAACATTAATGCATGACTCGGTTTACCGCATGGGTATCGCATGGCAAAACTCTGCGTATAACCAGCCTCCACATATTGGCTATTATTTAGGTGAGGATATTCGTAATCAAGTATTAGCAGGAGAATTAGAATTCCCAGCTGTTGATTATACAACATCATTTGGGGCATTGAAGCATCGCGTAAATCTAGAAGTAACAGAAGCAAATGACCAAGTTTTATTAAACACATTAAAACAAGCAGAACATCATTTTGAAAAAGGTTATTCAAAACAAGCGGTGAAACTGTTAGAAGACTTCAAGAAACATCTTAATCGAAGTAACCTGACAGATGATGTGAAGGCAGCATTATTACAAGAGGCTGAAACAGTATTAAATAGCTGGTCATAAACACGAAAATTCCGGAGAGCTTTTTAGTTCTTCGGAATTTTTTTAAAGAAAAAAGAACGGAATACTACCTCAGAAGTAACGAATGTATATAATTGTACACATAAAACATAAATTACGCAGCAACTATTATGTTCCTTCCATCCTTTTGGAGATGAGTGCAAGTCCAACGCTGCGCCGGGCCGCTTTGCACTTTTCCTTTTCAACTAGTACTCTTTGATCATAGTTTCAGTTGATAGAATAGAAAAGAAGTACTAGAAAATTATTGTCTCATTTTTACAATGACATACAAAAAAGTATTATATTGCTTAAAATGTTAGTAATATCAAAAGGTCAGTGTTTTGCAAAAATATGATATAGCCAGGAATAATAAAGGTTGCTAGGCTTGAAGTAGAGATTATGTTTCTCACACAACAATGTATGCGCTTTCTTAGTGACGGGAAGGAGGGAAGGATAAGCATTGAGGTGTGCAGGCAATCTCCTATTACGATAACTTTTTAAAGGAGCTGAAGTAATAGTGCTAGCTAAAAGTCGACTCAAAACACAGTTTATTTTGATGACGATTGTAATCTTGATTTTATCTTCTTTTTCTATTGTTCCAACTGCGTTTGCAAATGATGATTATCAAACAGTTTATTCGACAGACTTTGGTGATGCCGAGCCATTAGAAGTAGAAAACTGGGGATTCTCTACTTTTGCAGCAACTGTATCAATTAATGAAGAGAACATTGCCGGAAATGATACAGCTAAGCTAGATTTTAGTGTTGTCGATCAATCTGGTGGACGTGTCGCTACGAAGGATTTTGACAGTGCAGTCAATGGTGCCCAGATTCAAGTTAAATTAGATTGGTATCCTGGTAAAAATAATGATAAAGGAGTCCGCCCTAATGAGAATGGTGGAGAGCTTCGTATTGAAGATGAGACAGGCAATACGGTATTTACCATCAATAATACGAATAATGCTCCTTTAACTTTCTTTGCCGGTAATCAAGAACCGATCGAGACAAACATTACAAATCCTGAAGCATGGTATCAAGTAGAAATTAACTTTAACTTGATAGACAATGAAATTCTGTTCTCAATAGGGGATGAAAGTCATACCGTGTCTCTAGATGGTGTTCAGTTTGATGGTTCGGTTGATAAGTTGAAATTAGTCGGTATAAGGACATCAGGAAATAATCATACATGGACAACATATGCGGATAATATTGAATTGAATCATATTCCTATTCAAGACAATGTAATCACTGCTGTTGAAAAATTACCTTACAAAAGAGTTTATGTCGGAGATGCAACATCAGATATTAATTCCATTGGTTTACCTGACACTGTTCCAGTAACGTTAGCAAATGATACAACAGTTGATGTTGCTGTTGAGAGCTGGCAGGAGGTTGGAGAACCATGGAATCCAGACGAAACTGGTGTATACACGTTTCAAGGGACTTTGGCAACATCTGATGAAGTAGAAAATCCATTCGAACGTATTGCAACGATTTATGTCTATAACCGATTAACACCGCCTGAAACAAATCGAGATACGGAATGGCTCGATCGAGGTGTGATTGCGTTACCATCAGAAGAAGGTATATTTGTATCATGGCGCTTATTGGCGGATGAATATGATCAAGCTGTTACCTTTAATGTATTACGTAATGGAGAAAAATTAAATGAGCAACCACTAGAAGTAACGAACTTCTTAGACGAAAATGGAAATAATGGGGATACTTATCAGGTTGAAACAATTGTACATGGTGAGGTGACGGAAACAAATAAAGTCGACAGCTTAGATAAAAACTATTTATCGATTCCGCTTCAAAAACCAGAAGGTGGAACAACAGCAACAGGAGATTACACTTATTCTGCGAATGATGCTAGTGTTGGAGATCTTGATGGTGATGGGGAATTTGAGGTTATTGTAAAATGGCGTCCATCCAATGCGATGACTGCTCTTCAAGATGTTATTACTGGTCCTACTATTTTTGATGCGTATAAGCTAGATGGGACACCGTTATGGCGTATGAATATGGGCATGAATTTAACATCGGGTCCAGCATATCATCAGTTTGTTGTCGGAGATATGAGCGGAAATGGAAAATCAGAATTTTTGATTAAAACAGCAGATGCTACAACTGTTTATGGTGTAACCGATGGTGTTTTTGATGAGGATAAAGTCATTAGTGTGATTGGCAATCCAGAAGATGATGGTAAATGGATTAATGAAGGTGGACATGTTGTAACAGGTCCTGAATATGTATCGGTTTTCGATGGAGAGACAGGAGAAGTAATTGATACGATTGATTATGCTTTCCCAGTTGAAAAAGAAGAAGGAGATCAGGGTGCTTCATGGGGAGATAATTTCTATAACCGTTCTGACCGTTTCTTGTCTGGATTAGCATATGTTAATGGTAAAACACCAAGTGCCATTTATGGTCGCGGTTATTATGAAAGAACCACCTTTGTATCCTACAGCTTACAGGATGGAACTCTTGTAGAAGATTGGACATTTGATACAGATGAAGCAGGACGCGGTGAAGGCTTAGGTAACCATAATTTAGCTACAGGTGATGTAGATAATGATGGATATGATGAAATTATCGCAGGTTCTTTAACACTTGATCATGATGGTTCGATATTATACGCAATGGACGGGGAAATGGGACGAGAGCAAGGTTCACATGGGGATGCACTTCATGTCGGTGCTTTTGATCCTGATCGTGAAGGTCTTCATGTTTTCGGTGTGCGTGAGGCGCCTGAAGTTGCTTCATTAGAATATCATGATGGGGCTACTGGAGAAACATTACAATCGTTCTTTGCATATAAAGATGCAGGTCGTGGTGTAGCAGCTAATATTACATCGAATCCAGGATATGAGTTCTGGGGTACCGGAGGAGCAACTGTAGAAGATGGCGGTGGCGTCTATAATGTGCAAGGAGAAGTAATAGCGAATAGTTTCCGTGATATTGGACTTCCGGTTAACTTTGTCACCTATTGGGATGGTGATTTATTACATGAGTTACTTGACCATACATCCATCACCAAATATGATGAAGCGACTGGAGAAGCGAATGTGATAGAGGAATTTGAAAATGTAGTAAGCAATAATGGTACAAAAGCAAATCCAAGTTTACAGGCAGATATTTTAGGTGATTGGCGAGAAGAAGTTATTTTCCCAACAGAAGATAGTTCTGAATTAAGATTATTTAGTACAACAATACCTACAGATTATCGTTTGCCGACTTTAATGCATGATTCCGTTTATCGGATGGGTATCGCCTGGCAAAATACAACCTATAACCAACCACCACATATCGGCTATTATTTAGGTGAGGACATTCGTGACCAAGTGTTAGCAGAAGAATTAGATTTCCCTTCTGTTGATTACACACCATCTTTAGCTGCTTTGAAGCATCAAGTAAATCTGGCGGTAACAGCAGAAGATGATCAAGTTTTAGTAAACAAATTAAAACAAGCAGAACATCATTTAGAAAACGATCAAACAAAACAAGCAGGAAAGCAACTTGAAGATTTCCTAAAACATCTAAACCGAAGTGACTTGGAAGATGATATCAAGGAAAGACTAATAAACGACGCTGAAACAGTGCTGAATAGCTGGTCATAATGAAACCAAACCCGGAGAACACTTTCATTCTCCGGGTTTTTGGTTTGCGCTTTTCTTAATTCATCGATCCTAGTCCTTTGTTGGTAAACTGGCTTATCAGTTCGGCCATATGTTTAGGCGATTGTTTATGATCGTTGAGTAGCCAGTCTTTGATCACATTGATGGCTCCTGAGACCATAAATGTGCTTAAGTAGGAAGCTTCATCAATGTTAGCTGTCAGGGCTCTATTCATTAAAAAATGTCTCGCTATATCCATCACTCTTTTTTCGAAGCTTGTCCCCGTATTATTTTCCAGTAATGCTTCAAAAATCTCTTTTCTTTCCTTAATATATTCCAATAATTTCTCCGTCATCTGAATTGACTCTTCCTCTTTGGCAAAATTAAATGCATTTAATGATTTATTCATTTCTTCAATAATTTCTGCTTCTATTGAGTAAAGTAAATCGAGAACATCGGTAAAATGTGTGTAAAAGGTAGAACGGTTAATATCCGCACGTGAACAAACTTCTTTTACGGTAATCGATGAAAAAGTTTTCTCATTCATTAATTGGATCAGGCTGTCTTTTAAGACCATACGAGTATATTTCTTGCGGCGGTCTAATTTATCACTCAATGAAAACACTCCTTACTTTGTGAACTTTTTGTTAATTTCCAACAAAAAAATATAATATGTTGGAAAACAAACGTAATATCCAAAACTGTTCGTTGAATATCCAACACGGTGTCTATATAATATTAAAGTGGATTGAGAAATTATGCAAGAGAGGATGAACAACGATTGACCTTTCAACAAAAATAATTAAACATAAAAAATCAATTGTAATCACTTTTATCGTAATTTCCCTAATTAGTGTTATTACGCAATTTGCCGTGTCAGTTAATTATAATATGGTAGATTACTTGCCAGACGACGCGCCTTCCATTAATGCCATGGATACGATGGAGGATGAATTTGAAGCATCAGTCGCAAATTCGCGTGTAATGATTCATGATGTAACCGTACAGGAAGCGTTAGAGTATAAAGAACAAATCTCAGCAATTGATGGTGTTAGTGATGTAACATGGTTAGATGATGCGATTGATATCAAAACACCGATTGAACTTGCTGATAAGGATACTGTTGAAACGTACTATAAAGATCATAATGCTCTATTTTCGTTCCATATTCGTGAGGGCAATGAAGTAGAAGTTACTGATCAAATTTATGAATTGATTGGTGAGGAAAATGCACTTTCTGGAGAAGCGGTAGACACCGCATCATCCCAGAAAATGGCTGGTTCAGAATCAGCTTATGCGGCATTATTGTTAGTTCCGATTATTATTATTATTTTGGTACTTTCGACGAATTCCTGGATGGAGCCGGTTTTCTTCCTAAGTGCGATCGGGGTATCGGTGCTGATCAACCTTGGTACCAATATATTTTTGGGAGAAGTATCCTTTGTCACTCAGTCGGTTGCACCAATACTACAGTTAGCAGTGTCACTTGACTATGCGATCTTTTTGTTACATAGCTTTTCTGACTTTCGTAACAAAGGGGAAGATCCTACCAATGCAATGCGTCTAGCAATGAAACGATCATTCCCGGCTATCGCAGCAAGTGCATCAACGACCTTTTTTGGATTCATGGCACTTACGTTTATGAACTTTGAAATTGGGGCTGACTTGGGACTTAATTTAGTAAAAGGGATCCTGCTTAGCTTTGTCAGTGTAATGGTCTTTTTACCAGCATTAACGCTTACCTTTTACAAATGGATTGATAAAACAAAGCATAAACAACTGGTACCGAACTTTAAAAATATAGGTAAGCGTGTTGTGAAACTGAAAATCCCAAGCTTGATACTTGTATTGTTAATGATCGTACCTGCTTTCTTAGCGCAAAGTAATACAGACTTTATTTATGGTGTTGGAGAGCATCCAGATTCTACTCGAATTGGTGTGGATGAACAAACGATTGAAGATGCTTTTGGTAAATATACGCCAATGGTTTTACTTGTACCAAAAGGAGATATCGCAAAAGAAGAAGAACTGGTGCAAGATTTAGAACAACTTGATCATGTGTCCAGTGTGTTAGCTTATGTGAACACAGTCAGTGCAGCGATTCCTCCTGAGTATTTAGATGAATCTGTAACAGAACAATTTTACTCGGAAAATTATTCGCGTATTATTTTGCATACAAATGCCAATGCAGAGGGTGATGCTGCTTTTGACTTAATTGATGAAGCGCAAGAAATGGCAGAAAGTTATTATGGTGAAGACATTCATGCTTTAGGTGAAAGTGTAACACTTTACGATATCAAAAAAACGGTGGAAAAAGATAATATAGTAGTCAACATACTAACTGTTGTTACGATTGCGATCGTGTTATTAATCACTTTCCGTTCGATTTCCATGCCGATTGTGTTGCTTTTAACGATACAAGCAGCAGTGTGGCTAAACTTATCTGTACCATACTTTACGGATTCATCCCTTGTGTATGTAGGTTATCTGATTATAAGTACGGTTCAGTTAGCAGCAACGGTGGATTATGCAATTCTCTTATCGGAAGCGTACCACCTCAACCGCAAAGAGATGCCTGCACTAAAAGCGATAAAGAAAACTATTGATGAGAAACTCTTTTCCATTCTAATATCCGCTTCGATTTTATCAAGTGTTGGGTTTATATTATGGATGACTTCTACGAACCCAATTGTAGGATCGATCGGTTTGTTACTTGGAAGGGGAGCATTACTGGCATTTATACTGGTTGTGTTTTTCTTGCCAGCAATGCTGTTAGTGTTTGATAAAGTGATTGAAAAGACAACATGGAAAGCAAATTTTTATAAGGGGAAAGGTTGATTATGAGAATAAAACGATTTTTATTATTAATGATAGTAAGTTTACTCGTATTCTCTCCAATGAACGTAGCGGCAGCTAGTACTGCTGCTCCAAAGGATGAGGTGATATATTCAACATTACAACCAAATGGTAAAGAGCTGGATATGTATGTGGTAAACAGCTTCGAAGTAGAAGAACCAGGTAAATTAGTCGATTACGGTGATTATACGAATGTTAAAAATCTAACAGATCTATCTAAGATTACAAAAGATGGAGATAAAATTTCATTCACGGCTTCAGAGGGTTCCTTTTATTATCAAGGTGATTTGGAGAAAAAGCCGTTACCATGGAATTTTGACATCAGTTACCAGCTTGATGGTGAAGCAATGAACCCTGATAAAATGCTGGGTCAAGATGGTCATCTTCAGATTAAAGTGGAAACTTCAGCAAACGAAGAGGTTAATCCCATCTTTTTTGAAAATTATTTATTACAAATATCGCTTACTTTAGATGGTGAACGATATCAGGAAATTACGGCGGATGAAGGAACAATAGCAAACGCCGGTAAAAATAAACAAGTGACATTTACAGTGATGCCGGAGCAAGAGGGAAATTTTCTGGTGGAAGCAGATGTGACCGATTTTGAAATGGAAGGAATCGAAATAAGTGCTGTTCCATCCTCCATGTCCATTGATTCACCAGAAATTGATGAAATGACAGAGGAATTCAAAACATTATCAGATGCTACAGCAGAAATCGATAATGGGGTAGGCGAATTAGCGAATGGAATTTCAGAGCTAAATAGTGGAGTATCAAGCCTAAAGAACGGTTCCAGTGATTTTCAAGATGGAATCGCAAAAGTAAGTAAGGGATCAACCGATCTAATCAGTGGTAGTGAATCCATTGATCAAGCATTGGTAACGATGAAAAATTCAACGGATCAAAACGTTGAAGCTGGTGATTTTGGCGCAATGCAAGATGGTCTAATGCAAATTGCTGAGGGCTTGAGAGAAGCTGGAAAAGGATTAACGACATTGAAGGAAAATTACTCAAAGGCCTATGAAGCGTTGGATGAATCGATGAAGACCATTCCAGCTCATAATATTTCGAAGGATGAGATTCAAAAGTTATATCAAAGTGGAGCCAATCAAGAAGTAGTAGAGAAATTAGTTGAAACTTATAAAGCAGCTCGTACAGCAAAAGGTACCTATGAAAAAGTCAGCAAAGCTTTTGCAGCAGTTACCCCAACTCTTGACGAGGTAAGTAGTTCACAAAATAATATGGCGTCTTCACTGGAAACCATGGCTGAACAAATCAAAGCAGCAAGTGAAGGGATGGATATACAGGAAAGTTTAGCTGAATTACAAAATGGATTAGCTACACTTTCAGATAAGTATAAAGAATTTCATTCCGGACTTGTTAAATATACAAACGGGGTTAGCGAGTTATCCAATAGTTATCAGGAACTTCATAATGGGATAGTTGAATTGGAAGATGGTACTGATTCATTGGAAAATGGTGCAACGGAATTACATGATGGAACAACCGAATTGGCTGATTCAACTAGTGATTTACCTGATCAAATGCAAGATGAAGTAGATAAGATGATCAATGAATATGATAAGTCAGATTTTAATGCTGAATCATTTGTTTCAGACAAAAACAAAAATGTGCAATCCGTTCAATTTGTAATTAAAACGGAAAGTATTAAAAAAGATGATGAAGAAGATGATAAGCAAGAAGAAACAAAAGAGAAGAAAAACTTTTGGGATCGCTTATTAGATCTATTTAGATAAAGAAAAACTTTGATGGCATACCAGTCTGTTTGGTATGCTATCTTTGTTGTACGGACCAAGCATGAAAGGACATTTATTCCGTTATTATAGCTAAAAATGATGTTTTTAATATGTTAGCGGACATCTGTTCCGTTATTAACTCAAAATCATGTCATATTTTTAGTCAAATGTCTAAATAACGGAATAGATGTCCATTAACAATAGAAAAAGAGTATTATTCAACAAAATAAGGGATTAAATGTCCGGAAAGGAGTGAAGCATGATGAAATTGAGTGTGTTGGATCAAGCACCGATTGCAAGAGGAGATACACCGGAACAAACACTGGAAAATACATTAGAACTTGCCAAATGGACAGAAAAACTAGGTTACCATCGTTATTGGGTAGCAGAGCATCATAATACTAATGGTCTGGCAAGCTCATCTCCAGAAATTATGATGACGAGAATAGCTTCTGTGACTAACAAAATTCGAGTTGGATCAGGTGGTGTCTTATTACCACAGTATAGCCCATATAAAATAGCAGAAGACTTTAAAACATTAGCTGCTTTCTTTCCTGAGCGAATTGATTTAGGTGTCGGCCGTTCTCCAGGAGGCTCCCAATTAACTAGATCTGCATTGACAGATAATCAAAACAAAAGCTTACGTGAATTTCCTCGTCAACTCGCTGATTTACAAGGTTTTTTACATAATTCGTTACCTAAAGACCATGAATTCCGTTTGGTGAAAGCAGGTCCACGAATTGAAAGAGTACCACCGATCTGGGTATTGGGATTGTCAGAGCGTGGAGCAACAAATGCAGCAGAGATCGGAGTAGGATTTGTTTTTGGTCATTTTATTAATCCTGCTAATGGTGAGAAAGTAATACAGACATATCATAAAAAATTTCAGTCTTCTGTGTCCATGGATCAGCCTAAAACGATCGTTTGTATATTTGTAATCTGTGCTGAAACAGAAGACGAAGCAGAAAAGTTAGCATTAACACAAGATAAATGGCTACTTAGCGTAGGAAAAGGTGCAGATACGAAAGTGCCATCCATTGAAGAAGTCCAAAGAAAATCTTTTACACAAGAAGAACTGGATATTATCAAGAAAAATAGAGAGCGTTGTATGATCGGAACACCGGCCAAAATAAAACAAAAGCTAATTTATCTGCAAGATGTCTATCAAACAGATGAATTTATGCTTATTACCAATATTCACGACTTTGAAGCGAAGAAGAAATCGTATCAGCTCATAGCAGAAGCAATGCTCTAATGAAAAAGAGAAAGTGGTTTAATTTTACCACCTTCTCTTTTATTATGAAGAAAATCAGGATCTTCATAGCTCGGGTTAGGATATTTGTAGAAACCTTCACCAGTAGCTGTTCCTTTATCCCTGTCCGCCGACATCATTCTACAAATTCATTCGATTATTAGGTATTAATGGTTAATGTTGCTTAACAGGGGCATAATCAAATAATTTCCCTTCATATATTAATTCCATCTGATCATTCTTTCTGAAATCTTCAGGTGTCACCATGGCGGGGAGTTTATCCGATAATTTAATACCAGATCGATAAAGAATATCTGCTACAAATTGCGAACAAAAATATGAATTACTGAATTCAACTGGTTCCTTTAATGAGACTCCAATCACGCCAAGGATATTGTAGAGAAACTTATTATTATTTTTTATAAATACTTCCAATATTCGTTTCATTTTCTCGATTTCACGTTCGGTTACTTGTAGACGGTAGATGACACAAGTAGTATTACGATATTTACTATACGTACCAGTCAAAATATCCTCTTTTACAAATCCACCGTTTAAAGGGTTTTTGGGATTTTTTCTTCCAAAACTGTACATTTCTTTCAACTCCGCATCAAAAGCAAGAGAAGCATGGTTATAAGGTGCCTTTGTATATGTTTTGATAACGTTCGTAAATAATGTACCTGTATCAGATAACATAATATAAACATATTTCTCTTCACTCAAAATCATCACCAACCAGAAATAAGTATGCTCTTTTCATTATAACGCATTTACTGTAAAATGAATGCAGTTTTTAAAAAGATTGGGTGAGAATCATGCGGGAAACGATTTGGACTTTATCTATAATTTTTGCTATTTTATTGATCGTATCAATAGTTTTTAAGATTATTATTACAAAGATACAACCTGGAAAAGATTTTTCCACGATTCAACTTCGAGTGAAAACATGGTGGGGGATGTTCGTCATCTTCAGTTTTGCAACGTTATTTAATACGATCGTTTCATTACTCGCTATCATGATATTATGTTTTTTTGCATTAAGAGAATATTTCTCAATGATGAAAACAAGGAAGTCAGATAGACGAATTTTCTTATGGTCTTATTTGATGATTCCCCTTCAATTTTACTGGATCTACATCGGTTGGTACGGCATGTTCATAGTATTTATTCCTGTCTATGTTTTTTTGTTTTTACCACTTCCACGCATTATTGGCAAAGGTACTGTTGGCTTTTTACGATCAGTTAGCTTTACCCACTGGGGGTTAATGCTGATGGTATTCGGTTTAAGTCACTTGGCATACTTCCCAGTTGCTACTCCGGAATTTGGGGCAAACCTTGTTTTGTATTTGATTATTCTGACTCAAATCAATGATGTCACTCAATATTTGATTTCTCTTTATCTAGGCAAAAGAAAAGTTGCTCCAACAGCTAATCCATATATTACGTGGGAAGGATTTATTGGAGCACTCTTAGTGACAACTTTAATATCCTATTTCATTTATCCTTTATTGACACCTTTAGATGTAACATTTGGTATCGCCTCAGGAATTTTGATTAGTGTTGCAGGATACTTTGGAAGTTTGACGATATCCGTGTTGAAGCGTGATCTTTTAATAGGAAATAAAGAAGCAATGGAGAGGTTGAAGGATCGTTATCTTAACCGAATTGATAGTTTAACTTATACTGCACCAGTCTTTTTTCATGTGATTCGTTACTTTTTTGATTTTATGTAAAAATAATTATGATGAAGTAAACCCTGGAGAAGTGATCTTCCTCAGGGTTTATCGGGTTTAAGTACTGATCAATTAGCAATAATATATACTTCTTGTTGAAGACATTTTGTTAGTTCCTCCAATGTTACTTGAGCATTTTCTCCTTCCACAATTAACTTGATTTTACATTTAGGACTCATTGTTAATGAAAAAGAAACTAGATTTGCCAGGTTTTCAAGAGTAATCGTTTCATGATTAATAAGTAGGTATACCTTCACACGGTAATTTTTTTGATATGTGTGTAAAGCTAATAGCTGATTAATTGTTAATCTTTTATCCAGATGAAAATCTTTTGATAGAAATTCCTTCATGCTGCATCCTCCTTTTTAAAACTTATTTATCTATAACACGTATAACATCAAATGAAACGATTTCTTGTATTAAAAGTTCATGACAAATGTTACAAATGATTAATGTTAGATGAATGCCAATTACTATAACTTCTACATAACTTCTTATATAATAAGTGGAAGGGAGGGTTTATCATCGAACAGAAATTACATAATCCAACTGGAAAACAACGAATCGGCTTAGCATTTTTGCTTGCCATGCTAGCGATGTTAGGACCGTTTAATATTGATATGTATTTACCAAGTTTCCCACAAATAGCAAATGACTTAGATGCACGTGCTTCGCTTGTTCAATTAAGTTTAACTGCCTGTTTATTAGGTTTAGCTTTTGGGCAATTAGTAATTGGATCAATCAGCGATGCAATTGGAAGAAGAAAACCGATTTTAGTCTTCATTTCGCTATTTGCGATCTTTTCATTGGTTTGTGCATTAGCACCTAATATCATTATTTTAGTTTTTGCTAGATTTTTACAAGGGTTTACTGCTTCGGCTGGTGTTGTGTTATCTCGAGCGGTAGTACGAGATGTCTTTGACGGAAAAGCATTAACCAAATTTTTTGCGTTATTAATGGTCATTAATGCAACAGCACCAATGATTGCTCCGATATCAGGTGGTGCTGTATTATTATTGCCTTTTGCAACATGGCATACTATCTTTATCTTTTTATTCATATTAGGAATAGTGATGGTGACAATTAGTGCGTTTAAATTGCCTGAAACATTACCAGAAAATGAACGTAGACCAAGTTCCATTACCAATTCTTTAAAAACAATGGCTTCTTTATTGAGAGACCGGTCATTTATTGGTTATGCGATTGTGGTTTGTTTTGTACAAGGTGGAACATTTGCTTATGTAGCAGGAACGCCATTTGTATATCAAGATTTATATCATGTTTCGCCACAAGTTTTTAGTATTCTGTTTGGAATTAATGGCTTGGCAATTATTTTTGGTAGTTTTCTGGTCGGTAGATTGAGTAGCTATTTTTCGGAAAGAAGTCTGCTGAGAACAGGTGTCATGATGTCTTTGACGGCTAACACCATATTATTATTAGCGACGATTTTTCATTGGCCACTGTATATGTTAGTTGTTCCATTATTTATTCATCTAAATGCAGTCGGGATTATATTAACTAGCAGTTTCTCGCTTGCGATGGAGAAACAAAAAGAACGTGCAGGAACAGCAAGTGCACTTCTTGGTATGCTGCCTTTAATAATGGGGGCAATTGTTGCGCCAATTGTAGGATTGGATGAAACTACAGCTGTGCCAATGGGGGCAGTACTATTTACCAACTCTTTCATCGGTGCGATTATTTTCTTTACATTCACCAAACAAAAAGGATGAGTTCGACTCATCCTTTTTTTCTAGTATTCTACTTTATCAGTTGTCATCTCCCATAATTGGAAGGGTAATTTATTACTATTAATATTCATTTGCCTCATATATAAATTTCTTTCTTCGGCATTTAGGGCGATTTGATCATATATGTATTGGTCATCAAATCCAATCTTTGCTGCTTCTTCTCTAGTATTGAAATAATACACCGCTTTAGGACGTGCCCAATAAATCGCCCCAAGGCACATCGGACATGGTTCACAACTTGTATATATTTCGCAATTTGTTAATTGATAATCATTAAGATTTTTGCAAGCATCTCGAATTGCACTGATTTCAGCATGTGCAGATGGATCATTAGTTGTTGTGACGACATTTGTCCCTTTACCCACGACTTTATTGTCTTGAACAACCACAGCACCAAAGGGGCCACCATTTTTATTTTCTATATTCTCGTAAGCAATTTGTAAAGCAAATTTCATAAATTCTTCCTTCATTTTGACTTCCTCCTTATCCTTTATTAAACATATTATACTAGTAAGTGCCAAAACATGATGTGTTTGTGATATTATATGCCACATAAATTAACGAATAGTCCTCTATAGCATTACTATAGTAGTATGAATAAATGCTTAATTAATAATAGATTGATTTACAAGTCTCGACATTTATCTTATACTTTAAACAGAATAAATAAATTTTTATATAAAAACATAGGAAAATTGTAGAAATGTTGTTCTTTATATAGTATAATTTGTTTAGAAAGGATTTATAAATGAAAAATACACATAGGTACTCAAATCTATTAAATGAAGAAAAAAGAACAACGGTAATGTTTTTATGGTTGATTTATGTTATTTATTTTACTTACGAAATAATTTATTATGTTATAGTTCCATTAGTACCTTGGCTGGAGCCAGATATTCAGAAAGATGCTCTTTCCTACATAAAGTATTTTGTCATTTTTGGACTTCTGCCTATTGCTTATTATTATTTAAAGAAAGAAAACCCTTCTCCCATTAAATATATCTTATTTCTTGCAGTAACATTTTCAGATATTCTTATAGATGCTCTTATATATTATGGAAGTGAACAATCATATGCAAGTGGAAATATTATTGAGCTTGTAATAATTATATTTTCACCAATATTTGTGAGTAAACGATTCTTTTACTTAGTCTTGTTAGGAACAGCTTTTAAATATTTAGTATTAGGATTAATTTTGTTAGATGCAGTTGTTACTCTACCCTTGTTTTTAATTCTAATGTTTTCAGTTGTCTCTTGCATTGTTTTATTTCGTTTTCTCGGTTATGTCAGAGCTATACAATGTTCTTATGAGAAACAAATGGAAGGAATTGTTAAAGGGGTTATTACAACAATAGAATTAAAGGATCCATATACTCGAGGCCATAGTGAAAGAGTTGCAGAATATGCCGTAACATTAGCTAAGGCTACTGGAGAATTTGATGATGAAGAGTTAAAAACTTTCTATTATTCTTGTTTATTACATGATGTAGGGAAAGTACATATACCAGATTCCATTTTAAGCAAACCAGGTAAATTAACAGAAGAAGAATTTGACATAATTAAAACACATCCTACAGTTGGTGCACAAGCAATCGCAGAAGTTGAAGGCATTGCTGAAAACATTAATGTGATAAAGCATCACCATGAAAGATGGGATGGTAAGGGTTATCCTGATGGATTAAAAGGGAATCAAATTGATTATTTGGCAAGAGTAGTATCAATCGCAGACGCATTTGATGCAATGACATCTTCAAGATCATATCGTGCTGCATTACCTATAGAAAAGGCTTATGAAAATATACTTAATGGAAGTGGAACCCAATTTGATCCTGATTTAATTACCATTTTCCAAAAAATCTATCCTAAATGGGTTGATTACCATAACAGCTACCATGAATTATCAAATAAATCATGATTACATTGAAAGGAGATAAACACATGAAGGTGAAAAAATTAAAAAAACTTACTCTTCCTTGTTGGTGGTGTATTTTCGGTCCATAGGATGCTATTTTAAATAGCGTCCTTTTTTCTTTTAGAACTAAATACAGGAGGTGAAATAATGGAACTGGACCTTAAGTCTAAAGTGATTTTACAATCTCTAAAAGTCAGAAAAGACAAAAAACATTATATCGTCGAAAAAAATGAAACTGGTGAATTTTTTGAAATGCCTGAAATTTGCATAGAGGCAATCGAAAGTATTAATAATAATGAATCATTAGCTATCATTGAAAAAAAATTAACGGATAAATACAAAGAGGAAGAGGTTGATTTATTAGATTTTCTACAGCAGTTAATCGATTTAGGGCTTGTAAAAGAGGTCGACGGTAAGGAAATCATCGCTCATACAAAGGATCAGTCAACAAAAGGCTTTACTAGTATTTCACCTACTTTCGCCGCATTACTTTTTAATCGGTTAACCATCCCTTTATTCATTATATTTATTATTGCCAATGTCGGTATCTTTTCTTTCTACACTGATTTTTTACCTGCTTATACAGACTTATTTATATTTGATTCCATGGTGTTAAACATCTTGACTTATATGCTACTATCATTAATTTTAATCATTTTGCATGAGTTTGGTCATATTTTAGCTATAAGATCCTTCGATTTACCGGCAAATGTTCAAATAGGAAATCGCTTGTTTTTGGTGGTTGCCGAAACAGACTTAACTGCTGCTTGGAAACTTCCATCCAAACAAAGGAATCGTTTGTTTTTAGGTGGTATGTTCATTGACCAACTTATTCTAATTACCATACTAATAGTGAAAATGACAGTATCTATTGATCATTATCTTATTAACGGAATATTATCTTTAGTAGTTCTTGATATATTTATCAAAACAATTTATCAATGCTGTTTTTATATGAAGACCGACCTATATTATCTAGTAGAAAATATAACAGGTTGCTATAATTTAATGGAAAACGGAAAAAATTATATGGCTAATTGGGTGCCATTTCTACACAAAGATGACACCACTACCACCTTTGAAGGTGAGGAAAAAGTAGTTAAATTATATGGTGTATTCTCATTTGTTGGGGTTTTATTAACAATGAGTTTATTTGTAGTTTATTTTATTCCGCAAATGGTTTATTTAATGACCAATACATTACCACATTTAATGAATCCATTAGGTAATCCATTCTTCTGGGATGCCCTAGTAATTGTTGCTCAATTCATTCTAATGATAAGTTTATTGATTTATTCCATTAGAAAAAAGAGAAAATCTGCTTTAACTGAAGATTGACAAGATATAAAAATCGAGCTGTCTCAGCTCGATTTTTAGCTGAGAACAGCCTCGTTGATTACTTTCATTTTTTCATGCTCTAACATATTCTTAGGAACTACTTTAGCTATTTCTTTATTCATATTATTGGATAGATCTTCCGCTTCTTCTTTATGACCTACTATAATAATCTTCATCCAATCCTTATCTTTAGCTAATTTATCAAGTGTAGAAGCGATATTTTTATACCAACGGTAACGATTGGCTTCAAAACGTGCTTCAAATTGTTCTTGTTTTGTATTTTTTCCACCAGATCCCATAGATGGCTGGGCTCGGTGTGGGCCTGTATGTTCACGCCAATCCTCTGTATCGAGGTCTAATTCATAAAATCTAGTATCTTTTATTGATCCGAGTTCCGTATCCAATATTTTTATAGCTTCTTTCTGAGTCAGAATGATACCTGTTTTCGGGAACTGATTAAACATATTTTTAATCTGATCTAGTTTTGGTGTTTCTTCCCAACTAAACTCGGTTTCAACAGGCATTTGAAATTTTCTAGCAAACCAAACTGATTGATCACCTGTAGCAAAAATCACAACACTTTTTGCTAAGTTATGCTCATTATCATGCATATACTTTTCAACCATTTCTTTCACTACCCAATAATTTCGCTTTTCATCGCTGTCTCCATCTCTTTGTAAATAATTTTCAAAGCTTTTTAAACCATTTTTCAAGTGTAGTTTCCATTCTCCACCTGGTTGTACAGGATCGGATGGATCTGTGTTTAAATACATACTAAATACGCGTTGAGGTTTTTCAAAATAAACATTTTCCAACTTTTTAATTTCTTTACTGATATCCATAAAATATTGCACGCTCCTTTTTTAGTATGATCATTACTACTTATTCTCTAACCGTTTTGAGTATGATTAAACTTATATCATGCTATTTGATTATTAATACCTAGAAGAGAAGCGCTAATAAAGATCAATAAAAGATAGTATACTAATTGTATGAGTATTTCCCGGGAAATGCCAAAAAATAAACGAAAACAGGATGAATGACCCATTTTCTAAAAAGAGGTGATCAATATGTGTGGAAGGTTTACATTGGACACATCGATAGAAGTACTGGAAAGTGAGTTGGGTATTGAACTAACAGAATTTCAACCAAGTTATAATATTGCACCAACGCAACAAGTGCTTTCTATTGTAGGAAGTAATGAAGGAAGAAAAGCTGGATATTTACAATGGGGACTAGTTCCAAGTTGGGCTAAGGATCCCAAAATAGGAAGTAGGATGATAAATGCGAGAAGTGAAACTGTTGATGAAAAAACTTCCTTCAAACGATTATTAAAAAGCAGACGATGTTTAGTTGTTGCTGATAGCTTTTATGAATGGAAAAGAGAAAAAGAAGATAAGCAACCATATCGAATTACAGTTAACGATGGGCGTTTATTCACTTTTGCGGGATTATGGGATCGCTGGAAGCGGGAAGATAAGGAAATTGTCACATGTACGATTTTAACTACAAAACCAAATAGCCTTATGGAATCGATACATGACCGGATGCCAGTGATATTACAAGATCGTGACCAGGATAGTTGGATAGATCCAACCATTCAAGATAAGTCATTCTTGAAAAGTCTACTGACACCGTTGGATTCTTCTATGATGAGAGCATATCCTGTTTCCAAACAAGTAAATAATCCGAGTAATAATGATAAATCATTAATAGAACCTGTGTAGAATGTTATGAAAAACTATTTAAAATGGAGTAAATTGACAAAGCTAACACATTTCCCCCTGTGATAAGCCAATTATTTAAAACAATATAGTTGACTTTTTATACCTAAGGGGGGTATAGTATATATAAAGATATGGAAAGGATGTGTTAAATGTGAAAGATTCCCTGCACCAACATCCAAGTAAACCACGATCGAAAGATGAAATTCAAGCTACTGTTAATCGTTTAAAACGAATCGAAGGCCAGGTTCGGGGTATACAAAAAATGATCGAAGAAGATCGTTATTGTGTAGACGTCCTTGTGCAAATTAGTGCAATTAATGCAGCACTTAAAAAGGTAGGCTATTCCATCACCGAAAGACATATCAAGCATTGTGTCAGTGATGCTATCCTGTCAGGGAATGGTGATGAAACGATTGAAGAGCTGATGGATGTAATGAAACAATTCTCCAAGTAGAGGGGGTATCCTATAAATGAGTGACGACAGAAAAGTAACTTTAGGTATAACAGGAATGACATGTGCTGCCTGTTCGAATCGTATTGAAAAAGTGCTGAACAAAATGGACGGTGTCAATGCACAAGTTAATTTAACAACGGAAAAAGCAAGTGTTTCTTTTGATCCGGAAAATGTCCAATTGGAGGACGTTCAAGCAAAAATTGAAAAGTTAGGTTATGGGGTTCAGACAGAACGGATCGATTTGGATGTATATGGTATGACATGTGCTGCTTGTTCGAATCGCATTGAAAAAGTATTAAACAAACAAGATGGGATTCAGAAGGCAACGGTTAATCTGGCGACGGAGAGTGCATCTGTTGAATACAATCCTTCTTTTATTGAAGAAACAGACATGATCAGTCGTATTCAGAAACTTGGCTATGATGCAAAACGAAAAGCTGACAATCGAGATCAAGTTTCACAAAAAGAAAAACAGCTTCAACAAATGAAGAAAAAACTGACTATTTCAGTAATATTGACATTACCCCTTTTCGTAACAATGCTCGTACATTTATTTAATGTAAGTATACCTGAAATATTTATGAATCCTTGGTTTCAGTTTGCTTTAGCGACTCCTGTCCAATTTATCATTGGTTGGCAGTTCTACCTGGGCGCATATAAAAACTTGCGAAACAAAACAGCGAACATGGATGTATTAGTTGCACTTGGCACTAGTGCTGCTTACTTTTACAGTGTTTATGAAATGATTGTGAGCAGTACACCTCATCTTTATTTTGAAACAAGTGCAGTCATTATTACACTAATTCTTTTTGGTAAATATTTAGAAATTGCTGCGAAAAGTAAAACAACTATGGCGATTTCGAAATTACTTCATCTACAAGCGAAAGAAGCAAGAGTGATTCGTGACAACCAAGAAGTAATGATCCCAATCGAACAAGTAGAGGTTGGTGATCAATTAATCGTAAAACCAGGGGAAAAAATACCTGTCGATGGTATTGTTACTGATGGTCAAACTGCAGTAGATGAATCCATGATAACAGGGGAGTCAATCCCAATTGAAAAAACAAGTGAAGATATGGTTATCGGTTCCACCATGAATAAGAATGGATCCATAACAATGAAAGCAACCAAAGTAGGTAAAGATACTGCGTTAGCTTCGATTATTAAAGTCGTAGAGGATGCACAAGGCTCAAAAGCACCAATCCAACGTCTGGCAGATGTGATTTCAGGTTATTTCGTGCAGATTGTAGTTGGTATTGCAATCATCACTTTTCTGATCTGGATCACACTGGTATCACCAGGAAATATAGAGGTATCATTAGTGGCCACAATAGCGGTATTAGTAATTGCTTGTCCGTGTGCATTAGGACTTGCTACACCGACTTCAATCATGGTTGGAACAGGTAAAGCAGCAGAATCAGGTATTCTATTTAAAGGTGGAGAACACCTTGAAAAAACACATCAACTGGATGCAATTATCTTTGATAAAACAGGTACATTGACAAAAGGTAAACCGGAAGTAACTGATTTTGACGGTAATGAGGAAACGTTGCAATTGTTAGCCAGTGCAGAAAAGGGTTCTGAGCATCCATTAGCAGAAGCTATTGTCACATACGCAGAAGAGAATGAACTACAAGTAGATAAAGCAGCATCATTTAAAGCAATACCTGGGCATGGTATAGAAGCGGAAGTGAACGGGAGAACCATTATTGTTGGGAATCGAAAGTTACTCCAAGATAACGGTATCGAAACGAAAGAAAAGGAAGAAACATTAAAAGGTTATGAAGAGAATGGAAAAACCGCAATGCTAATTGCCGTTGATGGTAAACTTAGCGGTGTAATTGCTGTTGCAGACACAATAAAACCGTCTGCTATTGAAGCTATCCAACAATTAAAAGCGCAAGACTTAGAAGTAATCATGTTAACTGGTGATAATAAAACTACTGCTCAAGCAATTGCAAAACAGGTTGGTATCGATCAAGTTTTTGCAGAGGTATTGCCTGAGCAAAAAGCGGAAAAAGTAAAAGAAGTACAGTTACAAGGTAGAATCGTCGCAATGGTAGGTGACGGTATAAATGATGCACCTGCATTAGCGATTTCAGATATAGGGATCGCGATAGGAACTGGTACTGAAGTGGCAATAGAAGCAGCTGATGTCACCATTTTAGGTGGGGAATTACTGTTGATTCCAAAAGCTATTAAATTAAGTCATGCAACGATTCGTAATATTCGCCAAAACTTATTTTGGGCACTTGCTTATAACAGTGCTGGTATTCCAATTGCAGCTGCTGGATTATTAGCACCATGGATAGCGGGTGCGGCAATGGCATTTAGTTCTGTAAGTGTTGTTACAAACTCACTTCGATTGAAACGAGTGAAAATATAAACAGTAAAAAAACAAAAAGGAGAGATATAAATGGAACAAACTACATTAAAAGTACAAGGGATGACATGTGGTCATTGTAAAGCGTCTGTAGAGGGAGCATTAAAAGAATTAGCTGGTGTATCCAACGCAGAAGTGAATTTAGAAGAAGGTACAGTGAATGTATCATATAATGAAGCAGACGTTACGATTGAAGCAATGGAAGAAGCAGTAGAGGAACAAGGATACGATATTGCATAAGAAGAAAAGAGTTACCAGATAAAAATGGTAACTCTTTTTTTATCGCGGTGCTAATCGTCCATAAAAGTCCCTTGATGGAAGTCTTACTTTATGTCTCTCATTATACACTTCTTTTTTAACGTGCTTTATACATTTTTGCCTTTTTCTCTTTTTCCACCATTACTTCATTTAACGCTTTAGTGATCCGCATTCTTTCTTTCTCGGTCAATTTATAAAATTTGACTCCATATGCTATTTGATTACTTAGCTTATGTTCCTCTTTTCGGATAATTTCGCCTTTTAAAATGAAATGGTATGATTTGATTGCTACATTTAGTTTGATCAAAACACGCTCTTTTACCGGAAAGTTAAAATGGCATAAAAACTTTAAACCACTAGTGCTGATATTTTCAATATAGCCATAAAATTGTTTGTTTTTTAATTGTTTCAGATGGGAATTTTCTAGTTGTATGAGAGTAATCAGACATGGTTGTTGGTATAGAGTGATTCGGAAATTATGGCGGGTATTTTCTTCAAGTATGTTAGTATCATTCGAAGTATGGGATTCATTCTTGTGTTTTTTTATTTTTGTATTCTTGTAATAAAAGACAAAGGTGACAACGAGAGCAATTATGGATATTAAAATTTGAGAAATAACGATTAATTCAATGAGAAATCCCTCCAAAATCAATTAAGATACTATGTGTGATCCAAAAATACTATATGAATCATTACAATTTGCTTATATATTTATAATTCGCCATCTAACCAGTAATTTCCTCCCTGTATTTTTGTTAAAAAATAGGTAAATAAAACTATTGAAAATAGGTTTTAAAAATATATGAGTATTATATTGACAATCAATACCATTTTTTATATTATTTAATTGAACAGTGGTTAAAAAAAGGGGTTAAAAGATATGGCACCGCGAAAAGCAGTAGCTCAAGAACTTTCAAGAGAAGCAATTATTGATGTTGCACACCAGCTCTTTGTGGATCAAGGATACCAAGCTGTTTCGATGAGAATGATAGCCAGGGAACTAGGGTATAGTCATGGAGCTATTTATTATCATTTTAAAAACAAAGCTGATTTATTTTATGCAATGATAGATCAAGACTTTGCCATGATCAACAAGGAATTAGACAGCTTAGAAAAATTAGAGCTTACACAAGAAGAGAAGCTAAAAGAACTTTTAATTGGATTCATCCGATTTGGATTGACTTATCCTAATCATTATGAAGTGATGTTTATTATGAAAGACAAAGAATTGCAACACTACATGACCAATGCACCTGAGCAGAGTTATCAGCAGTTTGCACAGGCAGTTGCAACATTAACAAACAAGCAAATAGAAATTAAGAAAATCTGGTCTGTTTTTTTAATGTTACATGGTTTTGTTGCCCACTATTGTAGAATTGGTCATTCTTTTCAAGAAGTAGAAGACTTAGCAGCATCACATGTCGATATGATTTTAGCGATGATATCCAACGACTAATTTTTTTAATTATTAATTGAACGATAGTTAATTAAAGGAGGATATGATGAAAAAGGTAATGGTTATAGGAGCTAGCGGAGGTATGGGGCAAGCGATTGTGTCGGAATTATTAAGTAGAAATATAGAAGTAGTAGCATTTGCACGTAATAAAGCAAAGTTAGAAGCACTCTTCGGACATGACAATCGAGTAGAGATCCTTTCGGGTGATGCACAGCAAAAAACGGACATTGAAAAAGGTATAGAGGGAGTAGATATTATCTTCCATGCACTGAATGTTCCTTATTCACAGTGGGAAGAAAAGCTTGAGCCGATCATGAAAAATGTTACTGAGTTGGCACAAAAATATGGTTCAAAGTTGGCGGTTGTTGATAACATCTATGCTTATGGGAACGGACATGGAAAGAAGATAAGGGAAGACTATCCGAAGCAACCACATACCAAAAAAGGAAAAATGAGATTACGACTTGAAGAGATTCTTCATAATGCTGGAGTTCCTGTACTAATTGTTCATTTTCCTGATTTTTATGGTCCTGGTGCTGACAATACGATGCTCCAATTTTTATTTGCATCTGTGAGTAAAAATAATTCGGCAATGTTTATTGGAGATCAAAAGGTAAAACGTGAATATATTTATACACCAGATGGTGCTAAGGCCATTGTTACATTAGCACAGAATCCTGAAGCTTATGGACAGAACTGGAACGTTCCTGCTACTGATATTATTTCAGGAGAAGAAATTATAGAAATCGTAAGAGAAGAAGCGGCATTTAAGAAAAAGGTCTTTACAGTAAAAAAAGGTCTCATCTTCCTTCTTGGGTTATTTAATAAAGATATGAAAGAAGTAGTAGAAATGCTTTATTTAACCGAAAAGCCTGTTGTATTAAGTGGAGAAAAATATGAGCAACATATCGGAGCTTTGCCGCGCACTTCTTATCAAGAAGGAATTAAACAAACATTAGCTTATTTAAAAAAGAATTGATGGGGGGAAAACGATGATATTTGATCTGTTTCGCATTTCTCATATTATTGCAGGCTTTTTGGCATTGCTCGTATTCTGGATTCCAATCGTAGTACGTAAAGGAGGAAAAATACACCGAAAAGTCGGATGGGTATATACTTATTCTATGGCTATTGTGGCTGTGTCAGCATTTTATATGGGTTTTTACCGGATTTTTTATGATCCTCTAGGAGATAAAGCTTTTTCATGGTTTCTTGTCTACATTGCGATACTAAGTGCAGCAACAGCTTGGTATGGTATCCGAGTATTAAAATTTAAAAAAAGAAAATACGCTCATCGACAGATTGGAGATCTTGCATTTTCATTTAGTCTAGTCCTCAGTTCAGTCTTCATCAGTGTATATGGAATTTATATTGGTAGTCCATTATTAAGTTATTTCCCTGGTGTTGGTTTATTTGTAGGCGGAAGTCAGCTATATTATTGGCTCCGTAAGCCTAAAATAAATGGACATTGGTATATCGAACATCTAATTGGCATGTTAGCTTGTTCTATTTCGACAATTACAGCATTTATTGTCTTTGGAGCACCAAGACTAATGAATATAGAATCCGTCAGTATTTTCTTATGGTTTGCACCAACTATTGTGATTACACCAGTGATCATAGGGTTCAGTGTATATTATGGAAGGAAGTTCAAACAGAAAATTAAATAATACACAAGAAGTCTCCGTATAAACGTGGGTATAACCTTACAAATTTCAACCTATTCTGATAGACAACACAATATGAACAAAAAAGCACACCTTAACTTACAGGTGTGCTGAATGATTAATCCCCATTAAATATAGAATTTTTAACTACAACATAATCGACAGTGCGGATAGCATTTAGCGTTTGTCCACCTGCGTATGAAATAGACGATTGCAAGTCTTGTTCCATTTCAGTCAATGTATCTTGAAGTGCTCCTTTATGTTCAACATACATTTTTTTACCTTCGACATTTTTCTTTTCACCTTTTTGATATTCAGATGCAGAACCAAAGTATTCTTTGTACAGTTTACCGTCTTGTTCTACCGTCGTACCAGGTGATTCTTCATGGCCGGCAAAAAGGGAACCGATCATTACCATGGATGCGCCAAAACGGATCGACTTGGCAATGTCACCATGTGTACGAATACCACCATCTGCAATGATTGGTTTCGTTGCTGCCTTCGCACACCATCTTAATGCCGCAAGTTGCCATCCACCAGTACCAAATCCTGTTTTAACTTTAGTTATACAAACTTTTCCAGGACCAATCCCTACTTTGGTAGCATCTGCACCGGCATTTTCCAATTCACGAACAGCTTCTGGCGTACCGACATTTCCTGCAATTACAAATGTATCAGGTAAATGTTTTTTTATATGCTTAATCATATCAATCACTGCATTGGAATGTCCATGTGCAATGTCAATTGTTATATAGTCTGGTACAAGTGCTTGATCAGCAAGTTCTTCGATAAAATGATATTCCTCATCTTTCACACCAACACTAATGGAAGCGATTAAGTTATTTTCCTTCATTGATATAATAAAATCTTTTCTTGTTTCTGGTTCAAAGCGGTGCATCACATAAAAATAATTACGTTCTGCTAAAAAAGTAGCAATTTTCTCATCAATAATTGTCTGCATATTAGCAGGAACAACCGGAATGCGGAATGTGTGCTTTCCAAACTGAATGGATGTATCACATTCACTTCGGCTATTTACGATACATTTTGCAGGAATTAATTGAATATCTTCATAATCAAATACATTTTCCATTTATATCACTCCTAAAGACGAACGTTTTATATGTGTTATTCAGAAATATTCGCCTTAGGTAATATAATATATATACTGTAAATTGTCAATGGTTATCTCACTTAAACATATTTTTTACAAGTACATATATCTTTTCAGCTATCGAACCGAAAGAATGATAGTTAGACTAGCTTCATCCATGTAAGTTTAGTAAAATGGTAGAAAATAGTCATGAGGTGTTTTTATGGTTCATAACTCTCCTGAAATAGAAGCAGCTATAAAATACATCAAGTCGAATTTACATGAAGAAATCACACTCCAGCAAGTAGCAGAACATGTTGCCTATAGTCCCTATCATTTCTCTAGAAAGTTTAAAGATCAAATCGGTCTGCCACCACACTATTATTTATCTGCTCTCCGATTACAGAAGGCGAAAGAATTACTGATTTATACAAATTTAACAATAAGGGATATAGGAATGGAGATCGGTCAACAGAGTCTTGGAACCTTTACTACTCGTTTTACGCAAAAGGTAGGAGTATCACCCTCCGTTTTTCGTCAGTCCGAAACTTTTGTCACGAAACATCTGCAACAAATTCAATTAAAAAATGAGGTACCTTTGGAAGCTTTTAATAGAAAAAACTTGCAAACTGTTCGAGGCAAGATTATCTCACCTACGCCGGTTAATGGCATTATACTAGTAGGTTTATTTTCTAAGCCTATCCCAGAAGGTTTACCTTTGTATGGGACAATACTCGAATCAGCAGGAGAATTTGTGTTTGAAAATGTAAGTGAAGGGACATATTATTTACTTTCTACTACTGTTAATACTGGGATGAAGAGTTCCGAAATTTTATTAACAGAATCCACACTTAGAGCGAAACTGGAACAGCCTATCAATGTCCAGCCACATCGAGAAATTCCACAACTTAACGTCACATTGCGTCCGCCACGAATAGGTGATCCGCCAGTTCTTATTTCAACAGGTGTATTGATGCAGCAATATTTATCATCCCACATAGAAGATGCCAATTTAGAAGAAATTTCAGAATAAATAATGGAATATAATAGGAGGACAATAACGAGAGTTACAGAGTGTAAGTAGTGAAAGTGTTATGGAGTCATCTATATCAAGCGGAGTAAAAAGAGAGCCTTTTAACTTAAAGAGTGCGTTTAACTAGTAAAAATACTAGTTAAACGCACTCTATTTAAAATGGAGATGTCTATGCTGCCGAAAAAACTTCTAACGTTCTAAGATAAAGAAGACTACCTGATTGGTGATAATCAGAGGCTTAGTCGCCCATATTTTCTTCTTATTTAAAATTCGTAGTTATTATTTTCAGAGACATTTTGGACGTTGTACCACTTTGTGCCAACATTAGAATATCTAGTATTGGACATCGTAACTTCACTTGAACTACTGTCTGTTCTGAAAATTGCTTCATCCATATCGGTAATGACACTGCTTTCAATAATGATACTTGTTTTAAAGGTTGTACCACCATTTTGGCGAATCATCTTACCAGCATTTGTTGCAGTGAAGTTAATTATTTCAAAAGTGGAAGGTGCATTAACTTGAAACATTTTGTCATCTGAATTTTGGGCAAAACCACCCTTTAGGGTAACATGTCCTTCATCTTTGATGGTTAAAGCATCTTCACCAATGTCTTCCCAAACTACATTTTCTACTAAGACATCACCATACGTATGGACGCCATCTGCAGCAGGATGCCCCAATACAACATTTTTAAGAGTAGCACCGTCCTCCAATCTGAAGACTGATTGTTGATTTTCCGATTGGCTTCCATCACCCAATGTATCTGGATTGGCTACATATCTTCTACCTTGCCCATCAAAAGTTTCGCCTGCTGACACGACAATTGTTTCATTCACTGTAATAGTGTCAGTTGGTGGAACCTCAATAATTTGCCATTGTTGGTGTTCTCCACCATTATCATCCCACTGGACAATGTTTGCGCCATTCTCATTGGACCGCTCAAATACTTCCAATGCCTTGCCACTATATCTGTTTAATATTTTATAGTAGCCATTGCCAAGATCTACAATATCCCATTGTTGACTTGTTCCATTCCAATCAGACCATTGAGCTACGTTAGCACCATTACTTGTAGACCAATCGTATACTTCAAGTGCCTTTCCACTATGAATGTTAATGATTTTTTGATAACCTTCTCCTACATCAATAATTCTCCACTGTTGATTCATTCCTCCGAGGTCATCATATTGCACCACATTGCCACCGTCCGAAGTAGACCATTCGTAAACTTCTAACGCTTTACCACTCAACCTATTAATAATCTTGTAACTTTTACTAGCGTCCAGACTGGCAGCTTCGACATTTTCTACAAAAAAAGCACCTGTGACAAGAAAAGTAAGCGCTAACAAAAATAAAAATTTGTTTTTCATTTTTTACATCCTTTCATCCATTTTTAGAATGCGTTGAAAAAGCTACTCTAGATGGTACTGATTGTAATAATTGGCCAATATATTACATATACTATTATATAGCTTGAAATATAGTTTTCAAGAAAAAACTGTAAATTATTTGAAGAGATATTTGACTTCCTTTTATATAGGTGAATATGCTATACTACAAATTGTGCTTAAAAATTACATACAAGTCTGCTAATAAAGCAGGAGAGGTTCTAGCTACACCCTCTATAAAAAACTAAGGATAATCATACCGAGCCTTAGGTATGTTTTTTTGTTTTGGGTGTATAGAATTCTCTTTTTCAATGTGAAAGGGGAATTTTTTTATGGATAAAAATAAACGAGCAGTAGTCGTATTTAGTGGTGGTCAAGATAGTACCACATGCCTTTTTTGGGCGTTAGAAAAATTTGATCATGTGGAATTAGTGACATTTGATTATAACCAGCGTCATCAGCAGGAAATTGGGGTAGCAAAAGAGATTGCAGCAGAACAAGGTTTAAAACATCATATTTTGGATATGTCATTGTTAAATCAATTAGCACCAAATGCCTTAACAAGAGATGATATTGAGGTAGCTGATGGAGAAGACGGAGAACTTCCCAATACATTCGTTCCTGGCAGAAATCTATTATTCTTATCGTTTGCAACTATTCTAGCAAAACAAATCGATGCCAAACATATTATCACAGGTGTTTGTGAAACAGATTTTAGTGGTTATCCGGATTGCCGTGATATTTTTATTAAATCTTTAAATGTTACGTTAAATTTATCAATGGATGATGATTTTGTCGTGCATACACCGTTAATGTGGTTGGATAAAGCAGAAACATGGGAACTGGCAGATCAATTAGGTGCTTTTCATTATATCCGTGAGAAAACATTGACCTGTTACAACGGTGTCCGAGGAACTGGTTGTGGTGAATGTCCAGCATGTCACCTAAGACAAAAGGGGTTAGACACCTATTTTGCAAAACGTAATGGAGTGAATAATTAATGTACGGCTTTCGAATTGTCGAGAATTTACAAAAAATAGATCAGGATATTAAACGAGAACAATTAAAATATCATCAAAAACGTGTGATGGTAAGTAAGGAATTTACTTTTGATGCAGCACATCATCTTCATTGTTATGAAGGGAAATGTAAAAACCTGCACGGACACACTTATAAAGTAGTTTTCGGTATTAGTGGATTTGTTAATGAAATTGGGATTGTAATCGATTTTGGTGATATTAAAAAGATTTGGAAAGAAGAAATTGAAGTCCATCTCGACCATCGATATTTAAACGAAACATTGCCAAAGATGAATACAACGGCTGAGAATATGGTCGTGTGGATTTTTGAAAAAATGGAAGAGTCATTAAGTGATTTTCCGAATGCATGTCGAGTGGAATTTGTTCGTCTGTTTGAAACACCAACAAGCTACGCAGAAGCCAGACGGGAGTGGATGATCAGTGAATAAGCTCCCCGTTTTGGAAATATTCGGCCCAACTATTCAAGGGGAAGGCATGGTAATTGGGCGTAAGACGATGTTTGTACGCACTGCTGGCTGTGATTACAGCTGTGCATGGTGCGATTCTTCATTTACTTGGGATGGCAGTGCGAAAGAAGATATTGTAAAAATGACAAGTGTAGACATTTTTGAGCGATTAAAAGAAATCGGTGGTGACAAATTTGACCATGTGACGATCTCTGGTGGTAACCCAGCACTTCTCAAACATATGGGTGAGTTAATAGAAATATTGCATTCAAATAATATGGAGGTAGCCCTAGAAACGCAAGGAAGTCGTTGGCAAGACTGGTTTTTAGAAGTGGATGATTTAACGATATCCCCTAAACCACCAAGCTCCAAGATGAAAACAAATTGGTCGATGCTTGATGATATCGTTGCACAATTAGAGAAGAACGATCGTCTCACACAAACAAGTATGAAAGTCGTAATTTTTGATGACAATGACTTGGATTATGCTAAAGATGTACACAAAAGTTATCCGGGAGTTCCTTTTTTTATACAAGTAGGTAATGATAATTTGGAAGAAGTAGCACCAAACGAATTAGCTAGCCATTTATTAACGAAATATGAATGGTTAATTGATCAGGTGATGAACTCAAGTGCTCTAAACGATGTACGTGTGCTTCCGCAGATTCATACATTGGTGTGGGGAAATAAGAGAGGCGTGTGAAACGATCGGTTATTTTCGAGAAATTGAAATATCTTACTCAGTTTAGACCAAATCGATAGAAGATTTGGTCTTTGATGTTTACAACATGATAAAAACTGAAAAAATAAAGGATTTTACCTCCTTCATTTTTTTGTATGGTGAGTTAAGTTTTTTTTATGGTAAAATTGACCAAACGAGTAAGGGGGGGATAGGAGTGAAAATACGTAATGTGACAAGTTCTGATTATAATGTGATATCTCCTTTGATAGACGAATGGTGGGGACGTAGGCAAATGTCAGATAAGTTACCTAAGTTATTCTTTGATCATTTTAATAATACAAGTTACATTGCTGAAAAAGATGGTGAAATTGTTGGTTTTTTAATTGGCTTTTTGTCTCAATCTGATTTGGATGTCGGATACATACATTTTGTCGGTGTTCACCCCAATTACCGTAAACATCATATAGGCAAACGTCTTTATAAAGAATTTTTCAATGTGGTTAAAAAGAATAATAGAAACGTAGTACGTGCTGTCACTTCACCAATTAATAAGGTTTCTATCGCTTATCATACTAAGATGGGATTTAGTATCGAAAATGGTGACAAAGAAGTTGACGGCGTTTCTGTGTTTTCTAATTATGATGGCAAACATCATGATAGGGTATTGTTTACTAAAGTGATTGATTAGAATCTAATCGATTGTAGAATGATTCTAATTACGTTAAGAAGCAAGTTGGTTTTTTACCCAAATCACAATGTTCATTAAAAAGACGTGCTATGGTTTGCACGTCTTTGTTGTCTTGTAGTAATAAGCATTATTTCTCCAATTGCCATTTCAACATATTATTTTCTATATCTATTCTTTTGAAATCTAACTTTTCTAATACTCTGGTAGATGGAAGATTATCAACCTGACATTCGGCAATAACTTTATTTATATTTCTAAATGAAAACGCCCATTGTATAATTTTCTTTACTGCTTCAGTGGCATAGCCTTTGCCTTGTACGGAAGGCACTATTCCATATCCTACTTCTATGATGCTACCTGAATTCGGCTTTCCTTTAAATCCAATATCACCAATAACAGTGTCATTTTCTTTATCGATAACAAACCATACACCCCAACCTAAAAGGGAGGCATCTTCCTTTAGCGCCTCTAAATACATTGGTATATGAGAGCCAAATTCATATTCCTCTGAAGTTGAAATAAATAATAATGATTCTTCTGTACATGGGATGATTTTTAATCTTTGCGTTAATTCCATTATTTCTCTCCTAATTTATATTTGTTTTATCACCTTGGTATAAGTTAACAAAATGTTTGATTCAATCATATTCAATTCTCCTTTCAGTTCATCTTGTTATATTTTACAATGAAATAGAGTGTTGAAGTGGAAAAATTTTCATTACTCGTTTGATGAGTTTTTGTGAAGAAATGTAATTTAAAATGAATAGATATTGTGTTAATGAAGCCAAGATTGTTTCAGAGAGAGGATGAAATTCATGAAAATAATGGAAACGGAAAGACTGTATTTGAGAGAATTGAACATGGACGATACTCAAAAGTTATCAAATGTTCTTTCAGATTCAGAATCAATGCAATACTATCCTGAGCCGTTTACTTTGGAGAAGGTGGAAGAGTGGATTAAATGGAATATTAATAATTATAAGAAATATAATCATGGGTTATGGGCAGTAGTTTTAAAAGATGAAGATAGATTCATTGGAGATTGTGGGATTACAATGCAAGAAATTGAAAAAGAAACAGTACCAGAAATCGGCTTTCACATTATAAAGGACTACTGGAATAAAGGATACGCTACAGAGGCTGCAATGGCTTGTATGGAACATGCATTTGATGTTTTACATTATCCCAAAGTATATTCATACACCACCATTCAAAATCTACCTTCGCAAAAAGTAGCGGAGAAAATAGGGATGCAGAAATATAAAGTATTTGAGAAAAATGGAGAAAAACAACTAGTTCAAGTAGCAATGAATGAAAAAGTATAGTTTGTCATTTTCGCCATGTATTCGCTAAAGAAGGATTATCCGAAATGAGTAGAGAATTAAATAATAAGTTTTAAAAATGAATTTTTTATGTTAAGGGGGTTTTCCGTTGAATAAAATCAAATTTGATTTCCCGGTAGCTGAAAGAACGTTTAAAGTGGTACAGGATAGAAATTTAGTATTGTACATATTTGAACCGAAAACACACCAAGAAAACAGACCAGCTATTTTATTTTTTAATGGAGGTAGTTTTAAAAAGGATTCCAAGACCCCAGCACAGTTTCAACATCAAGCAAATTATTTTTCTTCTAAGGGCATGGTGGCAGTTTGTGTTGATTATCGAAATGGATCTGATGAAGGCTTCTTACCACCCCAAGCAATATGTGATGTTAAATCCGCTGTCCGATGGGTAAGAAGAAATTCCTCTGAGTTAGGAGTAGATCCTAATAAAATAGTAGTATGTGGTTCATCATCAGGCGGATATATTACTGTTTCTTCGATTATGTTTAAGGAAATAAATGACGATGAGGAATATGATAATGAAAGTACCGACCATATCCCCAATTTATTGATTGTTTTTGCTGCGGGGATGGATGGGATTGACATTATGAGAAGGCGATACCCTCAAGTACTCGAAGAAGCTACTCGGCTTTCGCCAATTCATAACGTTAAAAAATGCTTGCCCACTACATTATGGCTTTGTGGAACAACTGACGACCTGTATGAACAAAATAACCAATTTATTAAACAGATGATAGAAAAGGGAAATGATATAACTTTTAAAACAGTTGAAGGTATGGCACATGGCTATTTTAACTATGGCAGACATAATAATGAGTATTATCATAAAACAAGATATGAAATGGAACAGTATCTACTCTCGTTGGAATTAATTTAGTAGAATAGTTTATTCATTGAATCAACTCCATGTTTAACTAATAGTCAACAAGGCGATCATCATAGATCGTCTTTTTTTTTTTTTTTTTTTTTTTTTTGTTCGCCCGGCATGGGCGAACTCTAACGGGTGAAAGTCCTGAGTGCGACCTAGTAGCGGTAAGCACATAGCCAAAAGCAACGGTGTCCACGGTGACGTGGAATCGGAAGGAAGCTCAAG